>NZ_JBBINI010000013.1:0-92252 GCF_037443965.1 Meiothermus sp.
ATGGCAAAGTGGTCTTACCCCTGTGCCCGGCTTCACCGGCACGGTGACCATCCCCTACACCGTCGCGGATCAAGACAACGACCCCAACACCAGCCCACAAACCTCCAACCCGGCCAACCTGACCGTGACCGTCAACGAGCTGCCCGCCGCGGTAGACGACCGGGCCACCACCCCGGTGGGAACCCCGGTCAACGTGCCGGTGGCCACCAACGACGTCACCAACCCCGGCCAGTCCATCCAGCCCAATACCGTTGACCTCGACCCCAGCACGCCGGGTCAGCAGACCAGCCGCACCGTACCGGGCCAGGGCACCTTCGAGCTCCAGCCCGACGGCACCGTGCGCTTTACCCCCGAGCCGGGTTTTGTGGGGACGGCCACCACGCCCTACACGGTGCAGGACAGCGCAGGCGTGACCTCGAGCCCCGCCAACATCATCATCACCGTCACGCCGCCACCGCCCACTGCGGCCAACGATCAGGCCAGCACCCCCTTCAACACCCCCGTCACCCTGTACCCCAGCACCAACGACACCCCCGGCGCGGGTGGGCAACTGGTGCCCAGCACCATTGACCTCGACCCCAGCACGCCCGGCCAGCAGACCGAGAGGGTAGTGCCGGGCCAGGGCCGCTTCGTGCTGCTGCCCGCCACCAACCTCAACAACGAGTCGGTGCAGTTCATCCCCGAGCCGGGCTTTAGCGGGACGGTCAGCATCCCCTATACCATCCAAGACAACTTCGGCCAGACCTCCAACCTGGCCAACCTGACCGTGACGGTCAACCCGCCCACCGCACCCATCGCCAACAACGACTTTGCCAGCACCAAGCGGGATACCCCGGTCACACTAAACCCGATTGCCAACGATACCAGCGGGGCAGGCACCAACCTGGTACCGGGTTCGGTTGACCTCGACCCCAGCACCCCAGGGCAGCAAACCCGCCTCGAGCTGCCGGGGCAGGGGGTCTTTGAACTGCAACCCGACGGAACGGTGCGTTTTACTCCGGCACCCGGTTTCACCGGAACCGTGCAAGCGCCCTACACCATCAACGATGCCACCGGCCAGACCTCCAACCCGGCCCGTCTGGTGGTGACGGTCAACCCCTTGCCCGCAGCTTCCAACGATAGCGCCACTACCCGTTTCAACACGCCCGTCACCCTCAACCCGCTCACCAACGACACCCCGAGCGATGGCGCGAACTTCGATCCCGCGACCCTCGACCTCGATCCCCTCACACCCGGTGTGCAGGACACCCTGACCGTACCGGGCAAAGGCACCTTCACCCGCAACCCCGATGGCAGCGTGACCTTCACGCCGGAGCCGGGCTTCACCGGAACCGTCACGATTCCCTACACCGTGAGCGACACCAGCGGAAGCACCACCAACACCGCCAACATCTCCGTCACGGTACAGGCTCCGGCGGCCCCGGTTGCCAACAACGACAGCGCCACCACCCCCTACAACACCCCGGTAACACTCAACCCGATCGCCAACGATACTCCAGGGGCGGGTGCAACGCTCGACCCCAACACCCTCGACCTCGACCCCGCCACGCCGGGCATACAAGACCGGGTGACCGTTCCGGGCAAGGGCACCTTCGTGCGCAACCCCGATGGCACCGTGACCTTTACCCCGGTCGAAGGATTTGTGGGCGCGGTGGAGATTCCCTACACGGTGCGCGACAATACCGGTCAGGAGTCTAACCCCGCCACCATCCGGGTTGAGGTGCGCGGCCCCAACCTGGTGCTCGAGAAGACTGCCGTGCAAGGTGTGGCCCGGACTGGGGGCAGCCTCGAGTACATCCTCAAGGCCACCAACCAGGGCTCGGGCGTACCGATGCGGCAGGTCACCCTGAGCGACCTGCTGCCCGTGGGGCTGGAATACCGCCCCGGAAGCAGCACCCTGAATGGCACGCCCTTTGCAGACCCACAGATCACCAACGAGGGCGGCCGTCAGCGGCTGGTCTGGGTGATTGGTGAACTGGCCCCGGACCAGTCGGCCAGCCTGCGCTTTGCCACCACCGTCACGGCGGCTGCTCCCACCACCGGCCAACTGGTCAACACCGCCGAAGCCAGCGCCTTGATCGGCAACGCGCTCAACCCGGTACGGGTCAACTCCAACGTAGCCACCGCCACCGTGCGCATCGAGCCGGGGGTCTTTAGCGACAAGGGCACCATTCTGGGCCGGGTTTATTTCGACAAGAACAACGACAACAACTACACCAGCGGGGTAGATGAGCCGCTCCAGGGTGTGCGGGTCTACCTGTCCGACGGGCGCTATGCGGTCACCGACGACCAGGGTCGCTACAGCCTGCCCGAGGTATCGCCAGGGCTCAATACCCTGCGGGTGGATGGCCTGACCGTGCCCTACGTGCCCAAGGCCGTGCCCGATGACCGCGGACTGCGCGGTACCCGTCAGGTGCGCGTCGAAGGGGCCGGTATCTACACCGAGGACTTCCTTTTCGAGGCCCCTGCCAGCGACGTGCGGGTGACCCGCTCGACCCGGGTCAGTGTGGATGGGCAGCGTCTCGAGAAGACGCTGACCCAGGTCGGAGCCAATACCTACACCGTGACCCTTACCCTGACCCTGAACAAAGCAGTGCGCAACCTGCGAATTGCCGACCCGCTGCCGCCCGGCAGCAGCCGTGGGGCCATCACCGCAACCGGCTTGCAGCCTGGCGTCCAAGGCAACGAAATCCGCCTGGGCAGCCTACCGGCTGGAACCTATACCCTGAGCTACACCCTGAGCGGCAACATCCCCATAGACCGCCTCATAACCGACCCCGACCTGTTCTGGGAGGAGGTGCGCTGATGAAGAGGCCTGTATTCTTCCCTGGATGGGTAAAAGCAATGCGAAACGAACTCGGTAAATTCGCGCTGACCAGCTTGTTGGCCCTGGCTGCTTGGGCGATGGCTCAGCCCGGAGTAGCTCAACAGTCGAGCATCAACCTGCCGCTCTCGAGCGTGGGCAGTGAGGTGGGCTGGGACCAGCGGGCCGGGGGCCAGGACGACTATCGGCTGGCTGTCTTCGAGCGGGCCGCTGCGCAGCCCCTGCGCCTCGAGCTTTATAGCCCCGACATCAACCTCAACGATTACCGCAACAAGCGGGACGTGCAAAACTACTACGGCGACGAAATCTACGCGCCGAACGTACAGATGCGTACCGATTTCAAGCTGCTGAACCGGGGCACCGCCGACGCGCTGGCAGAGCGGCGCTATGGCAACGCGGAAACCCACCGCTACGATACCCTTTACGAGGGTAGCCTCGTACAAGGCTACTACGGTCTACCGGTGCGCACCTTTGGCAACGGCAAAAACGCCTTCGGCTTCCGCCTGAGCCCCGGCCTTGCGGTGGAGGCCAGCCAGTTTACGGTTGTGACGCGGGGGCAGTTCGGTCGTGATCAGGTGGCTGCCCGCCTTACCCTGGGCCAAGCCGCGGTGGGCAAGGTTTTCCGCATCGAGAACTTCGACGCAGACGGCCCCCAGGAGATGCGCATCTTCGTGCGTTTTCCCAACGGACAGCGCCGTGAGCTGACCAGCTCCGGCGACGTGCAGTGGGCACGCAACGAGTTCCGCATCACGCCCGATCTGCGGGGGGAGTGGGCCATTCTGGTGCGGATTCTGCCCACCACCAAGCAGTTCTCCAACTCGGTCAAGTTCCGTTTGCGCCTAGATAACCAGCCCTACTACGCCCGCGTGCCGGCTGAGCCCGGCCCGGCCCTGCCCCGGGTGGAGCCGCCGCCCCCACCCCCGCCGGCCCCCAAAGTGGATCTGGCGGTGAATAAAAGTGTAAGCGCGCCGCAGGCCAATCCCGGTCAGACCGTGCGCTATACCCTGACGGTAACCAACAACGGCCCGAGCGTGGCCACCAACGTGACCCTGCGGGATGTCCTGCCCAGTGGTTTGGCGGATGTGCAGGCAGATGGCGCGGCCCGCGAGGGTAATGTCCTGACCTGGCGTCTGGGCCGCCTCGAGCCCGGCCAGCAGCAGAGCCTGCAGCTCGAGGCCACCGCCCAGAACCTGGGCACCTGGGTGAACGAGGCCGAAGTGCAGGCTGCCGAAGAAGACCCCAACCCCGAGAACAACCGGGCCCAAGCCCGCCTCGAGGTGGTAGCCCCGCCTCCGCCGCCCCGCCAGCCCGAAGTGGATCTGGTTCTCGGTAAATCGGTCGAGCCCGCCCGTATCGAGCTTGGACAGACCGCGACCTTTACCCTGACCGTGCGAAACGATGGCCCGGATGCGGCTACCGGGGTGGTTCTAACCGACCGGCTGCCGGTGGGCCTCGAGATGGTCTCCACCACCCCAGCGGCCACCCGCCAGGGCAGCACCCTGACCTGGAACCTGGAGCGCCTGCCCGCCGGGGAGCGTCGCAGCTTTAGCGTGGTGGTGCGGGGTCAGGTAGCGGGTTCACGCGCCAACCAAGCCAGCGTGACCTCGAGCGAACGCGATCGCGACACCGCCAGTAACCAAGCCCAGGCCACGCTAGAGGTGGTGGCCCCGCCTCCACCAACACCTCCACCGCCGCCCCCGCCCGAGCCTCGAGCTGACCTGGCCCTGAGCAAGTTCGTGAATCCAGCACAGGCCAGCGTGGGTGAACGGGTAACCTATACCCTGGTATTGGTCAACAACGGCCCCAGCGAAGCTACCGGTGTGGTGCTGACCGATCGCCTGCCTGCTGGGCTTAGCGAGGTCAGGGCCGAAGGGGCCTCCCTCAGCGACAGTACCCTTACCTGGGCCATCGGCAGCCTGCCCAGCGGGGCGCGCCGGAGCTTTACTGTGCAAGCCACCGCATCCCAGGCCGGCACCCTGACCAACCTCGCCGAGGTGCGCCTGCGCGAGAGCGACCCCAACCCCGAGAACAACCGTGCCCAGGCCCGTCTGAGCGTAGCCCAGCCCCCTGCGCCCCCGCCGCCGGTGGTGCGCGAGCCGGTGCGGGAGCGTGAATCCGAGGTCACCCTGGCGGCCCGTCTGGCTTCGGCCCCTGCATCGGGTGTGGTCATCCTCTCGGATCGCATCCCGGTTGGGGCCCGCTACGTGTTGGGCAGCAGCCGTCTGCTGCGCGGCGAGGGGCAGGGTGGGCTCGAGCAGTCCATACTGAACAACCCCACCCGCGAGAATGCCGATCCCATCGCCGACCCCGTGGTCTCGGGCGACCGCTTGTTCTGGATTGTGCCCGCCCCCTTGCGCAGCAGCTATGTGCTGGGCTACCGCCTGACCCACCAGGGGGCGCTGGAATTCCCGCAAGACCGCCTGGGTGTGATCCTGCAAACCCCCCAGACCCGCTCGGCGGGACGCCCCCGGACGCCCAACCAGCAGCCTCTCTTGGGCAGCCTGGGTGATGTGCGGGTACTGGTAGGGGAGGCCAGTCTGCTCGAGCGCTTGAGCCAGGCCCAGCCCATCCAGCGTAGCGAGCTAGCCGACCTGCGGGCCGTGCAGGGCGGGGGTGCGCCCAGTGTCATCCAGATCTACCCCAGCCGTCCCCTCACCACCGACCGGGCCGACCAACCCGAGCTGACCATCGTGGTGCGCGATGCCCAAGGCAACCCGGCCAATCTGGGTTATGTCTCAGTCAACGTGCAGCCCGAGCCCAACCTGCCCGATGCCGAGCCTACCGTGCCGGGCTACCAGGTGCGCCTCGAGAACGGCGAGGCCCGCCTACCGCTCTCCAACCTGGGGACGCGTTTGCAGGGTGGCAGCCCCGACGTGGTTACCCTCGAGGTGATTGCGGGCGATGTACGAACCGAGGCCCGTTTCCCGGTTGAGGCGGCCGAACCCCGTCCCTGGGTGGTCTCGGGTGCCTTGGGCGTGCAGGCCAATCTCAACAGCAACGGCTTTAGTCTGGAGAGCTCCTTGCGGGCTTTTGGGCGCGGCACGGTGCTGGGGGAGGGTTTGCTCACGGCTGCGGTGAATACCGGCGCAGACTTCAGCGTGCAGAACGGCTTCTTCTTCCGCGACGTGAACCTGCTGCCGCCCGCCAACCCCTACCAGCGCTTCCCGCTGCTGGGCGATAGCGCGCAGATTGGAACCGACGTCAACTCCGCCGATAGCTTCTTCTTGCGGTTTGAGGTGGACAAAAACTACCTGCAATACGGGCAGCTCAACACCGATTTCCAGGGCTTACTCACCGGCTATAACGCCGGCTATAACGGCCTCAAGGGGGTGTTGCGGCAGGGTGGATTTGGCCTCAACGCCTTTGCGGCGCTGGTGCCCAACGCCAACCGCCGCGAGGTGATCCCCGGCGATGGAACCAGCTTCTACCGGCTGGGCCTGCTGCCAACCGAGCGCCCGGTAGTGAGCAACAGCGAGCAGGTGGTGCGGGTGGTGCGCGATCGTTCCAACCCCAACCTGGTGTTGAGCCGCACCGTTCTGCTGCGCAACGCCGACTACGAGATTGACTACGCCGCGGGTATCTTGCAACTGCGCTCACCCTTGCAACCCACCGATCTCAACGGCAACCCGCAGAGCCTCGAGGTGGCCTACGCCGTCACCACCCCCAGCGGCATCGTGCGCGAACTGCGCGGCGGTCTGCAAGCCGGCTACGAAACCGAGACCTTCGGCATCAAAGCTACGCTGCTCTCGCTGGACAGCAGTGTCTCCGGGCTGGCGGGCCTGGGCTTTAGACTGGGTGGGCCGAACGCCGGTCTCGAGGCCGAACTAGCCGCGCCGATCAACGACTTGCTCAAGGTCGCAGGTGCGGCCCGTTTCAGCCTTAAGTCCGAAAACTTCAACTTCGAGGGCAGATACCAGGACGTAGCCCCAGGCTTCCAGGACCCACGTGGAACCCTCAACGCCCAGCGGGATATCAGCCTGGGTGCAGCCGCTCGATTTGGCTTGCTGAGCCTCAACGGTCGTTACAGCCTCAATACCGATTATGCTGCCAACAGCACCACCCAGCAGCTCAGCGCCGAAGCCCGGGCCGGTGATGAAAATCTGGCCTTGTTGCTGGGAGCAGGCGCCAGCTTTGGCCTGAGTCCGCAGTCCATCAACAACTTCCAGACCGATACCGCCTTCCTCTCGTTAGGCGCGGAAGCGCGATTTGGCAGTTTCGGCGTGGCTTTGCGCCAGTTGATTGGCCTGGGCGACACGCCCGGCGCTACCGACCTGGGCCTCGACTACGCCCTAACCCAGAACTTTGGTATACGGCTCCAAAGCCGCCTGACCTACGCCGCCAGTGGGCTGCGTCTGAGCGGCGCGCTGGGGGTGCGGGGTAGCTTTGCCAACGACGAGCTGCTACGCACCCTGCTGGGCAACAGCCCCGAGACCCCCGACCCCGAGGCTCGCCAGCTAGGTACCACCAACCTAAGCGCGGCCTACGAGTTATCCAACCTCGATGGCGAAGCCGGGCGCACCCGCCTGGGCCTCGAGACCACCATTCCGCTCAGCCCGGCGCTCCAGTTGGGCCTGAGTTCCAACGTCACCCTGGCCGACAATGCCCAGGGTGGGGCCAGCGCCGGCTTGGGCCTGCGCTACAAGATCGATCAACTGCAGGCCAGCGCCCGCGCCGAGATCTCCGGTCAGGCCAGCGCCCCTGGCATCAAGCAGGTCTACGAGTTCGGCCTGATCTATAGGCCCAGCAGCGATCTGATCGTTTCTCCACAGGCCACCTATGTGCGTGAGGCCAGCGGAACCGACGGCACCCGCTTTAGTCTGGCCGGTGCGTACCGCGGCGACCGCCTGAGCGTACTAACCCAGAACGTGCTGCGAGGCGGCTTCTACCGCGATGCCGACGGCATCTTGTTCGAGGGCGAGGTGCGCGGGGGCTACCAGGCCGATGAGCGCTGGTTTGTGCGTCTGGGAACCGCTTACCGCCTGAGCGACACGGGTGTTTTTACCGGTCAAGTGGGGGGCGGCTTCACCTACTTCTTGAGCGATACCTTTGGCCTAGGTGCGAACGGTAGTTATCTGTTCCAGTCCGCTACCAGCTCAGGCCAGCTCTCGCTTGGGGTGGAGGCCAGCCTGCGGGTCGCCACCGGCCTGACCTTCTCGGTAGGGGCCAACCTGCTGGGCACCCAGACCAGCCTGGCGGGCTTCCAGAGTCTGCCCGGTCTCTACCTGCGCCTAGACTGGCTGTTTGACGAGACCCTGTTTGGTGCGCCTACCCGATAACCCACCGGGTTGTGTGTTGCCAAGTGTCCAGGGGGTTCTGTGCCCTCGAGCGTGTAGCTGCGCGTGCAATTTTTAGGGCTTAACAAACACAGTGTGGCACAGCTCATACCAGGCCGAGATTACCTCGGCTTGGTGTTTTCTTGTGACGCGGTCTTCGCTATTTTTGCCGCTGCGCGAAAACGAGAATGCATCTGGGCCTGGACGCATGTTTTCGAGTTTCCCAGCGGCAAAAAATAAGCCTGGGAACGTACTTTTCATGACCGCGATGGTGCCATTTTTTCTGAAGACCGTTCTAACCCAGCAGACCCGGACGCGATTTGCTAGGCTGTACCTATGTTTTGGCGTGTGTTGCGCGCAGGGGGTCGGCCCCCGGCGATCTGGATATTGGTACTGGGCCTCGGGGTGGTGGCTGCGATGCTATTTGTGCAGGGCCTCGAGCCCTATCGCTCGGCCTGGCCCGTCCCCTTTCTCATCACCCTGCTGGCCTGGATTGCCATGAGCGCCACCCAGCTCGAGAACCGCGTGGCCCCGCTCATTCAGGACGACCCGCTCATGCGCAAGGCCTTGGAGCGCCGCGACGCCCTGGCCCGCGAGATCGCGCTGCTCGAGGCCCCCAGTTTCCGACACCAAGTAGATGATGTTTTGCAGCAAGTGGACAAGGATATCCTGCCCGAGTTTGAACGCCGCTTGGCTCGCCACCGCACCCTGGAATCCGCTCTGGCCGACCACCGCAAAGGGCGAGGCCCCCTGGTCGGTGCCAGCCCGGCTACTATAGCTAATTTGAGACAACTTAGCACGGCCCAGCAAGAAGCCCTGCAAGGGCTACTGACCAAGCTCTCCGACATGGTGGCTAACCTGATCGGCCTATCGCACAGCACCGAAGACCCAGAGACTCTGCGGCGCGCTCGAGCCCTGGTCGAAGACATGGCGACCTACTGGGAGTCCAGTGCGGAGGTGTTTAGAGATACCGACGCAACCCTCAAAAGGTAGGGCTTAGAGTCTAGTGGTTTGGTAAGTCATACTGTTTCCGCTTGAATCCTTCAGCGTTGGACGCAGTCAGAGGTGAAGGATTCAAGCCGACCGAAGGGAGTAGAAAAGCATTTCTGCAGTATCGTTTAGGCTCTCAAAAGTGAATGATATTGCCGAAATGCGTATCAAAGATTGATATGCAGTGAAGTTCCCAAAATGAAGCGTTCAAAGCAACTCTCAGATATTAAGGGAGCTAAATCCATCCCAGGAATTAAGTTACCGGAGCACTAGAACTCGGCTAAGATTTTCCAGGATAATCATTCGGTGATGCCCGCCATCAGCAGCCCCAGCTTTTCTTCGGTTGCTTCGCTGGCCTTGAGTTCGCCCATGATGCGACCCTCGAACATCACCAAGATGCGGTCTGCCAGCGAGCGCACCTCGTTGAGATCGGCGGAGACCAGCAGTACGGCCATACCCGCGTCCCTGGCCTTTACGATGTTTTCGTGGATAAACTCGATGGCCCCGATGTCCACCCCACGGGTGGGTTGGGCGGCTACCAGTACCTTGGGTTTGCGGCTTAACTCACGCCCCACAATGATTTTCTGGGCGTTGCCACCGGAATAGCGCCGGGCTGCCAGCTCGGTGCTGCGGGGGCGCACATCGAACTGTTCCACGATTTCGCGGCCTTCCGTTTCGATGGTATCAGCATCAATAAAACCCAAAAACCCCGCGTTGGGACTGCGGTAGTGATCGCCCAAAATCAGATTTTCACGGGTGGTAAAATCCAGCACCAAGCCCCGCGCATTGCGGTCTTCGGGAATATGGGAGACCCCCCACTCGCGCACCGCTCGCGCGCTGGGCTTGAGGGTCTGGCCGTGGTATCGGATGGTGCCCTGGTAGGGCCGCAGGCCGGTAATGGCTTCCACCAGCTCGGTCTGGCCGTTACCCTCCACCCCCGCGATGCCCACGATCTCACCGGCCCGCACCTGAAACGAAACCCCGTTGAGCCGGTGTTTTTTATCTTTACCCGGAATGTGCAGATCAATGACCTCGAGCACAGCCTCGGCGGGCCTGGCCTCGGACTTGTCCACCGAAAGGATGACCTCGCGCCCGACCATCATGCGGGCCAGTTGTGCTACGTTGGTCTCGGGGGTGTTGACGGTGCCCACCACCTTACCGTCGCGGATAACGGTCACGCGGTGCGAGAGCTTGATGACCTCGGCCAGCTTGTGGCTGATGAAAATAACCGCATTGCCCTGATCCACAAAACGGCGCAGAAAATCGAACAGTTCGTCGGCTTCCTGGGGCGTAAGTACGGCTGTGGGTTCGTCCAGGATCAGAATTTTGGCCTTGCGGTAGAGCGCCTTGAGGATTTCCACCCGCTGCTGCAAGCCCACCGGCAGCTCTTCCACAGGAGTATCCAGCGGAAGGTCGAACTCGAGGTCTTTCATCAAAGCCTCTACCTCGGCGCGGGCCTGGGCCAGGTTGAGCTGGGCTCCTTGCGTTGGTTCCGAGCCCAGAATCACGTTTTCCAGCACCGTGAAAGGGTCTACTAGCATGAAGTGCTGGTGAACCATCCCGATCCCCTGCGCGATGGCATCGCCTGGTTCAGTGATATGTACCTTTTGACCGTTGGCCCAAATCTCTCCCTGATCGGGTTTGACCAGACCATAGACAATCTTCATCAGTGTGGACTTGCCCGCCCCATTTTCCCCCACCACTGCCAGCACCTCGCCCCAGCGCACATCCAGCGAAATACGGTCGTTGGCCAAGACCAGCGGATAGCGCTTGGTGATGTCTTTGAGCTCGAGGGCCACCGCACCTTTGGGGGGTGTACTGGGGGTGGAAGCGGGATTGTTCATGCCCTCAATCATACAAGGAAGATTAGCTTGATACACGCCGTCGAAAGCGCAAAGCCAAACAATCCTTCCTCTGATGCGTGGAGACGTGGGAGAGGCAAAAGAAACGGGGTATTTGCTGCAAAAAAACGCCCAGGGAAACACCCTGAGCGTTGCACTGCAAGGCCAACTAGCGCTTGTCGGGTACTTTGAGGGCGCCGGAGATGATCTGGCTGCGCAAAACGGCCAGGCGGTTGATGACCGCCTGAGGAATCAGAGCGCGGTTGAAGTCGTCGAGGGCGTAGCCCACCCCGTTGTTGTTCAGGCCGAATTCACGCACGCCACCCTTGAAGGTATTGTCCTTAACCGACTTGATCACATCAAAGGTAGCTACATCCACCCGCTTGAGCATGGAGGTGAGCACGTGGTTGAGGGTGCGGGGGTTGTTGTCGGTGTCGCCCAGGTAGTTCTGGTTGGCGTCCACCCCTACCATGAACATCGGGCGGGTGGTAGCGGCAGGGCAGGACTGGTTATAAGCCGCGTAGCGGGGCACTGCCGAGCCGTTGTTGGAGATGAAGCGTATGCCCGAGGGCAGCTCGGCTTGCTTCAAGCAGCGCTGTTGCTTCACAAAGTCCAGCACGCCCAGGCCCGAAGCACCTGCGGCGGCATAGATGATGTCCGCACCCTGCTTGGACTGGGCGGTGGCGATTTCTTTGGCCTTGCCGGGATCGTTCCAGGCGGCAGGGGTGGTACCCACGTAGTTAATGAGCACACGGGGGTTGGCGATGTTGCGCTCACGCATACCCGCAATGGCCCCAGCACGGTAGCCCTGCTCGAACTTGTGGATCAGCGGGATGTCCATACCGCCTACAAAGCCCACCACACCGGTATTGGTGGTGCGACCGGCGATGTAGCCCACCAGGTAGCTGCCTTCGTGCTCGCGGAAGACCAGACCCACCGCGTTGTCGCACTTGCCTTCGCAGGGCACCGAGTCAATCACCGCGAACTTGATGTCCTTGAATTCCTGGGCGTTGCGGGTAATGGAGGGCTCGTTAGCGAAGCCTACCCCGATAATTAGGTCGAAGCCTTCTTCGGCAAAGCGGCGGATGCCTTGGCCCACCTGGCCGGGGTCGCCGGGCTCGAAGTCGAAGACCCGTACCCCCAACTCGCGCGCAGCGCGTTGCGCGCCCTCAAAAGTAGACTGGTTAAAACTGCGGTCGTTCTTGCCACCTGCGTCGAAAGCCATGCCGACCCGCACATCCTGGGCCAGTCCCAGCCCCAATACGGTAGCCACGGCAGCACCGAGCACTACGAGTTTCTTCATGCGATTCGCCTCCATTTACTTGTGAACAACACAAGTTCGAAACTGGCTGTTAGCCTCTGGCATTATAGAGCAGAAATCATGAAGCTTGAAAGGGGCTTGACAAAAGAATGAAGCGCACCTTCAGCACTTTGTGAGGCTTTGCGAGTTCGGTGTGAAATCGCTTCGATCTTCTTGAGCAAAAAAGATACAATCGCATTATGTCTACGCCCAAGCAGCGAATATCGGAGTTACGAGAGCAGATTCGATACCACAACTACCGCTACCACGTGTTGGACGACCCCGAGATTTCCGATGCGGAGTACGATCGGCTGTTGCGTGAACTCAAAGAACTGGAAGAAGCCCACCCCGAACTGATTACCCCAGACTCACCCACACAGACGGTCGGCAGCCAAATCTACGAGACCACCTTTGAAACCGTGCCCCACCCGAGTCGGATGTTCTCGCTGGGCAATGCCTTTAGCCTACAGGACATTCAAGACTTTGAAGCCAGCATCAACCGCGTCTTGGGCCGTGAAGATAGCCATGCGTATGTACTCGAGCACAAGATTGACGGCCTCTCGGTCAACCTGATCTACCGCGATGGGGTGCTCCGGCGCGGCCTGACCCGGGGCGATGGGACGGTGGGCGAGGACGTCACCCCCAACCTGCTCACCATTTCCGACATACCGCGGCAACTGCCCGAGCCCCTGAGCCTCGAGGTGCGGGGTGAAATTTACCTGCCCATCCAGACCTTTTTGGAGCTGAACGCCCGGTTGGAAGAGGAGGGGGCTGCGCCTTTCAAAAACCCCCGCAACGCTGCCGCGGGCAGCCTGCGCCAGAAAGACCCCCGTGTGACCGCAAGCCGGGGCCTGCGCGGCTTTTTTTACGGGGTGGGGCGGCCAGACGAATTTGGGGTGGCCACCCAGTATGAGCTACTGGAAAAGCTGAGAGAGCTTGGATTTGCCGTAGAGCCCAGTTTTCGCCTGGTTCGGGGGGTGCAGGGGGTGGAGCAGGGCTACCAGAACATGCTGGCCCACCGCCGGGAGCTTCCCTTTGAGGCCGATGGCGTGACGGTCAAGCTCAATAACCTCGCGCTCTGGTCGGAACTGGGCTATACCGCCAAGACCCCTCGCTTTGCCATTGCCTACAAGTTTCCCGCAGAGGAGAAACCTACGCGCGTGCTGAGGGTGGTTTTTCAGGTAGGGCGCACCGGGCGGGTGACGCCGGTGGCCGAACTCGAGCCCATCTCGCTGGACGGCTCCATCGTTAGCCGGGTCACGCTGCATAACGAGAGTTACGTACAGGAGTTGGGCCTCCGGATCGGCGATACGGTGCTTGTGCACAAATCCGGTGGGGTGATTCCTGAGGTGCTGCGGGTTCTTACCGACCAACCGCGCGGCGAACAGCCTGTGGAATGGCCCCAGCGCTGCCCTGAATGCAACGCCGAGCTGGTTCTGTCCGGCAAAATTCACCTCTGCCCAAATCCTCTATGTCCAGCCAAAGCCTTTGAGTCCATCCGCCACTTTGCCAGTCGCCGGGCCATGGACATTCAGGGGCTGGGGGAAAAGCTCATCGAGCAACTCTTACAGGCTGGACTGGTTAAGGATGCAGCTGATCTGTACCAGCTTCAACTCAAGGACTTGGCGGCCCTCGAGCGCATGGCGGAAAAAAGTGCCCAGAACCTGGTGGAGCAGATTGAGAGCAGCAAAAGCCGCGGCCTCGAGCGCCTCCTGTTAGCCCTGGGTATCCCGCAGGTAGGGGAGAGCACGGCCCGTACCTTGGCCAAGCGTTTTGGGCATCTGGACAGGGTTCTGGCGGCTACCGTGGAAGAGCTGGACGCGGTCGAAGACATTGCCGAAGTAACTGCCCAGGCTATCCACGGTGCGCTGGAGAAGCCCGAGATGCGACAATTTATCGAACGGCTGCGGGCTGCAGGGGTAGGTTTTGAGGCCAAGGAAAAGCAGAAAAGCAACGCCCTGGAAGGGCTAACTTTTGTGCTTACCGGCGAGCTGTCCCGTCCCAGGGACGAAGTAGCGCGGGAGCTCGAGGCCCAGGGAGCGAAAATATCTGGCTCGGTCAGCAAGAAAACCAGCTATGTGGTGGCCGGGCCGGGTGCGGGCTCGAAGCTCGAGAAAGCCAGAGAGCTGGGTATTACCATCCTGAATGAGGAGGAGCTATACCAGCTCATACAAGCCCGCTCGCAGTAGGGGGCCTCATCGGCACAGGTCGTTGCGGCAGATGTCCAGCACCGCCCAGTCGCGGCCAGGCTGGTCGCGCACCACCAGCTTCACATAAACAATACCGCCTTCGCTCCAGTAGCGGTCACCGTTGCTGCTATCGAATTCGGCCCTGGAAGCCGCCCGGGGCAGTTTATTACGGTTGTCAATCCAGTAATCGCGGTAAATGGAGGGCTCCCCGCTATAAGGGATTGCCACGTAGATGAGGTCTCCCGGCGCACTATCTTCAAAGCGCAGCTTGAGCTTGTTGGGAATGGTTCCCGTCACGCCCAAGGTGTAGCCGCGGCCCTTGATGACGCTGGCCCCAAAATTCGTATTATCGCCGCCGTTGGGCGTACCCCACATACGGAAGAGCGGGTTGCTGCCATCATTGCGCGTAAGCGAGACTGGGGCGATGTTGCCGCCGCTTTCGTTGTAAATGTACAGACGCCCGTAGCTGTAGTTACAAATTCCGGCGTTCCACTCGGCTCGCAGCACACAGTTGGTGTCCAGTAAGAAGGGGTTGTTGAACACGATGGCATGGCCCCGGCTGCCCCCCACCGAACCATCGGCATCCACAAAAACCGCACCCCGGTAGCCGTCGGCGTTGTCATCATTGGCAATTTCTTCAGGGGAGGGCTCGGCTCTGGGAGGGAAGTAGACCGGTTTGGCGTTCTCGAAACGGGCTCCCTGCGCGAAGTTGCGGCTGTCAATAGCAAAGTCGGTGAAGCGCAGGTAGCTTAAGGCCCCGGCCTCGCGGGTGGCGGTCTGGCCGCCCTGCGCGTTTTGGATTTGCAAGGGCTGGAAGTTCACAAACTGCACATTGCGGAAGCCGATCTTGCCATCGTAGAACTCGAAGCCGCGCAGGGGGAAGTTGTCCTGAATGGGGCCGCCGTTGCTGGCTGCCCAGGGCCTGGGCAGGCTACGCCCATCGCTGCCACGGAATTCCCAATTTTCGGCGAAGCCCTTGTTGGCGCTATCGCCCACCACCAGGGAGTCTTCCAGCGTGCTCTCCCAGGAGGCGAAAGTCACCCCAATGGCATTGTCGGCCAGTTTAGCCCCGGTGACCTTGTGATTGGTGCCGCGCAGCCAGGCGGCGTTGCCTCGGTTTTTGTAGGCGGTGAAGTTCTTAAACTCGGCCAGTACCGGGGGGTTCTTGGTGTTATCGTACTGGGTCTGTCCGTCGGCAGGGTTGGTGCGCGGGTTGTAGATGGTGGTTTCGGACTGTAGGGTGTTTTTGTTGGGGCCTCGGTCTACCATGAGGCCATCCCAGTTGGAGTGGGCCACGTTCCCGGAAAACTCGCCCAGCGGCGTGCGGCGGGGCCAGATGGCGGTGGTCGCCGAAGGGCCGGTGGGGTTCTCGGGAAAGGCGTACCAGAAGCCGGTGTGGTGCGAGCCGGCCGCCACGTTGCCCCGGACGATGTTGTCGGGGTGGGTGATCCAGAAGGTAGCGGGGTTGGTGTCAGTGGGAATGACCGGGCGCTCGCCTTGTTGGCTGTTGGGGCGGCGGGTCAGGATGCCCAGATTGCCCTCGAGCAGGTTTTTGGTTTCGGCGCCGTCCTCGAGGAAGTAGCAATGCCCCACGGTGTTGTAGGCCACGTTGCCGACCACTTCGACCCGGTTGGTGCCGTGAATGGTTACGCAGCGGTTGAAGCTTTGGTGGATGGAGGATTGCTTGAGAAACTGTCCCGAAGCGTCGCCCATTAGGTGCCAGTGGATGGGATAACGGGCTAGTTGATTGCGCTGGCCCATCCGAAAGAGCTCCACGCCCGAGATGCGCAATGTGCCCCCCTGCATGGCCATGATGTGGCCGCCAAAGCCACCCTGGCTCGAGGCCTCATCGCCCTGGATGGTAATGTTGCGGCTGAGCAGGCCCACCTCACCCCGCTGGTCTACCCCGTAGGTAATTTCGCCAAAATGGGGGTATTTGAGCGCCGCGTCGAGGGTGATGCTGTTGCCGGATATCGCGGTAATGGTTCTCACTTCCGCCTGATCGGGGTTGAAATCGGTGGAGGCCAGCACGATGCGGTCGCCTACCCGCCAACCCGTCGGATCCAGCACCGTGATGCGGTTGGAACCGGTGGACACACTCCCGCTCAGTTTGGTCCAGCCATTGCGGGGTTCGCCGTGAACGTCCAGCACGCCGCCCATCATCACCCCAATCACCTTGCTGCCCATGCCCATGATGTTCTCGCTGGGGTTGCTGCCGGTGAGGGTCAGGATGGCTCGGTTGCGAAAAGGCTGGCTGGGGGTGCCGATCTCGAGCTTCCCATGAACCATAATCCAGTCGGCGCTAAGCTGCAAATCCTTGCGATCAAATCGCAAAATACCGTTGATGGTCAGGCCCTTGAGCGCTGGAGGGCTGATGTCCAGCGTCACCGCCAGATCGGCCGGGATGGTCACCACCTCTCCTTGCCGAGGCACCTGTCCACTAGGCCAGGTCTTGGGGTCTGACCACACCCCCGTCCGGCTGGGGTTGGGGCCGCCGGGTGGTGGATTGGCACCTGCATCCTGTATCGAGC
The DNA here is from genome assembly GCF_037443965.1 of Meiothermus sp. Lineage (GTDB taxonomy): Bacteria > Deinococcota > Deinococci > Deinococcales > Thermaceae > Meiothermus. The sequence goes on from NZ_JBBINI010000013.1 coordinate 16,949, forward strand.
ATGCGGCTGCACTTAACACAACGATCAGCCAGAGCCAGTGTTTCATGGGGTTCCTCCACGAATGGGGTTTTTGCTAAAAATTGCTAGGGGCAGCAGTACCAAAGATTTCGCCTAGTGCATACGATACAGAAGAGCCTTCCACACGCTTGTTTGGCTCGGATTAAGATTGGGTTTATCTTTCCATCATAGAAAATGAGCGTTTGATAATTTCTAACAGGCATCTTGCTATTGGAAGTATTGGCTGTCTGGCAAAAAAACGGTTTGGGGTTGTTTGAAGGAGCCATCCAGGTGCTCCGGTAACTTAATTCCTGGGATGGATTTAGCTCCCTTAATATCTGAGAGTTGCTTTGAGCGCTTCATTTTGAGAACTTCACTGCAAATCAATCCTTATCTTACCAATCCACCAGTGCTTAATGTCTGGGGCAGATTTAGCTCTTCAATAATCCGGGCGTTGCTTTGGGCGTCCCATTTGGGAAACGTCTTTTCTTAACCTACCCTGATGCGGTCTTCAAAAGAGCCGTACGGCTGGGGGATGTAAAACCCCCTCTTTGTCGCCTTGAGGCCTCGATGATCGGTTCACTTGCTGCATGATACTGCACTCGAGGAGGTCAGTGGGTTCGAAGGGTTGCCTAGACAAAGCCTCGAGTCCGCTCTATACTCATAAATCGCTGGTGCCGAGGAGTAGCGCAGCCTGGTAGCGCACCTGCTTCGGGAGCAGGGGGTCGCTGGTTCGAATCCAGTCTCCTCGACCAATATAGATTCGTGCCAAATGAGGTTTTTGCGTATAGAGGTCTATGGTGTACGACCCACTATTTGCCCCATCTGTACATTAAGAAAGCGCTCTCACGGGCTTCAAATAACGTTTTGTGAAACTCAATTTTGCGGTAAACTGCCATCTCAGTACCCCTCGGTTTAGACATCGGTTTTGATCTCAATAAGTTAAAACGTCCACAATGATGAAACGCTTGCTGGTTTTGTTGCTGACCCTTGGCATCGGAGCGATGGTGCTGGGTCAGTCGGGGGTCTATCGCCTGCGGGTTGTTTCTTGGAGTTGCAAGGCGTTTTCGCGGGGTGTACTGGTTCAAGGAACGGTTAGGAACATCAGCACTCGTCCATTAACAGATCTGCGGGCCAGTGTGCGGGTGGTGGGGCCTGGGCTTCGAATGGCCAGCAATTCTGCGGCCTTACAGGATCGTAGCTTGATGCCAGGGGAGGTAGCTTTTTTCGAGGTGCGAATTCGTACTAATTTCGACCAAGTCAACCGCTGCGAATTGTGGTTTCGCAACCCTCGAGTGGTGCAAATTGCCACCCTCGTTCCCCAACCCCGCTGACTACAGCCCGCTAGATTGACTTTGCAAGTTTCTGGACTGCCCTGCGAGGTCGCTTTTATTGAACCGATCCAAAAAAATGCGCTTCGCGGAACCGGCCATTTTTTGATAGCATCACGTCATGAGAAGAGTTGTTGTTTTGATGGGATTGTTGTTGATAGGGCTGGTTCAGGCTCAGGGTACGGTCTACAAGCTGCGGGTCAGCGAATGGAGCTGCGCGGTTAACGCCAGCGGCATGATGGTTGCAAAGGGCACAGTGGTCAATCAATCTGGGCAAACCCTGAACAATGTGCGCATAAACCTGCGGGTGGCAGATAAACAAGTCACTACGGTGAATGGGGTGCCCAACCGCCGGGTCTATGGCACCAACTCGGCCCCCATCGCGGTACGCAGCCTAGCCAATGGGGCCCGCAGCCGTTTTGAAGTACAAGTTAAGCCTAGCCAAAGCCGCAATGTGCAATGCCAGATCTGGTTTCGCAGCCCGGATATTGTGCAAATACCTACCAGGGTTCCCGGGCAGTAACCTCAAGGATGATGTGGTGTTGCGAATTCTGGGTGGAACTGCAAAGGGCGTGGTTTTGAAAGTACCGCAATCGGCCCGGCCTAGCCCAGTACGGTTGCGCAAAGCCTTGTTCGATTTTTTGCGCTTCCGCTACCCACACCGGGGCAGCTTCTTGGATTTATACGCGGGCAGCGGTGCGATTGGACTCGAGGCCGCCTCGGAGGGCTTTGAAACCACCCTGGTGGAGAAAGACCGGCAGGCGATTCAATTTCTGCGAGACAATGCCAGCAAAGCCCGCCTAAAAGTGCGGATTGAAGGCGTTGCGGCGGAGCGTTATTTGCTGGATGCGAAGCGGCAGGGTTTGCGCTTCACGGTGGCTTTTATGGCCCCGCCGTATCCACACGATCTGCTGCGGGACTTTGAGCACTTGCTCGAGGCCAGAATTGTCGAACCGGCGGGTTTGTACATCTTGCAACACCCCACCGAATTGATGCTGCCAATGGGCGAGCGGCGCGAGTATGGCTTCAATACCATCACCATGGTCGAGGCCACTGCCCTGGGTTAGGAAGTTACTGGGCCTTTCCCACTTTTGAGTACAGAGTGGTTTGACGCTGGGTGCTGGGCTGTGTGAAGATACTCCGCGAAAGTGAGGCATTATGCATGTGGTTTACCCAGGGAGTTTCGACCCTTTGCATAACGGGCACTTTGATGTGATTCAACGAGCCTCGAGGCTTTTTGGAAAAGTGACCGTTGCGGTGCTCGAGAATCCCTCCAAACGTGGGTTGTGGCTTTTCTCACCACAAGAACGGGTCGAAATCATCCGCCAGGCTGCTGCAGCTGCCCGTATGACCAATGTGGAAGTAGACACCTTTAGCGGTCTTTTGGTGGATTATATGAAGCGGATCAACTCCAAAGTGATCGTCAAGGGCTTGCGGGCGGTATCCGACTACGAAAACGAATTACAGATGGCCCATCTCAACCGCCAATACGGCAACCACCCCGAAACCCTGTTCATCATGGCTGCTACCCGATGGTCGTATGTTTCTTCCACCATGGTCAAGGAAATCGCCCGATATGGCGGTGATGTGGCTAAGCTAGTGCCCCCGATTTCAGTCGAAGCATTACGGGCCAAGCTCAACTCGATAGAGGGGTGAAATATGCAAGTGTACAAAAGCAAATACGGCAATGCTCTGGAGATCGGCCACTTAATTGGCGGTGAAGAAATCTTTGACGGCAAGTCGCTCGAGCGCCACAACCCGGCCGACCAAGACGACCTAATTGCGCGTTTTCCCGAAGCCTCCAAAGATACCCTGCGAAAAGCCGCACTGGTAGCCCAAAAAGCCTTTCAAGACTGGTCGCGCACACCCGCACCCGTTCGCGGAGGCGTATTGATGAACCTAGCTGAGGTTATGACGCGCGAAAAAGACACCCTGGTGCGGCTTATGGTGCGCGAGGTGGGTAAGACTTTTAAGGAAGCCGGTGGGGATGTACAGGAAGCCATAGACACCGCTATCTTTTTCGCCTCCGAAGGTCGCAGGCTCTATGGCCAGACCGTGCCCAGCGAGATGAAGAACAAGGAACTCTTCACCTTCCGTCGGCCCATCGGGGTAGTGGGGATGATTACGGCGGGCAACTTCCCCATAGCTGTGCCGTCCTGGAAGCTGATTCCGGCCATTTTGACCGGTAATACCGTGGTCTGGAAGCCTTCCGACGATGCCCCTGCGCTTTCTTATGTGTTTCTCAAGCTGTTTGAAGAAGCTGGACTGCCTCCAGGGGTCATTAACGTGGTCTTTGGTGGGGGCAAGGATTCTACCGGCCAGTGGTTGGTGGAGTTGATGGATGAAGGGCTTCTAAATAAATTCGCCTTTACCGGCAGTACGGCCGTGGGTCGCTGGATTGGCGAGGTGGCAGGCCGCAACCTGCTGCGTCCGACCCTCGAGCTCGGCGGAAAAAACCCTTTGGTAGTGTTGCGCGACAGCGATCTGGACCTAGCGGTGGAAGGAGCCTGGTGGAGTGCCTTTGCCACTGGTGGTCAGCGCTGTACCAGTGCTGGCAACATCATCGTGGATGCTCCCATCTACGACGAGTTCAAAAAGCGCTTCCTGGAGAAAACCGAGTCTACGGTGGTGGGCAACCCCATCGAGCACTCCAGCGTGACCTATGGCCCCTTCATGAATGGGCGACTATTCGAGCGCTGGATTGAACACTACTCCTGGGGCCGGGTAGATGGGGCTACGCTTCTCTTTGGCAAGGCCCGCATCTCTGGCTTGAACCCCTACCCACACTTCAAGGGCGATCCCGATGTGGGTACTTTTGGCTGGCCCACCGTTTGGGAAGCCAGACCCGGTATGAAACAGTTCGAACAAGAAATCTTTGGCCCTACCATCAACCTGGTGCGGGTGGACGGGCTGGACGAGGCCATTCAGGCCGCCAACGCCCACCCCTACGGACTCTCGAGCGCGGTGTACACCAACCGCCGTGACTGGGCCTACCGTTTCAAAAACGAGATCAGGGCCGGTATGACCAGCATCAACAACTCAACGGTAGGAGCCGAAGCCCACCTACCGTTTGGAGGTATCCGGGGCAGTGGCAATGGAGCACGTGAAAGTGGTGTCTGGGTCATCGAAGAGTACACTTACTGGCAAGCGGTGAACGAAGAATACTCTGGCAAGCTACAACTGGCCCAAATGGACACCGACTACACCCAGACCAAAACCCCGACCGATTGGGCTACGTTGTTGGGCAGCTAAAGGCTGGGTTCCAGCGTTCTGCTCTTACGCGCTCCTTACCCGCACTGGTCTAGGCGTAGGGGTAGACTTCACGGTATAGTTGAGTCAATTGCCGAGCCTTTGTTCTCCGGAACGGCCTTTTTGGCTTGTCTGACAACACCGAAATAGCATTTATATGGAATGCTCCAGTCTACAGCAAACCCTCAAAACCCAGAGCATTCACGCACCGAATCGCTATTTTGGCCTTGCTTCACCTCAACTTTACCATCGTAGGCTTAACATTAAGACTGGAGGAAAAACATGCGTAACTGGACTGTGCTGATGATAGTGGGAATTGCCCTTCTGGCGGCCTGTGGTCCTTCTGTACGGGCCGATCCGGGCGAAGTAGTCTACGACGTTGGAGGAGGGTTCACGTCTGGCAGTGCTCAGGCAGTTGCGGCAGGCAACCCTGTGGTCATACGGCTGTCACAATCGGTAGCAACCTACTATGCACTGGAAGCCCGCCCTCTACCTGGCTACGGACGCTGGGTACAGCGTTTGGGTACAGGTTCTACGGCTATCTATGTTTCCCAGCGAACCAATGCTCAGGGACAGGTTGAAGCCAGTATCGAGATGCGCTGGACTTTTGCGGTGCGGGCGGATGGCTTTGGGTCGGTTCGCTTGGAGACCCTGGCCTCCGAGCAGATTGATGTGGGGTTGGTCGAAGGCCCTGCCTTTGCGCGGCTGGACAGGGATTTCCGCCGTGTAGCCAGTGCCCGGTAGTGCTTCCTAAGTGTCTCCATGGTTGAAAGGCGAGACGCGATTACCAAAGATCGGTGGGGAACTGCGTCAGGTACGCCTTGCCGATTCCGCAGGTTTGGCCCATCTACCCTGGCGCAACTTATACCATTTCCGCTTGAATCCTTCACCGTTGGACGGAGTCAGAGGTGAAGAATTCAAGCCGACCGAAGGGAGTAGAAAAGCATTTCGGTAGTATCGTTTAAGCTTGCCGAAGTGAACGATACTGCCGAAATGCGTATTAGACCACAGCGCACGGTGTGCTCTGTGATGTACCCGCATAGCACGAAACGCTAAACTGTGTATTTGCGGGAATAGCGCTGAAAACACCTCTATTTCCGCAGCCGAAGTTGATGGGTCAGTCGTCCCAGTTCTTTCGGAGTGCTGGCCGCGCAGAATCTGTCCAGATAGGGGAGCGCCGTTTTCATACAGTTGGCATAGGGATCGTAGCCGTTGGTGCTGAGTAAGGGATTGAGCCAGATTAGGGCTGCGCTTCGAAAGTAGACTTGCCTTAAGGCATAATCCAGGACTTCCGGTGCTCCCGAATCCAGGCCATCGCTGGCGACGATCACAATAGTATCGCCACGAATAAGGCCACCAAACTTCTGCTCAAGGCGAAGCAGATTCTCCCCAATTCGGGTTCCACCTCCCCAGGCCCGACCCAACTGGCTGAGTTTTGGGCGCTCGGAAAGGCCTCGGGCTTTCTCCAGCTTCTGCGTAATTCGCTCGAGTTCGGTTGAAAAAGAAAAGACCTCGACCCGGTTGCAGCGCATTCGTAGGGCAAAAGCAAACTGTAAAAGCTGGTCGGAGTAGCTTTGCATCGAGCGACTGCCATCCAGCACAAATATAAATCGAGGCTGGCGCTTGGGATGACGTTGCCAGGCTGGGTAGAGTGGATCGCCTCCAGTATGCAAGGCTTTGCGAAGTGTGCGCCGAAAGTGAAGGCGAGAACCTTTAGAAGCCGTATTCCAGCGGCGGCTGCGACCTAGTCTGACCTGGCTAACCAACTGGGTGGCAGCCAACAGCATCTCATCGAGGTCTTGTTGGGATATCTCCACTTCCCGGGTTTCGCCACCCTGTGTTCGGCTGAACATGGCTCTTAGCAAGGGGGCGGCCCAGTGGTCGGAGTCCTGGTCATCCGATTGCTTGGCCTGTCCCCAAACCAGCGGACTGTGCGCATCGAGGATGGCCTCGGAGGGGTTTTTCTGGGTGTGCTGGCTTTTCTCGCCGGTCTCGTCTTGGCCGCCAGGACTGGATTTATTGGAACTGGCCTCCAGGCGTTTGCGACTGGGTAAGAAAAACTGAAAAAAGAGGTCATCGAAAACCCGCTCTTGCTCGAGGTTGCTGCACATGACCAGCTTGAGCGCTTGACGAACTTCCTGCAGGTGGCCCAGATGAACGGCCTCGAGCGCAAGCAAGCTGTCTTGGACCTCCTGTGGCCCGATATTGAACTTCTGGGTGGTGCGGCGCAGGTACTCCGCGAAGACCACTAGGTTCTCGAGCAGGTTGCTGTGAGGAAAACCGTTTTGTTCGGTAAAAGACGACATAGGCTGGGCTTTCAACAGCCGGAGAAGGCGCTAGACGACCAGTTCGGCGATGCGGGCTTTGTGGGCTTCTACCAGGGCCAGGTCGTCTTTGTCCTTGATGATTACGCCCCAGGTCTGCTCGAGGGCGCCCGCATCAAGAGACTCTTTGTGCAGCGAGACCAAGGCCTCGGCCCAGTCCAGGCTCTCAGCCACGCCGGGGGCTTTGTTCAAGGGTAGTTCGCGCAGATGGGCGACCACGGCGGCAATTTTCTGGGCCAGCCGTTCATTGATGCCCGGTAGCTTGGCCTGGATGATCTCGACCTCCTTTTCGAAGCTGGGGTAGTTTTGCCACAGGTACAAGCAGCGCCGCCGGAGGGCATCTGAGAGCTCACGGCTGCGGTTGGAGGTCAAAATCACGTACGGGCGGTGCCGGGCCTTGAGGGTGCCCAGCTCGGGTATGGTGACCTGGAACTCGGCCAGGATTTCTAGCAAAAAAGCCTCGAACTCCTCGTCGGTGCGGTCTATTTCGTCAATGAGCAGCACCGGCGGCCGATCCTGCGAGATGGCCTCGAGTAACGGGCGGCGCAGCAGATAGCCCTCGCTAAAAATCTCGGCCTCGCGCTGGGCCACGCTCTCGCCCGAATTCTCGGTCAGGCGGATGTGCAGCATCTGCTTGGGGTAGTTCCACTCGTAAAGGGCCTGGGCGGTGTCGAGCCCCTCGTAACACTGCAGCCGAATCAGCCGGGTATCCAGCACCTCGGCCAGGGTTTTGGCTACCTGGGTTTTGCCCACACCGGCGGGGCCTTCGACCAACAACGGCTTTTGCAGGGCCATGACCAGCCGCAGAGCGGTGGCCATGGGCAGGTCGGCGATGTAGTTGCGCTGGCGTAAAACAGTCTGGATGCCCTCTACTGTGTCGAGTTGGGGTGGAATCGCGGCGGCTTTGCTCATGCCGAACCCTTTAGGTATTTGTTGGGGTTTTTGAGGAACTTGGCGCGGCAGTTGGGGCAACTGAAATAGTAGGTCTGGCCTTGATATTCCGTGCTCACAGCCTTGGCGATTTCCAGTACCTCGCCGCTGGTGGGGTCAACAGCGTAGCCGGGCGTAAGGGGTTGATGGAGGAGGGTCGGCAATTCAGCCGCCACTGCTTCGACCGCCTGAACCACTTCCTGGGTTGCAGTATTACTGACCTGGACGGTATGTGCCGAAATTTTGGCAACTCCTACCTCTTCAATTTGTCCCCCGCTACCCGACAACTGCTTCCCGCTTTTTAGCAGCACGATCTCCGCTAGAATCGAGACCGCTACTTCATCGCGCCCGCGCCCACCCAGATCGAGTCCGGCGGGATACTTAAGTGTGGGGAAGGTGGTTTTGGGGACGCCTAGAATTTCTAGGTTGTCCAGTACGGTGGCCCCGCGTTTACGACTGGCCACCAACCCCAGATAGGCTGGGTTGGGCATGTGTTGAGCGATCAGCACTAGGGCATCTTCGTCGTAGTGGCCCTGCGAAGCGATCACAATGCTGGTTTTGCTGGGGTTCTGATTGGCGAGCCACTCCCCCAATTCGCGCCAGTCTAACACTTGAATCTCGGACTCGAGGCTCACCCCGGCCAGCTCCGGCTTATCGCAGGCCAGTGTGACGGTATAGTTCATCCGGGCAGCTATTTGTGCAGTCGTCAGGGCAATTTGCGAACCCCCTACCACCAGCAAGCAGGATTTGGCAATAAGCGGTTCGATGTAGACGTCTACCGCGCCCTCGCTGGCACAGGTCATGGGAATTACCACCTCGTCGGCGTGCTCGAGCACCACTTTGGCTGCCGCCTCAGGAGTAATTTTGACCAGCCTGGGCTTACCTAAGCGCAAGACCTCGAGGGCCTGCTTACGCACGATTTCGCGGGAACAAGAACCACCCACATAGCCCTCGAAGCGACCGTCCTCAAAAACGATGGCTTTGTCGCCTAGGTGCGAGGAAACCGGTGCCTGCCGCGAAACCACCGTTGCCAGCGCAAAAGACTGGCCGGTGCGTCTTAACTCAGCGATTTTTCCGTAAATGTCCATTTAAAAATCATCGTAATGCCTGTCGAGACAGGAAAATCTTCAGCCGGTTACAAAAACAGAGGTCTGGTGTACCAGACCTCCTTGTCTATTTCGGCTCAGCACTGCAAAGCTTTTCGGAGCCACTATGCTTCACTCATTTTTTTGCCCATGTTGGCGAACACCGTCTCGATTAGCCGTTTGGCTTGGGCGTCTAACACACGCCCCCCTACCGTTGCCGCTGGGCCGCTCACGCTGGCGACGCCATTCCAGTCGAGCAGGGTGGTCTGATCGGCCTGACCGCTGATGTCGGCGCTAGCGGTCAGGTCTACGGCGCTGCCTAGGCCACCGCCGCGGATGCGCACCATCATCTTGTTCTCTTCCGGACGAGGATCGAGCTCGATGTTGAACTTGAAAGAACCGCGCACGGGCCCCACCGCCACACCTACGGTGGCGACCATGTTTTTATCGTCTTTGATATCTACCGACTTAAGATCGGGCAGGCAGGAGGCCACTTTATTTGGATCCTGGATGAAGCCCCATACCGTCTCGGGGCTGGCTTGAACTTTTTCTTGTCCGCTGTACTCGAGTTTCATGCTTCGTACCTCGCAAATAGCCTATAGCCAGCGGCCGAGTAGTAAAACCTATGCAGTTCGCTATTAGCCATAAGCTACAGGCTATCAGCCTCATCTAAAACGAATCTACTCCGGCCTGCCGCAACACCTTCCAAACCTTTTCGCGGGTGACAGGCATATCAATGTGGCGCACCCCGAGGTGGGCCAAGGCATCCACCACGGCGTTCACGAAGGCGGCAGGGCTACCTACTGTGGGCGACTCGCCCACGCCTTTGGCTCCGATGGGGTGATGGGGGCTGGGGGTCACGGTGTGGCCAGTCTCCCACTTGGGGGTCTCGAGGGAAGTGGGCAGCAGATAGTCGGTGAAGTTGGACGAGAGGTGGTTGCCTTGCTCGTCGAAGGCGATCTCCTGCATGAAGGCCATGGCGTAACCCTCGGTGAGGCCGCCGTGCACCTGCCCTTCAACGATCATCGGGTTGATGATGGTGCCGCAGTCATCAATCGCCACGAAGCGCCGCACCTTGACCTCGCCGGTGCCCTTGTCTACGTCCACCACGCAGATATAAGCGCCGTGTGGGAAGGTCAGGTTGGGTGGGTCGTAGTAGTAGGTGGTCTCCAATCCGGGTTCCAGACCCGGTGGCAGGTTGGTGTAGGCCGCGAAGGCAACTTCGTTCATGGTCACGCTCTTGCCCGGCACGCCCTTGACCACGAACTTCTTGTCGGCCCACTCCACGTCCGACTCGCCGACCTCCATGAGATGCGCCGCGATCTTCTTGGCCTTCTCGCGGATGCGCCGTGCGCCCAGCGCCATCGCGCCGCCCGCGGTGGGGGTGCTCCGGCTGGCGTAGGTGCCCAGGCCGTAGGGGGCGGTGTCGGTGTCGCCCTCCTCGACGATGATCTTGTCCACGTCCAGGCCTAGCTCCTCAGACACAATCTGCGCCCAGGTGGTCTCGTGGCCCTGGCCCTGGTGGCGCGTCCCCGCCCGCACAATCGCTGAGCCCGAGGGATGGACACGAATCTCTGCACCGTCGAACATTTTGATGCCTAGAATGTCGAAGTCTTTGGAGGGCCCGGCTCCCACGATCTCGGTGAAAGTAGAGATGCCGATGCCCATTAGTTCGCCCTTAGCGCGTTTCTCGGCTTGCTCCTTTCGCAGTTCAGCGTAGCCGATTTTGTCCAGCGCTACCTTCAGGGTCTTCTCGTAGTCGCCAGAGTCATAGGTCCAGCCCAGGGCTGAAGGATAGGGGAACTGAGAGGGCTGGATGAAATTTTTCAGACGCAACTCGGCGGGATCCATCTTCAGCTCGTGGGCCAGCACATCCATGCTGCGCTCAATCAGGTAGCTGGCCTCGGTCACGCGGAAGGAGCAGCGGTAGGCCACACCCCCAGGGGCCTTGTTGGTGTAGACCGCCTCCACCTGGGCGTAGGCCTTCTGGAAGTCGTAGGAGCCGGTGCAGATGGAGAAAAGTCCTGCTGGGTACTTGCTGGGGTCGGCAGCGGCGTCGAAGGCCCCGTGGTCGGCCAGGGTGTAGACCTTCATGGCTGTGACCTTGCCCTCCTTGGTGGCCCCAATCTCGATGTCCATGTGGTAGTCGCGGGCAAAGCCGGTGGTGGTGAGGTTCTCGGTGCGGGTCTCCACCCATTTGACCGGCGCTCCCAGTACGATGCTGCCCACGATGGCGCACACATAGCCCGGATACACCGGTACCTTGTTGCCAAAGCCCCCGCCGATGTCGGGTGAGATGACCCGGATATTGTTCTCGGGGATGCCGGTCACCAGCGAGAGTACCGTACGAATGGCGTGGGGAGCCTGGCTGGTCATGTAGACCGTGAGTCGCCCGGTGGCCTTGTTCATGTCGCCAATACAGCCACAGGGCTCCAAGGGCGCGGGGTGGCTACGGGGGTAGACCATGTGCTGCTTGATGCGCACTTCAGACTGCGCCAAGGCTTTTTCGGTCTCGTCCTTCGAACCTACGTCCCAGGTCCAGATATGGTTGTCGTGGCGGCGGGGGCCATGGGCGCCTTTCATGTTGCCCTTGATGTCCTCGCGCAGCACGGGTGCGCCCTCGTCGGTGGCCTTGAACGGATCTACCACCACGTCCAGTGGCTCGTAGTCTACCTGCACAGCGGCGGCTCCATCGGCTGCGGCTTGGCGGGTCTCGGCAAATACGGCCGCGACTTCCTGGTACTGGTAAAGCACCTTGCCATCGGCCAGTACCATCTGTTTGTCGCCAGCTAGGGTGGGCACCCAGGCTAGGCTGGCCCCGGCCAGTTCCTTGGAAGTGATGACTGCCTTGACTCCTGGAATCTTGAGGGCTTCAGAGGTGTCAATGCTCAGAATCTTGGCATGGGCATAAGGGCTATGTACCAGGGCCATGTGCAGCATACCGGGCAGGTTGATATCGTCGAGGTAGTTGCCCTTCCCCACAATAAAACGGGGGTCTTCCTTGCGCTTGATGGCCTTGCCGAGCCCCTGGATGCCCTTGGGCTCGAGATTAGTGGATTCAACTGCCATGGGTGCTCCTTTCGTGCTGATAGCTGATAGCTAAGGGCTATTGGCTATCGGTAATTAGTCATCCGCCGCCGAACCAACGGGTTGCTGCAACATTTGTGCAGCTTGTTGCACCGCCTTTACGATGTTCTGGTAGCCGGTGCAACGGCAAAGGTTGCCCGAGAGACCAAAACGAATCTCTTCCTCGGTGGGGTTGGGGTTGTGCTGCAGCAAGGCATGGGCCGACATAATCATGCCCGGGGTGCAGTAGCCGCATTGCAAGCCGTGTTGATCATAAAAGGCTTGTTGCAGCGGGTGCAATTTCCCCCCCTGAGCCATGCCTTCAATGGTGGTGATCCCGTGACCTTCAGCCTGTACAGCAAACATCGTGCAGCTTTTGACGGCGGTCTTCCCATCGAGCACCACCGTACAAACCCCACACGAGGAGCTGTCACAGCCGATATGAGTTCCGGTCAGACCCGCATCACGGATGGCGTGTGCCAGCAGGGTGCGCGGCTCGACGTCAAGCTTTTTTTCCGAACCGTTGATGTTGAGTGTGATTTCCATAGTTGTTTCTCCAACCGAACAAGGGTTGCTCAGAAGAGGGCCTGTTTCAGACAACGACCACGCCTAGACGACCCAGAGCCTTGATTAAGCTACGTCCTACTAGGACGCGGGCCATATCTTTTTTATATTCAGCTGAACCACGGGCATCGGGGTTGGGGTCGGCTATCTTACGAGCTTCCTCAGCGGCTGCTCGGATTAGTTCCATTGTAGGCTTCTGGCCGCGCAGTAGTTTCTCGCCCTCGACCACCCGCAAAGCCATGTGGGCTACCGCAGTGATTCCAATGCCAGCTTCTTTGATGGTACCGTCGGGATTAAGCTCGATCTGCACTGCCGCCGCTGCTGTTGCGTAGTCGCCTACTTTACGCTCAATCTTCTCGTAGGCCCCGGATGTATGGGCATTTGGGATGGGGAAACGTGCTTCCACTGCCATCTCCCCTTCGCTAATGGAGGTGGCGAAGCTATCCACAAGGAATTGATCAATGCCCTCAATCCGTGCCCCGCCTTTGCCTTGAATCACCATCTGTGCCCGCGCTGCAATAGCGGCGGCGGCCCAGTCGCCCGAAGGATCGTTGTGGCAGAGTGAACCTACCACCGTGCCCCGGTAGCGCACGATGGGGTCGGCCACCACCATGGACACATCGCTGATGAGGTGGTATCTGCGTTGGATGTCTTTATTGAACTCCACATCGGTGTCGCGTACCAGTGCACCTATGCGGAGCATTCCGTTTTCCTCTTGCATAAACCCCAGGTTGGGGAGATTATTGATATCCACCAGTACGGCGGGCTGGGCCAAGCGGTAGCGCATAGCCGGGATAAGACTTTGCCCTCCTGCCAGTACCCTGGCGTCGTAGCCGTGTTCAGCCAAGTGACCGATGGCTTCTTCGAGGGACATCGGGCGTTTATATTCAAAGGCCGCGGGTATCATGCAGTCCTTCCTCCTCTTTTGCTTTTACAAGCAAAGCATAATCTAGGCCTAAATGGCGCAAATAAGAATATGGGAGATTACAGTTAGCAAATCGTGACGACCTCTGTTCTCATCGGTATAACTATCACGCTTGAACTCGCGGCTGCTTGGACGCTATCCGAACGCCGAAGGGCGTGGCAAACCACTTCTGCTGTGCCTAATCTCGAACGTCTAAAACGCGCTTGTAACCACTGGCTGGTATGGTTTGGGCTTTTGATGTAACGTGGGGAACCCCATCGAGGGAAACGATCTGAAAGAATCATTGGCATGCACCCTATAGACGCTATCATCTTATCGGCCGGGAGGGCCTCGAGGTTTGGGGTGCCCAAAATGCTGTTGCCCGCTGGGTCAGGAGAGGTTTTGCTGACACGGGTGCTGGCCCAGGCGCTACAGGTGGCCGAGGGCCGGGTGGTGGTGGTACTGGGGCGCGAAGCTGCGGCGGCCCAATACGCCATTGAAAGCTGGCTGGATCGCCATTCCCATACGAAAGCAAGGGTGTATTTTGTTCAAAATCCTAATTATGCGCAGGGCCAGAGCAGTTCACTCAAAGTGGGAATTCGGGCCTTGCAGAGTTCGCAGGGAGCCGTTGTTTTTCTGGCAGATATGCCTGGACTCGATGGGAGCCGACTGGCCCAGTTGCGCAGGGGCATAATACAGCGAGCCCCCCAGAGTCTGGCGGTGGCCCCCAGCGAAAGGGGTCAGTTGCGACCACCGGTCTTTTTGGCTGCCAGCTTATTCACCGAAATTGCCCACCTGACCGGCGACCAAGGGGCCAGAGCCATTTTGCAGACCCGAAGCAGTTTGGTCGAGTCGGTGGAATGGGGTTCGGGCCCTTGGTTTGCCGATGTAGACACCTGGGAGGATTACCGTGACCTCGCCCGAATGCTGAATTGGACCAAAGAGCCCTTGGTTCGGTTGCCCCGTGAGACCCGCCCAGCCTCAGAAATCAAGGCGCGAATAGAGGCGGCCCTCGCTTCAGAAGTTGTTCCCTGGCTTGCGCCGGGGTTGTTACTGTTGGCTTCTGAGGATGAGGCTTGCTGGATCGAGCTGCCCCAAAGTTACCGAGGCGTACACGGCCTCGTCCTGGGGCCGACCCAAACACCTACCGCTTACCTAGATTTGCTGCGCAGGGCTAGCCTAGCAGCACTGGAAGAAGATAACTAAGATAGCGTGGTCAAACAACCCTCCATCCGATGAGCATTTGTCACAAGTAGCCCCAGGATCGGGTCGTAAGCTAACATCGGGAGTGCAAAGGTGCTGATCCAAACGAGTGTGGAACGAATTTTCCAAGCCAATGTTTTTTTGAGCGTTGATGGAGTCGGTGAGGCTTTAGGATAGAGGCTGGAGTGGTGCAGCGCGATACCGATCCCATAACCGCCGTTTCGATGACTGCGCTGGCAACCATCGAGTCTTTGCTTGCAGAGTCCCAGCATCATCTAGCTAAAGCCCCCCAGGAAGCAGTCCGTCTTGCTCGGGAAGCCAGAGCCCAGGCCCACAGTCACCAGCAGCTTTTCCTGGAAATTCAAGCCTGCTTTGGCCTAGCCAGAGCGCATCGTCGGCTGGGGCAACTAGGCGAGGCGCTCGAGGCCGCCCAAACCGGCATCGAGCTTTCTGCCCAGCTCGGCGAAGCCGAAGTCAGGCTCGAGGCTTTGCGTCTCTCGGCCACCATTCTGCGTGAGCAGGGTGACCTGAGTCTGGCCTCAAACTATCTGGAAGAGGCCATCGAGTTGGCCCAGCAGGCAAATTTACCTGAGGCAGAGGCCGATTGTCTTAATCAGCAAGCTGGCATTCACCACACCAAGGCCGAGTACGCGCAGGCTCTCGACAAGCTTACCAGAGCGCTGAATATTGTGCGCACCCTCCATAATCAAGTTTCCGAGGCCAGCTTTCTCAACAACATTGGCATCTTGCGCACCGAGCTTGGGCAGTACCCCCAGGCTCTCGAGGCGTTTCTAGAGGCCTACCAGTTTTATCAAGGCGAGGGGCACAGCCCTCGCAACCGGGCAGGCAATCTGGCTTCTATCGGCAACCTCTACATGGAGATGGGGGATTTCGATCAAGCCGGCAGGTATTACGAAATGTCTCTAGCCGAGACGCGCCATGCCCGTGAGCGGTTTATCGAGGTACAGGTATTGCAACTCATCGCGGAACTGGCCTTTAAGCGCCAGGACTATTTGAAGGCCAGGGATTTTCACCTCAAGGTGGCCGAGGCCAGCAAGGAACTCGGGCTGGAGAGGGTTCTGGCGACCTCGTTGGAGGGGCTCGCCAAGGCTCAGATGGCTCTGGGAGAGCCTCAGGTAGCAGTACAGACCCTATTGGAAGTGTTGGAACTGGCTCGCCATAAGGGTTGGCGCACCACAGTTTTGGACGCATTGCTCAGCTTGGGGGAGGCCAGTATTAAGCTAGGTAATCTGGCCGATGCCTGGATTTATGGTTGGGAGGCCCTAGAACTTTCGCGCCAGGCCGAACGCAAACGCAGCACCTATCTGGCCCACCGTTTGCTAGCTCAGATACTTCGGGCCAACGGCGCGTATGAGCAGGCTATCGAACATCTGGAGGAGTACCATCGCCTCGAGCGCGAAGTCTTCAGCGAGGAAAGCGAACGCCAACGCCAAACCTTGATAAACCACCTCGAGCTCGAACGGGTGCGCAACGAGGCCGAGAGCCTGCGCCTGAAGACCGAGCTCGAGCGTCAGGCCCGCGAGGAGGCCCAGGCCAAAGTATTCCAGCGCACCCAGGAGCTCGAGTTCGCCCAACTGGAAATTGTCTCGCGCCTGGCCCTGGCTGCAGAGTTCCGCGACGACGCTACCGGCGAGCACACCTACCGCGTAGGCCGCAACGCGGCCATGATTGCCAAAGAGCTGGGCTGGCCGCAGCACGAGGTCGAGACCCTGCGGCTGGCTGCACGTTTGCACGACGTGGGCAAAATTGGAATCCCAGACACCATTTTACTCAAACGCGACCGCCTGACGGTAGGCGAGTACGCTTTGATGAAAGACCACACCCGCATCGGGGCCCGTATCCTCTCGGGGGGTCGTTCCAAAATCCTGCGCCTGGCCGAAGAAATTGCTCTGTCCCATCATGAGCACTTCGATGGCAGCGGTTATCCACGAGGTTTGGTAGGCGAGAACATTCCCATGTCCGGGCGGATTGTGGCAGTGGCAGATGTGCTGGATGCCCTCACCCATGAGCGTCCCTACAAGCGGGCCTGGTCGGTGGCGGAGGCTCTGGCAGAGATCAAACGCCAGAGTGGAAGGCAGTTTGACCCAAAGGTGGTGGAGGCCTGTCTGGCGGTTTTTGCCGAGGTCACGGCCGATGTAGAGGAACACATGCAGCGCCTGGACTCCGACCTCTTGCTTTCGGTACAGCTCGAGAAAGCCCAACTGGGCTGGGCCGATGAGGAAATCGAGCAACTCAAGCAGAACTTCGAGCAGTTGCTGGCCGAGCGCACCCGTGAGCTCGAGCAGGCCCGCCGGGAAGCCCAGGTTCTGGCCCGCCGCATGGAGCTCATGGCCCATACCGATGTGCTCACGGGTCTGGGCAACCGCCGTGCTTTCGAGTCCGACCTCGAGAGCGAAGTGGCCCGTGCTTACCGGGTAGGCTACTCGCTCAGCGTGCTGGCCCTGGATGTGGACACCCTCAAACAACTCAATGACAGCGAAGGCCACGAACGTGGCGATGCCCTGCTGCGCACTATTGCTCAGTCCTTGCAGGAGTGTTTCTTTGACCTAGGCCGGGTCTACCGCGTCGGCGGCGACGAATATGCCGCAATCTTGCCTTATGTGGATGCACGCCATCAGGCTGAGATCTTCAGCCGAATTGATGCGGCCATCTTCAACACCCAGGGCCAGGGATTCCCTACCGCTAGCGTCAGCACCGGCATGGCTTCGATGCCTACCGAAGCCACCTCCGATGGCGACCTGGTGCGCCTCTCCGACCAGCGTATGTACCAGGATAAACTCCATCGCCGCAAGGCCCGCGAAGCCAGCGCGCGCTCGGCCCTCGAGTGATTGCCCTAACACTGTTTTCCCGCATCCTGGGAATTCTCCGGGAAGCGCAAACGGGCTTTTGAACAGGAAAATAATGCTTGCTGCGAAGGGCCGGGAGGCGAAGCTCCTCGTGTACCCAATCGCTGGGTTGACAGATTCTCCCCATCTCTCTACACTTACCTCTAACCGCGCCGGGGCGTGGCCACAATCAAAAAGTTCTTTTATCCAGAGCGGTGGAGGGATTCGGCCCTGTGAAACCGCAGCAACCCACAAAAGTATTTCTGCCCATTACCAGAAGTTCTTTTGCAGGGTGCTAACTCCGACTCGACTGCTGAACGTTGTAGGCACACAATGTTCAAAACTGGGCATAGTTGGGCAGTCGAGAAAGATAAGAGAAGGGACTGGTTCAAACTCGACCCCCTTCCAGCAATAAAAGAACGCCTGGTAGGGGGTTTTGCTTCTATGTAAAACTCCTACCGAGAAAATCGCTGGCCAAAGCCAGGGATCCCTACGCCCCAAATCCCTTGCGGTAGGAGCGCAACATGTCCCAAAAACACCGTTTCGAGACCCTTCAACTGCACGCAGGCTACAGCCCCGACCCCACCACCGGTGCACGGCAGGTGCCGATTTACGCCACCACGTCCTATCAGTTCAAGGACGCCGACCACGCTGCCCGGCTCTTTGGGTTGCAGGAGTTCGGCAACATTTACACCCGCATTATGAACCCCACCACCGACGTGTTGGAAAAGCGCATCGCGGCCCTCGAGGGCGGGGTGGCGGCCCTGGCCACCAGTTCCGGCCACGCGGCGCAGTTTTTGGCTATCACCAACATTGCCCAGGCTGGCGATAACTTCGTTTCCACCCCCAATCTCTACGGTGGAAGCATCAACCAGTTCAAGGTTACGCTGCCCCGTCTGGGCATTCAAAGCCGCTTTACCGACAGCGCCGAGAGCGTGGACGACTTCATCCGTCTGACCGACGATAAAACCCGCTTCTGGTACCTGGAATCGCTGGGCAACCCGGCCCTCAACATCCCCGACTTTGAAGCCATTTCCCAGGCGGCCCAGGAACGCGGAATTGCCCTGATTGTGGACAACACCTTTGGACATGGAGGCTACCTGTTTCGTCCCATTGAATGGGGGGCCCATGTGGTCACCCACTCGGGCACCAAATGGATTGGCGGGCATGGGGCCGCCATTGCAGGTTTGATTGTGGACGGGGGTAATTTTGACTGGGATAACGGGCGCTACCCGCTTATTACCCAGCCCCAGCCCGGCTACCACGGCCTCGAGCTTCATAAAGCCCTGGGGAATCTGGCCTTCATCATCAAGGCCCGGGTAGATGGCCTGCGCGACCAGGGACAGTGCCTGGGGCCCTTCGAAGCCTTCTTGCTGCTGCTGGGCCTCGAGACCCTCTCGCTGCGTTCCGAGCGCCACGTCGAGAATACCCTGGCCCTGGCCCACTGGCTGCGCCAACAGGACGAGGTGGCCTGGGTGAACTACCCCGGCCTTGACGACCATCCCAGCCACGCCAAGGCCCAGAAGTACTTCAACGGCAAGCCGGGCTCGGTGCTGACCTTTGGCCTTAAGGCCGGTTATGAGGCAGCCAAGCGCTTCATCAACCGGCTGGAACTGGTCTCCCACCTGGCCAACGTGGGCGATACCCGCACCCTGGCCATCCACCCGGCTTCCACCACCCACTCGCAGCTCTCGCCCGAGGAGCAGACGCAGGCAGGGGTAAGCCCCGAGCTGGTTCGACTGAGTGTGGGCCTGGAAAACATAGAAGACCTCAAGGCCGATCTCAAACAAGCCCTGACGCAGCCGGTGGTTGCACCTTGAGCCGGGGGGATTAGATGGGCTTTTGTGAGCTACTAGGTGTGGTGTGCACCCAACCACAACCCGTCCAACCGATATGAGGGACGCCATGACCGACTTTCTGATTCAAGAAGCCTGGGGCGATCACGAGGCCCTGCTGATCAAACCGCCCAAGAGCCGGGGACGGGTTCCGCCGCCCATCCCGGCCCAGGCGCGGGTAGCGGAGGCCTTTCGCCTCGAGTACGGGGGCACTCTGCCCGAGCTTCATCTGCGCTACGAGACCTATGGCAACCTGAACCTCGACCGCAACAACGCCGTGCTGGTTTTTCATGCCTGGACTGGTTCGGCACACCTGGCCGGCACCTATTCCCGCGAGACCCTTGGCAGCCTGCCGCTGCTGGATCAGGCCTTTGGGCCGGATGGCTGGTGGGACGAGCTGGCGGGGCCGGGCCGCATGCTGGATACCGATAAGCACTTTGTCATCTGTGCCAACCATATCGGCGGTTGTTACGGCTCCACCGGCCCGCTCTCGCTGAACCCAGAGACCGGGCGCCCTTACGGCCCCGACTTCCCCAAGGTCACCGTGCGCGATCTGGCGCGCGCCCAGGCCCGGCTGCTCGACTTTCTAGGCATCGAGAAAGTCACCCTGCTGGGAGGCAGCTTGGGGGGGATGGTGGCGCTCGAGTTTGCCTTGCTGTACCCCCACCGTGTGCACAAACTGGTGGTGCTGGCGGCCCCGGCGGCGCATGGCCCCTGGGCCAGGGCCTTCAACCGGCTTTCGCGCGAGGCTGTCCTGGCCGACCCCAGCTACCAAGCAGGACACTACACCCAGCAGCCTTTGGGTCTGCAATTGGGCCGGGCGATTGCCATGCTTTCCTTCCGCTCGCCCGACTCGTTCCGGCTCCGCTGGCAGCAGCACCCCGAACGTGGGGAGAGCTATGTGTTCTACCAGGGCGAGAAGTTTGCCCGGCGTTTCGATGCCAACGCTTACCTGGTGCTCTCCGAGGCCATGGACACCCACGATGTGGGGCGTGGGCGGGGTGGGGTCGAAGCAGCCTTGCGTAAACTGCGCGGGATTCCCAGTCTTTTTGTGGGCATCAATTCGGATGTGCTCTACACCGCCCAGGAGGTGCGCGAGATGGCCATTTTATGTGAGGGGCTTTATCGAGAAATCCACAGCCCCCATGGCCACGACGCTTTCCTGATCGAAACCGATCAGGTGGAGCGCATTCTGGCAGATTTTGTTTAGTGGTAAAGTCCTACCACCGATTTCCCCCATCTTCCCCCGTCCTGGGGTTCCAGCGGGAAGCGCGAGTAGGCGCTCGAACAGCAAAAACATGGTTTGCTGCGATGGGACAGGGAGCGAAGCTTCCGGTGGTTTGGCCGAATGCAGGCACTCTGTGTTCTCGAAAGCGGATAATACGCATTCCGGCAGCATCATTCGCTTTTGAAAGCCTAAACGATACTGCCGGAATGCACTCCTACTCCCTTCGGTCGGCTCGAATCCTTCATCTTAAGTGAAGGATTCAAACGGAACCGGTATTGCCCATATCGGCTGCTATGCTCGGGGTGGGCTCTCCTCAAACATCTCACCTTGTGCTACACTCTCTCTCAGCAGCTTGAAGACTCAGGGTGCATATTGCTTCTACGTGTGTAGGTGTGTTACCATACACTTTATGTTTTGTGGCCTGCACCGTAGGTGTGTTCCACAAAAAGCGTAAGAGCCAGCCGCCGCAGGAGATTTTTCTACCTGCGGAAGAACCCTGTTAGCTTACGAAAACCCCCAAAACGACCCTAGGCAAGTGGTATCGAGGTGTCCTATCACCGGGATGCCCACGGGTTATGAGGTGTTCGATGAAGATAGAGCGGTTCGGCAAGATTGCAGAAGTAATTCCCCTCCCACCCCTGACAGAAATCCAGGTAGATTCCTTCACCAAAGCCCTACAGGCCCACGTTCCCCCCTCAAAGCGGGAGAACATTGGCTTGCAAGCTGCCTTCAAAGAAACCTTCCCAATTGAAGAAGGGGAGAAGGGGCGGGGGCTGGTGCTGGACTTCCTCGAGTACCGCCTGGGCGAACCACCTTTCGACCAGGACGAGTGCCGTGAGAAGGACCTGACCTACCAGGCTCCTCTTTACGCCAAGCTATTGCTGGTGCACAAGGACACCGGTCTCCTGAAAGAAGACGAAGTATTTCTGGGTGATCTGCCCCTGATGACGGAAGATGGCTCATTTATTGTCAACGGGGCCGACCGGGTGATCGTTTCGCAGATTCACCGCTCGCCAGGGGTGTACTTCACCGCCGACCAGGCCCGCCCCGGCAAGTACGTGGCCTCGGTTATTCCCCTGCCCAAGCGCGGCCCCTGGATTGACCTCGAGTTCGAGCAGTCCGGTGTGGTGGTGATGAAAGTCAACAAGAAGAAGTTCCCGCTGGCCCTTCTCCTAAGGGTGCTGGGCCTCACCGCCGATACCCTCAGCAAAGAGCTTGCAGACTACCCCGATCTGCTACCGGGACTGCTGGAGGCCCAATACCGGGGTAATAAGGCGCTCGAGATGGGGGTGGACGAGGCCCTCCTCAAGCTTTTCACCGAACTGCGCCCCGGTGACCCGCCCAAGCGGGATAAGGCCATCACCTACCTGCACTCTCTCTTGTCCGACCCCCGCCGCTACGACCTGGGCGAGGCGGGCAAATATAAGGCCCAGCAGAAGCTGGGCATCCAGCTTTCGGGCCGGATGCTGATCAGGTTTGAAAACGGCGAGTTTAAGGACGAGGGCTTGTTGCCGGTTCTAAAATATCTTTTTGCTCTGCAAAGTGGTGAGCCGGAATACGATTTCGATGACATTGACCACCTAGGCAACCGCCGTATCCGCACGGTGGGCGAATTGCTGGCCGATCAGTTCCGCGTGGGACTTTCGCGCTTGGCTCGAGGGGTGCGCGAGCGCATGCTGCTGGGTACCCCCGAAAGCGCCACGCCCGCCAAGCTGGTCAACAACCGCCCGCTGGTGGCAGCCATCCGTGAGTTTTTTGGCCGAAGCCAGCTTAGCCAGTTCAAAGACCAGACCAATCCGCTCTCGGAGCTGCGCCACAAACGGCGTATCTCGGCGCTAGGGCCGGGTGGTCTGACCCGTGAGCGCGCGGGCTTCGACGTTCGTGATGTGCACCGAACCCACTACGGCCGCATCTGTCCCATCGAAACCCCAGAGGGAGCCAACATTGGTCTGATCTCTTCGCTGGCTTCCTTTGGGCGGATCAACGACCTGGGCTTCATCCTTACCCCCTATCGCAAGGTGGAAAAGGGCAGGGTCACAGACAAAGTGGAGTTCATGACCGCCACTGAAGAAGACCGCTACGCCATTGCCCAGGCCAATACGCCCCTGAAACCCGATGGACACTTCGACACCAACCAGATTGTGGTGCGCAAGAAGGGCGATCCCATTGTGATGCGCCCCGAAGAAGTCGAGTACATGGATGTATCGCCCAAGCAGATATTCTCGGTCAACACCAACCTGGTGCCGTTCCTCGAGCACGACGACGCCAACCGTGCCCTGATGGGCTCCAACATGCAGGCCCAGGCAGTGCCGCTGCTGCGCGCCCAGAGCCCGGTGGTGATGACCGGGGTGGAAGAGCGGGTGGTGCGCGACTCCCTTACCTCCTTGTACTCGAACGTGGATGGGGTGGTGGAGTACGTGGACGGCTCTAAAATCCTGGTCAGGGGCGAAGACAAGGGCCTGTACGAGTTTAACCTGCGCCGCTTCACCCGCTCCAACCAGGGAACAGCCCTCGACCAGCGTCCTCGAGTCTCCAAGGGCCAGAAAGTCAGGAAAGGAGACCTCCTTGCCGACGGTCCCGCTTCCGATGAAGGGCGCCTAGCCTTGGGACAGAATGTGCTCTTGGCGATCATGCCCTTCGATGGCTACAACTACGAAGACGCCATTGTTATCTCCGAAGACCTTTTGCGCCGCGATTTCTACAGCTCGGTGCATATCGAGCGCTACGAGATCGAGGCCCGCGACACTAAGCTTGGTCCCGAGCGCGTAACCCGCGATATCCCCAACCTTTCCGAGGCCGCCCTGCGCGACCTCGACGAGGACGGCGTGGTGCGGATTGGGGCCGAGGTTAAGGCGGGCGATATCCTGGTGGGCCGTACCAGCTTCAAGGGCGAGACCGAGCCCACCCCCGAAGAGCGGCTTTTGCGCAGCATCTTCGGTGAGAAGGCCCGGGACGTGAAGGATACCTCGCTGCGGGTGCCGCCCGGCGAAGGGGGCATCGTGGTGCGCACCCTGCGCCTGCGCCGGGGTGACGCGGGGGTGGAACTCAAGCCGGGCGTGCGTGAGGTGGTGCGGGTGTATGTGGCCCAGAAGCGCAAGCTTCAGGTGGGCGATAAGCTGGCCAATCGCCACGGTAACAAGGGCGTGGTCTCCAAAATTTTGCCACCCGAGGATATGCCGCATATGCCTGATGGTACGCCGGTGGACATCGTGCTCAACCCGCTGGGCGTGCCCAGCCGTATGAACCTGGGCCAGATTCTGGAGACCCACCTGGGCCTGGCAGGCTACGAGCTCGACCTCAAATTTGTTACCCCTGTGTTTGACGGCATATCCGAGGACGAAATCAAAGAGATGCTGGGAAAAGCCTTTGATAAGAAGTGGCAAACCCGTACCAAGGCAGGTTTTGGGGTTGATAACCGCGAGCGTGAGGTCTTGGCCCGTGCCGCGAAGCTCGGCCTCGTAGATGGTGAAAAAGACCCTGCTGAGCAACTGCGTGAGGTGGCCCAGCAAGGCAAGAGTGTGCTCTACGATGGACGCACGGGTGAGCCCATTGAAGGCCCTATCGTGGTGGGTGTGATGTACATCATGAAGCTCTACCACATGGTGGAGGATAAGATGCACGCGCGGTCCACCGGCCCTTACTCGCTTATAACCCAGCAGCCTCTGGGCGGCAAGGCCCAGTTTGGGGGTCAACGTTTCGGTGAGATGGAAGTGTGGGCACTTGAAGCCTATGGTGCTGCTCATACCCTACAAGAAATCCTTACCATCAAATCCGACGATATTGAGGGGCGCAACGCAGCCTACGAAGCGGTGGTCAAGGGCGACGATGTGCCCGAGGCCAGCGTGCCGGAGAGCTTCCGGGTGCTGGTGAAAGAATTGCAGTCGCTGGGCCTGGATGTGGAGACCTACGACGAAAATGCAAGGAATCTGGATATCTTTGAGGGGTTGGCCAGCAAGCGCTAAGTGCCGCAGGTCGCAAGCTGGATGACGGAACCTGCCTTTGACCTAAGACCTTAGACAGAAGTTCACGGAGTGAACGATGATTAAACGAGAAGTTCGCAAAGTAAGAATCGGCCTGGCCGCCCCCGAAAAGATTCGTTCTTGGAGCTACGGCGAGGTCGAAAAACCCGAGACCATCAACTACCGCACCCTTAAGCCCGAGCGTGATGGGCTTTTTGATGAGCGCATCTTTGGGCCGCAAAAAGATTACGAGTGCGCCTGCGGTAAGTACAAGCGCCAGCGCTTCGAGGGCAAGGTCTGCGAGCGTTGTGGGGTGGAGGTAACCAAGAGCATCGTGCGCCGCTACCGCATGGGCCACGTCGAGCTGGCTACCCCCACCGCACATATCTGGTACGTCAAGGACGTACCCTCCAAGATCGGTACGTTGCTAGATCTTTCGGCCCAGGAACTCGAGCAAGTGCTGTACTTTGCCAAGTACATCACCATTGATCCCAGAGGGGCCATGCTGGGCGGTACGCCGGTGCAGAAGCGCCAGCTCCTCACCGACGACGAATACCGCGAACTGCGTTTTGGTAAACAGGAGACCTACGCCATTCCAGCCGGAGTAGAGACCTTTGTCAAAGATGGAGACGAGGTCAAAAAAGGCCAGGAGTTAGCCCCTGGCGTGGTGAGCAAGATGGACGGGCTGGTGCTCTTTCGGTTTCCTCGCCGTATCCGGGTGGAGTACGCTGACAAGGAGCGGGCCAGCCTGACCCTGCCCAAGTCCGCCTGGATTGAGCAGGATAAGTACAAGCCAGGTGAGCCCATCGCCGAGCTCGAGGCCTCCTATCAGATCACCTGTGAGGATGCCGGGGTGGTGGATGTGGAGGAAGTGGGGGACGGAGCCCTGGTCAAAATCCTCGACCCCGAGACGAGCGCGGTGAGCGCCATCTACCTGATTCCTGCCGGGATGCACCTCAAGGTGGGGCAAGGTGAGTTGGTGGGCGGTGGCGACGTATTGGCCCAGGGCAAGGGCCAACTCAGAATGCCCAAAGGCCTTAAGGCGGAGAAGCTCGAGGCCGAAACCGCGAAGAAGGAAGTTCACCTCAGCTTTACCCTCGAGCGCTCCCGCGTGGCCGACTACCCCCTCCAGCCGCATATGCACGTGTTAGCCTCCGAGGGTACGAGCGTGCGTAAGGGCGACAAGCTGGTGGGTGCCATCGAGCCTGAAGAAGAGGTGATTGCCGAGGCCGACGGGGTGGTGCACCTGCACGAGCCCGCCTCCATCGTGGTGATGAAGGCCAAGCTATACCCTTTCGAAGATGATGTGGACGTAACCAACGGCGACCGGGTATCACCAGGCGATGCTCTAGCCGATGGCGGTAGGATCACCTCGGAAATCTATGGCCGGGTAGAAGTCGACTTTATCCGCATGGCGGTACGGGTCATCGAGTCCTACGATATTGATGCCAAGATGGGTGCCCAGGCCATTCAGGAGCTGCTCAAGGATATTGACCTGAGCGTGCTCGAGGCCGAGCTGGTCGAGGAGATGAAGCATCCCAGCCGGGCTAGAAGGGCCAAGGCGCGCAAGCGTCTGGAAGTGGTGCGCTCGTTCCGCGACTCCGGCAACCGCCCCGAGTGGATGGTGCTGGAGGCCGTGCCCGTACTGCCGCCCGACTTGCGCCCGATGGTGCAGGTAGACGGGGGTCGTTTTGCCACCTCCGACCTCAACGACCTCTATCGCCGCCTGATCAACCGCAACAACCGTCTGCGCAAGCTACTCTCGCAGGGTGCCCCCGAGATGATTATCCGCAACGAGAAGCGGATGCTCCAAGAAGCTGTGGATGCCCTGCTGGACAACGGGCGCCGGGGTACGCCGGTCACCAACCCCGGCTCCGACCGGGCCCTGCGCTCCCTGACCGACATCCTCTCGGGCAAGCAGGGCCGCTTCCGCCAGAACCTGCTGGGCAAGCGCGTGGACTACTCGGGCCGTTCGGTAATCGTGGTGGGGCCGCAGCTCAAGCTGCACCAGTGCGGTCTGCCCAAGCGCATGGCCCTGGAGCTCTTCAAGCCCTTCCTGCTCAAGAAAATGGAGGAGAAGGGCATTGCCAACAACGTCAAGAGCGCCCGCAAAATGCTGGAGCGCTCCCGCGACATCAAAGACGAGGTCTGGGACGCCCTGGAGGAGGTCATCCACGGCAAGGTGGTGCTCCTGAACCGCGCCCCCACCCTGCACCGCCTGGGCATTCAGGCCTTCCAGCCGGTCTTGGTGGAGGGGCAGAGCATCCAGCTGCATCCGCTGGTCTGCGAGGCCTTCAACGCCGACTTCGATGGCGATCAGATGGCCGTGCACGTGCCCTTGTCCAGCTATGCTCAGGCCGAGGCCCGCATCCAGATGCTTTCGGCCCACAACATCCTCTCGCCGGCCTCGGGTGAGCCGGTGGCCAAGCCTTCCCGCGACATCATCCTGGGCTTGTATTACATCACCCAGCTCCGCCGTGAGAAAAAGGGCCAGGGCAGTGAGTTCAAAACCATTGAAGATGCGCTAAAAGCCTATGACCAAGGTAAGTTGGCCCTCAACGCTAAGATCAAGGTCGCTGGCAAAGAAACCAGTGTGGGTCGTCTTAAATACGTCTTCAGCAGTGTGGATGAAGCCTTGCTGGCGGTGCAGAGCGGGGTCGTAGACCACCAGGACGTGGTCACGGTGCGCCTGGGCAACAAGCTGCTGGAAACCTCGCCCGGACGGATGCTCTTCTTGCGCATCGTCAGCGAGGCTGTAGAGGATGCGGCGGCTGCAGAAGAGCTGGTCAACCTCGAGGTGGCCCAGGAAAAGAACTCCCTCAAAGACCTGGTCTATAAGAGCTTCCTAGTGCTGGGGGTGGAAAAGACCGCCAACCTGCTGGACGCGCTCAAGTACTACGGCTTTGTGCTCTCCACCACCTCGGGCATTACCATCGGGATTGACGATGCGGTCATTCCGGTAGAAAAGAAGCAGTTCCTGCAGGAGGCCGATGCCAAGCTGGCCCAGATCGAGCAGGCCTTCGAACTGGGCTTAATGACCGATGAAGAGCGCTTCCAGCAGATTCTACAGCTCTGGAGCCAGACCACCGAAAAAGTGACCGGGGCAGTCTTCAAGAACTTCGAGGAAAACTACCCCTTTAACCCGCTCTACGTGATGAGCCAGTCGGGGGCTCGCGGTAACCCCCAGCAGATCCGCCAGATCTCCGGGATGCGCGGCCTGATGGCCAAGCCTTCGGGTGAAACCTACCCCGTACCGGTAAAAGCCTCCTTCCGCGAGGGTCTAACGGTACTGGAATACTTTATCTCGACCCACGGGGCCCGCAAGGGTGGGGCCGACACCGCGCTGCGCACTGCCGACTCGGGCTACCTGACCCGCAAGCTGCACGACGTGGCCCACGAGGTGATCGTGCGGGAGCTGGACTGTGGGACGCCCGACTACATCTCGGTGCCCTTGCTGCAATTCGACGAAGCCTTCCGCAACAAGCGGTTGCGCAAAAAGAGCGATATCGAGTCGGGGCTGTATGGCCGCACGGTAGCCCGCGAATTTGAGATCAAAGGTAAAACCTTCACAGAGGGCCACCAACTTACCCAGGAGGAAGTGAACCTGATCGTCAAGGCCGCCGAAGAGCGCCTGATCGAGGAGGTTCCGGTGCGCTCGCCCCTGACCTGCCGTACCCGTTATGGGGTCTGCCAGCATTGCTACGGCTGGGATCTCTCGGCGGCCAAGCTGGTCTCGATTGGCGAGAGCGTCGGCGTGGTGGCTGCCGAGTCCATCGGTGAGCCTGGTACACAGCTCACGATGCGTACCTTCCACACTGGCGGGGTCGCTTCCGGAACCGACATCACCCAGGGTTTGCCCCGTGTGATCGAGCTCTTTGAGGCTCGCCGGCCCAAGGTTAAGGCGGTCATCGCCGAGATTGACAGCAGCATTCACATCGAAGAGCACGAAGATAAGACCAGTATCTTTGTGAGCAGCGAGGGGTTCTCCAAGGAATACAAGGTGCCCAAGGAGGCCCGTATCACCGTCAAGGAAGGCGAGACCGTGGAGGCGGGGCAGCCCCTCACCCGCGGCGCCATTGACCCCCACCAACTGCTGGAAGCCAAAGGCCCCGAAGCCGTGGAGCGCTACTTGACCGACGAAATCCAGCGCGTCTACCGCGCCCAGGGCGTGAAGCTGCACGATAAGCACATCGAGACCATCGTGCGGCAGATGCTCAAGTACGTCGAAATTACCGACTCGGGCGACAGCCGCTACTTGGAGGGCCAGGTCATCGAGAAGTGGGATGTGGAATCGGCCAACGAAGCCCTAATGGCGGAGGACAAGACCCCCGCCAGTTGGAAACCCATGCTGATGGGGGTGACTAAGAGCGCTCTCTCAACCAAGAGCTGGCTCTCGGCGGCGAGCTTCCAGCACACCACCCATGTCTTGACCGAAGCCGCTGTCGCCGGCAAGCTGGACGAGCTAATTGGTCTCAAGGAAAACGTGATCCTGGGTAAGTTGATTCCCGCCGGTACGGGGTCGGACTTTGTGCGTGATACCCAGGTAGTCGACCAGAAGACCCTCAAGCGCCTCGAGGAGGCCCGCCGCGAGGCCGAACAAGCGCCCGTAGGTGGCCCCCGCCGCCCAGGTGTGCGCCCCGAGCAGCCTGGACGCGAAGCGTAAAACCGAATCGTTGGGCTGTAGGCTGTAGGCATTTGCTTGCAGCCTATGCTTCTTAAGCGCTGGTAGCTGATGAAAGCCAAACTTTATCTCACCTTTCAGCAAGTCGGGGCCGATTTATTTACGGCAGGGCTGGCCTCGGCCACCTCGGGCAACTACTCCGTGCGTGCGGGGGAAGGCTTGTGGATTACCCGCTCGGGTGCCCAGAAGGCTCACCTAACCCCGGACGACCTGATGTTCTTGCCCCTCGAGCCCGACCCCGAAAAAGACCGGGGCGCCTCGGTGGAGCGGGTGATCCACCGCGCCATCTACCAGCAGACCGATGCCACTGCCGTGGTGCACGCCCATCCACGCCATGCCATTGCCCTGTCGTTTCACCTCGATTTCATCGTGCCGATTGACTTAGAAGGGCGCTACTACTTCGATCAGATTCCTGTTTTATCTCCCAAGACGGCCTCAGCAAGCCACGAGGCTGCCGAAGCGGTGGCCAGAGCCTTGCAAAAACACCGGGCCTGTGTGGTGCGCGGCCATGGAGCTTTTGTAAAAGGCATCGAGGAGGCACCAGAAAAATCGCTGTTGCAGGCGTTTTCGCTAATGACCAGCCTCGAGGAAGCCTGTGAAGTGCTTTTTCTCGAGCGTCTGTGGCGGGGAGGGCGCAGTGTGGCTTCCTCGAAGTGAGCGTCTCGAGGAAGCCTGTGAAGTGCTTTTTCTCGAGCGTCTGTGGCGGGGAGGATATGGTGGGGCTTCCCCGAAGTAGGTGTTTATCGGACGATTGTGAAGTGCTTTTTTTTGCTTCTTGATACGCATTTCGGCAGTATCGTTCACTTCGGCAAGCCTAAACGATACTACCGAAATGCTTTTCTACTCCCTTCGGTCGGCTTGAATCCTTCACCTCTGACTGCGGCGGGCGGTGAAGGATTCAAGCGGAAACGGTATGAGACCCGATAAGAAATGTTTACGGCGAGGCTTCGGGGTAGACTGAACCTTGATGAAGGTGCTTTTTGTAGAAGGTAAGAACCCAGAACCCTTGCGCCAACTCGCCCGGCAATACCCACACCCCTACCGGCTGCTTCACCGGGCCGAACAAGGGCTTTACCTGCTCGAGGTCTGGGCGTATGGCCCTGACCTGGAGACAGCGGCGATGGCGCTCGAGGGTTTCCGTAGCTGGAGCTTTGAACTGCTCGAGGAAGGGCTTCGCCGCCCCTAGAGCAGTTCTCGGATAGAGGGAACCACGATAAAGGAACTCAATGCGCGAAGAAATCGATCTAATTGTTGTGGACGATGGGGTAGAGGTCTACCTGGAAGATACCGGCCCCAAGGATGCCCCCGCCATTGTTGTACTGCACGGCGGGCCTGGAGGCAGTAGCTATGCGTTGCGAGAGGGCTTTGGGGAATATTTGGAAGATTTTCGGGTGCTTTATCTCGACCAGCGCGGCGGAGGCCGCAGTCCAGCACTGCCCGAAGAACCGCAACTTTTTACCATAGATGCCTTGGTGGAAGATCTCTTTCACCTACGAGACCATCTGGGCCTGGATACCTGGACATTGCTGGGGCACGGCTTTGGGGGGTTGCTGGCGCTTGATTATGCCCGCCGCTCTCCCGAGACTACCGAACAAGTGCTTTTGGTCAACCCCTGGACGAACTTCCCTTGGCTTGCTGGTCAGCTCTACCGCGCCTCGCTGGCGTTGCGGGGTATTGCACAGCACGACGTCGAGGTGGAAGTGCCCCAGGATGGCACAGGGCTGCTACAGGAAGCCTTTGCCCATGTGGAGCCAAAAGCAGCCTTCGATAAGCTCATGTTTCCAAGTCAGCACAGCCGCATGGAATACGAATGGATGGCGGAAGGCTCTACCGTGGTGGGAGCCGACACACCGGGGCGGATGTTTGTGCTGAATGGGCTTTGGCGCCTCGACTATACCCCCTTTTTGCTAGAGGTGCACGCCCCCACCATGGTGCTGTTGGGCACCTTGGACGCCAGCAGCTACCCCGAAGCTCAGACGATTGCCGATCTTACCGGTGGGCATCTGGAGCTAATCGAAGGCGCGGGCCACTACCCCTGGATTGATCAGCCCTATGCTTTCAGCGAGGTGTTTCAGAATGGGTTCCCAGGCGCTCGATAGGGCATTTCTTGCAAGACCCTGGAGTGTTTGTGAAGTACTTGTCGCAGATTTCACAGCAAGCTCGCCATCTGGCTGATCCTGGTTGCTTGTTCGCAAAACTGCTCTACGAGCCTGAACGGAGGCTCAATTGTAAGCCTGCCAACGGTATTCTGGTGAGGAAGTTTTGACCTACTCGCCAATCTTAGCCCCACGCACACCCGCCCTCCCTATTTAGGCGCACTCTTAAAAGCGTGATTGATCTGCGGGGCTTCAGGGGTTGGGCTGAATTGACCAATCAGCCTTTCTTGCGCCTGCTGCGTCAAGGGCAGGTCTCCAGCCGCGCCTTCACGCGTTGGCTGGTACAGGAGCAGTACCTGTACGAAGCCATGCTGGGGCTGCAAACCTCGCTTTTGCGCCGGGCACCTCAATTGCACCGGCTAATTAAAGCCAATGCCCTACTGGTTACGGTAGAAGAGCTAGACTGGCTTGCCCACCTCGATCTACCTAAAGCCCCCGTACACCCATCTCGCCAAGGTTACCTGGATTTTCTACGGGCCCTCGAGCAAGCCCCCTACGCCGTGGGCACTGTGGCCCATTGGGCTCGGCACAGGGCTTTTTTCGATGCCTGGAGTTCTCTGCGTTCGAGAGACCCGGAGGAAGACCTGGGTGGTCTGGCCGACGAAATTACCCAACACTGGATGGCTCCTGAAGCTCAGGCTCTGATTCACGATTTTGGCAGCCTGGCCCTCGAGGTATCCGAACAACTCTCGCCCACTGAAGTGAACCAAATTGTGGGTCGGGTATTTGAACTCGAGCAGTCGGCTTGGGAGATGGCCCTGGAATTTGCTCTAGACGATAAGTCGGGTGAGGAAAGAGGGTCGTAGCAGACGCTGTGCTGGTTTTCTGTGTTAAGTTCGATACACAAAACCCCCCAGGCGCTCGGTAGCGTGTGTCCTGGGAGGTAACCCATGAAAAAGTGGATGGTTTTTGCCGGACTAGTGGTGGTTGGGATGGTACTAGCCCAGGTGGCAAGCTTAGCAGAGAATATTCGTGGATATGCGGGTTGGACTCGAGTCAACGTAAATAAGATCAACTCGGCCGGTGCGCACCCCCTGGGCAAGGATGTGTACGTCAACCTGACCCCCGACCGGCTGCTGGGCACAAATGGCAACTACAAACTGCCCTTTGCCCAGGGTACGATCTTCGTAAAGGAGCGCGTGGATCCCCAGACCCTACAGGTGACCAACATCTGGGTGATGCAAAAACGCAGCAATAACGCAGGCGACTGGGCCTGGGCTGCCTACGAGCGTAAGGACAACACTATTCAGGGAGGTAACCTGGCTGATCCAGCGATGTGCGTGGGCTGCCACCAGCAGGCCAACGCTACCGATCAGGTTTTTACCCAGTGGGGCCGGCGGTAGCTAGTCTATCTCCTCGAAGCCCTCGAGCCAGCGCTCGAGGGCTTTCAAGTTAACCCGGTACCGGCCCCTTGTACCCTCCACCAGCCCCAGGTTGCGCAACTCACCCAGCGTGTTGGTAACTGTAACCCGGGTGGTTCCGCACATGGCCGCCAGGTCTTCCTGCTTGAGCTCCATGGGCAGATCGCGCCAGGCGGAAAAATCAGGCACGCTGAAGCGCTGAGCCAGCCATGCAAACGCGCGACCCAGGCGATAGGCCGCCGGGGTTGCAGAAACCTCGAGTTGGCCCTCGAGCTGGCTTACCCTGTCGGCCAGCACCTGGGCTAGGCGCAACGCAACATTGGGCAGCTCATTGGATACTTGTACAACCTGACTTTTCTCAACAGGGCAAATTACCACCCGGCTCAGACAGATGGCCGTGTTTGTGTGCGTAGCCTCCTGGGCTAAAAAGTTGATGCCCAGCAGGTCGCCGCCCCCGGCCACGTACACAATACGGTCCTGGCCCCCGCTGGCTACCTTTAGAAGCTTGACTTGGCCTTCAATCAGGATAATCAGACTGTGGCACGGGTCGCCATCGCGGTAAAGGAATTCCCCTGGTTCGAGGGCTCGAGGTGGGCAGATCTGCCCCAACCTTTGGCGCTCGTGCTCGCTCAGGTACTCCAGAAAACTGGGTTGGCGCAGATAAGGCATCACAAGGAATTATACTTGAAGCGACCTGTCCAAATTTATATCCAGAAATCCCAGGCAAACATCCATTCCTAGAAAATCTGTTTGCCAACGGTCTTTTTGACGTATGAAGCTGCTGGTGCTTGCGATGTTTGTGGTGTTGGCATCAGTCTTCGCTGGCGGTAGCACCCAGAGCCTTGAAGATTAGATTGCAATACTGCTGCGCCAGCGTCTCGAGGTTCATTTTGCCCCCTGGCCGGTACCACTGGTAAGTCCAGTTCAGGGCCGAAAGCACAAACAGGCTGGCGATCCGGATATCCTCGACCTGGAAATCCCCCGAACGACTGCCCGCCTCGATAATTCTGCGGAAATAACCCTCGTATGCATCGCGTTGGGCTTTGATCTGGCTTTGTAACGCAGGGCTAAGAAACTTCCACTCGTGAAAAAAGACCGTGGCGTTATCGAGCTCGCGTACAATTACTTCCAGGTGCCCCCGCACGAGATGTCTAAGCTGTTCTTTAGGGGGAAGGCTGGTCGGAATGGCTTCTGCGCTGCTCAGAAACCCGTCTGCAGCGCGATTGACTAGCTTGAATAGCACCTCTTCCTTGGACTCGATGTGGGCGTAGAGGCTGCCCCCTTGCAGATTAACAGCCCTGGCAAGGTCGCGCATAGAAGTGGCGTGAAAGCCCTGGCGGCTAAAAAGTTGGCCTGCCGCGTCCAGGATTTCGTCGCGACGGTTCCCTTTCTCCAGCTTACCTTCTTCTAACGAACGATTGTTTGACACCTTGGCGCCGAGTATAGGGGGTATTTGGAGGAGCGTCAACGCTATAGACTCAAATCCCAACCCCTCTCGAGCTGCCTTGGGCCGATAAAAGACCCATACATCGTGGGGCTTAACCCGCAGCAACCCCAAAACCGGCGAAAGTGGGAATCTATCAAATAAATTTGCCCTTCTTGACGTGCTGGAATCCCAGCCCTACAATACTTTTTGCTGCTGTTGCAGCGTGGTGAGCGTAGCTCAGTCGGTTAGAGCACTGGTCTGTGGATCCAGGGGTCGTGGGTTCAAATCCCATCGCTCACCCCAAAAGTAGGACAGAGGTTGGGGGATAGGGCATATAGAAAACCCTTCCCCCCGCTCTCTGATCTCTTTATTCAAGATTGCGCGGATGGTGGAATTGGTAGACACGCAAGACTTAGGATCTTGTGCCGCAAGGTGTGGGGGTTCAAGTCCCCCTCCGCGCACCACAACCCCGGAGAAGTCCGGGGTTTTTTTATAGACAAACCCCCTCGGGTAAAGCCGAGGGGGGAGGAGGGTGGGTTATTCAGGGCAGGAATGACCAACCATTGCGGTACTTCATCAAGAGCATTTTTTCTACCAGCACCTTGTTAAAGTCACCGAGTACATTGGGCAGCATGATCTGGAACTGGCGAGGTGGGTAGAGGTGGTTGCCCAGGATGATGACCTCTTTGTTCCCCGCATCCATCACACATACAGCGGGCATACTGCCGAAGGACTTGCAGTGCAGGTTGTTGACGTTGCCGTGTAGGATTTCGCGAATATTGTGGGCAGCAGTCTTAGCCATTTCGTCGGTGGGGAAGCCGGTTTTGGGCACCCCGAAGGCCACATCGCCCTTGAAGGGGTTGGGCACTTTGGCAGCCAGTCCTACAGCAAAAACGTTGGGGAAATGCGTGCTCTGGTAGCCGTCGGAGACTTCTACAAAGCCCTTGGCATCTACCAGTTCGGGTGTTTTTTGCATTACCTCCACCCCTAGGAAGGGTGGCACCAGCATGGTGAAGCTGGAAGGTAGCACCTCGCCGGTAGAGAGGACCACGCCATCGGGTCGTACCTCAGTAATAGCCGCATTGGCGCGGTATTCAATGCCTTGCATCTTGAGGAACATCTTGAGCATGGTTTCGCCGCCGGTCATGCCACCGATGCCAAAGTGGCCCAGTGCGGGCTCGGGCGTGACCCAAGTGATGCTGACCTGGTTACGCTTCCCGGCTCTGCGAACCTGGTGATCGAAATTGAAGAGGTATTCGTAGCCAGCACCCATGCAACTAGCACCTGGAACTGCCCCGATTACAACCGGGCCGGGGTTTTGTAGGAATTTCTGGTAGGCTTCATAGGTTTTCTCGGCATCAGGTGGAGTGAAGATGGAGTGGGAATAGCCTTTGGGGCCCAGCCCTGGCACTGCATCCCAGTCCAGCTTGGCTCCGGTAGCAACAACTAGGAAGTCGTAGTCAATCACCGTTCCATCGGCTAGTTCGACCTTGTTCTCTTGGGGTTTGATCTGGGTGGCTTCGCCAAAAATGAACTCGATACCCCCACGCCGGAAGGTGCTCTCTGCATCGAAGGTGATGTCCGAGACCTTGCGGCGACCAAAGGGAACCCAGATCAGGGAGGGGATATAGACGAACTCTTTTTGCCTCGAGACCACCACAATTCGGGCCTCTTTGCCCAGTTTGCGCTTCAGCTCGAAAGCACTGGTCATCCCGCCAAAGTTTCCGCCGATTACCAGAATGGTTTTCATGGTTTGCTCCTTATTTGATAAGGTACTTTATACTTGTGGGGGGTATATAGGGTCAGTTGTCCCGTCGAAGTTCTCGAGTCTTGGAGCCAAAAAACCACCCTCCACCTTGTTTGAGTTGCGCTAGAGTTGATGGGTAAACCAGAAAATCAATGAGGTAGAACTCGAGGTTTTTGTGTACTAAACAACGATATGAAGCCCTTATACTCACTGCTTACCGCTGCAAGCACCTTCCAAGGGGTATTTTCTTTTTGGGGTGTACGAAAATCGTGTAGGGGGTTGTACACTGTATCCTTGGCGGCCCCAGGGGTCGAACTTGAGGTGTGTTGTGGCAGAAATTCTTGAACGTGAAGGCTATAAGGTAAAAATCAAGGTTGAGGTTCCGGCCAGCCAGGTTGAGCAGACCTATCAATCGGTGCTGAGCAGCTATGCAGGGCGGGTAAAGCTGCCTGGTTTTCGTGCTGGCAAGGCCCCGGCTAAGGTAATTGAGGCCAAAATTGGTAAAGAATCTTTGTTGGACGAAGTAAAAGAAGCCCTGCGCGACGAGACCTTTCCCAAAGCTGCCCAGGAGTTGTCGTTGCTGCCAGTGGGGGCACGGGTTCTGGACGAGAGTCTGACCTTTGGTCAGCCCTTCGTTTATACCGTGGAAGTGGAGAACTACCCAGAAGTAAAGCTGCCTGACTGGCGAAGCTTCAAGCTCGAGGTCGAAACCCCCGAAGTGACCGACGATGCGGTCAGCCGGGCCCTAGATGATCTGCGTAACCGCTATGGCGAAATGGTGGCGGTGGATCGGGAAGCCCAGGAAAAAGACAATGTCTTTATCGAGACCGATGACGGAGGGCGCTTCCCGGTGGTGATGGAGAATGCCCAGCCGCACGTACGTGAGGCCTTGTTGGGCAAGAAAGCCGGGGATGAGGTAGTGGTGCCAGTCAAAGACGGCGAAACCATCGTACGCGAGGTCAAGACTAAGATCCTGGAAGTTAAGGCCCTCAAACTACCCGAACTGGACGACGAATTTGCCAAAACGGTGGGCGAAGATAACCTAGATGCCCTCACTACCAAGGTGCGGGAGAGCCTGACAGCCCAGTTTGCGCGCGAGATCCGCAATGCCAAGGCCAGCCAGTTGCTTGACAAGCTTGGCGAGGCCATCGAAGCCGATATTCCGCCCACCATGCTGGCCCGCGAGGAGCAAAGCCTGCTAGAGAGCCTGGCCGATGACTTCAAGCAACAAAAACTCGAACTCAGCGAGTATATCGCCCAACTGCAGAAGGAAGGCAAGCTCGAGGAGTTCAAGCAAAACCTTACCGAAAGTGCTACCAAGCGTCTGCGCCGTTCGCTGGCAGTGGAAGCCCTGACAGAGGAGCTTAAGACAGAGCTGAGCCAGGAAGAGTTCGATGAGTTCTTGGCTGAAATGGCGCGTTCCTACCGCACAACCCCATCCCGCCTGCAAAGTGAGCTGGGCCGGGAAGCCATTGCCCGACTGCGCATCCAGCGGCTACACGACAAAGCGCTGTTCGAGGCAGTGTCTTCAATCGAAAGCTAGAGCCCTCGAGCGCGCTATTTCAAAATCGAACGGATCTTATTTGCGCAAGATTGTAGATGCTGGTCCAAAAACAATGCAGACGCCTCAAGCAAAGCGTAAAGAATCAGGTTTATGTGCGCCAATGCCCTCTTGTGCTGGCATTCAGGCATAGAATAGAGCCGATATGGTAGTTCCCTACGTCATCGAACAGACTGCCCGTGGTGAGCGGGTCTACGACATCTACAGTCGCCTGCTCAAAGACCGCATCATCTTCTTGGGTACGCCCATAGACTCTCAGGTAGCCAATACCATCGTGGCGCAAATCCTGTTCCTGGCGGCGCAAAATCCCAACCAGGAAATCCGTATGTACATTAATTCTCCTGGTGGGGATGTGGATGCGGGGCTGGCTATTTACGACACCATGCAGTTTGTATCAGCCCCTGTTTCGACCATCTGTGTGGGTCTGGCTGCCTCGATGGGAGCGGTCTTGCTCACGGCGGGGGCGCCTGGCAAGCGCTACGCATTGCCGCACTCCAAGGTTATGATCCACCAGCCCTGGGCCAGGGGGCTGGGTGGTCAAGCTACTGATATTGCCATTCAGGCCGAGCAAATCCTCAAGACCCGCAAGGTTCTTAATGGCATCCTGGCCCGCCACACCAACCAGGTTCTGGAAAAAGTCGAGCGCGATACTGAGCGCGACTACTACCTTACCGCCGAAGAGGCCGCCAGCTATGGCTTGGTAGATCAGGTGGTTAGCCGTGAGACGCAGTAAGCCTTCTTGCAGCTTCTGTGGACGTAAACACCCCGAGGTGGCGCATCTAATCGAGTCGCCCTTGGGCGAGGTGTTTATCTGCAATGAGTGTGTGGAGCGGGCTAACGACCTTTTAGAAGCGGAGCCCAAGCAAAGCTTTGTGGGCCCCAGTCACCTGCCCAAACCTGTTGAGATCAAGAGCTTCCTAGACCAATACGTAATCGGGCAGGAGATGCCCAAGAAAACCCTCTCAGTGGCGGTATATAACCACTACAAGCGTCTAATGCATCCGGAAGCCGAGGTACAGAAGTCCAATGTGCTGCTGATTGGCCCCACCGGAACTGGCAAAACCCTGCTGGCTGAGACTTTGGCCCGGATGCTGGATGTGCCCTTCGCCATTGCCGATGCCACTACTCTGACTGAAGCGGGCTATGTTGGCGAGGACGTGGAAAACGTATTGCTACGCCTTTTACAGGCTGCTGATTTTGATGTGCAAGCTGCCGAGAAGGGCATCATCTACATTGATGAAATTGACAAAATTGCCCGCAAATCCGAGAACCCTAGCCTGACCCGCGATGTCTCGGGGGAGGGGGTACAGCAGGCTTTGTTGAAGATTGTGGAGGGTACCATTTCCAACGTGCCCCCCCAGGGTGGACGCAAGCATCCCCACCAGGAATTCATTACCCTAAATACCAAGAACATTCTTTTTATTCTGGGGGGAGCCTTTGACGGCCTCGAGCGCATCGTGCTCTCGAGGGTAGACCAGAACCCCATTGGCTTTACTCGACCCAAGAAAACCGAAGAAAAACCTGAGCCCATCCCCGAAGACCTGGTTCGCTTTGGCCTAATCCCTGAGTTTGTGGGCCGCATGCCGCTGATGGTGCAGCTCGAGGCCCTAGACGAAGAGGCCCTGGTGCGAATCCTGACCGAACCCAAGAACGCCCTTATACGTCAATACCAGGAGCTCTTGCGTATGGAAGGTATAGAAATCCGCTTCACGCCGGGTGTGCTACGTGAGATTGCCCGCCGTGCCCTCAAGCGCGGCACCGGTGCGCGCGGCTTGCGGGCAGTTATCGAAAAGGCCATGGTTGAGCTAATGTTCGAGTTGCCTGGTTCGGGGGTCTCGGAAGTGGTCTTCGATCTACCCCACCTCGATAAGCCGCTAAAAGCCCTCGAGGAAGCCCGCTTGCGCCAGGCTTCCTGAAGACACAAATAGGGTAAATGCAACCTGCCTAAGGCTTGGCTGGACTGCTAGCCCCGCCCTGATCGCCACCGGTGGCCTGGCTAGCCAAGGCTTTATCCAGAATTTCACGCCAGCTATCGTAGGAGCGCTGGCCGGTAAACTTCTCACCGTTCACGAAGAAGCTTGGGGTTCCGGTGAGCCCCAGTTCGCCCGCCAATTTCTGGTCGGCGAGCACCCCCGCCCGCTTGCTGCCCAACTTCAGGCACTGTGAGAAAGTAGCCGGGGCCATGCCAATCTGGCCTGCCAGGTCGGCAAAGTAGTTGTCCAACGCCTGACCGCTGAGGCCTGCCCACTGCATTTGCGCGCGGAAAAGGGCCTCGTGATATTCGACATATAGGTTGCTGTCGGCTGCGCAAGCAGCAGCCTCTCCGGCCCGAATTACGTTCTCCTGCCCGCCAAAGGGGAAATCGCGGAAAATGTAGCGCACCTTGCCGGTATCTATGTAGTCCCTCTTAATGAGGGGAAACACGTCGTTGGCGTGGTCGCGGCAGTGGCCACACAGGTAGTTCGAAAAATCCACCACCGTTACCTTGGCATCCGGGTTACCGATGGCGAACCTAGCGCCCCTGGCAGCATCGGCGGCACCAGCGGAGGGTTGGGGTCGGAGCACCAAGAACAACACAGCGGCTATGACAGCAGCCAAAAGTGCGACGGCAACAAAAAGCGTCCTTTGCATGGTTTAGATTCTATTGCTTTGGGATGAAAAAATGCAGAAGCTGGCCCTCGCCATCAAGGCGCTTTGCTCCAAAATGCGCTCAAGGCTGCCTTCACCTCGTCCGGCTTTTCAAAATGAGGCAGTCCGTCGGTATCGGGAATCCGAACTACACTGGCGTTTGGTTTTTGTGCGAAAACCGCAAGGTTCTCGAAGGAAACGAAGCCGTCCTGGTCGTAGAGAACCAGCACCGGAATGGTGAGTGGATCAAAGAGCCGGTTGTAGGCATCGCGGGTAAACAGCCGGCCGCTCACGAAGTAAATGGGGGCAAACTTGGCTCCCGGCTGGTGGGTGGTCTGCTGGGCGTAGTCTACGACTTCGGCAGGCACCGGCCCGCGAAAGCTGCGGTCGAGAAAGAACTCGAGCACAAAACGGGTGCTCAGCAACCCAAACAACGGGTCGCCGATGGCGCTGAGAAACCCAAAGAGCGAGGTGCCACCGTCTTGCTCGGAGGCTTCCTGAGAGGCGCCGGTGGGGGTCCCAAACCCGCTGGGGCTGATCAGGGCCAGGGTCTTGATGCGTGGCTCGGCCAGTGCAGCTCGAGCCGCAAACTCGCTACCCAGGCTGAGGGCCACCACGTCTACCTCGCTATTGAGTTGGTTCACCAACGCGAGGAGCGCCCGGCTCATCAACTTGGGGGTGTAGGGGGTGTCCGGGCGGTCACTGCTGCCAAAACCAGGCCATTCCAAGACATACAGCGGGCGACTTCCGACAAACATATCCCACACCGGCCTCATCTCGTAGGCGCTGGCTGCGGCATTCACGGCGTGGGTCAGAAT
The DNA here is from genome assembly GCF_037443965.1 of Meiothermus sp. Lineage (GTDB taxonomy): Bacteria > Deinococcota > Deinococci > Deinococcales > Thermaceae > Meiothermus. Next base: position 57,848 of record NZ_JBBINI010000013.1, read on the forward strand.
GAGCGGCCGACCTGTGCCTTCCGGGCTGGCGTAGTAGCTGACCCTGCCAAAACCCGGCAGCTCGAGGCTCCTTCGCTCGGCCTGCACCGCCGGACGCAGAGAGTAGCCGTCGGGGCCTGGTGTTAGAGTCGCTGGCGCGCACCCGGAAACCACCAGGCCTAATAACAGGGCTAGCAATGCAACATATACCGCTCTCGGCAAACCACAATCGCTATACATAACCTTACCTTAGCGTTAAGGCTTATAAGCCAAAGTGGCCTCTGAGCAGTTTTGGCGAAATCCAACCCAAAGACCTGGGTGGCCTGGATTCCAGAACATCCAGGCTCAAGCCCCGGACTGCCGGGCCTCGCCCTCCTCGGTGAGCCAGAAGGGCTGGCTGTCACGTGAGACCATTTTTTCTGCGGCAATGGCCTCTTTGAGGTCTTTGGGCAGCACAAACATGGCCTCGGTGAAGGCGGCATCCAGGTGCCTGAGGGCCAGACCGCGCTCGACGATGCGGGTTTCCAGGATGCCCTCGCTCAAACCGGTAATGTCCACGGCATCGGAGGCCACAATGAAACCAAAGTTGAGCATAAACCCTGGAATGTAGTTGCGGTAGCTGCGGGTGTGCTTGAAGACCTGCTTGACGGTGTTGTGTACCACCGGGTGCATCTTGTGGTGGGTGAGCAGAATCATGCCCGCCTGCATGGCCATCAGGCCGCCGGGGTTGAGGCGGCGCTTGAGAAGTTCGTAAAATTCCACAGTAAAGAGCATGCGCGCCGGGTTATCCTGGCCTACAGGGTCGTTCAGGTCCACGATGATCACATCGTAGGTATCGGGGTGGTTCTCCAGCCAGCCCCTGGCGTCCTCGGTAACGACCTGGGCCCTGGGGTCGTCGAAGGCGCCCTGGTGCCACTCGGGCAACAGACGGCGGGCCATTTCTACCAGCTCGTCGTCAATGTCGCACATCACGGCTTTTTCCACGGTGGGATGCCGCAGGACTTCCCGCAAAGTAGCCCCTTCACCGCCCCCCACGATGAACACCGAGCGGGGATTGGGGTGGGCCAGCATGGCCGGGTGAACCAAGGTCTCGTGGTAGATGTACTCGTCGCGCTCGGTAGACTGGACGTCCTTGTCGAGCACCAGTACCTTGCCAAAAGCACCGGTCTGAAAGATGAAGTAGTCCTGGAACCGGGTGCGCCCTGCCGCCAGCACCTTCTCCATGCGGCGGTAGATGGCCTCGTAGGGTGTGACTTGCTCGAGGTAATACATACCATATTCCATGGGTGTCCTCCAGATTTGAGCCAGGGGTGATAGGGGTTGTAACCCCATTCGAAGGTTTTATCGCTTTTCTACCCAGCTCTATATCCCCTGCTTCCCTCAAGTCTTATTCTGCTCGTTTGGATTCCGAACCCTGTACCCGGCGCTTAATTTCGTGCTCGCCGCCCCGCCACAAGCGAAAGGCCGATTCCTCCCTGGCCCCAAAAGCCCTGGCCAGCCCGCGCAAAACCGATTCGGGGTCTACGTCGGGCCTATAGAAATAGAGATCGAGCGCAGCGGATACATCGTCCTCGGGCCAGGTATGAATCATTACTGCTGCTACCGGCGAAAGGATTGCTGCCGAGAGTCCTTGAGGATAAAACTTGTAGACCGTGGATTGTACGCTTCCAGGTGGTGCACCCAGTTTGATGACGGCATCCCTGAGAGCCACCTCTACCAGTTTGGGGTTTTCCAGCACTTCCAGGTTGCAGCCATAAATCTCAGCAACCCAGCGGCCTCCAGTAACGGCTGTCACGGCTGTATATGGTAGCACAGCCTGCAAAAAGGGCTGGAGATGTTTTTGGGAGAAGGCTGCCAGGGGTATCAATGCTTTGATACCGTTTCCGCTTGAATCCTTCACCGCCCGCCGCAGTCAGAGGTGAAGGATTCAAGCCGACCGAAGGGAGTAGAAAAGCATTTCGGTAGTATCGTTTAGGCTTGCCGAAGTGAACGATGCTACCGAAATGCGTATGAAACAAGCTCGACTTATACCAACCTCTGCGTTTGAGGGGCGCATATAGCACCCCTCCCAGATATTAAGGGAGCCAAATCCATCCCAGGAATCAAGTTACCGGAGCACTAAGACTGCAATTGCCGATGGGAGCCGCTAAGGAGGCTTAACTCTGCCGTGCAGGAGAGATTGCTTTGGTTTGGCTCGAGGCGTAGTTCTACTTCCAGTACTTCGCGGAAGAAGTTTTCGGTAGGCAGTTTGCAAGCCCGCAGGCAGGCTTCGGGGCCGGCCTGTTCCGCAAACTTGCACCGACTGATGTGAATCTGGTTTTGTGTAATGGGTTTGGACTGGCCCACTAGGAACCGAAAGGCCAGGGGGGTACCCCACATCAGCAAGGAGTGGGCGGATCCGGGTGCGGTTTTTGTAATCACGCGTAGCAAGCTCAAAACGGGGGTGGTGAAGAAAGCCCGGTAGGTCTGGAAGATGCGTTGTTGGATGTCGTCGGGGTTATAGGTTTGCAAAACCTCTCGCACCTCTTCCACAAGCCCCCTGTAGCCCGGCAGCGCCGAGAGTTTACCAAAACTCGAGGTGTGTGCACTACGAAAGCGCTCGAGCAGCCACCGATCCAGCCACGAATCTTCCATTTGCTCCCCAATTTAGCCTGTTTCTCGATGAAGTCTGGCTCAAATAACCTTGGATCCATTGGCCTGTGACGAGGCTGCCCTTTGGGGCGTTTCTTCGGTCTGCTTAAGCCAGCGCAGGGTCATGCCGATTTGTAGGAACAATACCAATAAAATCAGAACCCCTATGGCATCGGTAGGTTCGGCTCCGCTCATTAACCAACCAATTGGGCTAGGGGCCGGCAGGCCCCAGGTATGGGTCAGTATGTAAACCATGGCGGTGAAAACCCCTATTCCCACCGCTACCAACAAGAAAGGCCGGGCCTGGGGTTTGGGGATACTGCCGTTGTGCATAAAGCCCAGCATCAGGACAAAAAACCCGGTAGCCATTAGAAGAGAAATGCCCCACAGCATGATTTGAGCATAAAAGAAAGCCTGCGGCTGCTCGAGCATCAGTTGATCTATTCCAATCGCCCCACAGGGCCCGCCGCCCAGGGGCGTACCCGCCCAGCCCAACAGTTGTAGGGCAAAGGGGAGGAACATGAGCCCCACCAGTACACCCAGTAGTCGGTCACGAATACCGAACATGTGCCAATGGTGGCACTGACTCTGGAATGTGTGTAGGGAAAAATATCCCGATGGCTTTCAGCCCTACCCATTGAGCGCCAGAATGTATTCGATGGCCTGGGCAAAGCCATTTTCGCGCACATGGCCGGTGATGTGATCGGCCACGGCCTTGATTTCATCCACTGCATTGCCCATGGCAACGCCCAGACCGGCATCGCGGATGGCCTCGAGGTCGTTGTGGCTGTCGCCAATCATGGCAATTTCCTCGAGGGCGAACCCGTAGTGCCCTGCCAGCCAGCGCAGCCCGGACGATTTGGACACGCCCTTCTTGATTACGCCGGTAATCACCTCGCGCGGGCTGATGTACTCGGCCAGATCAATCTCGGGCAGGGTCGCCAGGTCGGGTTTGACCGTCTCCCACAGGCTCAGGTCGGGCACCACGAACCACAGCCGCACCAGGGTCTCGCGGATTTCCTCAAAGATGGCCGAGCGGGCCACCACCCCGGTCATCTCGATGTGGGTTAGCAGCTCGGGGGGCATCAGCTCGTTTTCGTAGTAGCGGCCGCCATCGGCTCCCATCAGATCGAAAGGCAGGGCATGTTTTCGGGCCAGGGCGATGACTTCTTGCAACCGGGGGACGGCTTCGGCAAAGAGCGAGCGCCCCCATGCTTCGCAGATGGAAGCACCATCGTTGAAGACATGGGGACCATCGGGTTGTAGCCGCTGGGCATACTGGAGGCCATGCCCCCCCTGCGGACGGCCGGTACAGACCGCGAACTTCAGGCCAGCCGAACGGCCCCGTTCGATGGCTGCCCAGGCCGACTCCGGCACGCCGAGGTTTCTTCCAGCGTAGAAGGTTCCATCCAGATCGAGTGCTACCAGTTTTACCATGCAGGTTCTCCATAGACTTGCATAATATTTTCACGAACAAGGTTTATCGTGAAATAATACACATGTTAGCCTCCGGCCAGTCGTGTTCTGAGCATATCCAGGGCTTGCTCGAGGCCGCACGCATTCACCGGCCCGACCACAAAGTCGGCGGCCTGCTTGACCGCTTCCGGGGCGTTGCCCATGGCGATCCCCAGGCGGGCGGCGCGGATCAGCTCGAGGTCGTTTTCACCGTCTCCAATCATGGCGCACTGGCTCAAATCCAGACCCAACTGGGCCGCGACCCACTCCGCAGCCGCCCGCTTCGACACCCCCGATGCCGTAACCGAACTGAAGCTGACACCCAGAAGGCCGGGGCTGGTCGCTTCGTGGAGCGCGACCTCTGGCATGGCCAGAACCGCTTCCCGCACGGTTTGCCAGGCAGGTGAGGGGCGGGCCACAAACTGCACCCGGATAATCTGCCCAGGAACCGTCTCGAGGTTGCGTAACTCGGCTCCAAAGCCCAGCATGCGCTCGTGGGCCAGCAGGTCGGGGTGTTCGCTTTCACGGAAAAAGCCGCCCTCGGCGGTGTAAACCTCAAAAGGGATGCCGTGGATACGGCTCAGCTCCAGTAGCGTGCGGTAGGAAGCCTGCGGTAGCGCCGAAACCTTCACGGGCTCGCGGTGGCCCGAGAAAATCACCGCCCCCGACTCGAAGATATGAAACCCCTCGGGGTCGAGGCGTTCGGCGTACTCGAGGGCGAACCCACGTCCAGGCCGCCCGGTACAGATGCTAAGGTGCAGCCCTGCTGCCCTGGCCCGTGCTGCGGCATCCCAGGCGCACTGCGGAACCCCGGTGGGGCCGAACAGGGTTCCATCTACGTCTATGAGCACCAGCTTGATGGGTTTATCCATAAATCTTCAGTTTATATGTGACCTGTAAGGTCTAGAAAGAGAACCACGGATGCTTCCTAGGCAAGGGGGTCAAGCTACCATGGCCTCTTAGTTGGGTGTGCCCCCCAGTTCTACCACGCCGGTTTCGGCCACCACGGCGGTACCGCCGATGTATACACCCAGAATGTTGCCGGCAGGGCCGTACTCCACCCGCACGTCCACCTGGCCGGGACCGCCCATGCGGTGGCCCTGGGTGACGGTCAGGTGGACCTCTCCCTCCCAGCGCGGCACCACCCCGGCGCGGGCCAGCAGGGCGCCCAAAGCCGCGTTGGGCGAACCGGTCACGGGGTCTTCGGGGATGCCCAGGGCGGGCGCGAAGGTACGGGCATAGAAGCGGCGGGGCCCGTACGGGGCATAGACGTGAACGGTGGCAACCTCGAGGTTCTTCGAAAGCTCGGCCAGCTTTTCCATCTCCGGCTCGAGGGCATCTACCAGGCCAGGAGCGATCACCGGCATGAATAAGGTCCAGAGCCCGGTAAAGGTGATGCCATAGGGGAGACCCCGGTGCAGGTAGCGCTCGTTGGCGCCCATTACCTCGATGAACTCCTGCAAAACCTTCCAGGGGGGCGGGTCGCGGAAACGGGGAGCTGGGCTTTGCACCAGGGCCCGCGCATCCTGTAGCTCAACCGCGAGCGTCTCCCCGATGGTGCGCAAATAGAGCTTGTTGAGACCCGGTGGGAGCTTTTCCTCTCTGGCCAGGGTGAGGGCCAAGGCAACCGCTGCGTGGCCGCTAAACTCCACCTCCCCATTGGCAGCAAAAAAGCGCACCCCAAACCCCGAACCATCCCAGTCGGTCACAAAAGCGGCCTGGGGTTGTCCGAGCTTGGCCGCTACCAACTGCATCTCCTCGGTGGTCATTCCCCGTGCATCCAGCACCAGCGCGACCCGGTTGCCTCCGCCGGGCGTGGCGGTAAAGGCATCTGCTAGCAGGTAGGGAATGCGGTGGGCTGCATTAGCCACGCGGCACCCCCTTTGAAAGTGGACACTCGAGGCCCAACCCCCTCATGCCTCCTCCAGCACTGCCAGACCGACGGCTTTTAGCTGGGCCTCATCCACAGGCGCGGGTGCGCCGGTAAGGGGTTCCTTGCCCTCTTTGTTTTTGGGGAAGGCGATCACCTCGCGGATGGACTCCTCCCCGGCCAGATTGGCCACAAAGCGGTCCAGCCCCCAGGCAATCCCGCCGTGCGGGGGTGCCCCATAGGAGAGGGCCTCGAGCAGAAAACCAAATTTCTCCTGCGCTTCGGCGGGCCCGATGCCGAGCTGAGCAAACATCCGCTCCTGCAGGTCGCGGCGGTGGATGCGGATCGAGCCCCCGCCCACCTCGCTGCCATTGAAGACGAAGTCGTAGGCGTAAGCGCGTACCCTGCCGGGGTCGGTCTGTAGCAGGGGCAGGTCTTCCAGGTTGGGACTGGTAAAGGGGTGGTGCATATAGGTCCAGCGCGCCCCTTCCTCATCCCATTCCAGCAAGGGAAAGTCCACCACCCATAGAAACTTGAATCCGGGCTCAATCAAGCCCAGCCGTTTGCCCAGCTCGAGGCGCACGGCCCCCAGGCACTCCACCGTCTTGCGCCAGGGACCGGCCACCAGCAGGATGGTTTGGCCCTCTGCAACAGCCAGGTGTTCCAGCAATCGGGAAGGGATGAATTTGGAAATGCCGCCAGTGAGCGTGCCGTTTTCCATGCGGGCCCAGGCCAGCCCGGCGGCCCCCTTGGCCTTGGCGATGGCCTCGAGCTCGTCAATTTCCTTGCGTGGCAGCAGACCCGGCACCACCAGCGCTTTGACCGTTTCCGCCGCGGCAAAAGCGCGGAACTCACCACCCCGGAAGACCTCAGTTACATCGGAGAGCTCGAGGCCAAACCGCAGGTCGGGCTTGTCCGAGCCGTAGCGGTTCATGGCTTCGGCATAGCTTAGGCGGGGAAAGGGGAGGGGTAGCTCGACCCCCAGGGTTTCGCGGACCACATAAGCGGCCAGCCGTTCGTTGAGCTCCATGATGTCGTCCTGGGTCACAAAAGACATCTCCAGGTCGAGCTGGGTGAAGTCGGGCTGGCGGTCGGCCCGCAGGTCTTCGTCGCGGAAGCAGCGGGCAATCTGAAAGTAGCGGTCGTAGCCGGCCACCATCAGCATCTGCTTGAAAAGCTGGGGCGACTGCGGCAGAGCATAAAAGTGGCCCGGCTCGAGCCTCGAGGGCACCAGAAAGTCGCGCGCACCCTCGGGGGTCGAGCGGGTCAGGTAGGGGGTCTCGATGCTGATAAACCCTTCCTCATCGAGGAAGCGGTAGATGGCTGCAATCACCTTGTGCCGTAAGCGCAGGTTCTCGTGCAGGCGCTTGCGGCGCAGGTCCACCACGCGGTTCTTTAGGCGCACCTCCTCGTTCACACTCTGGTCGGCCTCACCACGCCAGCCAGCATCTATGGGAAATGGCGGCGTCCTGGCCTCGGAGAGCACTAGGAGCACTTCCGCGGCCACCTCGACCGCGCCGGTCTGTAGTTTGGGGTTCACCTGTTCGCTGGGTCGTTTGCGCACCACCCCTTCGATGCGCACCACCCACTCCGAGCGCACCTGGTTGGCCTCGGCAAAACACGCGCTGTCGGGGTGAACCACCACCTGCACAATCCCCTCGCGGTCTCGCAGGTCTATAAAGATCAGACCCCCCAGATCGCGTCGGCGGTTGACCCAACCTTCCAGCACCACCCTTTGTCCTGCAAGTTGTTCGCGTAAGTTGCCGCAATAGAGCGTACGACGCATAGACTTTAGCATACCTTTTTCTAAAAACTTCTCAAATCAAGGTTAGATTACTCAAGGAATAATTTCACGAGCAAATTTATCGTGAAATAGAACACATACACCGATGCAAATCTGCTCAACCCTAGGGGCCTTCAAAAAGGCTGTGCAGTTGCAGGGGCTCGAGCTCCTTCTGCTCTCCGCTTTCCAGGTGCTTGAGGGTGATAACCCCTTTGGCCCGCTCCCCCTCGCCTAAAAACCCGATGTAGCGGGCTCCCTTCTTGAGGGCATCCTCGAGGGCCTTGCGGGGGCTCTTGGGGGTGTAGCCCAGCTCGACGGGCACTTTGGGGCGCAATTGTTCGGCCAAGGCCAAGGCCTCTATTTTGGCGGCCTCGTCCAGAGGTGCCAGGTAGAGGGTAGGGGAGGGGTCGGGGGATATAGCGACGCCCTCTTCCTCCAACGCAATGGCCACCCGTTCGATCCCGATGCCGAAGCCCACACCCGGAACCGGGGGGCCGCCCAGCATCTCCGAAAGCCCGTCGTAGCGTCCCCCACCTCCCAGCGCAGACTTAGCCCCAATTTGGGTATGGTGGACTTCCCAAGCAGTGCGCACATAGTAGTCCAGCCCGCGCACGATGCTGGGGTCTACAGTGAAAGGCACGCCGAGCTGGCCCAGGTAATGGCAAACTTTCTCGTGAAAAGCCCGCGATGCGTCTCCTAGAAACTCGAGCATTGGCCGCACCTGCAAATCAGCGGCGATCTGCTGATCGGCTTCGCTCTTGGAGTCCAGGATTCGCATGGGGTTGGTTTCCAGGCGAACCCTCGAGTCCTCCGATAAATCCTTGGCATAAGGACTAAAAAGCTCCCGCAGGTACTGGTTGTAGCGCACGCGATCCTCGGGATCACCCACCGAGCCCAGTTTGACCTCGAGGTCGCGGAGGCCCAGGGTTTTATAGATGCGCACCATCAAGGCAATAGCCTCGGCATCGAGCAAGGGATCGGATAAACCTAAAGCCTCGTAGTCAACCTGGTGGAACTGCTTGTAGCGCCCCTTTTGCTGGCGCTCACCGCGAAAAATGGGCCCCCAGGTAAACAGCCGCACCGGCTGGGGCCAGACCTTCATGCCGTGCTCGTTGTAGGCCCGCACAATGGCCGCCGTGGGCTCGGGGCGTAGGGCCAAGAGCCGCCCACCCCGATCCTCCAGCACAAACATCTCTTTCTTCACAACGATATCTGAGGTCAGGCCAACCCCTTTTTGGAAGACCTCGAGGTACTCGAAGATGGGGGTGTGGATCATCTGCGCCCCGGCCCCGCGCAGCACTTCCTCGGCGGTAGTGGTGATATAACGAAAAACCGGCTCGCGAAAAGGGTACTCCTTGGCCTGAGCAAAGACGTCGTTGGTTCCAGGAACGGCCTTCAACATGACCCCCATTCTAAGCTGAACAAGCCCGAGGCTTGCTTGGCCACGTCTCAGCGATTTTCATCGGGTTCGTTGGCTGGGGTTCCGTTTTTATCGGCATACATGCGCCGATCGGCCGACACCAGCAGCGCCTCGGCAGTCTGGACTTCGGCTGGGAAGCTGGCGCAGCCGATGTTGGCCGAAAGACAAAACCCCTCCAGGCAGATTTCGGAGATGGCCTCGAGGATCCGAGCGCTTACCGTCCCGGCAGCCTCCTTGGGGGTCTGGGGCAATAAAAGCGCAAACTCATCTCCGCCCCAGCGGAACACCATGTCCCCGGCCCGTTGCGTTCGTCGGAGGGCCTGGGCCACCATCACCAGGGCCTGGTCGCCCATGGCGTGGCCTAGGCGGTCGTTGATAGGCTTGAAGTTTTTTAGGTCAAGCACCAGCAGCGTGAGGGGGTAGTGGTAGCGCAGCGCCCGTTCGAACTCTTCCTTTAGACGCAGGTCGAAGGCCCTGCGGTTGTAAAGGCCGGTAAGACCATCGGTGAGGGCCGCTTTCTCCAAGGCCTCCCGGCTTTGCAACTCATGCAGCAAGGTGGCAATGGGGGTGGAGAAAAGCTGGGCCGTGTGCAGGGAGTCTTCGGCAAATGCCTCGGCATCGCGCAGGCTATCGAGGTTGAGGTAGGCCAGCACCTCACCCTGGCGGCTTACCGGTAGGCATAGGTTGGCGCTCATACCTCCTGACGAAAGCTGCTTGTGATCCAAAATGCGCGGCTGCCCCCGCGCGGCCAGGGCTTTGCCGTGCGCATACCAGTCTAAAAAGGCGGCCTCGCTCCAGCGCTGATCACAGGCCCAGCTCGAGCCCACCGAAGCCTGACAGATAAACTCTTCTCCGTCGCGCACCCACAGGCTGCCCGCATCGCTCCCCGGCACCAGCTCCACCGCGGCCTCGAGGATGTGTTGGTACACCTGCCGGGAAGGATACGACCAGGCCTCGGTCAGCAGGTGGTTGATACGCTGTTGCAGCTCTTCCAGCAACGCACGCTCCAGGGCCGAGCTTAGCAGGCGCTCCACCCCCAGCAGGATCTCCTTCTTGCTGCGCGACCAGGCCACCCGGGCCCGCGTGCCCAGCACCAGCACCACCCGGCCCTTCATGGCATCGCGGGTATGCACCGGGTAGGCCACCAGACTTTGGAAGCCCAGCTCCTTTAACGCTGGAATGGCCTCAGGGAGGCTCGAGTACGCCTCGGCAAAGCGGGCCACACCCGACTGGTAGACCTGCCAGGCCAGCCCCTGGCTATGGGCCAGCTCTCGGGCCAGGGATGCTAGCGTGGGGCGCAGCTCCGGTGGGATGTGCCAGGCTAGCCCACGCAAGGCCCCCCGGCGGTACTGCATAATCGCCCCGGCTTCCATCTCCAACTCCGGTATCAAGTAGCGCAGGGCCACATCGGCCACTTTGTGCTTGTTGCTGGCCGAGGCCAGGCCATCGGCCACCCTGAGCAGCAAGCGGCGCAGCTCGAGGTCGTGCAGGTGCTCGAGCTGCCGGCTTACCGCCAGGGCCAGACGGGAAAACAGCTCGAGCTCGCGTTGCTGCCAGCCCTCACCGCGCAAAAACTGCAATACCGCTACCATCTCTTCGCGCACCCGTAAGCCCACCGCCAGCTCGTAAGAGCCTGAATGAGGGCGTTTTTTACGGCCTTTTGATTCCTCCAAGATCGGGCCCGGGGCTTCCATGGCCCGGTAGACCAGGGCGCTGGGTGAAGTGGCGGCATCGTCTTCCAACAAGGTTAGCTGGCCTGCTCCGATAGGAACCCAGATGCGAAGCTGGCTACTGCCCAGCAGTTGCGAAAGCATAGTCGGCAGTTGCCGCAGGAGCTGTTGGCGGCTGTTGAACTTGGGAACTACCTCGAGGCCCTGCAAAAAAACATCCTGCAATTGGGCTAGTTGGCGGGCTTTTTGATGGGCCCGGCGTAGGCTGCGGCCCACCTGGTCGGCCAAAAAGGCCGAGAGCAAGAGAATACCGCCCATGACAAAATAATCCAACGTGCTCGAGCGAAAGAGATGCAGCGCCACTACCAACCCCAGGGCCGAGGCCAGCCCCACCCCCAGCCCGTAGACGCTCGAGGTGATGGCAGTAAAAAACATCATCCAGGGAAGGGCGTAGATGCCTTCTAACCGAAGCGTGTAGACCGCTCCAACCGCGGTGATGGAGAGCGCCAAAATAAGCGGGTAAGGCAGGAGCATGCTTCATCCCCAAACTACAGTTTGGCCTTACTTTATCAAATACCAGGGTGCTCGAGCGGTATAACGCATTTTTCTGGACTCAGATGGCTACGTAACGCTGGCTGGTGATAAATGCACAAAAAAATTTGTTGGGAAAATCTATCATGCCGCTCATGAGGATTGCTTTGTTTGTAATGGTTTTTGTAACGGCTTGGAGCCTGGCCCTACCCCTCGACGTACCCAACGACCACTGGGCAGCGGCTGCCGTAGAGGAAGTGGTCAAGCGGGGCTGGCTACAAGGGTATCCGGGGGGTGCCTTTAGGGGGGAGGTAGCCCTGGATCGCTACCAGTTGGCCACTACCTTGGCCCGGGTGCTGGCCGATAGCCCGCTGCCGGTGCGGGAAGCCGAGGTGCGCTTCAAGGACGTCAAACCCAACCACTGGGCTCTGCCCGGAATCCGCAGGATGGTAGGGGAGGGTCTGGTGGAGGGTTTTCCCGACCAAACCTACCGCGGTGCATCGGTGCTCACCCGGTATCAGATGGCCGTGGTGCTCGACAAACTGGTGCAGAACCTGGGGGTAGCGGCTACGGCCAGAGCTCTACGCCCCGACGACCTGCCGGTGGGCCACTGGGCCGAGGCGGCGGTGCTGCGGGTGGCCGTGCTGGAAGTTTTGCCGCTGGGGTCGGATGGCCTGTTCAGGGGAAGTGAGCCGGTGAATCGCTACCAGATGGCTCGAGCCTTGTGGCGCATTGGTCAGTTGATTACCACGCCTCAGGCATCGCTCAATCCGGGGCAGCCTGCCGGGGTAACACAGCCCGGATCGCAGGGAAGCGCACTCCAAACCCAGGCCAGTAGCGCCCAGCCTCTGGCCAGTCCAGAACCCCTTGTCCGGGTGGAGGCCGTCCAGACCACGGCAGCGCCGCAAGGCGTTACCCTGGCCAGCCTGAGTGCCGTACCTTTGCCCGATCCCTGGTCCGAAGCGCAGCTCGAGGCCAGCTTGCTGCACCTGGGACAAGCCCAGAAAAATGGCCGGGTCTGGGCGACTTTCAAACACCAGGACGCGCGGGCCATGGGCCTGCTGAGACTGGAGGAAGGCCTTGCGCTGGAAGCGTTTTATCCAATAAACGAGGCAGTGATGGTGGCAAGCGAGGGCTGGGCGTGGCTCGAGGGTGGGCAAAAACTCCTGCACCTTGACCCCAAAACCCAGAAAATGCGGGTTTTTGGCCCCATAGGTCAGACTCATGCGCGCGAAGCCCTGCCATCCGTTTTTGCTGCCGGGGCTCATCAAGGACTGCTGGGAGGGGTGGCGCTGGATGAAAGCCGCAACTACCTGGCACTCATTAACGGGCGGCCTCTATGCTTGCCCGACTGCGTAAAGGCTGCTACCTCGACAGTGCTGCGCCTGGTACTCCTGGGCCTCAACCCCGATGGTCTATTTGCCGAGTACGCCTATCTACTGGACGCGCCCGGTCACCGCGTAGTTGGCCTGGCCTGGCCCAAACCCAGGCTTCTATTGGTGCACGAGCACACCGGTCAAACCAGCCGAATCTATGCGGTAGACCTCAACCAGGCCGACGATATCGCCTTTACCGAGTGGGATAGTCCCGAAGCAGGGCTGGAACTGAAGCCTCAGGTCAAAACCCTGCCCAAAAAACTGGTGCTCGAGGTAGCCTTGGAAAAACCCAGTGGGCTGGCGGTTGTAAGTCCCAACCTGGTCGTCACGGGCCGCAACGGACTCCTGCGCCTGAGCCTCGATAAGCCCTTATGGTGAATACCAGCCCCGGAACTTAGCTGGGCATGGTCAGCCGGGTGGGGTGCGGAGCTTGCAACGACTCCTGTTGCTCCGCCCGGCGCACAATCAACTCGCTGCCCAGCAGGTCAACCAACTGCTGCCGAGTAACAAACTTACCCGCGTACATATAGACCAACCCCCGCCGTTGATGGGTAACCACATAGGCAATGCCATTGTGGTAGCGCACCAGCGTGTTGTGCCGCCGGGCGTGGCGCGACATGCGGGCCAGGGCGCGCACCCCCTGATCGGCTTTGCGGTTCTGTGCTTGTGGATACCAGCTCGAGAACAGGATCAGAAACATCAGGCCGGCCATCACCAGAGCAGTCAGAAAGTTGATTTCCATATACCCCTGAGTATAGGAAGCCGGTCTTCGCACCCTGGTGTTAACTCAAAGCAAGATAAATTTTGGATGAAACAAAATGCGCACTTATTTACCTAAGTACGCATTTTGATATACTCGGGCCATGCTGGTACCCCTCGCCAACTGGCACAACCCAGCCAAGCGCCGTCTCGAGGCCATCCGGGCCATCCACGAGCGCGATGGGGCGGGCTTGCTCGAGCTCCTCCAAGCTTATCTGGTATTGAAAGGTCGCAAACGCGCCACCCTGAGCCTGCGCACCCTCGAGAACTACCGTCTGGCGGTGCGGGATTTTCTGGCTTGGGCCTGGTCGGAGTCGCACTCACTGGATATCCTCAAAACAAGCGCCGACGACCTCGACCGCTACATCGCCCATCTACAACTCGAGGGCGGCAACCTCGAGGGCTCCGATGGCTTGAAGCTCAAACCCGGCTCCATCGCTACCTACGTTGCCGGTGTGCGGGCTTTTTATCGGGCGCTCGAGTGGGCCGGTGTCGCCCAACTGCCCCAGGTGACCGCGCCCCGCGACCCCACGCCGCCCGAGGAGCGCCGTCCTGCCCTGCCCCCCGACCTTTACAAAAAACTGCTGGAACACCTATCGGCCTCGAGCCCGCAGGCCCGCCGAGACCGCCTGGCCGTCCGGCTCATGGCCGAGGCAGGGTTACGTATAAGTGAGGCGATTCACTTGAGGGTGGAAGACCTGAGCCTGGCTGAACGCCTGCTGGTAGTACGGGCTGGCAAGGGCGGCAAACAGCGCTCGGTTCCGCTCTCAAAAGCCCTGGCTCAGGAGCTGGAGGGCTGGCTCAAACTGCGGCTGGCCCATGTGGCCGCCGGTGAAAAAGCCGTGCTTATCAACCTGGGAGGGCGCAAAGCCAGCGGGCAGGCCATGACCGACAAATCCCTGCGCAAAATACTCAACCGTCACTACCGCGAGCTGGGCTTCCCCGAGCGCTACTACGGGGCCCACATGCTCCGCCACACTGCCGGAACCCGCTTCTATAAGAAAAGCCGCGACCTGCATGCAACCGCCCGGCTGCTGGGCCATACCAACGTCAACACCAGTGCCCTCTATGCCAAGATGGACTTAGAAGGTCTATTCGAGGTAGTGGATCAACTAGACCAAGATGAACTGCCCTAAAACGCAAGCCCTTGGTATATCTGCTCGAGGCCAAGCCTGGTATTCAGACAAGGAATGTAGACCTCCCCGCTGTGCTCGAGGGTCTCCAGCCGCCAACCATCGGGCTGCCGCGCGTACACCAGCACCAGTCTGCTGGTCTGGGAGATGATTAGGTAGCGCTCGAGGCTGGGGGAGCGCAGTATACTCATTCAGCTTGTCGCTCAGGTCGGTTTGCTCGGTGCCGTCCGATAATACCTCCACAATCAGGCAGGGGGCAAACTCGATCCGCGATGCCTCCTTGGGGCCGCAAATTACCATCAAATCGGGGTAGCGGAAGCGCGTCGGGCGAACCTGTAGCTTGATGTTGGTCGAGTACAGCCGACATCCCCTGGCCCTGGCCTGTGGGCGTAAAGCTTCGACGATGTTGAGGAAGATCTCCTCGTGTTCTTGGGTCTCGCCCGCCATTGCCAGTAGACGCCCATCCACATACTCGTGGCGCTCTGGAGCACGGGCCTCGAACTCGAGGTACTGCTCCACCGAAAGCTGCGTCGGGGCCGACAGCATAGGTTTAGTTTAGCACCGAAGCCGCAACCTCATCGCGTTTGATGCTGAACACCCGACTGGTACCCCGATCGGTGGTTACGCCGTAGAGCGCATCGCAGGCTTCCATGGTGCGCTTCTGGTGGGTAACCAGAATGAACTGGGTCTGGCCTTTGAAGTGCTGCAAAAAGCGGCAGAAGCGCTGGATGTTGGCTTCGTCCAGAGGTGCGTCTACCTCGTCTAGCACGGCAATGGGGAGGCCGCCGCTCCCCTCCCCTACCTCCGAGAGCGCAAACAGGAAGGCCAGAGCGCCCATGGTGCGCTCGCCCATCGAGAGCAGGTTGAGGTGTACGGTGCGCTTACCCGCTGGCTTGAGCACCAGGTCGAGGCCGTGGGACGTGCGCTCCAACTGCACCTCTGCGTCCAGCAAGGCGCTGGCATAGTGGGCCAGTTTCTCCTTGAACACCCCATAAACCAGGTGCATGCGCTCCTGGTATTGGGACTCTACCCCCTGAAGCTCGGCCCCGAGCTTGAGCACGACCTGCTCCGACTCCATCAGGGCTGCTTCTAGCCTCTGGATGTCCTCGGCCAGAAGGGCGTACTCCTGCTCGGCGAGGTGATTGATGGGGCCCAGGGCTTCTAGTGCAGCCTCGGTTTCGGAGAGGGCGCGGGCTAGGCTGCGGGAGGTGCCTTCTTCTCCTGGTCCCGGTGGGAGCTCGGAGAGTTCCTGCTGCAAAGTTTCGATGGTAGCCTCCCGCCGGGCCTGGGTCAGATGCAGGGCCTCGAGCTCGGAGAGCAGCTCGTTGGTGCGGCTAATTAGCCGGGTTTCTTCTTCCGACAAAGCGCGGGTACGGCCTCGAGCGGTGTGCAAGACCCCTTCCAGATGGCGCAGGTTGAGGGCGTTGCGGGCTTGCTCGAACTCGGCTTTGCGCGTTTGAACCGCGGTCAGTTTCTGCGCCAGCTCGGCCTGCTCGCTGCGGAGGTTGTGCAGGCGGGCCTCGAGTTCTTCAATCTGCCGTCCCGCATCCTCGAAGCGTGCAAGGTCTTCGCGGTAACGCTGCCACTGGGCCGCGATTTCACGTTCCTGGGCCATCCGCGCATTAAGCGCCTCGCGCTCGTCGCGCAGGGCTTGCAGGCGCTCAGGCTGCGGCGGTCCCACCGGCAAGGGAGCCTCGGGGGCCTGGCTCTGGCTGAAGCGGGCCAGGTTTCCCTGCAGCGCCTTGAGTTCGGAGGCCAGCTCGGTCCGCCGGCGCTCTAGCAAGGGCAGCTCCAGCCTGGCCAGTTCGGCCTGCAGGTGTTCGATCTGGTTTTGCAGGGTCTGGGCCTCGGCTTCCAGGCGCTCTGCCTCGGCCTGGGTTTCCTGGTAGCGGCGGCGCAGCGAGAGCATCTGCCCGCCCCGCTGCACCCGCCCCCCGGTGATGGCCCCGGAGGTCTCGAGCAGCTCGCCCTCGAGCGTCACCAGGCGGGGGTGGCCGGGATGGGCGCGTGCCAGCGCGAGCGCCGCTTCCAGCGTTTCCACCACCAAGGTCTCGCCCAGCAGCGTGGGCAGCGCCTCGGGGCAGGCCGGCAGGGCTACCAGATGGCGGGCCAGCCCCACCACCCCCGGCTGAGCGGCCCAGTTGCGTTCGCGCTCTCGAGCGCCCCGCAGGAGGCTGCGCGGTAGGAAGGTGGCCCGGCCCCCGTGCTGTTTGAGGTGTTGCACCGCGGCCTGGGCCGCCTGCTCGTGCTCGGTCAGCACCCATTGCATCCGCCCGCCCATGGCCACCTCGATGGCCAGCTCGAGCCCGGCAGGCACCTGCAACAAATCGGCCACCACCCCCATCAGACCTGGAATGCCCGAGTCGCGGGCCCGCTTGGGGCCTTCGGCCAGGTCGGAGCCGGAACGCAAGAGGGCCTCGAGGCGGCCGGCCTCGGAGCGGGCCGCCCGCGCATCGCTCTTCTGCTGGCCCTGTTGCTTGAGCAGTTCGTTCAGCCGACTGCGAAGTTCGGCTTCACGGGCTTGAGAGGCGCTTAGGGTTGCTGTAAGACTATGTAGCTCGGCTTCAATGCGGCGCTGGTCGGCCTCGAGCTGAGATTTCTGCGCCAGCATCTGCTCGAAGGCCAGCTTCCGGGCCTCGTAGGTGGCCTGGGCTTGCAGGTAGCGCTCAAAAGCCTGCTGCTGTGCCCGCAGACGGCTTTCCTCGGCTTGCAGGGCAGTCTGCAGCTCGCGCAGCCGCACATGGTAGCCCTGCATGGCCTCGGGGGTGGGTTCCGGTTCGCTGGGGACAACCGGCGCGGGAATCGAGCGCAGGCGGGTCAGGCGGCCCTCGCTTTCGCCGAGTTCCTGGGTCAGGCGGCGCAAGAGACCTTCCAGCGAGGCGCGCTCCTGATCGGCCAGCCGCACTTCCCCGCTCAAGGCTTCGGCCTGCCTTAGGGCCTCGCTATAGGCGTTCTGGGCTGCCTCCAGGGCTTGGAGGGCCTGGGCTTTCTCGGTTTCTAGCTCGCGCAAGCGCAGGCTGGTCTCGTTGCGTTCGCGCTCGAGGTTTTGGGCCTTCTGCTGCGCAGCTTTGGCTTCCTGGTCGGCCTCGCGGATGCGGGCCATGAGCACGCTGCGGCGCAGCACCAGGCTGCGGGCAGCCAGCGCGGCGGCTTTGCGGGCCGCCTCGGCCTGCTGGACTTTTTCTTCCACGGCGGCCTTGCGTTCGCTCAGTTCCAATGAGCGGGTCTGGAGTTCCAGCATGGCACTTTCCAGCCGTTCACGGGCCACCTTGCTGGCCTGGGTAACGGCCCGCAAACCCGCAGCTTCTTCCAGATAGGTGAGCAGTACCTCGGGCCCTGCTTGCAAAATCTGCCCCACCTCACCCTGCCCCACAATGGCATAGCCGGTGCGCGAGAGGCCGGTGCCCAGTAGAGCATGCTCCACCTGCCACAGGGTGCTGCGCGACCCGTTGAGCCGCACATCGCTGCTGCCGTCGCGCTCGAGGCGCCGGTTCAAATTAACCCGCCGGCCATTGCCCGAAAGCTCCAGCCCTACCTCGGCGAACCCCAGCGGCGCTTTGCCATCGGAGCCGTGAAACAACAGCGAAAGGGCTTCCTCGCCGCGCAGTTCCCGCGCCCGGGCTCCCACCACCCAGCGCAGTGCCTCCACCAGATTGCTCTTGCCAGAACCGTTGGGGCCGACAATGCCATAAATGCCCCCATCGAACTCGAGGCTGGTGCGATCACCGAAAGATTTGAAGCCTTGCAGAGTCAATCGTTCGATCTTCATAGGTGTCTGGATACTAGAGTTCGTATACCCTCATAATCACTGTCCTTGTCGCTTGAACGGATCGAGCAGCGATAAGTGCCCCAGGCTCTCGACTTCCTTACCTTCCAGCAAAAACTTGACCTGCTGTACTTCCCTGAACTCCAGGAGGGTATTGGCAATGCCATAAATCAGGGCCATCTCCCCAGCCGTGCCGTAGCCCAGCCGTCCGTAGGCTGCGGGTAAGTCTACCAGGGCCGTGTTTTCCCGTAAGAAAACGGTAGGGGCAGGGGTTCCGGCTGGAACCAGCGGCGCGGCTCCTTGGATTTGCGGCCCCTTGACCAGTTCTTCCAGTACCCGCCCCAAGGTGTACTCACCTTCGGCAATCTGGATGGTGCGCTCCTCCACCAAAAGCCCATCCTCGGTGTCTTTGGCAAAGTGCAGCTTTACCGTGCGGGGGCCCTGGTTTTCCAGGTCGGAGGGCAGGTTGAGCGACTGAGAGCCCCCATCGCCTTGCAAAGACCACAGGCCCAGCCCTCCCAGCACCAAAACCACCAGTCCCACCAGGTTGGTAAAGCTCAACCACCGCCTCATGGCCGCGCACCCCCGGTGAGGTTGGGGCCCGGAGTGTTGGTTCGTGGAGCGGGGGCACTCAGGCCAAGATAGGAAAAAACGGCTCTCGCCACCACCTCTGCCACTTGTTCACGGCCTTGGGGGGTGCGGAGCTGTTCAAAGCCCAGCTCGAGCATAACCGCTGCACCCCCCGCCATCGAAAGTACATACATGGCATCCTGGCTGGTGTTGGCCACGATCCCCGCGGTCGCAAAGCCTTCCGACACTGCCTGGGCAAACCGCGCCGCCGAGCCCGGAGCGGCCACATAGCGCTCTAAAATAGCCCGCTGGCTGGCAGGGGTACGGGCCGACAACTCGCGACCCTTCTCCAGCAAGCGCAGGGTCTGAACCTCGGGGTGGCTAAAGACGGTGACCCGGTTACCGGCGGCTGCGTGCAGACTGATGAATACCTGGGCCGAGGTTGCGTACTGTGCTCTGGCCAGAAGGGGTACTTCGCGGTCGGCGCTTCGGGTCAGAATTACCTCGACCCGGCGCTCCTGCAGCAACTTCTGCAGGCGCTGAGTCACGCTCAACACTAGATCCTTTTCCCGCAGGCCGCTCACCACCACCCCGGTATCGGCACCGCCATGACCGGCATCCAGCACCACCCTGGGCAGCCGGGCGAGGCCTCCCCGTTCCACAATGACCTGCTGCGGCAAAAACAGCAACCGTGGGGGGTCTCCCCCTTGGGGCAGGTAAATTTCGGTGCCCCAGTTCTCCTGGCTAAAACTGATGGAGGTGTTGGGCGGTGTATCGGGCACCTCGCGTACCCCAATCATGGCCAGCCGGGGTGGGTTATTCGCCATAAGCCGCACCTGCACGTCGCGGTCAAAGCGCAGGATGTAGCGCTCCGTCGAGCCCGCCAGAGCCCGCTGCACCTCTAGCAGCCGGGCCGGGCGCAAGGCCAGCACCGAGGCGCCGTAGTCGTTGCGGTAGTAGAGATCGAGGTTTCTTGCCAGTTCGCGCACTGGAACCCAGAGGTTGCCCTGGTAACGGTAGGCATTCAGAAACCGGGCCGCGTCCGCTCCCTGGCTGCTGATGCCAAAGGCCGCCACCCGGCTACCTATGCTCAGGTACACCTTTCCCGAGGCCTCCAGATAGCCCAGTCCCAGGGCTTCGGCAATCAGCTTGGCCGACCCATAGGCCACCGAGCCCCCACCGGGATAGATGGCCTGGCTCTCCTGGAACCCTACCAGCAAGCGGTTTTCGTACTGGGCCGAACCGAGGCCAAGCAATGCTATCAGTGCCATCAATATCCGCCGCATCCAACCATCCAATCGGTACAGTTTTACTTGGAGCAGATTAGAATCGCAAGTCCATCCGGGCTCGAGGCTCCTAATACCCGCCCTCACCAGCTTTCCAGTTCGCGCTGCACGGCCCGTTTCTTGTCGTCGGCTTTTTTCTGATAAGCACGTTTCCCCTTAGCCAAGGCCAGCAGCAGCTTGGCTTTGCCTTGTTCGTTGAAATAGATTTTGAGCGGAACCAGCGTGAGCCCTTTTTGCTCCACTCGAGCCTTGAGTTTGTTTAGCTCGTGCCGGTGTAGCAAGAGCTTGCGTAGGCGGCGGGGGTCGTGGTTGGTATAACCCCCTTTCTCGTAAGGGGCAATGTACAGGTTCTCTAAAAACAGTTCCCCATTTTGGAACCGGGCGAAGGTGCCGGTAAAGTCTACCTGCGCAGCCCGTAGAGACTTAACCTCGGTTCCCCTCAGGGCCAGACCGGCCTCGAGGGTCTCCAAAATTTCGTAGTCGTGGCGCGCTTTGCGATTCTCGAGTCCAGCCATAGAGCACTTCAGTGTACCAGCCCACCCGCCATGCCTAAAGGCTCTAGTTCGGAGGTTGCGGTTTTTGCCTTACAACGGGTTGGCCAGCATATAGCCCATTTGACAAGAGCAATCCCTTCTTCTCGACTTTACCGCTGCTCCTGCAAACCTAGCCCCCTGATGCTCCCCTGACCTCTTTGGGAGTATATTCACCTTCGATGGGTCTGCGCCTGAGTCTGTACCTGGGCTTGCTGGTGGGCACTTTGTTGGTTCGGCTACTGTGGGAGCTGCGCTTTGCGCCGGCCTGGGTCTATCTGGTTTTGGCCTTTCTGGCGCTGGGGGTGGGCCTTTGGACAATTCGTGGGGGGTCGGCATGGGTTTGGTTGGGTGGGGCCGTCACGCTGGTGGGTCTGGTGGGGGGGTACTTTGCACCACTGGTCTCGCTCCTCGCCCTAGCCGGGCTTTTCCTTAGCTATCGGGGCTGGCAAAGCCAGCTAAGCGAGAGAGACCAGGCAGCCTTTTGGGGCTGGGCACTGGTCTGGCCCGCGGTGGCCTTGTTGTTGCTTTGGCAGGTTTTACCCGCGTTTTATGCGGTCTGGCTTTCGTTGCTCGACCGGTTCAATTTCCTTGGCCCCAGCCAATTCGCGGGGCTCTCCAACTACCAAATTCTGCTGCGCGACCCACTTTTTTGGAAGGCGATGGGCAACACCTTCTGGTTTGTGGCCTTTACTGTGCCCATCGGGATTGGTCTGGCCACCTTAATTGCTGTACTGCTCAACGAACGGATTCGTTTTCAGGGGCTTTTGCGCACCCTCTACTTTTTGCCTTATATCACTGCCCTCACCGCAGCAGCTGCGGTCTGGGACTGGATCTATAACCCCGAGTTTGGCTTTCTGAACTACCTCCTGGGCACCCAGGGACTGGACTGGTTGAACCGACCCGAGGGCGTTTTTGCTTCGCTGCTCAAACCTTTGGGTTTGCAACTCCAAGGCTTTATGGCTGGGCCCAGCCTGGCTTTCGTGGCCATCATGATCATGACCATCTGGCACTTCTTGGGCTACCAGATTGTAGTGCTGCTGGCCGGGCTGCAAAACATCCCCAAAGAATACTACGAAGCTGCCGAGCTAGACGGGGCTTCATGGTGGCAGCAGCAGCGGTTGATTACCTGGCCCTTGCTCTCCCCCACCACCTTTTTTCTCTTCACCTTGGGTCTGATCGGGGCTTTTCAGGTCTTTACCCAGGTCTTAATTCTCACCCCCACCGGCGGGGTTTTGCAGGATACCCTGACCATCACGCTGTATCTATACAATAAAGGCTTCCGCGACTCGGACTTCTCCTATGCCTCGGCCATTGCGGTGGTGGTGTTTGCGGTGATTCTGGTTCTGACCCTCGTGCAGCAACGGGTGCTGGAAAGGCGGGTGAACTATGAGGCGTAGCTCGCCCTGGAGCCTGGCGCTCGTCTACGGGGTGTTATGGGTGGGTGCAGTGGTGATGGCTTTTCCGTTTTATTGGATGCTGGCTACCAGCCTCAAAAGCCCCCAGGAAGCCCAACAAGCCAGACCGGTCTGGCTACCCGAAAGGCTCAAGGTCGCCAACTGGCAAGCAGCCTGGAACCTAGGGACCCAAGTGGGCTCGAGCTGGTGGGGTGGTTTTGGGGCACAAGAAAATCTGACCCTGCGGGTTTACACGCCACCAGGCAAACCGCCCGAGGTCTCGATTCCTTCCCCTCCAGGGGCTTTTTCCGACCCCCGCTCCGAGCAAACCCAGATCGAGACTACCTATCAAGGCGATCACTGGGCTATTCGATTCACCAACCAGAGCGGCGAAAACTTCCGTACCCTTCCGGCCGTAATTCTGATTTCAAAGGAGTACCCTACCTACCGGCCCGAGCTACCCCCCGACGCTATTCGCAGCAGCGGGGAGTACTGGCGGCTCGAGTTCGTCAATGTGGCCCCTGGACTGCTGGGCTACATTTTCCACAACTACCGCGAAGCCTGGTACGCCGCCAGGTTCGAGCGCTATTTTTTCAATAGCTTCTTTACCGCCGGCTTGCAGGTGCTGGGGGGCCTGTTGCTGGCCGTGATGGCTGCTTTTGCTCTGGCCCGCATTCCCTTTCCCGGCAGGCAGTGGGTGTTTGGGCTGATTTTGGCTACCCTGATGATCCCCGGCGAGGTCTTGCTGATTCCCAACTATGTCCTGTTGGCGCGCCTGGACTGGATTGACACCTACTATGCCCTGATTGTGCCCTGGCTAGCCTCGGTGTTTGGCATCTTCCTGCTGCGGCAGTTCTACCTATCGCTGCCGCAGGATTTGTTCGATGCCGCCCGCATTGACGGTGCTAGCTACTGGACCCAGATGTTCCGGATCGCGTTGCCCCTTTCGATTCCAGGGTTGGTGACCTATGGCATCTTTACCTTCCTAGGGGCCTACAACGCCCTGCTGTGGCCGCTGATTGTGACCAACAGCCCGGAAATGCGCACCGTTCAGCTTGGCTTGCAGGTGTTCATCGGCGAGGCAGGCAGTGACTATGGCGCACTAATGGCAGCCTCCACGGTCTCGATTTTGCCCATCATCATCGGCTACTTCATTGCCCAAAAGCAGTTTATCCAAGGTGTAGCCCGCAGCGGGATCAAGTGAGCCGATCCAAGTGCTAGGCCAACTTTACCGAACACTATATGTGATTATATTCACGATTTCAACGTTCGTGAAAAAAATATAAGCCTAGACTTAACTCAATGCCAAGCCCACAAACATCTGATGGATTCTGGAATCATGGGTTAGCTCTGGATGAAAGGTTCCAGCCAGCACTTTACCCGACCGTACCAAAACAATCTCGTCGTGGTGCGTGGCCAGAACCTCCACACCCTCGCCTACCCGCAAGATAACCGGAGCACGGATAAAAAAAGCATGAAAGGGCCGATCCAGACCCTTTATGTGCAAGTCTTCTTCAAAACTATCCACCTGACGCCCATAGGCATTGCGCTCTACCGCAATATCCAAGATGCCCAAACGGGGCTGGTCGGGGTACTGCGGGATCTCTTTGGCCAACCAGATCGCCCCCGCGCACGTTCCCCACAGGGCTAAGGAGCCTTCTTGCACGCGCTCCCGCACTGCGCGCTCGAGGCCGTACTCCCGCGCCAGCATGCCAATGGTAGTGGACTCCCCTCCCGGCACAATCAGCCCGGCCAGTCCTTCCAAGTGTTTGGGCAGCCTCACCTCTACGACTTCCACCCCAAGGGACTGAAGCATCTGCTTGTGCTCGCGGAAATCGCCTTGAATAGCCATCACACCGATTTTCACGTGCACAATCCTATAGCAAATCTAGACAATCATCAGACCAGTATAGAGAAAGACTAGGTTCACCCTAGCCTCAAGCAGTGGGTGGTTGCTAAGCCGGCAATGTGACCAGCGTCAGGGTAGGGCCGTGGCGACTTTCCTCGCTCTCGGCTTTTAGTAGATGCTTTTCGTTCTCCTCACCCAAAATTTTCAAAAGCCGTTCGCGCGACACAAACTGCCCCGCCAGCATGTAATAGAAGCCTTGCCTGCCCAAGACCACTACGTAACGCAGCCCTTGGTGGTTGCGCACAAACGTGTTGTGCTTGAGGGCAAACCGCTGCATCTTGCCAAGGATTCGCAGCTCACGTTCCTGGCGGCGGCGGTTGAGGAAAGGCACCAGCCATGCCAGTACCCATACCAAAAGTGCCGTGACACTAAAAAGAACCACTCCAAGGCTTTCTGCTTGCATAGCGTTACAATTATACCTGCTTGTGTTACGTTTTGTGTAACATACCCGTAAACTAAACCCGGTTCAAAAAACCCCTGCCACCGGGCAAGCGGAACAGGGGTTTGGTCTTGATACCAGCTTCACACAGTCGCTGAGTAACCTTCCCGTTACACAGCAGAAATTTTGAAGTCCTACAAGCTTTCTTAGGTCTGGGTTAGGGCAACTTCGTGTTTTTGGTAGAAGCTCCGAAATTTGGTGGGCCTTATTGTGAAGTCCACCCATACCGCCTAGATCGGGTCAAAAGCAGACGTGCCTCACAGGCTAGAAGCACGTCTGATAAGAAATCTTTAATACTCTTTCCACTAAAGCGGAGCCATGCAACTGGCCCAACGTCAGCGCCGCCCCCGGTTGGAACTCCGACTACAACACCACTTAACCCAGCCAGCGCTTACCCAGAGCTACACCCTATTCCACTGGTGGCCGGGGGATATTAAGGGAATAACTCAAAAGAACTTCTTATGAGTGTAGAACGGGGACAGTCGAGGGCCGTCCACCAGATTGGTATACGTAGCCTACCAGCCGCGCTTCGCCAGCTTTTCTTCTTCGGACAGAAAGTCCAGGTTGATACCCACCATGGCTTCGCCCAGGTCTTCGGAAACCTCGGCCAGCACCTGGGGGTCGTTGTAGTGCGTTACAGCCCGCACAATGGCCTTGGCCCGCTTGCGTGGGTCGCCCGACTTGAAGATGCCCGAACCCACAAACACCCCATCCATACCGAGTTTCATCATCAAAGCTGCATCGGCAGGGGTGGCCACCCCACCGGCGGCAAAGTTCACCACCGGTAGTCTGCCGTTTTCGTGCACCCATAGCACCAGCTCATAAGGAGCCCCGTGGTTCTTGGCGTAGGTCATGAGCTCCTCGCGGGGAAGCGCCTGGATTTGGCGAACCGCCCCTAGCACGCTGCGGGCGTGGCGAACCGCCTCCACCACATTGCCCGTTCCAGCCTCGCCCTTGGTGCGAATCATGGCCGCCCCCTCCCCGATGCGCCGCAGGGCTTCCCCAATGTCGGTGGCACCACATACAAACGGCACCGTAAAGGCATGCTTGTCAATGTGGAACGATTCGTCCGCGGGGGTCAGCACCTCCGACTCGTCTATGAAATCTACCCCTAGAGCCTGGAGAATTTGGGCTTCCACAATGTGGCCGATGCGGCACTTGGCCATCACTGGAATCGAGACCGCCCCAATAATCTCCTTGATCAGCTTGGGATCGGACATCCGGGCCACACCCCCTTGCACGCGTATGTCGGCGGGCACGCGCTCGAGGGCCATTACCGCTACGGCACCCGCCTCCTGGGCAATTTCGGCTTGCTGGGCATTGACCACATCCATGATCACGCCGCCTTTGAACATCTCAGCGAATCCAGTTTTGACCCGCAAAGTTCCTTTTTCCATAGCTCCCTCCAAAAGGCTAGCATACGACTTTTTCGCACAAGCTCCTAGGGGTCTGGCTCACAGCCTGGCCTACCTCTAGCGATAAAGCTGGCAAATACCAAGCCCATCAAGCTTTCCGAATACCAAACCGAACCTGCCCCTCCTCGTCGGATAGTTCGGTGATAAAGCCCTCGGGTTCTTGTGGCACCAGCGAAAGGGCCAGGGTCTCCTCCTGCAGCCTCGAGCCAAACTGTTCCAGGGCCTCGGCATACTTGCCCTGGGCAGCATAGGTCAGGTAGATGCGGTCCGAGACGTTCAGATCCATCTCTTTGCGGGCTTGCTGCACCAATCGAATCAGGTCGCGGTTGAGCCCTTCGAGGAGCAACTGCTGGTCGAGCTTGACCTCGAGGGCGGCCAGATAGCCGTCCTGCTCCTGGGCCGAGTAGCCTTCGGGTGAGAGGGCCTCCAGGAGCAGTTCCTCCGGCGATAGACTGATACTTGTACCATCCAGGTTGCCCACCTCGAGGTTCACGTTGCGCCCGGCTTTGATGGTTTGGGCTACCATCTTGCTATCGAGCTCGGCCAGTGCAGCTCGAATCGCAGGAACCTGCTTACCGTATTTCTTACCCAGCACCGGCAGGTTCGGCAGCACCCGGTAGGTTAGCAGCTCCTCACCCAGGCTTAGCGCCTCAACCTGCTTGACGTTGAGCTCCTCGGCAATTTCGTCGGCGAAATGGCGCAGTCCCGCTAACTCGGCCTCGGAGGGGGCCGTCACCAGCACCTTGGGCAAGGGGATGCGGGTTTTAACGCCGCTGATGGCCCGGGCGCTCCGTGCTAGCCCGACCACCTTGACCACCGCACCCATCTGGGTTAGGAGGGTCTCGTCCGTAAGGTCGGGGTCGGCTTTGGGCCAGTCGGAAAGGTGCACCGACTCGGGTGCGTCGGGCCTGACCGAGCGCGACAGGTTTTGCCACAAAGCCTCGGCCACAAATGGAGTAAAGGGGGCCGCCAACTGCGCTACCACCACCAGGGCTTCCCAGAGGGTAGCATAGGCCGCCTCACGGTCGGTGGAATCGTCGTTTTTCCAAAAGCGGCGGCGGTTGCGCCGCACGTACCAGTTGGACAGCTCTTCGACAAACTGCTCGAGTTCCTTCCCAGCTCCTCTGGCATCATACACATCCATTGCAGCCGTCACCCGCTCGATCAGCTGCTGCTTGCGGGCCACCAGCCACCGATCCATCTCCGGTCGGGCCTTCACGGGCGGCCGGTTGTGTAAGTCGGGCTTGTCTAGGTTGGCGTACAGCACAAAGAAGCTGTATACGTTCCACAACGTGCCCAGAAAGCCCCGCTGAGCTTCCTGCACCAGCCGCTCGGAGAAGCGCTTCTGGTCGCCGGGGTCGGATCCGGTAAACAAGTACCAGCGCACCGCATCCGCTCCATACTTGTCGAACATGGGCAGAGGCTCCACCACATTGCCCTTGCTCTTGGACATCTTGTGGCCCTTTTCGTCTACCAGGTGGCCCAGACAGATCACGTTCTTGAAGCAGGGTTGGTCATACAGCAGCGTGGAGATGGCGTGCAGTGAATAGAACCAGCCCCGGGTCTGGTCAATGGCCTCGCAGATGTAATCGGCAGGAAAGTGGCGTTGCCAAAGCCGATGGTTCTCTTCGTTTCCGGACAAGGGTTGGCCCGCTTCGTCGAGCAACAAGTGCCACTGCGCGTAGGGCATGGCCCCCGAATCGAACCATACGTCCAACACCTCCGGAACCCGGCGGAAAGTTTTGCCGTTTCGAACGAAGGTAATCTCGTCTACATAGGGACGGTGCAGGTCGAGATCCGACAGATCGCGCCCGACCAGCGCCGATAGTTCCCGAACACTGCCTACGCAAATTTGCTCCGATCCGTCCTCTGAGACCCAGAAGGGCAGCGGCGTACCCCAGTAGCGCTCGCGGCTGATGGCCCAGTCTACATTGTCCTTGAGCCAGTTGCCGAACCGCCCGTGTTTGATGTGCTCAGGAATCCAGTTGATCTTCTCGTTGTTCTCCCAGAGCTGCTGGCGGAAATTGGAGGTTTTGACATACCAGCTCGGCTTGGCAAAGTACAAAATGGGGTCGCCGGTACGGTCGTGGAAGGGGTAGCGGTGTCGAATTTGCCCCGCGTGGTACATGACCCCCCGTTCCTTCATGATGCGAACCAATCCCTTGTCGGCATCCTTGAAAAACTTGCCACGCTCATTCGTGACCTGCATTACGCCATACTCGTTGGTGCCAAATAGGAGCGGCGTGCCGTACCGGCGCGAGAGCTCGAGGTCCTCTGCCCCATACACGGGGGCCTCGTGTGCAACCCCCGAGCCGTCCTCGGCGCTCACGAAGTCGGCTAGGGCCACAAAGTGCATAACCGGTCGGCCATCGGGGCGCTTTTCCCCTTGCTGCTGTACCACGCCCAGCTCGACGCACACCTCGGGGAAGGGAGGGGTGTACTCCCACCACTCCATATCCGAGCCTTTGAGGTGGGCCACCACCTCGAGCTCCTCCTTGTGCAGCTCTTTGAGCCGCTCCACCGCCTCGGCAGCAAAAATCAGGTGGCCCACCGAGGGCGACCTGACCACGGCGTAGTCCATTGTTGGGTTCACGGCGGCCATGGTGTTGGAGGGCAGCGTCCAGGGGGTGGTGGTCCAGACCAGGATGGCCAGGTTTTCTAGGTTCTCAGGGCTCACCCCCTGGGCCTGGAGTTTTTCCCGTACGGCGGGCGGGGTGGTCTGGGGCTTCAAGGGGAAGCGCACATACACGCTGGGGTCGTCCACTTCCCGATAACCATCGGCAATCTCGTTTTGCGATAGGGTGGAAGAGATGCGCGGGGACAAAGGAACCACTTTGTAGTCTTGCACCACCATGCCTCGGTCCCACATTCGCTTGAGCAGGTTCCATACCGACTCGATGTAGCTATTGTGGTAGGTCACGTAGGCGTTCTCGAGGTCCACCCACATGCCCATGCGCTCGGTGAAGTAGTTCCAGTCTTCGATATTGGCGAAAACCCACTCCCGGCACTGGCGGGTGAACTCGGCGATCTCTTCGCGGTTCAGGGTCTTGCGGCCCAGCACGCCCAGCTTCTTCTCCACGGCAATTTCAACCGGCAGCCCATGGGTGTCCCAGCCCCCTTTACGGGTGACATGGTAGCCCTGCATGGTTTTATAGCGGGGAAAGATGTCCTTGAAGCTGCGGGCCAGCACATGGTGCATGGCCGGTTTCCCGTTGGCGGTGGGGGGGCCTTCATAAAACACAAACTCCCCGCTGGGCGCAGGCTTCTGATCCGATTTGGCGAAAATACCATTCTCGCGCCAGAAAGCCAGCACGGCCTCTTCCAACTTGGGAAAATTGGTCTCGGTCACCTCGTTGAAAAGCTTCTTTTCCTCCACCATTATCGGTTCCTTTCTGAGGAGCACCGCGTGGTTCATGGTCACTTTAGGGAACAAGAAAAACGTCCGACCTGTAACCTTGGGGTTCCTCAGGTGCGGACGAGAGACTCGAAGCTGAGTTTTCCCGCGTTACCACCGCACTTCCTGATTTGGGCTGAAGCTCTCAGCTTCTAGCGCACCTCAGGCACTCTGAACGCTGTCTCGGGCGCACCCGTTGGGGTCTACGCAGCGGTTCGCTGTTTCTTCCCAAAACTGTCGGGGTGATATTCGGCTATCCGGTTGCCGCCTGGCTTGCACCCTCCCAGGCTCGCTTCTTGGACGCTGGATAACGTACTCGTCCCGCGTGCTCTTTACACCGGCTGCGGCATGTGCAATACTACGCTGCTGGCAACCGGCTAACCTGAATGGTAGCAAGCTGCTAACCCCGCGTCAACAATAAATCGCTTGTTTCTCATCCTGAGTGGGCGATATACTCGCCTGGAAAAATCCGCATAAAGTGTCCAAGACGCGGGAAGGAGTGAATACGGTATGGACTTGTACCTGGATACTGCTGAAGTAAACGAGATCAGGGAAATCGCTGCCTGGGGCGTGCTGGCGGGGGTCACTACCAATCCCTCCTTGATTGCGAAATCGGGCCGTCCCCACGAGCCTACCATCAAAGAAATATGTGAGATCGTCCAGGGCCCGGTCTCAGCCGAAGTGGTTTCCACCGTTGCGGCAGAGATGGTAGCCGAAGGGCGTCGCTTAGCGGCAATTGATGAGCATGTAGTGGTCAAGCTTCCCACCACCATTGATGGGCTCAAGGCTTGCAAAATCCTCTCGAGCGAAGGCATTCGCATCAACATGACCCTGGTTTTTTCGGCCAACCAGGCCCTATTGTGCGCCAAAGCGGGAGCCTGGTGTGTCTCGCCCTTTTTGGGACGCATTGATGATATCTCCTGGGAAGGCATGGATTTGATCCGCGAAATTGCCGAACTTTTTCAAGTACAAAACCTTAGCACCCGGATTCTAGCAGCTTCGATTCGCCATCCCCGCCATGTCACCCAAGCGGCCATGCTTGGGGCCGACATTGCTACCATGCCCGCCAAGGTTTTCCAGCAACTCATCAAGCATCCCCTTACCGACTTGGGCCTGAAGGCCTTCTTGGAAGACTGGGCCAAAGCAAGCGCAAAGGTGTAGCTGTACCATAAGTTTTTTGTTTAATGAAACTGGAGTAAGAGTAATGCCGAAATCAAGTACCGCCGACCCCAACGCCGAAGCCCAGGTCACCGTGACCCGAACCGGCAAAAAAATCCGTCGCAAGGCCGAGAGCAATGTGCCTTTGAGCTACCATGAACTCTCGAGCCGCATCCTGCCCGAACTGCATCTGCTGGCCGCCGAGGCGGGCATTCCCAATTACAAGAAGCTTTCCAAAGACGAGTTGGTGATGCTGTTGCTTTCGCAGGAAGCTACCGAGGAAGGCCTGGTCATTGCCAAGGGGTACCTGGAGATCAGCCAAGACGGCTATGGCTTCTTGCAGGAAAGCCTCTACACCATGGAGTCCCGTACGGTAATTGTCTCAGCCGGTCTGATTAAGCAGTACCAGTTGCGCACCGGCGACTACGTGGTGGGCAAGGCCCGGGTCGCTCGTGAAAACGAGCGCTACGGCACCCTGATGAAAGTGGAAGCGGTCAACAACCTCGACCCCGAGGCAGCGGCTAAACGCCCCAAATTTGACGACCTGATACCCCAGTTCCCTGACAGGCAA
The DNA here is from genome assembly GCF_037443965.1 of Meiothermus sp. Taxonomy (GTDB): domain Bacteria; phylum Deinococcota; class Deinococci; order Deinococcales; family Thermaceae; genus Meiothermus. The sequence goes on from NZ_JBBINI010000013.1 coordinate 88,890, forward strand.
TTGATCCTCGAGACCACCGGCGAGGAGTCTTCCAACCGGGTCATAGACCTGCTGGCCCCCATAGGACGCGGCCAGCGGGGCCTGATTGTGGCCCCGCCCAAAGCGGGTAAGACCACCCTCCTGAAAAAAGTGGCCCGGGCGGTTTTGCGCAACGAGCCGGACGTTAAGGTGATTGTGCTGTTAATTGACGAACGCCCCGAAGAGGTCACCGATTTCCGCGAGTCGGTTGACGGGGCCGATGTGATCGCTTCGACCTTCGACGAACCCCCCCAAAACCATATCCGAGTAGCTGAATTTGTGCACGAGCGCAGCCGCCGGATTGTCGAGGAAGGTGGGCACGTCCTGATTTTGCTGGACTCCATCACCCGCCTGGCCAGGGCCAACAACCTGGTTACGCCCCCAACCGGGCGCACACTGTCCGGGGGTCTGGACTCGGCAGCCCTACACTTCCCCAAGCGTTTCCTGGGGGCAGCCCGCAACATTCGGGGCGGGGGTTCACTGACCATATTGGCGACGGCCCTGGTCGAGACCGGCAGTCGGATGGACGATGTGATCTTCGAGGAGTTCAAGGGCACAGGCAACATGGAACTGCACCTCTCGCGCCGTCTGGAAGAACGCCGCATCTTCCCGGCCATTGACATCCTCAAATCGGGCACGAGGCGCGAGGAGCTACTGTTGGGTGAGGAAGTAATTCAAAAAATGTGGCTGCTGCGCAAGGTGCTGGCCGATATGGACCCCGCCGAGGCCATGGAAATGCTGCTGGGACGTCTGTCCCGCACCAAAACCAACAAGGAGTTCCTTGCAACTTTGGGGGGAAAATAGGTATACTCCCTGCGGTAGTCTCTAGGAACACAAGATGCGTGGGTTTTAGACCTGCTGTATCCATGGTTCCAAAAGGGGAGCGGTTGCTTTCGAGCCCCTCCTTCGCGGTAAAGTGCAGTGTTGGAGGTTGACTTTGGCCATAACCGAACTCTTGAGCAGTGTGTTGGCGACGGGCATCCTCGGTTTACCGATGGGGCTGGCCCAGGCAAACCTGCCAGGAACCGAGATTGCGGTGGACTCTCCGGCCCGCAAAGGTTGGGTGATGTACACCGTACAGCCTGGCGATACCCTGAGCCAGATCGCGCGTCGGTATCGGGTAGATGCCAGGGCCATCATGTACAGCAGCGGCCTCGAGGGCGTTGCGATTCGTCCTGGACAGGTCTTGAGAATCCCCTTGGTCGAAGAAGCCAACGACGAAGCCCGCTTACCCCCAGGGGTTCGTACCTACATTGTGCGTCGCGGTGACACCGTCCAGTCGGTCGCCAACCGCTTTGACCTGACGGTGCTGGGACTGGTCTCGGCCAACCCAGGCCTGCCCAGTCTGGATCGCCTCGAGGTAGGTTCCACGCTGTACATCCCTACTGGAGAGCCGGGCCTGCTGGTGCGTCTTAAGCAGGGCGAAACCATCCAAGACTTAGCCAGCCGTTTTGGGCTTTCCGTGACCGAGCTAGCCAAAGCCAACGACCTGAACTCGCCGACCGATGTGCAGGCGGGCGATCTGGTACTTTTGCCAGGGGTACAGGCCAAAACCACCTACGGCCGCCTCCTGCAGATCCGCGAAGCGGAGCGCAAAGCCCGCGAGGAAGAAGAGCGCCGTCTGGCCGAAGAACGCCGCCAGCGCGAAGAGGCCCGCCGCAAGCAGCTCGAAGAGCAGCGACGCCTCGAGCAGCAGGCTCGAGCCCGCCAGCAGCAACAGGTTCAAAGCCAACCCCGCCTTCGCCGCGCCAACGCGGTGGTTGCGGCAGCCGGGTATCGCTGGCCGATGTCGAGCTTCACCATCACCACCTACTTTGGCCGCCGAGGGGTATTCCAGCGCTTCCATACCGGCATTGACCTCGCTGCACCAGCCGGTACTCCCATCTATGCGGCCAGGGCTGGGCAGGTAGAAACCGCGGGCTGGAGCCGGTTTGGATACGGTTTGCACGTGATTCTGGACCACGGAGGGGCGCAAGAGACCCTGTACGGCCACATGTCGCGCATCGCGGTGCGCCCTGGTCAGTGGGTCGCTCGAGGCGAGCTGATCGGGTATGTGGGTTCGACGGGATGGAGCACCGGCCCCCACCTCCACTTTGAAGTGCGCGTGGGCGGCGCGGCCCGCAACCCCATGGCTTTCCTGCCCTAGACCGGTGTTACTGGCAGGGGACGGCTCATGGTCGTCCCCTTTTGCCCTGTATTTCTATGCCCACCACTGCATTTTGTAGGAACTGCTGGCGCAGCGTTGAATACCGAGGAGGACAGGAATCGCTTTCTTCATTGGGTGTAGCAAGAAGCGTCCTCCGGGACTCAAAAAACGGTCTCTTGGAGTCTTTTGAATGCGGTATTAAGAACCGGGAAGGCCTTATGAGGAAGCAGGCATCACTAACGGGTAGGCTTGAAGAAGTCGGCCTCGGTAAAGGTTAGGTTGAACTCCACTTCCATCACCTCACCCCGCGCAGCCAGCACCCCGTCCACGTAGTTTTCCCACTTCTGCGGAACGCGTATACCTTCGACCGTCTGGAAGTTATCAAAAAAGGTTATGCTCTCCCCTACCCCGGTGATGATGAGGCGCTCGCCCCGCAATAAGCCATCGCTGCCAAACAAGTAGGTGCTGACCCAGCCCTGGGTACTGACCGTAAGCAACCGACCTGCTTGGTTGCGCAAGCTGCCCTGCGTTACACTGGCCCTCTCCCGGTTGCTGCTGCCATATTTGAGGCCGAGCCAGCCGGTATAGAGGCTCGAGCGCAGCAACTCGCGCTCTCTGGCGGGCAAGGGGCGCAAGGAGGTCTCGCGGCTCCAGAAGAAGCTCTCCTGGGGGCTGTACTGCTGCAAAGCCAGCGGGATGGGGTTGGCATTGTTCAAGCTTTGGGGGTCGTATATCTCCAACCGCACCCGGCTATTGACAAAATCAACCAGCAACAACGTCACGATGCGGCTTTCCTCCTTGCCATCGGCGGTGTAGTAGATGTTGGTGGTCACCTCGCGGTAGGTCTTGAGGTTTGTCAGGGCCGCACCGCCCAGCACGCTGCGGGCACGCTCGAGCAACTGCGCAGCTTCGGGCGTGACCTGTGCCAGGGCCAGCAGGCTGCCCAATACTAGAAACGCAAAAAAAGCAAAACGGCGCATACAGACCCTCTCGAAGAACCTAACATGAAAAAGCCTCACTTCCATGAGTTATTAGTGTTATTTTTCACGATAAAAAGTATTCGTGAATAATCCCTTCGTGTGCTACCTGCAGTCTACCCTTCCACCCCCGCCATCCTGAGCAGAAGACGGCTGCGGATGAGGTTGTGCACCAGCAGAATCAGGTTCACCCGCGCCAGGAAACCTGCAAACGACCGGGCC
>NZ_JBBINI010000014.1:0-90543 GCF_037443965.1 Meiothermus sp.
ATTCCGCCAGTATCGGCATAGGGGGGCTGGATGACCGCCTGGGCCCGCCGGCCCACTTCCTCGCTAAATCCGTAGGCGGCGCTGGGAATGCCGCTGCCCAGGGGCTTGCCCACCGTAAGCATGTCGGGCTCGAGGCCGTGCGCGCGGGTATAGCCGCCCGGCCCCGCCGAGAGGGTGTGGGTCTCGTCCAGGATCAAAAGCGTACCGTAGCGGCGGGTGAGCTCGCGCAGGGCCTGATGAAAGCCGGGGGCGGGCTGCACGATGCCCACGTTGGTCATCACCGGCTCGGCCAGCACCGCCGCCACGTCGCCGGGGCGCAGGGCCTCTTCCAGGGCCTCCGGGTCGTTCCATTCCACCACCTTGCTGGTGAGGGTGGGGTCTACCTGCGGCCCGATGTTGCCGGGACGGCTAGCGGGCTTGCCCTCTACCAGCCAGGCATAAGCCTCGTCCACGGTGCCGTGGTAGCAGCCGTGGAAGACCAGCACCCTGGGCCGGGCGGTGATGGCCCGCGCCAGCCGGAGGGCAAAGCGGTTGGCGTCGGTGGCCGAGAGGGCAAACTGCCAGTACTTCAGGCCAAAGCGGCGCTGCAACTCCTCGGCCACCCAGAGGGCGTTTTCGCTGGGCAGCATGGTGGTGATGCCCTTGTGGAGCTGTTCGGCAATGGCCGGTAGCGCGGCGGCAGGGGCGTGGCCGGTCATGGCCCCGGTGTCGCCCAGGCAGAGGTCAATGTATTCGTGCCCGTCCACATCGCGGAAAGTAGCACCCCTGGCCTCAGCCACAAAGATGGGGAAGCCCCCCGGCCAGCGGGTCATCCAGTGCATAGGCACGCCCGCGAGGAGGGAGTTTTTGGCGCGCTGGTAGTGTGCCTGCGAACGCGGGTGCTGCTCGGCAAAGTGCTGCTGCTCGGCTTGCATCAGGGCCCGAACTTTGCTGCGGTCTATGGTTGCGGTATGGCGCATGGCACCTCTCCTTCATAGAGATTTGCGAAAACAGACGATGCGCTCTACTTCCTGGTAGCCCAGACGCGCGTGGGCCTGGTGGCTCTGGGTGTTGGATAGCTCGCTGTCGGAGGCCATCTCGCTACAGCCTTTTGCCCGGGCCCAGTCCTCGGCAGCCTGCACCAGCCGGCGCCCGATGCCGGTTTTACGGTGCTTTGGCGCAACATACCAGCCTTCCAGGTAGCCCACCGGGCTGCTCTCGCAGCCCTCGGCATAGTCTCGGAGCGAAACCTCCACAAAACCGATAAGCTGCCCGTTTTGCTCGGCCACAAAGCTGGTGAGGTGAGGGTGGTTCAGGATTTTGCTTACCTCGAGCTCGAAGTCGGCTGCGCTGTCGGGCCACAGGGCCGTACGGAGGGCGAAGTAGGCGGGTAGGTCGGCGGGGTGCAATGGGCGGATGGTCATGGACTCACCTCTCCGCCCACCACCGTCTGGTAGATGCGCAGGCTATAGGGGTCGCGCAGGTTGCCCTCGAGCACCACCAGATCGGCCCACTGGCCCACCTCCAGACGCCCCCGGTGGGCCCCGTCGCCCTGGGCTACGGCCCCGCCCACGGTGTAGGCCCAGAGGGCTTGCTCGAGGGTCACCTCGTTACCCTCCACCAGAGGCTCCCGCAGGGCGGCTTGCAGGCCCTTGAGCGGCTCCACCTGCTGTACCACCGGCCCATCCGAACTGAAGGCCACCGTGAGGCCTGCCTCGAACATGGCCCGCAGGTTGAAGCAGCGCGCCAGCCAGGCCTCGGGCACGTAGCGCAGGTAGTTGGCCCGCAGCTCGCGCAGGAAGATGGGCTGGGGTACGGCAATAATCCCCAGCTGACGGGCCTTGTGCAGGTGCTCGGGGCCGGCCAGCCCGAAGTGCTCGATGCGGTGGCGCGGGCCGGGCGCTTCCTGGTACAGCCGCTCGTAGACCCGCAAAACCTGATCCAGCGCCCGGTCGCCAATGGCATGGGTGCCGATGCGAAAACCCGCGCGGTGGGCTTCCAGGGCCAGCTCGAGCAGCTCTTCTTCCGCAAAGCGCAGGATGCCGTACTGGGGGGGCTCGAGGGTTTTATAGGGCTGCGAGATGGCCGCCGTGGCCCCCGAGAGGCCCCCATCGGCAAAAAACTTGACCGAGTCGCAGCGCAGCCAGTCCGAACGGTGCTTCTCGGGCAGCGGGAAGGTCTCGCTGCCCCCGTCTGGGCGGCGGATGTAGAGCAGATTAACCCGGATGGGCAGCTCGCCGCGGGCCTCCAGGGCCCGGTAGGCCGCGTAGAGCGGGGGGTCTACGGCGGGGTCGGTGGCGCTGGTGATGCCCAGGCTCTGCAGGTATTCCAGGCCCGCCTTGATCCACTGCTCGTACTGGGCCTGGCTGGGCTCGCCCATGGCCTTGAACACCAGGCCGTAGGCGGTCTCGTAGAGCAGGCCCCGCTCAAATTCGATTTCGCCGCCGGGCACGTGGGTTTGGGGGGTGATACCAGCGCGCTGTAGGGCCTGGGAATTCACCGCGTGGATGTGGGCGCAGGTGCGGGTGAGCAGCACCGGGTTGTGCGGGGCCAGCCGATCCAGCGCGGCCTTATCGGGCATGGCCCTCTCGGCCAGCAGGGCCTCGTTCCAGCCGCGCCCCCACAGCCACTCACCGGGCTTTAGCATCTTGGCCCGCGCCTCCACAAGGCGGTAGAGCTCTTCCAGACTGGGCACCCCCCGCAGGTCGAGCAGGGTGGTGCGGAGCTGCCCCACCTTCCAGATGTGGACATGCGCGTCGTTGAAGCCCGGCAGCAGGGTGCGGCCTTCCAGATTAATCCGCTTGGTGTCGGGATTGGCCAGGTTTTCCACCTCCGCTAGCCGGCCCACTGCGGCGATCTTGTCATCGCGGACAAGGAGGGCCTCGAGGGGCTTTAGAACGTAGCCTGACCCTTCAAGGGTAGGGGAGAGGATGTTACCGCCAAACAGGAGGTGCTGGGGCATGGGGTTATTGTATGGCTTTGGGGGCTCGAGTTTATCTATACGGATCAGCCGCAGTCGTGAAACAGTGGTATGTTGCATGTGTTGGCTAGTTACCCTCTTGTTCCAGGATTTTCTCCAATCGCAAAGCAACCTTGGGCAGTTCGACGGTAACTATCGCCCATACGATGTCTAGGTTCACCCCAAAATAATGGTGAATCAATCGGTCTCGAACACCGGCCATGCTCTTCCAGGGAATACGGGATATTTTGCCCTCAGCGTAGCGGATAGCTTCTTGGTTGCTTCGCCAACAACCTCAAGATTGCGTATAACTGCATCCTGGGTCTTCTCATACCGTTTCCGCTTGAATCCTTCACCGTTGGACGCAGTCAGAGGTGAAGGATTCAAGCCGACCGAAGGGAGTAGAAAAGCATTTCGGTAGTATCGTTTAGGCTTGTCAAAGTGAACGACACTACCGAAATGCGTATCATCGGCCAAGAATGCTTCGTAGGTCATCCCCGCGGTATAAGACATCATTCTGCGAGCGGCCTCTTGAATGTCGCTCAGTAATTCACGATCCGCTCACTCAGACATACTCGATGCTCCCAGCAATGTCCTTGGCGATGGGGGCTACCCTAATCCCCTGTATGCCTGCCGGCGTGAGTATATCCACCTGGCGACCTAATAATCCCTCGAGATACTCGGCCAGCTCAACGAACCTAAAGCCAATGGGTCGCTCAAACTCCACGACCAAATCCACATCACTTTCGTCCGTGGGTTGTCCTCTGGCAAAAGACCCAAACACACCAATCCGTTGTACCCCATAAACGTCGGAGAGATGGGCACGGTTTTGCTTGAGCAAGGCCAGGGTTTGTTCTTTTGATAGCATGTTCGCTTCCTAAAAGATGAACCAAACTGTGTTTAACCGAATATCAATTGTGAACGAACCGAGTTTGATGAGGCGAACCAGATTGGAAGTTAGGGAGTTTGTGTGCCATGAATTCATTTCATCTTTGCCTTATCATAGCAACCGCTCCGGATTCCGCCACACGATAAACACCCCGTAGTTGCCACAACTGGGGTCGTCGAGGTAATCCGGCATAATGCCCCACACACAGTAGCCCCGCTTGAGCTGTACCGAGAGCACCGGGTCGAACATCTCGCCGCGCACCACTTTTTGCACGTACTGCTCGATGGCCAGGTCGCGCTGGTAGGGGGCGTAGCCCTTGGGCATGGCCCCGGCCACGTGGCCCTCGAGGCCCAGGCGGCGCACCAGGTTTTGCCGGGCGGTGTAGAGCAGGGTGGAGAGGCCCAGGCCGCGGTACTCGGGGTGGACGCCGATGTCGGCGCCGTAAAGCCAGTCGCCGGTGGGGTTGTGGGTGGTGAGCCAGTTGCCGCCCACGGCCTCGAGGTAGCGGTGCTGGAAGTGGCTAAAGTCTACCTGGGTGCAGAGGTCGGTGGAGCAGGCCGCCACCTTGCCGCTCGAGCGTTCGATCACGGCGTGCTGGCCTTCGGGGAAGACCTGCATATGGGCTCGGTAATGCTCGGCAGTAATGAGTTGGTCTTTGGCCAGTGACGGGAAAGATGCCTGCTGGATGGCCTCGAGGGCCTCGGCCATCCAGGGCTCGGACTGCACCACGGCAAAGCGCTTATCGGGGCTTTGGAGGAGTTCAATCATATTTTTGGGCTAGCGGCTTTTGACCCGTGTCCAGGCTTCGTCCAGCACGCGGTTGTTGCTGCCCTGATCGAGGATGAACTCGAGCACCCTCATCTGCGCCTCGGTGGGCCAGATGGCGGGGTTCTTGAGCATCTCGGGCTCCAAGAGCTTCTTGGCCGCGGCATTGGGGGTGGCCGACTGCTGGTACTCGGCCAGGCGGGCCCCAATCTTGGCGTCCAGAATAAAGTTGATAAACCTGTGCGCGGCCTCGGGGTTGGGGGCCTTGGCCGGGATGGCCATGCTGTCAATAAACAGGGTGCTGCCCTCGCGGGGGATGGTGAAGCCGTAGCGGGGGTTGCCCTCGGCGGTGCGCAGGGCGTCCTGGTTGTAGACCACCGCCGCCACAATCTGGTTGGCCAGGAGCAGCTTGGTGGCCGAGACCCCACCCTGGAAGCCCTTGAAGTTGCGGCTTTGTTTGGCTGTTAGAAGGGTGTTTATCACCCGGCGAATCTGGGCGGGGTCGGTGTTGTTGACCGAGAGGCCCAGGTAGCGCTGGCCAATGCCCAGCATCTCGCGCGGGGAGTCCATCAGGGTAAAGGGCCCTTTCTGCTGCTTGGGATCGAAGAGCACGCTCCAGGAGGCAGGCGGGGTTTTGAAGATATCGGTGCGGTACATCAGGCCCACCGTGCCCCACAAATAGCCCACGGTGTAGCGGTTTCCGGGGTCGTAGGGCGGATTGGCAAACTTGGGGTCGAGGTTTTTCAGGTTGGGGATTTTGCTCTTGTCTAGGGGTTGCAGCAGCTTTAGGTTAATCAGCACCGGCACAATAAAATCCGAGGGCACCACCAGATCGAACTGGCTCACGCCCCCGGCCTGGAGTTTGGCCTGCATCTCCTCGTTGGATTCGTAGTAGGTGATGCGCACCTTGATGCCGGTGGCCTGTTCGAAGTCCCTGACGATGCTGGGGTCAATGTAGTCGGTCCAGGTGTAAAGCTGGAGGGTCTGGTTCTGGGCCCAGGCCAGGGACATGGCTACCACAAGGGCAAGAATCGTTCGCATGGTTGGCTCCTTTTTTTCGTCAAGATACCGTTTGGGTGTGTGCCCGCGCAACTAACACAGCACCGTTTGCAGGGCCGATAGCCCGATGTTGGCCCCGCAGATCACCACCACCACCCGCTGCCCCCGGTAGCGCGCGGCCCTTTTGAGCAAAGCGGCCAGGGCCACCCCGGCGGCCCCTTCCAGAAGCTGGTGCTGGGTCTCGATAAAAAGCCGCATGGCGGCCTTGATTTCTTCCTCGCTTACCGTAACCCAGTCGTCCACCAGGGTTCGGCACAGCTCGAAGGTGATGGTGTTGGCCTCGAGGCCCCCCGCGCTGCCGTCCGAGAGGGTGGGCTGGGCCTGGATGAACACGATGCGCCCTGCCTGCACCGAGGCCCACATGGCCGCGTCGTTTGCCGGCTGGCAGCCGATTATCTGGGTTGCTGGGCTGAGCGACTTAAGGTACGCGGCGATGCCGGAGATCATCCCCCCGCCCCCCACCGTCACGAAAACGGCCTGGGGGGGCTGGGGTAGCTGCTGGGCGATTTCCAGCCCGATGCTGCCCTGCCCGGCGATCACCTCGGGGTCGTTGTAGGGCGAGATGTAGGTCAGGCCGTGTTGGGCCGCGTAGGCCCGAGCATATACCTCGGTGTCGTCGCCGCTGTTACCGAAAATCCGCACCTCTGCGCCATAGTGCCGAATGGCCTCGAGCTTGGTGGGGCTGGCCCCCTCCGGCACAAAGACCAGGCCCCGCGCGCCCAGCTTGGCCAGACCAAAGGCCACCCCCGCCCCGTGGTTGCCGCTGCTGGCCGCTACCACGCCTTGTTGCAATTGCTGGGGGGATAGCGAGAGCAGCTTGTTCAGGGCCCCCCGCACCTTGAAGCTTCCGGTGGGCTGAAGGTTTTCCAGCTTCAAGTGCACCTCGGCCCCAGTGATGTGCGAGAGGGCCGGCGAAAGCTCCAGCGGCGTCTCGCGCAGGTAGGGCCGCAGGCGGGCGTGGGCCTGCCGGATGGCCAGGGGCCAGTTCATGCTGGGCTCAGGCCCCCACCGCCAGGGTCTGGTAGGTCTCGCGGATGGCCCCGGCCACCACCCCCAGGGCCTCGCGCAGCATGGCCTCGGGGATGTCGAGGGCGGGCAGGAAGCGGATGCAGTTGGTGTAGAGCCCGGCCCGGATCAGAATCACCCCGCGGCGGGAGGCCAGTTGGATGGTTTGCATGGCGAACTCCTGCCAGGGTTCTTTGGTTGTGGGGTCTTTGACGAACTCGAGCGCCATCATGGCCCCCAGCCCGCGCACGTCGCCCAGCACCGGGATTTCTTTTTGCAGGGGTGCGAAGCTCTCGCGGATGATCCGCTCGATGTGTTGGGCCTGCTCGAGGAAGCCCGGCGATGTCAGGATTCGCAGGGCCTCGAGGGCCGCCGCGCAGGCCAGCGGGTTGCCGCCGTAGGTGCTGCCTACCCCGCCCAGATGGGGGCTGTCCAGAATCTCAGCCCGGCCAGTGACGGCGCTGATGGGCAGGCCGGCCCCCAGACTCTTGGCGCTGATGAGCAGGTCGGGCACCACCCCGCTGTGCTCGATGGCCCAGAGCCTTCCGGTGCGGCCCGAGCCCGACTGAATCTCGTCGGCGATCATCACCGCCCCGGTCTGGTCGCAGACCTCTCGAATCTTGCGCAAAAACTTGTGCGGCACCGGGATAAAGCCTCCCTCGCCGATCACCGGCTCTATCACGATGGCCGCCAGGGCCGAGGGGTCAATGTGCGCGGTAAGGGCGTTTTCCAGGTTCCAGCAGGCCCAGTCTACGTACGCCTCGGGGGTCATGCCCGGCGGGGTGCGGTAGAGGTTGGGCACCGGCAGCCGGTAGACCTCGGGGGCAAAGGGGCCAAAGCCCTTCTTGAACAGGCCCCATTTGCTGGTCATGGCCATGGTCAGGTTGGTGCGCCCGTGGTAGGCCCCCTCGAAGACGATAATCCCAGGGCGTCCGGTGTAGCGGCGGGCAAACTTCACGGCGTTTTCCACCGCCTCGGCCCCGCCGTTGGCCAGAAGGGTCTTTTTGGGGAAGTCGCCAGGGGTGATGCGGTTCAGGGCCTCACAGACCGCCACATAAGGCTCGTAGTTGGCCACGATGCTGCACATGTGCAAGAGCTCGTTTGCCTGGGCTTTGAGGGCCTCCACCACGCTTTGGGGGGTGTGCCCTACGGCCAGTGCCCCAATGCCGCCGGCCAGGTCGATGAGGGTGTTGCCGTCCACGTCTTCCACCAGCGCGCCGTGGGCTTTCTTAACCGCGATGGGGTTGGCCTGGGCCAGCGCGCTCGAGACGGCGGCGGCCCGGCGGGCCTGGAGTTCCTGGCTTCTGGGGCCAGGGATGGGGGTTTTGAGCTGGATATAGGCCATAGATTCCTCTAATAGTTGCTAGTCGCTGGGCCGACCCCCGGCAATGCTCGAAGGGGTCGAAACAGGGCTGGTCAAAGGGTCGAAGCAGGCAGACCAGGGCTTACCAGGCCAGTGGGGGCGGGATGCACGCCTTTTGCACATCCATTTGCCTTTAGCTTAGCAGACCGTACAGCGCGCTTAAAACCTGCTCTTCCCAGCGGGTGTAGGCCGAGTAGAGGCCCCTATGCTGGGCGGGGTCACAGCCCTGGCCCCCCAGGATGTACACCAGCGCGTGAGCGGCCTCGAGGTCGAACAGCAGGCCGCTCAGAAGGCCATAGGCATCGCCTAAGTGGCCGAACCAGGGCCGGGGGTGGCCCTGCACCGGGCAGTCCTGGCCCGGCTGGTTGGTAAAACGCCAGACCCCCAGCCCCCAGCTTAGGGCCTGGCCGTTCATCGAATCGCCGTTGGAGCCTTCGAAGATCCATTGGGCTTCCATCATCTTTTGCAAAGTTGCCGCCTTCAAGAACGGGGTCGGCCCCACCCGGCCTTGGTGCAAAAAAAGCTGGGCTATCCGGGCCAGCTCGAGGGCCGAGGCCCGCAAGCCCCCTTGCGGCGAGAAGAAGGTAGAATTGGTTCCAGGCCGGTAGGTATTTAGATCAACGGTAATAAAGCCATTGTCGGGCCGGTCAGGGTTTGGTGTGACGGGGCCCGCAGGAACCACCCCGCGGTGGTCGTCCACCTGCGCCACCCAGGGGCCAGCCGGGTTCCATACCCCGCCGGTTTGCTTGCGGTAGAGCACCGCTAAGTTGCCCAGGGCTTCCGGGGAAAGGCGGCTAGGGTTGAAGCCACCCCCCAGGCCCAGGGGGCGCAGCACCTCGTTCTCCATGAACAGGTCGAAGCGTTGGCCCGACGCGCACTCCAGCAGGGTGCCCAGCACGCCGGTATTAAGGTTGGCATAGCAGGCGTAGCCGCCGGGCGGGTGGGCCGGGTCGAAGTGAGCGCCCCCCTCAAAAAAACGCCCCTCTGGATGAAAAAAGTCCTGCAAGGTGTAAGGGCTGGGAATGGAGTAGCGCGAGCCGTCGCGCAACGAGGAGGTATGCGAGAGCAGGTGCCGAACCCGGATGGTCGCCTGTGGAAACGCCGGGTTGCGCAGGGGAAAGCCCAGGTACTGGCTGACATCGGCCTCGAGGTCGAGCTTTCCCTGCTCCACCAGCCGCATGGCCCCCAGCGCCACTACCAGCTTGGAGATCGAGGCCACCCGGAAGCGGGTCTGATGGTTCACGGGCAGACTTTGGCTGGGGTCGGGGTCAATGTGGCGATACCCAAACGACTGGGCATAGACGACTTCCCCGCTCCGAACCACCGCTACCTGTAGGCTGGGAACGGCACAAAAGGAGTTGCCGAGCAGCGGTAGTAGGCTTTGGCTAACCTTTTCAGGCCCCATTAGCCCAGATTGTATCGGGTGCGTGCAGAGGGCTTTTCACAAAAATGTACCAAGTATATACGGTGCCCACCCAACTTGACTATAACCTCCAACCCTGCCATACTGAATCAGGCTATCTCGAAATGTAGCCTGAACTATGGAGGTGTATTCAGCCATGCGTGTTTCTGTCGTTGGTCGTTGGTCGTTGGTCGTTGGTCGTTGGTCGTTGGTCTAGTCCTGTTGCTGGCGGCGTGCGGGACGCAGCAGGTCAAAACTGCATATGATGCACAGCCATGGGATGGTGAACCGGTGCCGCTGGCCCTGGCCCAAGCCCTGACCCTGGGGATGAAGGTTTCTGCGGGTGGTGTGAGCCTGCAGGAAGCGAAGGGCTACAAATTTGCCCGCGAAACCGTTTATGACCTCTCCCTCAAACCTTTGCATCACCTGTTGTTGGTGGGTCCAGAAACCGCCGATTTTTGGAGCACCATCGCCAACCCCAAAGACAAAAACTACGCGCTGTACGCGATTGGTGCAACAGATAAACGTAGCTTCTTTTCGTTCATCCTGCCTGCCGCCAGCTTCAAGAGCCTGACCGAAACACGAGCCAGGGCAGGATCGTTCAAGCGCTTCTTGAGTCCAGCGGCAGGGGTGCTGTACCTGGAAGACAACACAGGACGGGTTTGGGATGTGAATACCGCTACAGAAGTGAGCGCCGAGCAGATGCAGGTGTGGCGCCAAGCCCAGCGGGTGCTGTTCGAGCAGCGGCAGAAGGATGGGATTCTGGACAAAATTAAGGAAGACTGGGACAGACTTCGCGCTGAAGCCAGCCAGAAGGGACTGGCCCAAAGCGGGGGGCTCCCCACCCTGGACGAGGTTACCCTGCCCAACGGCCACCTCGACGTGCCCAAACTGCTAAACGCACTGGAAGCCCAGAAAGCCGCCAGGGGGGTTAGCGCCAACTACACCAACGAACGGGCCTGGTGCATGGGCTGGTTCTGTGCGGGTATGGGTTATGCCAGTGTGGTGCGCAAGAACCGCTACAATGGTGACCTGGCGAATAACAACCTCTACAACCCGGATAACCCCGAAGACTGCACCACAGCCAACAAGTGCCGGATTACAAGCGACATTCGTAACGCGGACTTGGGCAACTGGCAATATATACCTAATTTCCGCACCGTTCCAGATGGCGGTTACTGGGGTGCTTGGGATTTTGGCCTTTCTGGGTTGCCACCGCTGGAGTATGTTGGTTGTGGGCCTATGTCCATCGTGCGCGTTTTTGCATGGTATGCCACTCAGCGGAGTGCATTTGGCAGTGGTGCGAACGTGAATTTCGTAAATGCGAACGCTACGCCCCCCAGTTCAGCACGGGATGTTGCCCACCAGATGTTTGAACCGGTTCACCTAGGTGGAAATGCGTATCAACCACGCATAGCCCGCTACACCGATACCTGGTTCTTCATGGGAGGTGGCATGACCCGCGATACCAACATAATTCCCGGTGCCAACAACTGGATTCGAGATAATGCCAGCATAGAGGGCAAAAACTGGGAGATGCGCGGCAGCCACAAAGCTTTTGTTAACTTTGTATATGCCGGAGCTACCCTGACCATCGTTGGGCTTCCCATCGCCTGGATAGACTTCAGTCAACATACCTGGCGCGTGCGCGATATAGCGCGTGGCAAGATTGGTCGGGACAATGAACCGGTGATTGCGCTGTATCCCACCGGAGGAGGTGGGGGCCTCGAGGGTCACTATGCCATGTCCCAGGCTTACATTGTGCATGAGGGCTGGTTCTCTGCAAATGTGTTGCTATGGATTACCAATATTCAAGAAGATTGGAAGAAAGATGCTCGGGCAGGAAGTTTTGTTAACGTGACCGATATGGCCGCTTACTACAGTGGTGCGTACGGCATGTACCGGAGGTAACCTCAATGTACAAGTGGCTTCTAACTGTGCTTGCTTTGCTATTGACAGCATGTCCTGTTTTTTCCTTCCATAATGCGCCTGCCATCCCAATTGAATACAGAGCAGCGGGGGTGTGCCAGGGGGTGGAACTAACCAATAACAATGCTGATGGCCAATGGAGCATTCATTACATGCGGCGACCTGAACCTCATAACACCAATCTTCCATCAGGACAGGCTGTTCGTATCCCCGATCCCAACCCCTCACCTGAGTTGACCTTATATGTGATATCGAGGGAATTAATGAGGACCGGTTCTGAGTTTGAGGTCGATCTCAGCTGGCGGTGTTTGCCGGATAAGCAGCCCGAACGGGTTCGGTTTACCTACCGCTGGTCTCGTGAGGGATTGGTAATCACAGAGGATGCCAGCCTGGCTTCTGGGCTTAGGATTGTTCAAGAGAGCCGAAACGCTTGGTGAGTGCGGCAACAGATACCCCCAAGCCTTGGCCCGATATTCCGCACCCTCCTCACTCCAGGTGGCAATATGCCCGCAAGATATGGATTACCGCAGCGCTGCACATTGATAGACTTCAGTCAACACACTTGGCGGGAACGCGGCATTGTGTGTGGAAAAATTGGTCGGGACAATGAACCGGTGATTGCGATGTATGGGCTGGGCACTTTGGGCCACTTTGCTATGTCCCAGGCCTACATTGTGCACGAGGGCTGGTTCTCGGCGAATGTGTTTCTGTGGATCAGGAGAGAAGCAGACTACAGGAGGCAAGATATGTTGCAAGGTAGTTTTGTCAACGTTACCGACATGGGCAGTTACTATAGCGGGGCATATGGAATGTACAGGAGGTAGGTGGTTGCGATGAAGTTTTACTGGCTGTTTCCCCTCCTGGCCGTTGCCTTAGCAGGATGCGTGTGTTGTTACACTGTACCTAGCACCGAAGCAGAATACACATCAAAAGGGGTATGTTCGGGGGTTGAGCTGACGACCAACAACCAAAAAATAACGGGTATTCGCTACATGTACAGTACAGAGGGTAGAACAGACTCGGTACTTCTGACACCAGGCCAGCCTGTGCGCATTCCAGACCCGAACCCTGAGCCCAGGCCAACCTACTATGGTCTTGGTTTTGATGGCCCTGTGCGCAACTCAGCGGAGGTAGACCTTACCTGGAGGTGTTTGCCGGATAAATCGCCCTTAAGGGTACAGTTTATCTATTATGTCGGCCAGTTCCCGAAAAAAGAGCTGCGGATTACGGAAAACCCGGCCTCGCCCCACGGATTTGACATCGAAGTGGTGAATCTCTAGTGTGCGAGCACCTCAGATCAAGGACACTGCAAGGAGGGGTCAGCAGGTTTTACCGGCTCTTGACGGCCGTCCAGACCTCGTCGTAGAGGCGGGTGTCTTTGCCCAGATCGAGCACAAACTCGAGCTTCTGCATGGTCGTGGTATCGGGATAGATGGCCGGGTTCTTGCGGTCTTCGGCGTTGATGAAAGGCAGCGCGGCCTTGTTGGGGGTGGCGTAGCGGTTGAAGTTGGAGAGCTGGGCCCCAATTTTGGCGTCCAGAATAAAGTTGATGAACTGGTGGGCGGCCTCGGGGTTGGGGGCTTTGGCCGGAATGGCCATGTTGTCCAGGAATAGGGCAGCTCCTTCCTTGGGTACCACAAAGTTCACGTTGGGGTTCTCGGCAGCGGCCTTGAGGGCATCGCCGTTGTAGACCACCGCGTAGGTGGCTGTGCCGGCGACCAGGCGGTTCTTGGCCCCCACGCCGCCTTCAAAGCCCAGGAAGCGGGGGTTTTTCTTGGCATTCAGAAGCACCTGGCCGGCGGCCCGCACCTCGGCGGGGTTCCGGGTGTTGATGGACTTGCCCTGGAAGCGCAGCGCCGCCCCCAGCATCTCGCGGATGGAGTCCATCAGCACGAAGGGCTTATCGGCCCCGGGCCCCAGAATCACGCTCCAACTGGTGGGGGTGGGGACGCGGTCTTTGCGGTACATGATGCCCGACATGCCCCACTGGTAGGCCGCGCTGTAGCGGTTGCCGGGGTCGAAGGGCGGGTTGGCAAACTTGGGGTCGAGGTTTTTCAGGTTGGGGATTTTGCTTTTGTTAAGGGGCTGGATTAGCTTGAGCTGGATCAGGGTGGGGATGATGTAGTCGCCCGGTACGATGACGTCGTACTGCGAGACCCCCCCGGCCTGGAGCTTGGCCAGCATGTCCTCATTGGATTCGTAGAGGTCAATGCGTACCCGCAGGTTGAACTTTTGCTCGAAGGCTTTGATGATGGCCGGGTCCATGTACTCCGACCAGATAAAAAGCCGCATTTCGCGTGGCTGAGCAAACGCCAGTGACAAAGCCAGCAGGGTCAATAGGGCCACAAAACCTTTCATCAGGGGTTCCTCCTTATACCAACTCTACGCGTGAGTGACGCATATGGCATCACTCACTTGCCGCTTAGGTTCCGGCTGTGCTAGTGCTTCGCACCAGGATCGCGTAAGCGACTTTGCCTGGGCGCATCCGAGGGTCTCTTCCATAGCTTTTCGGGTCAGTCATGCGCAGAACCTGTGCTACATTTTACTGCAGTCTATCGGTGTGGGTTGAAGTAATTATTAGCGAACACTACCGATTGGCCGCGTCCTGGCAGGCCCTGTGTGGGATGGTTCCCTCAGGTGGAGCAAGCTCGCAGATCAAAAAAAGCCATCAGCGACGGGTCAAACGTTCGGAGGTCAGTACCAGCAAAACGGTCGCCAGAAAGATCAGGGTCGAGAGGGCGTGAATTTCCGGCGTGACCCCCCGCCGCACCGAGGCGTAGATGAGCAAGGGCAGGGTTTGGGAGGTAGGGCCAGCGGTGAAAAAGCTAATCACGAAGTCGTCCAGCGAAAGCGTGAAGGCCAGCATGGCCCCGGCCACAATACCTGGGGTCAACAGGGGCAGCAGTACCCGGCGTACATAGTAGCCATAGCTGGCATAGAGGTCGCGGGCAGCCTCGTCAAGGTCGTGCCCCAGGCTCTTGAGGCGGCTTCGCACCGTGAGGGCCACAAAGGCCACCTGGAAGGTGACGTGTCCCAGAACCATGGTGGTCATGCCCAGCTCGAAAATGCTCGAGAGGGTTCGCAAGGCTCCAAAGGCGACCACCAGCGCCACAGCCAGGATGATGTCGGGCGTAACCACCGGAAGATAGAGAATATTCTCCAGAAAACCCGAGCTGCGGCGAGGCCAGGGATAGCGCTCCAGTGCAATGGCCAATAGGGTGCCCAATACGGTGGCAATGAGGGTGGAGACCACCGCCAAGAACAAGGTGTTGCGGGCGGCCTCGAGGATATCGGGGTTGTTCAGGAGCCGCACATACCAATCCCAGGTGAAGCCGCTCCACTGCATCCCGTAGCGGGTTTTGTTGAAGGACAGAACGGCCACTGCCAACATGGGCAGATACAAGAATGCCAGGGTAGCCAGAGCAGTGAGGCTGATCCAGGGGTTCAGGCGCACGGGCCGCCTCCGATTGTGTTCAGAGTCGAGGGTCTTGGCTGTGCTGCGGCAAGGTTGACAGACGGGTGGAGAAGCGACCTTGAACCAAGCCCACCCCCGGCACCGTACTCGAGCGGCTTCTGGCCTATGCATCGTGCAGGCATATCGTGAAACCACTGAGCGTCGAGTGCTGGCCTGACCCTCGACCCTTGACCCGTGGCTCTCGACCTTCGCCTCATACCAAATCCACATCCTTGCCCCGGCGGCGATAGATAGCCAGCCCGATCAGGGTCATGAGCATCAGGCCCAGGCTGATCGCGGCCCCATAGGGCCAGTCGCGGCTGGCGTAGAACTGCTGCTGGATCAGGTTGCCCACCAGCAGGTACTTGGCCCCGCCCAGCAGGTCGGGAATCACGAACATGCCCATGGCCGGGATAAAGGTCAGGATGATGCCCACCGTGAGGCCCGGCAGGGTCTGGGGCCAGATGGCCTGGAAGAAGGTGCGGATGCGGCTGGCGTAGAGGTCCTGGGCGGCCTCCACCAGGCTCCAGTCCAGCCGCTCCACGCTGGAGAAGAGCGGCATCACCACAAAGGGTAGAAAAGCCGTAATCATGCCAATATAAACCGCCAGCGGGCTGGGGTAGAGGCCGGAATCGGGGGCCAGCAGGCCCAGGGCCTGGGCCAGTTTGGCGAAGGGAAGGTCGGGGGCCAGGAGCATCTGCCAGGCGTAGGCGCGGATGACCAGGTTGGTCCAGAAGGGAATAATCACCAGGGCCAGCCAGAGGTAGCGGGTGCGGGGGGGGCGGCTGGCGATGAAGAAGGCCAAGGGATAGGCCAGCACGATGCAGATGAGGGTGGTCACGAAGGCCACCCAGAGGCTTCGCAGCAGAATCAGGATGGTGTCGGGGCTCCAGCCGAAGATGCCGTAGCCCAAAAGGCGGCGGTAGTTTTCCAGGCTGAAGTTCCAGACCACCTCGCCGTACGGTCCCCGCTCGGCAAAGGAGAGGGCCACCAGCGAAAGACCGGGGATCACCAGCAGGCCCAGAATCCAGATGGCGGCGGGCAGCAGGAACCACAGCCCCCGGCGGTAGAGCTGGGCCGGGGTGGTCAGCTCGCCGAACCAGACCACGCGCCTATTCATCCAGCACCACCAAGGAATCTACAGGTAGCTCGGCCCAGAGTTCCTGCCCGGCCTGCAGGGTGGGGTGGGGGGTGGTGCGCACCCGGAGTTCGCAGGGCTCGAGCCAGACCTCCTGATAAGCCCCGCGATAGACCGCCTCGCGCACCCGCACCCGGAGGGCGTTCTGCCGGGGTTCTACCTCGGATAGGCGCACCCGCTCGGGCCGAATGGCCACATAGCCCTCGTCCCAGGGGGGGGTCTGGCTCAGGGCCAGCTTGCCGTAGGGGGTGTCGAGGCCCAGGGGCAGCCTTTGGCCCCGAATCAGGTTGGCCGCACCCAAAAACTCGGCGGCGTAGCGGGTGCGGGGCCGCTCGTAGACCTCGTCCGGGGTACCGACCTGCTCGAGGTGGCCCATCCGCATCAGGGCGATGCGATCCGAGACCGCCATGGCCTCGTCCTGGTCGTGGGTGACCAGGATAAAGGTCAGGCCCAACTGCTGCTGGAGCCGCCGGAGCTGTACCTGTACCTCGGCCCTGAGCTTGGCGTCGAGGGCGCTCATGGGCTCGTCCAGCAAGAGCACCTGGGGCTCGTTGACCAGGGCCCGGGCCAGGGCCACCCGTTGCTTCTGGCCGCCCGAAAGCTGGTGGGGCAGCCGCTCGGCAAAGCGCTCGAGCTGCAACATCTCCAGGCCGTACCTCACCCGTCGCTCCACCTCGGCCTGGTTCATGCGGCGGCTTTTGAGGCCAAAGGCGATGTTTTCCCGCACCGTAAGGTGTGGAAACAGGGCGTAGCTCTGAAACACCGTATTGACCGGGCGGCGGTTGGCAGGGAGGGGTGTAAGGTCTTGGCCCATCAGCACCACCCGGCCCTCGCTGGGCACCTCGAGGCCGGCAATAATCCGCAGCAGGGTGGTTTTGCCGCAGCCCGAGGGCCCCAAAAGGGTGAAGAACTGGCCCGCAGGCACCTCGAGGCTCACCCCGCCCAACGCGGTAAAATCGCCGAATTTTTTGACCACGTTCTGTATGGAGAGGGACTCCCCTGTGGCCGGAGGCCGTATGGCGGCGGTCATGGTTGGCGAACAGATTACCAGAGGGGGCCGGGGGTTGACCAGGGTGGCCATCGAAAAAACCCGCCCCCTACAGGAGGCGGGCCTTGCACACCGGGGCTATTTGGCTTCGTTCAGGGCTTGCTCGAGGCTGGCCTCCAGAATCTCCAGTCCCTTGCGGGCCTCGGCCTCGCTCACCACCAGCGGCACCAAGCAGCGGATCACGTTGGCGTGCATTCCTGCCTTGAACAGCAGTAAGCCCTTCTCGCGGGCAACCTCGAGCAGCCGGTTGGTGAGCTGCGGGTCGGGGCTCTTGGAGCTGGGATCTTTGACCAGCTCCATGGCGATCATGGGCCCCAGGCCGCGCACATCCCCCACGCTTTGGGGGAAGCGGGCCTGAATTTTGCGGAAGCCCTCGTGCAATAGCTCGCCCAGCCTCTGGGCTTTTTCCAGCAGGTTTTCCTGCTCGAACACCTCCAGCACGGCCAGCGCGGCGGCACAGGCCAGGGGGTTGCCGCCAAAGGTGCTGCCCAGCCCGCCCACCGCAGGTGCGTCCATAATCTCGGCCTTGCCCAGCACCCCCCCGATGGGCAGCCCGCCGCCGATGCTCTTGGCGAAGCAGATCAGGTCGGGCTCCACCTCGGCGTGCTCGATGGCCCAGAATTTGCCGGTACGGCCAATGCCGGTCTGTACTTCGTCGTCAATGAAGACGATGCCGTGCTTCTGGGTGAGGCTTCGCAGGGCCTTGAGGAAGGGCTTGGGGGCCGGTACAAAGCCACCCTCACCCAGTTGCGGCTCGATGATGATGGCGGCCACCCGCTCGGGCTGAATCTGGGTATCGAAGACCTCGTGCAGCCCGTCCAGGGCCTTGCGCGTGTCTATCCCGTGGTACTCGCTGGGGTAGGGGGCGTGGTAGACCTCGGGGGCAAAGGGGCCGAAGTTCTGGCGGTAGGGGTTGGACTTGCCGGTCAGGGTCATGCCCATCAGGGTGCGCCCGTGGAAACTGCCGCGGAAGGCGATCACGCCGGGCCGGTTGGTGAAGGAGCGGGCGATCTTGATGGCGTTCTCGGTAGCCTCCACGCCGGTATTCAGAAAGAATGCTTTCTTGTCGCCGGAGATGGGCGCGGTGGCCGAAAGCCGCTCGGCCAGCTCGATGTAGGGTTCGTAGGCCACCCCAGGAAAGCAGGTGTGCAGGTAGCGGTGCAGCTGCTTTTCCACCGCCTCCACCACCCTGGGGTGGTTGTGCCCTGCGTTCAGCACCCCAATGCCGCCAAACCAGTCCAGGTACTCGTTGCCGTCCACGTCCCAGATCTTGCCGCCCTCGGCGCGGGCGATCACGATGGGGTGTACCTGCGAGACACCGCGGGGGACAATTTTATGCCGCCGCTCGATGAGGGTTTGGTTTTTGGATGGGGTTTGGGTCATAGGTTTCCTCCAGCCGCTCCTAGAGTCTAAACCTCCGGGCAGGCCTTGTGTACCCCGTGTAGAATCACGCTATGCTTACAAAAGCCCTGCAAACCCTGGGCCTGCTCTTTTGGACAGGTTTTCTGGTCTACTTTACGGCCTACCTCTTCTCGCTCGGCTACCGGGTGCAGAACCTGGCCCAGTGGGCCCTGATTGCCCTGATGCTCCTGGCCTGGATGGCGGTATGGGCCGGCCATGGCCGCTGGCTGGGGTTGCTGGTGGGGCTACAGCTTGGGCTGGTGGTGCTTTTGTACCTGCTGAGCCTGCGGCCTTAGATTAGAGCGAGGTGCCTTATGAACACATCCCCGGTGCAGTTGCTCTGGCCCACCCCCATCCTGGTTCGTAAGTTTGAAGATGCTGCAGTGGTGAACCCCGAGCTCGTCCGCCTCTTCTACCGCGAACTGGGTGAGCAGGGCTTGCAGGGAACCGTCTACAGCAGCTCGGATGACATCCTGGTGCGCTACCAGCACCCGGCCCTGCAGGCTTTGTTTAGCTTTATCTCCGACTCGGTTTTTGAAATTGCCCGCGCCCTTAACGGGCCCATCTGGCAGCAGGCCGGGGTCAAAAACCTGCGCATGGAGGTGGTGGGGGCCTGGTTCCAGATTCAAAACCGCTTTGGCTTTCACGACATCCACAACCACGGCAACTGCTCGTGGTCGGGGGTTTACTACGTGCAGCTAGACCCCGTGCAAAAGCGCCAGCAGCACCCGGTGCTGGGAGCGCTCAACGGCATCACCCGCTTTTACGCCCAGCACCTCAATCTGTTGGGTGGGGCTCATATGGACATGGGCAACGCCTACCTCCAGCAGTCCACCTTCGACGTAACCCCCGAGGAAGGGGTGCTGGTGGTGTTTCCAAGCTGGTTGCTGCACAAGGCTATGCCCTACGACGGCGAGCGCGACCGGGTGATTGTCTCCTTCAACGCCCAGGTGCACGGCGAGCAGGGCAACAAGGCCTTCGAGTACGGCTTTCACTGAAAAGTGATGGTAAAGGAGGTCGGTACACCGTAGCGGAAGGTGCAGCGATAGGGCTGCCGGATACTGGCCCCTCGGTTGTCAGTGGTATCTACAAAAGACTCGAGGCTTTGTATGCCGTTCTCAGACTTGAGTGCCCGTAGATCGTGCCAGAAGCCAGGAAATAGAGTATTGACCGACGAACCCAGCTCCGTTTTCACCTGGGCATAACAGGTCTGGATGGCTTCGTAGCGGGGGAAGAGAAATGCCAGAGCAACCCCCACGAACAGCACCAACACCACCCCAAACACCACCAGCGACTCGAGGCGGGCCTTTTCCCTGGCCCGCAGGCGTTCACGTTCGGCCCGGGCTTCTCGCTCGAGGCGGGCGCGCATTTCCATGGGGGTTTCTTCAGGCACGGCTCTCTCCCAAAGTTGGGGCTGATCCGGGATTGGCAGTCTGGTTGAAAGATGCTTTATATGGGCTGATAGCTTGTCGGAGCATAATTCAGGCGTTGACCAGAGGACGTCCGGCAGCTACTTGATTATGAACTATGACCAAGATAACGAAAATCCCCCCAGGCGGGGGGACGGCCTTGTAACGCAGGCGTTTACGGCAAGGGAAATTGCGAAGCAAAAGCCTTCACTTCCGCGCGAAGGGTTTCGGCATTCTCACCCCCCAGGGCGCGGTCTATCAATTCGGCGATCTTGGGCATGTGTTCTTCGGTCATGCCGCGGGTGGTGACGGCCGGGGTGCCGATGCGGATACCGCCGCCGTGGATGATTTTCTCGGTGTCGTAGGGCAGGGTGCTTTTGGAGATGGTGATGTGGGCGGCATCTAAGAGCCGGGTGGCCTTGGTGCCATTAAGGCCCTGGGGGCGCAGATCTACCACAAAAAGATGATTGTCGGTGCCCCCCGAGACGATGCGGTAGCCGCGCTTTTGCATCTCGGCGGCCAGGGTTTGGGCGTTCTGGATGATCTGGGCCGAGTAGGCTTTGAACTCGGGGCGTAAGGCTTCTCCAAAAGCCACGGCTTTACCAGCGATAACGTGTTCCAAGGGGCCGCCCTGGGTGCCGGGGAAGATGGAACGATCCAGGATGGCGGCGATCTCGAGGTCGTCCGACAAAATCAGGCCGGAGCGTGGGCCGCGCAGGGTCTTGTGGGTGGTGGAGGTCACGACGTGGGCATAGGGCAGGGGGGAGGGGTGCAGGCCCGCCGCCACCAGCCCCGCGATGTGGGCGATGTCAGCCATCAGGTAGGCTCCCACCTCGTCGGCAATCTCGCGGAAAGCCTTGAAGTCGAGGATGCGGCTGTAGGCGCTGGCCCCGCAGATAATCATTTTAGGTTTGTGCTCGAGGGCCAGGGCCCGTACGTCCTCCATGTGCAGTAATTCGTCTTCCTGGCGCACCTTGTAGCCAAAGAACCTGTAGTTGATGCCCGAGAAGTTGACCGGAGAGCCATGGGTGAGGTGGCCGCCGTGCGACAGATCCATGCCCAGCACGGTGTCGCCGGGCTTGAGCAGGGCGGCGTACACCGCAATGTTGGCGCTGCTGCCAGAGTGGGGCTGCACGTTGGCCCAGGCCGCCCCAAAAAGCTGCTTGGCCCGTTCAATTGCCAGGGCTTCCACCTGGTCTACGATTTCGCAACCGCCGTACCAGCGCTTGCCGGGATAGCCCTCGGCGTACTTGTTGGTGAGCACGCTGCCCACGGCTTCGCGCACCTGGGCCGAGGTGAAGTTTTCCGAGGCGATGAGCTCTAAGCCGTTGCGCTGGCGCTCTTCCTCCTGGCGGATTAGGTCGAACACCAGTTCGTCGCGCAGTTGGGATTGGGGGGTCTCGATCACCCTTCAAGTATAGCAACATGAAACAAGGCGCCAAATCCAGTAGACTGTAGACATGAGCGTTTTGGGGCGTATCTCCTTAATTCTAGGGCTTATCCTTCTGATCGTTGCGATTATCCTGGCCACGTTGAATTTCATCATCATCCGCGACTACCTGGTAGCCCTCACGGCCCAGCGCAGCCGCGACTTTTACAATGTGAACCCCCGCCTCTGGATTACCTATCTGGTGATCTTCGGTTCGGGCTTGCTTCTGGGCTTGGGAATGGTCTGGAGTATGATGGCCCGCCGCCAGAGCCGGGCCACTGAGTAAAACTTTGGCAGGCTACCTCTATGTCTTGGCTGCCGCTTGCTTGTGGGGCCTGCTGGGGGTGGTGTCCAAGTGGGCTTTTGAGCAGGGGGTCAGCCCCCTCGAGGTGGCCTTCTGGCGGGCTGCTCTGGGGGCGGTGCTGTTTGGGGCGCAGGCGGCGCTGATGCAAAAAGTGCGCCTCGAGCGCGCCGATGGCTGGGCGGTGCTGGGTTTTGGGCTGGTGGGCATCTCGCTTTTTTACGGGGCCTACCAGCTTGCCATCGGGAGCGGCGGGGCGGCCCTGGCCGCGGTGCTGCTCTATACCGCCCCGGCCATCGTGGCCCTGCTCTCCTGGCTTTTTTTGCGCGAGCCCATGGACGCCCATAAGGTGGGGGCGGTGGGCCTGACCCTATTGGGCGTGGCCCTGGTCAGCCTGCAAGGGGGCGGGGTCAGGGTTACGCCGGCGGCGGTGTTCTGGGGCCTGCTCTCGGCCCTGACCTATGCCACCTACTACCTGTTTGGCAAGCTCTACCTGAACAAATACAGCACCCCCACGGTGTTTTTGTACGCGCTGCCGGTGGGGGCGCTGGGGCTGCTGCCGTTTGTGCATTTTGTGCCCAAAAACGCCGAAGCCTGGGCGGCCATCGCCTTCCTGACCGTAGCCTCCACCTTTTTCGCGGTCACGCTCTATTTTGCCGGCCTCCGGCGCCTGGAGGCCACCCGGGCCTCGGTGGTGGCCACCATCGAGCCGGTGGTGGCGGCCTTGGTGGCCTGGCTGTGGTGGGGCGAGCGCTTTAGCCTGCTGGGCTACCTGGGGGCCGGGCTGGTGCTGGCGGGGGTGGTGTGGATGGTGCTCAGGCCGCAGACTGGCGCTACGCCTCTTCGTCCGACTGCAAAGCCTGAACGTCCTCGAGGTCTTTAGGTCGCCCGGCAGCAATTTTAGAAGCGACCAGATCGTCGAGCGATACCACGTAAAAAATTTGGCCTTGATAGGTCATGGTGGTTTTGCGCTCCCAGGCGGTATCGAAGTGCAGGCCCGGTGTGTGGGTCTGCACGTCAATGCGGATGCGGTCTTTGAAAACGGTGATGTCGTTGCTCAGTATTTCTTCCGGGGAGACCAGGGCAGCGGAAGCAATCCCAGCCTCATATAGGGCATCCAGCAGTTTTGCTGCATTTTCCGGCGTTGCCTCTATCAGTAGGTCGAGGTCGAAAGTGGCCCTGGGAACGCCGTACAAAACCGCGGCGATTCCACCAATGACCACATACCCTATCGCGGCCTTCGCTATTTTTGCCGCTGCTCCCAGCGGCAAAAAACAAGCGCTAAAAAGCACATATGACGAATGGAATTGTGCGGTTTTTTCTGAAGGCCGCTCTTACGTCATGGGCGTTCAACGGCGCGAATACGTTTTTGAGGAGACGCAGCATCGTCCTTGGCCGCCTTCGCAAGCGCGCTGGGATTATTTTGCAGAATGAGATCGGTCATCATCACCAGGTAATCCATCCGCTCCTCGAGCGTCAGGGAACGGAACCAGCGGGCCTTGGCCTGCAGGGTTTCCTCTGCGCGGTCATGGGAAACGCTCACCCTCACATTCTAGATTGTATCAAGAAGCCCTCGAGCCCAGAAACGTCTTGTAGGCTGGAGTGACGAGGGACTGGTTTGGAGGTAGACGATGCAAGGACGTAAGCTCTGGGCTTTACTGTGGCTGCTGCTTCTGGGCTTCTCCTGGGCCCAGCAGCAAATTGCCGTTACCTTCACCTACGACCCCCCCTACGGCCTCGAGGTGCGCTCGGTGAGCCTGCGCGGTAGCTTCAACAACTGGGCTGAGCTGCCCATGCAGAAAACCGAGGACGGGGTCTGGCAGGTCACGGTGGAGCTGCCGCCGGGCCCCATCCAGTACAAGTTCTTTATCAACGGGCAGTGGCCCAAAGACATGTGCGAGGACGAGACCTTCGGCACCCCGCAGGTGGACGCCGAGGCCGAGGGCTGCGCCGAGGATGGTCAGGGGGGCCAGAATGCCGTGCGGACAATCGGGCGAGCGGCAGAAAATCCTACCGATAGCAGCGGGCTGGCCTTCGAGCACGACCCCAGCCAGCCGCGCTTCATCTCGCAGGCGGCAGGCCGCCTGTCGGTGCGCTTCCAGGTGCCGGTGGATAGCATCCGCTCGGCGGAGCTGCGGGCCGACCGCGACTACCCCTTTGCCCTGCAACTGAGCACGCCTGATGGAGAAACCTGGCGGGTGGCCCTGCCGCCCGCGCTCCGGCAGTACCGCATTGTGTTGGTGGATAAAAATGACCAGGAGCACACCTTTGGCCCCTTCGAGGTGCCGGCCCAGGCCTTCCGGGCGGTGGACTGGGTGGCGGGGCGGGTGGGGTATCAGATCTTCCCCGAGCGCTTCTGGAACGGCGACCCCCGCAACGACCGCCGGGCCCTGGAGGCCACCCAGGCCCGCTTCGACCAGACCTGGAGCGGCCAGCCCCCCTACCTCTCGCGCTGGAGCGACCCGCCCGGCGACTACCACTGCTGCCAGCAGTACTTTGGCGGCGACCTGGCCGGGGTGCTGGAGCGCCTGCCGCACCTGCGCGCGCTGGGGGTGAACCTGATCTACTTCAACCCCCTTTTCGAGGCCGGCTCGGTCCACGGCTACGATACCCACGACTACGTGCGGGTCTCGCCCAAGTTCGGCGACAACGCCCTGCTCAAGCGCCTGCTGAACGAGGCCCGGCGCCAGGGCATCCGGGTTATCTTCGACTTCGTGCCCAACCATACCGGCCTGGGCCACTGGGCCTTTCAGGATGTGGTGAAGAAGGGGCGTGAATCGCGCTACTGGAACTGGTACTTCATCCGCCGGTGGCCCTTCACCCCCGGCGACGGCCGCGCGTATGTGGGCTGGGCCGACCTGGGCAGCCTGCCCAAGCTCAACACCGCCCACCCCGAGGTACAAGACTACCTGATCCGGGTCTCCAAGTTCTGGCTCAACTTCGGCTTCGATGGCATCCGGGTGGATGTGGCCAACGAAATCTCCACCGAGTTTGTGCGCAAATGGCGGGCCGAACTCAAGGCCCTGAAGCCCGAGGTGTATCTGGTGGGGGAGGTCTGGGATCTGCGCCCGCAGTATGTGCAGGGCGACCAGTTCGACTCGCTGATGAACTACACCCTGGGGCGCGGGGGCTCGCCCCCGGCCCTGGGGGGTATCCTGGGGTTTGCCAAGGGGGGCCCTTTGCAGAGTGGGCGGCGCGTGCTGGGCGAGCTGGCCCGGGTCTACGCCACCTACCCCGAGGCGGTGGCCGCCATGGGCTTCAATCTGATCGGCTCCCACGACACCCCCCGCGTCCTGACCGACCTGGGCGGGGGTGGTTTGCGCGACACCCCCGGCCCGGAAGCCCTGGCCCGGCTGCGGCTGGCCTCGGCCATGCTCTATGCCCTGCCGGGGGCCTCGGTGATCTTCCAGGGTGAGGAGTGCGGTTTTACCGGCGAGCGCGGGGTGTGGCCCATCAACGAGCTGTACCGCTACCCGTTGCAGTGGGACCAGTGCCGTGCCGACGTCCTCGAGCACTACCGCTCGCTGGGCCGCTTCAAGGGCCAGCTCAAAGCCTTCCAGAGCCCGCTTTTCCGCACCTACCTGGGCGAGGGCACGCGCCTGGCTTTTTTGCGGGGGGAGCCGGGGCCGGGCGAGGTGCTGGCGGCCTTCAACAGTGGCCTCGAGGCCGCTCCGCTGCCCCTGCCCCCCGGCCGGTGGCGCGACGTGGTGGAGGGGCGGATCTACCAGGGACAGGTGCTTTTAGCCGGGCTGGGGTGGCGCTACCTCGAGCACACCCCGTAACTACCAGGAGCCCTGGACGCTCAGATTGAGCAACAGCCGCCAGGCTTGCGCACCGAACTGGGCTACCAGGCGGATGTCCAGGTCTTGCTCGGCCAGGCTGTGGAGGTAGCCGGCGCTGAGCTGAATCTGCCAGGGGCTGGAAAGCAGAAGGTCAGCGGCCAGGTTCCAGCTAGCCTCTTCTTGGGGAAGAAGCCACTGCCCGGCTAGAAAAAAGCCCGCAGGCTGGAGTGGCGGAAGGCCTGCGTAGCCGCCCTCGAGGGTCCACACCCCCTGGCCCAGGCGGCCGCTCAGGCCCAGGGCGTAGCGGGCCTCGAGGGGCTCGAGCAAAAGCCAGCCCTCCCCGTAGATCACCAGCTCCGCCACGGTGCCGCTGCCGCCCAGGCCCAGCACCCAGCGGGCGGGGTAGAGGGCGTGGGCCTCGAGCTCGAAGTGGCCGAACTCCCGCCGCAGGCTGAGCACCGGCAGCCACCGGCCCGCCTCTTCCAGCACCGCCAGGCGCAGCCGGCTGGCCTCGGGGTTCCAGCTCACCCGGGCCCCCCAGCGGCCCTGGCGGTTGCCCAGCGGGCTGAGGGGCTCGAGGCTAAAGGGCAGGCGCAGGCGGGCGACCTCGAGGGGCAGGCGCTCGAGGCCCGCGCTCAGATCCAGTTCGCCCTCACGGTAGAGCGCGTACAGCTCGGTGAGGCCGGCCTCGGCGGTCACCGCACGGGAAAAGTTCACCCCCGGATCGAGCACCAGTTGAAAGCGCAATGGGTTCAGGTCGTAACGGGCCTCGAGGTGGGCCCCCAGGCCCCAGCTTGCCTCCAGCGGCAGGTGGCTGAAGACCAGAGCGCTGCTGAAGCGGAGCTCGAGCCGGGTCTCCAGGTTCTGGGCCAGCCCGGGCTGGCAGCCGCAGGCCAGCCACAACCCCAGCAACCACGCATGGCTAGGCCGCAATCTGCCCATCCTCGAGCCGCACAATCCGGTCTACCCGCTCCAGCAAGCGGGGATCGTGGGTACTGAACAGGAATGTGATCCCCTGTTGGTGGTTGAGTTGGCGCATGTGTTCGATCAGGGCCAGGCCGGTCTTGGAGTCGAGGTTGGCGGTGGGCTCGTCGGCCAGGATGATTTTGGGCTGGGCGGCCAGGGCCCGGGCCACCGCCACGCGCTGCTGCTGCCCCCCGGAAAGCTGGTTGGGCCGGCGATGGGCAAAGTCTTTCATGCCCAGGGTCTCGAGCGCTTGGAGGGCTTTCCCCTCGCGGGCTTCCTTAGCTTCGCCGCGCAGCTCGAGCACAAAGGCCGCGTTCTCCAGCGCCGTCAGTACTGGAATCAGGTTGTAGGCCTGAAACACAAAGCCCACGTTCCACAACCGCAGATCGGACAGTTGGGTTTTGGAAAGGCCATCAATGCGCCGGCCCCCCAACCAGACCTCGCCCGAACTGGGCTTGTCGAGACCGCCCATCAGGTGCAAGAGGGTGCTCTTCCCACTGCCCGATGGCCCAGCCAGCGCGGTAAATTCACCCGGATGAACCTCTAGGCTGACGCCGCGCAGCGCGGGGGTTTCGATGGCATCCACCTTGTAGACTTTGGTCAGATCCTTAACCTGCAAAACGGGTTTCATTCGCTACCTTTCTACGCGGTAAAACGCATGGCTTCTACCGGTTCTAGGCTGGCCGCGACCCTAGCGGGCCACCAGGCGGCCAGCAGGCCAGTGGCCAGGACAAAGCCCAGGGTGATGGAGATGTCCCAGGCCCGCAGGCTCAGATAGACCATCGAGGGCAGGCCAAATTCACCGCCAACTTCTCCATATAGCGCCTCGAGCGAGAATCCCCCCGAGAGGGCCGCAATGGTGAGCAATCCCAGGACCCCACCTACCAAAGCCCCGCTCAAACATAGGAGCAGGCTTTCCAGTACCACCATCCGGGTTACTTTGCTTGGGCCTGCACCCAGCGCCACGATCACGCCGAACTCGCGGGTGCGTTCCAGCAAGCCCAGGTAAATGGTGTTGACCACCAGCAGCCCAGCCAGCCCGAAAAAAATCGCGGCAAAAATTAGCACCAGCGGCTCGAGCAGGTTGAAGATTTGTGCGATGGCCGGACTGGCCTGCCGCCAGCTTTCTAGGCTCAGGCCTGGCTCCAGGCTGGCGGCGAGTTGGGGCTGGAGGGTGGCCAGCCTGGCATCCTGGCTAAAGCGGGTGAAGGGAAAATGCAACTCGATGCGGGTGGCGCTGCCCGGTGCGGCTAGCTCCTGCGCGGCGGCCAGCGAGATGAATGCACTGCGGGTTTCGCTGGCGGCATCGGGAAAGCGTAGCAGCCCTACCAGCTTGTAAGCCCCAGCGCCCCGTCCCAAGGTGCCAGGGGCATAGACATAGACCGGATCGCCCAGCCCTACCTTGAGCGCTCTTGCCAGCGATGCGCCCAGGGCAATGCCGAGGGGATCGCCTGTTGCCGGCAGTTGCCCCTCGGCCAGGTACTGTTTTACAAAGCGTTCGCGTAGTTCGGGGGGCTGCTCGTCGCCAATCAGCAAGACCCCCCTCGAGCGGGTCTCGCCGGCGATGAGGGCGGGAATCTCGAGGGCCACCACCCGCTGCGCCTGGGTCTGGGTTGCCAGCCGGGCCTCCACCTGTGCCACGTTGGGAATGAGCAGGTCGCGGAACTCGCGCTTTTCACGGTAATCGGATACCCGCACTTGCAGATGCCCTACCGAGGCAGTGAGGTTATTGTAAATACCGTTTTCCATTGCACCCAAAAAGCTCAGGTAGACCAGGGTGAAGAACACCGCGAGGCCTACCGCCCCCGCTGTCATCAGGCTGCGTCCCTTATGCCGCCAGATATTGCGCCAAGAAAGGCTGAACAGGTTGAACATCATGACCTCGTTTCTGCTCTTTATCGCGGTATTCTTTCTGAAAACCGCTCTAGCAGCCGGCCTCGAGCGCCCGCACCGTAAAGCAGCTTTCGGGGATGTTCACCCCAAATTGGTAGTCGCTATAGACCACACTGGTGCGGTGGCCTGGACGTAGCAAATCTTCCACCGTGGTTTGCACCGGGAAACTGCGCCCGCTTACCTCCACATACTGGGCAAAGCTAATTTTGCGTACGGCCTGGCCTCGCTGGTCGAAGAACAGCACTTCGCGCGGCACAAAACCAGGTTTGCGGGCCTGCAAGACCACCTTGCCATAAGGGGTAGGGGCCTGGGGCCGGGGCGTGAGCTCGAGGGTGATGCTATCGGCGGTTTCGGCACTGATCCGAGCGGTGAAGTCCTGCTCGAGGTCGCGCCCCGCCAGGTCGCTGTAGGAGAGGTCGGAACCCAGGAAGCTATCGCTGCGCCCGCTGGGGGGCAGCCGCAACACCCGTTTGAGGGTGGGGTTGTAAATCTGGATGTTGTCCCCCACCCGCAAGAAGGCTTGCCCGGCCTCGCGGGCTGGGGCTTTGACCCAGGTGATGGCCCGCTGATTGCCGTCCGAGACCACCTCGAGCACGTACTGGGTTTGTCGGTCAGGGCGGGTTACGCTCAGGGTCAGGGTGGCCCGCACGCTCCCCCCACGCTGGTTGTCCACAATGGCTTTCAAGACCGCCTGTGGGTCGGTGGCTGCACTGCCCAGGCTGCACAAGCCCAAGATCAAAAGCAACCAGAGTCGTACCTTCATAGAGTTCCTCCCCTAAAAGTTGAGGGTGATGGTGCGGCGTTGGTGGCCTACTCTGTGCGCATGGCCTCCGCTGGATTGAGCCGCTGCACCCGCCGGGCTGGGATCAGAATCGAGAAGAACGCAGCCAGCACGATGGTGAGGGCGGCATAGAGGGCATAGACCGGGCTTTGGGCGGTGTAGATTTCGCTGCCGGTGCCCAGGATTTCAAAAGCGCCGCCATAGCTGGCAAAAACCGGGCCCAGCACGTTTTGGGTCGCCATCCAGAAGTTGAGTGCGTAGCCCAAAATCAGCCCCACCACCCAGCCGATGCTGGTGGCAAACACCGTCTCGAGTGTGATCATCTGCGCTAGGCGATGGGGATTCATGCCGATGGCCCCCATCATGCCAAACTCGCGGGTGCGTTCAAGCACGCTCACCAGCACCGTGCTGGTCACGGCAAGTGCCGCGAACAGGGAAAAAATCATCCCGATAAAGAAGGTAGAACTCTGCTTGGTGCCAATCGCCGAGGAGAGTCCGCCCAGCAACTGGGTCAGGTCGTAGGCCCGCAGGTTTTGCGGCAGCACCGGTTGTAGAGCCTCGGCAATGCGGGCTTCCTGACCACGGGTCACATCGAGCGCCACCCCGGTCGCGGTTTGCAGGCCGGTGAGTACCCGAGCATCCTGAATATGCACCAACACCGTCCCCCGGTCTACCGGGGCAATGCCCGATTTCACCAGCCCCACCACCTGCAACCCCAGGGCTTGCGGCCCGGCCAGCGCCGAGGTATCTAGCACTACCCGTTCACCTAGCCGCGCATCCAGCCGCTCGGCTAGGTGCTGCCCCAACACCACTTCACCAGATTTTTCCAGCATGCGCCCCTGGGCAATGGCGGTGGGGATGTTGCTCACCTTGGCCTCGAGCGCGGGGTCTACCCCCCGGGCTCGGGCCGCGTCGGCGGTGTAGGCCGAGCGGATCAGGGTGGGGAACTCAAGCCGGGGCGCAGCGGCATTCACGCCGGGCTGCGTTTGTACCTGGGCTAGAAAGTCCAGGCTGGGCAAGCCTTGTTCGGGGTCGGGGTCTTCGAAATATTGTGGGGTGGTGATGAGGGCTGGAGCACTCAAAAAGCGGGCATTGCCAATCTGCACCGACTGGGTAAAGCCATCCTGTACTCCCCAGAACAACACAGTGGTGATGGTGGCATAGGCCACCACCAGTACCAGCAGCAAGGTGCGCCGCCGATGCCGCCAGAGGTTGCGCCAGGCCAGCCGGGGTAGGGCCATCAGGCTTGCACTGGGTTGGTTCATCTCTACCTCCTATAAAACTTCAAGCAGCAATTGGGCCTGGGTTGGGTTAAGCCGCCGGGCGGCCTATATTGATGCTCCAACCTTCGTCTTGGTTTTGGACGGCTGTTTTCGCTCCAAACGTTCGACCACCCCACGCAATTCCAACTCGAAGAATCTGAATAGATCACGCATCTCCTCGAGGCGTACGCGCTGTTCGGGCGGGGCGGTTTTCATCAGCATAAGGCCCTTCTCGGCCAGTTGGGTATAGATCGAAAGAGCGGATAATCGCTTTATGGTTAAGTCTGTCCAGGCTCCGGGGCGAATGCGGTAGAAGTCTTGCCGACTGCCCCGCTTGGGCACCCGCTCAATCAACATGCCCTGAGCTAGAACCCGGGTCATGGTGCTGATGGAAGCCTTGCTAGCCCCAAGTGCCTGCGCCAGCTGGGTTGCGCTCTGTTCAGGTGGGTCGCAAACCATCAACCAACCTAAAATGCGCCCGGCGATGCGTGGCGTGCCAGTTGACTCGAAAACCAACGCAAACTCTTCTACAAAATCGTGCAAGGCGTCGGACATACCCCCGAGTTTAGCTAGTTTTGTAAGTTTAGTCAATACTGAACAAAGCTAACGACAGGCTTTGTGAATGCCGATTCGACGAAGCATGTAGAAACGGGGCGAAATCAAGCTCACCCCGTTTCGGACGATGGGTTTGCAGGTCAGGTAGCCGTTCTGGGGGTTCCCAGCCAGTCGTAGATCAGCACCACCGCAGCAATCAGGTTGACCACGATGTTCCAGCCGCCGGTGGGCAGGCCCAAAAAGCTGCTGCTGAAGAATCCGATGAGGGCCAGGGCGGCATAGACCAGACCAATCACTGCGGCCATCATGTGGGCCAGCCGATCACCGGTAAAGTAGCCATACAGCAGGGCTACGGCGGTAATCAGGTAGACGATGGCCAGGCTGGTGTTGCTGGGAATAAATCCCAGGATCAGGCCGTTGGGTGCGAAAAACAGACCCAGGGCGGCCAGCAGAGCAAACACCAGTCCCATGAAAAGGTCAATTCTTTGCGCCGTCATATGTCCTCCTTACACCTTGGCAGGGGTCTTGATGGGGATGGGTTTGGCCTTGGCCACCTCACTCTTGGGCAGGGTGAGGGTGAGTACCCCATCCTCGAACACCGCCTCGGCTTGATCGGTCAGCACCTCGCTGGGCAGGGTTACCGAGCGCTCAAAGCGGGT
Source organism: Meiothermus sp. (assembly GCF_037443965.1). GTDB lineage: Bacteria > Deinococcota > Deinococci > Deinococcales > Thermaceae > Meiothermus. Next base: position 31,429 of record NZ_JBBINI010000014.1, read on the forward strand.
GTAGCGGTGCTCGCGCAGGTGGTAGTTGCGTTCTTTCTTTTCTTCCTCCTTCTTGGCCTCACCGTAGATCCGCAGCACGTCGCCGCGTACTTCAATCTTGATGTGCTCGGGTTTGAGGCCGGGAATCGAGGCTTTCACCACGATGTTGTTTCCTTCTTCGTAGATGTCGAGCGGCATGGCCGCCACCTCTTTGTCGAGGAACGGAAACTCACGACGGAACAGGCTTTCGTCAAACAAGCGCTCGATTTCCCTCCGCATGTTATCCATTTCGCGCCAAGGGTCGAAACGAGCCAACATACACATGCCTCCTTTGGTCTTTTTGGCGTGGGTGGCTGCACGCCAGATTGGGACTTGGGCCTACCCTCTGGTGTTCCGAGCTGCCACCTAACCCGAAACCCAGAGGTATTTACCGTCCAGCATGGGCTTCTTCAGCCACAGCCTGATCCACATTGGGCGCTGCCGGAACGGGACGAACCAGCAGCACCGGCACCGGGGCGTGATGTGACACCCCCTCGGCTACACTGCCCAGGAGCAGGCGTTCCAGCCCGGTGCGCCCGTGGGTGCCCATCACGATCAGATCGCTCTGGTTATCACGGGCAAAGTCTACAATCACCTCGGCTTCCCGCCGGGTCTGGGCCTTGAGCAGGGCCATTTTGACCTTCGGGGTTCTGGCCAGTTTGCGGGCGTTCTCCACAAGGGCCACCCCCTCCTCCTCCATTGCCCGCAGGGTGTTTTCCCAGTTGAAGGCGTTCATGCTGGTACCGTAGGGGCCTACAACCGGAGCGGGCAGTGGGGGAATCACGTGCAAGATTTGTAGTTCTGCCTCGAGCTCTTCTGCCAGTCGGTCGGCTAGCTCAAAGGCTGGGCGGCCTGCTTCGCTGCCGTCTATGGGGGCCAGGATACGCTGGAACAGGCCGGTGCTGGGTTCTACCTGCCCATCTCCCCGCACCAACATTACCGGTATTTTGGCCAGCCGGCTGACCCGCTCGGCCACGCTGCCCAAAAGCATCCGACTGACCCCTTCGCGCCCATGGGTTCCCATCACAATCAGATCGCACTGGCTGCGGTTGGCCAGATAGACGATGCCCTCGGCAATGTCGTCGTCGTGCATGGGTTCGGTGCGCAGGTCGAGCTGCATCTGCCGGCCCAGCTCCTCCCAGGGTTCCAGAATTGCCCGAGCATGCCGCTGCATGGTTTCGGATGGAGCGGACAGCCCCCAGTAGGCTGGTGGAACCTTCAAGACATGCGTAACCACCGCTGTGGCCCCCAGCTTCTTGGCAAAAGCCAGACCTACCCGTCCGGCCCGCTCGCTGCAGGATGAACCATCCACCGCAATTAGGATTTTGCGGAACATGGCACCCTCCTTTCTCTATCTATAGCCAGCCCCCGTTACCAAACCATTACCAGCGGGGCAGCCCGCCCAGACCGCCAAAGGCCTTGAGCAGACGGGCCTCGGCAGGCCCCTGCACAAACTCGAGCCGGGTTCCATAGGCAGCGGCCAGCTCGGGAAGTACCTGCTTGAGGTCAATATCCTCGATGCGCCCGGCCCCGTGGGCCACCGCGCCCTCCATGCTGCCTCCCACCCAGCCATCCGGGGCGCGGTAGACCTTGTCCTCGGGGTTCCAGGGGGCCACCAGCAGATACAGGCGGCCCTGCTGCAAGAGCTCAAGGGTCTGATCCAGCCCGGCCACCCCCCGTTCGGCCAGCTCGTCCAGGAGCTTGTTTTCCCGTTCGCGCTCGAGGGGCTCCAGCACCTCCTGCACCCGCTTCAGCACCTCACCGGCCTGGGCGCTGGGGGTAGGCAGGGAGGGGAGGGTGGCAATGACCCGCTCACGCAGCCGGCGGGGAAGCAGTTCTTTGAATACCTGCACATCGGCTTTAGGGCCCATCAGCACCAGCCGTTGAACGTTGCGCTCGTTTAAGGTCTGCTCGAGCAGCCCGGCTAGGCGTTTGTAGAAGCGGTGGGTCCAGGCCTCGAGCCGGCGTTCGAAGCGGTCGGTGTTGGCGGCGGCCCGGTGGATGCCGCCCTGGCCGTAGCGCCGACCCTGGCTGTCTTCGGTGAGCTGCTTCCACTCTTGAGCCCCTACAGCCCTGAAGGCGCCCGGCAACTCCTCAATCTCGCCCAAGTACACCTCGAACATGCGCCACTTCTCGCTATCGAGGAAAATCACTCCAATCCGCTCGTACTCATCCAGTAGGTACAGAATTGGGGTCAAGTAGGGCTCACCCCAACGGGCTTCTACCCCTTGCACCAACGGCAAATCCACCTGCAGGTCGTAGATTTCTATCCAGCCACTAGCAGCAAAGATAACCCGGCTGCGGGCTTGGGGTGCGTCGTGCTCGAGCGCCTCCAGCACCTTCTTACTTACCTCCGATGGAGTTCGTATAGCCTCGAGCACAGCCCTGGTTCTTAGCACATAGGCTTTACCCTGGTTGTCGGGGTTGGCCGGGTTCACGTCCAGATACAACGACAATACCGGAGCCACCCTCGGAGCCACAAACTCGCGGATGTAGCGAGTACCTTCTTGGGTCAACATGATAACCTCCTTGCTTTGTCGTAGTCGTTACCTATATCGAAGAGATACTTATACCCTCCCCAAGCTGATTGAACTCCAGACCAATTACCCATCCATTACCGAACTAGGTTCGGCTTACGCTGTGGCTCGAGGTCGTATGCGTTGCCCACAACCGTCAAATTTGAATGTTTCTAGCCTGCCCAACGTACCTTGATGCATCAAGCCTGTGGGCTTTTAGCGCTTAGGCCACGCGCCTCGTGATAAGGGAGGATGGGACTGCCCTGTTTGATGTGTTCGGCCAGCTCGTGGGTTTCGGGCATGGGTGTGTCGCCTAATTCTTCGTGTAGAAATTTTACAAAGCGGCGATAATGCTCGATGGCTTTGTAGCGATCTCCTAAGGCAGCTAGGCACCACATCAGACGCTGGTGATAGTTCTCCCCAATATAGGGATCAGCTTTCAAGGCCCGCTCGAGATAATCGCTGGTGGCTCGCCAGTCTTCCTGGTCGTAATAAATCAGGGCAACCTCCAGCAGCGCTTGTACGTAGGCCGTTTTGTGCTCTTCGCGGGCTTGTGAAACCCAGTTGGTTGCGAAACCCGGCAGATAATCGCCCCGGTAGAGCGAGATGGCCTTGTTGTAGGCTTTCAGGCGGGCTGTTTCACAGGCGGTGTGGTGTCCTTCGCTGAGGGCCTGGTAGAAACCAAACAGATCGGTGCTCTGCAAAACGGCTTCAGCTAGGCGATAGCGCCCGTGCTCTTCCAGGATGGCCTCGGGGTTACCCAGCGCAGTACGAATGCGAAAAATGGTTACCCGAAAGCGGTTGTTGGCCACCGGGTCGGGGTCGAGGCCCCATAGGGTCTCGAGGATTTCCCCCTTGCTGCGGCCTTCGGGATAAGAGAGTAGATAGAAGAAGAGTTCCTCGGCGGTCTGGGCATGCCACTGCGCGGGATGCCCCGCCACCAGCACCTCCACCTGGCCCAGGGTGCGTACCCGGAGCGCAGGCACTGCCTGTTCTGAACGGGACTGCAACCTTTTCATGGCTTAAGTCTGTTACAAATCCATTACCGCTTCATCCGCCAAAGGGAGTAGAAGTGTCTGAGGCAATGTTTGGAAGGCTATCAAAAGAGGTGAAATTTTGTTCGTAAAAGGTTCGGATGGCAAGTGTCTCCTGCTGTGGGTTTGCCCCCTTGTGGTGTCCTTGAAGAGAAGGTTGCCATAACCCCCAACACCCAGCCCTGCAACCAGCGGTAACACCTTGGTAATGCCCTGGATGCATTTTGGACTCAGGTAGGTATTGAACCAACAGGAGGTGCTTGTGTTTCGTCACATCTTGGTACCTGTGGGTCTGGGAGCGGGCAGCCAGGCTGCCGTTCAACACGCTCTCAATCTTTCCCGTTGGCTGGGCTGCAAGGTGACGCTGCTGCATGTGCTCGAGAACGCCGATGATTCGGTTTCCGAGACCTTCGCTAAGATGGCCCAGGGGGCGCGTCGAAAGCCTACCGTGTTGCTGGTGGAGCCCCAGAGCCAGAGCATTGGCGAGGTGGTAGCCCAGACAGCCCAGCAGACCCATGCCGACCTGATCGTTATTGGCTGCCATGACACACCCCGGCAGACTTCGGAGGTGCTGGGGGCAGCGGCCCAGAGTATTGTGGCAGGCTCTAGAGTACCGGTTCAGGTGGTTCCCGGTGCAGAGTTGCTACAGGGCAAAACCTGGCCACAACGCTTTGCAGTCGGTGAAGTGCATGAGATATAGCTCACAGAGCGGTCTTGCAGCGCTACCTAGTTTTATCCGGTGCAGGAGGACGCTGAACCCGTTAAGCCGACCCCCTCCAGTGTGCCTGTTATTTCCGATGACGCCCATCAGAGCGGTTCCCACGAATGCCCAGTACAACGGTTTTTTGCATAACCACATCTTTTTTGAATTCGGTAGTAAATTACCCTGCGTCGCGTAGGGAAGTGGTTGTGGTAAACGCGAAGAGTGGCACTTTATGCATCCCTCACGCTCCATACCCCTGCTGCATCACCTTCAGCAGGTCGAAGCGGGAGATGATGCCCACCACCCTGCCCCGCCGTACCACCGGGATGCGGTTGATGTCGTGTTTGAGCATCAGGGCCAGCACCCGCTCCAGCGAAGCCTCGGGCGAGACCGTGACCACCGGACTGTGCATGATGTCCTGGGCCCGCAGGTTACGTGCCGCCTTGTAGACCTTCTCGACCTGGTCGGGGTAGAGCCAGTTGCTGAGCACATTGGGGCTCTCGAAAAGGGAGAAAGGAACCATTCGCCCTGGGTGACGGCAAAAATCACCCTGGGTGATAATGCCAGCTAGCCGGCCTTTCTCATCCACCACTACCACGGAGCCGACGCGGTGCTCGAGCATCTTCTGGGCTACCTCGGTGAGTGGGGTCTGTGACGAGACGGTGACAATCGGCTTGACCAGGATATCTTTGGCTTTCATAGCCAACCCTTTAAGGGTGGTGTGGTTCGCGCATGCGCACCACCAACACCGGCTTGGGGCTCCGCTGCAAAACTTTTTGTGTCACCGAGCCCAGCAAGAGCCGATCCAGCCCGCTGCGCCCGTGGGTGCCCATCACCACCAGGTCGTGCTCGGCAGCCTCCTCCACAATCACCTGGGCGGCATTGCCCTGCTTGAGTTCGGCCTTGGCCGGAACCTCCAGGTACTGGGCGAAGCCCTCGGCCCGCTCGAGGGCCTGCTTGCCAGCTATCTCGAGGTCACGGGTGAGGTCGGGGTAGTAAGGGATGGTCTCGGGGCCAATCAGGATGCGCGGTATCACCGGCTCCACCACATACAGCAAGGTGGCCTCGGCCCCCAGGCTTTTGGCCAGCTCGAGGCCTGCCTTAACAGCGGTTTCGCTAGGGGCACTGCCATCGGTCGGAATCAGAATTTGTTTGTACATGGTTCCTCCTTGCTTTAGCGCTCCCCAGGCGGGGGGAGGTGTCGTTCTTCGGGGTGGGTCAGGGCGGCAGGGTTGCGTACCAGCAAAATGGGCTGGCGGGCCTCCTGGGCTACATCCTCGGCCACGCTACCCAGCAAGAATTTACGCAGGCCGGTACGCCCTTGGGTGCCCATCACGATCAGGTCGGCTTTTTCCTCGTTGGCCACTTCGCAGATGCGCTCCCCAATCAGGCTCCGTCCGGCCTCCCGCAGTATGGTGTGCACTTGCGTGCAGTGTTCGCAGCGCTTTGTGGCTTCTTTCAAGATGAACTCGCCTTGCTCGCGCAGGCGGGCTTGCTCCTGGGATAGTTGGGCCTGTAGTTGGGCCTGGTCGGCAAACATCCAAGCCCGCCCTGCACTCAGGTATAGCTGGGTCAGATCGGGTACCACGTACACCACCGAGAGCTTGGCCTTCAGGGCCCCGGCCAGTGCATCGGCGTGTTGCAGGGCCAGCTCGCTATAGACGCTGCCGTCAAAGGCTACCAAGATGCGCTTGAACAAGGTGGGCTTGGTATCGTCCCCACGCACCAGCAAGAGCGGTGTGGGGGCCAGGCGGGCCATGCGTTCGGCCACGCTGCCCAGCAGCACCCTGGGCAGGCCGGTGCGCCCGTGGGTGCCCATTACCACCAGGTCGCAGCCATGGGCAACCCCAGCATCCACCAGAGCTTCTGCAACGCCTGGGCGGCTTTCCGGCTGGGTACTGGTGAGCTGGGTGGCGCAGGCAACCTTGAGATACTGGGCTTTGCGCTCCCACTGCTCCAACAAGGCCCGCCCCACCGTGCGGGCTCGCTCGAGCGCTTCCTGGTAGTCGTGTAGCTCGCGGTAGCGCTGCGGCTCAATGACGTGCACAAACACCACCGAAGCCCCCAGCCGCTTGGCAAGGGCCAGGCCCACGGCTGCGGCATACTCACTTGGAGGTGAGCCATCAATCGGAAGGAGAAAGCGTTTGTACATTCCTGCCTCCAAAGATCGCCTGCAAAACCCTGCTTCTGAGCCTAGAGTACGGTAGGCAGCCCACTACTGCATCTTTACCTTAGCCTGCAGAGCGGTGTGTGCCAAGGGTTATCAGTCCTCGGGGTGACAAGGGGTGCCAGCTTGGTTCTGTGTTGGCATCGGGCCATTTTACAAAACGTTCTGCCCTGCACCTATCACGGTGATTCCTATTTTTCGCCGGTTCTGGCAACATAAAACGCGTTCAGCACGTTTTTTGGGCTTTTGAGGATTGCTGGCGTATTACCCCCGCACCTCCCGAAGCCAGTCCAGGAGGGCCGCCAGCGGGTGGGTGTTGAGAACCTGGGCCGGCCCCAGCCAGGCCCGCTGGGCGGTGCCCACGGCCAGCTCCATAAAGCGCAGGTGGTCGAGCTGGTGAGCATCGGTGGAGAGGGCAAAGCGCACGCCCATCCCCCCGGCCTGCCGGGCCAGGGTGTCGGGCAGGTCCATGCGGTCGTAGTAGCCGTTGATCTCGAGGGCCTTTCCCAGGGCTTTGGCCCGGTGAAAAATCTTCTCCCAGTCGGCCTCCAGGCCCTTGCGTACCCCCAGCATCCGGGCGGTGGGGTGGGCCAGGATGTGCACACAGGGGTGCTCCAACGCCCGCAGGAGGCGCCGGGTCTGCTGGGCACGGCTCAGGTTGAAATGGGAGTGAACCGCCACCAGCACCACCTCGAGCTCCCGCAGCACCGGCTCCGGGTAGTCCAGGGTGCCATCGGCGGCCACCTCCACCTCGGCCCCGGCCAACAGGTAGGGCTTGCCGCCGGTTTTTTCGTTTACCTTGCGAATTTCCCTCAGGCGGGCCTGCACCTTCTCCAGCGGCACCCCGTGGGCCACCTTGAGGCTCTGGGAATGGTCGGTGATGGCCAGGTAGGCATAGCCCAGCTTCTGGGCGGCCTGGGCCAGCTCGAGCAGGGTGGCTTTGCCATCCGACCAGCGCGAATGCACCTGAAGGTCGCCCCGAACCTCCTCGAGCTGCACCAGCCGGGGTAGCTGTCCGGCCTGGGCGGCTTCAATTTCGCCGCTGTCCTCCCGCAGAGGGGGCGGAATCCAGGGCAGGCCCATCGCCCGGTAGACCCCGGCCTCGTCCTCACCTGCCAGGCGCGCCTCCCCCCGCCAGACCCCATACTCGTTGAGCTTAAGGCCCTGCTTCTGGGCGAGGGTGCGCAGCTTGATGCTGTGGGCTTTGGAGCCAGTCAGGTACTGCAGGCCGCTGCCCCACGCCGCAGGGGGCACGGTCTTGAAGTCCACCTGCAGGCCCCCCTGCAAAAAGACCGTGGCCCGGTTCTCGCCCACTGCTTCCACGTCGGCAATGCCCGGCAGCCGCACCAGGGCCTCGAGCACCTGGGCTGGGGTCAGGGTGGCAATCAGGAAGTCCAGGTCGCCCACCGTCTCGCGGTAGCGGCGGAATGAGCCGCAGATCTCGGCTTGCTGCACCCCCGGCTGGGCGCGCACCTGCTCGAGCAGGGCTCGAGCCTGTCCAAGCACCGCCCCCAGGGGTCTTCGCTGGGTGGCCGTCTCGGCCAGGGCCAGGTTTTCCAGCAAATGCTGGCGCTTCTTCTCGCCGAAGCCCGGCAGGCCCAGCACCTGCTTGGAGGCCAGCGCGGCCTGGAGTTTTGCCAGCGAGTCTACCCCCAGCCGCTCCCATAGGAGCCGGGCGGTTTTGGGCCCCACCCCCGGCACCCGCAGCACCTCCAGTACCCCCGCAGGCACCTGCTGGGCCAGCTTGCTGTGGGCCTGAAGGGTGCCCGTGCGCAGATACTCCTGAATCTTGGCGGCCAGGTCGGGGCCGATGGAGGGAAGGGCCTGCAGGGCTTCTTCTCCCTGGGCGGCAATGGCCTCGATGGGGGTCTCGAGGTCGGCCAGGGTGCGGGCAGCCTGGGTGTAGGCCCGCACCCGGAAGGGGTTCTCGCCTAGGAAGGCCAGCATCTCGGCCATCTCCTGAAACCGTTGGGCAATCTCGGCGTTTTTCATCGCACCACCAGCAGCGGCGCCGGCAGGCGGGCCAGCAGGCGTTCCAGCCCCTCCCCGGCCAGCAGGGGCAGGCTGGCCCCTACCACCAGCCCATCGCAGCCGGTGCGGGTAAAGACCTGGAGCAGTTGTTCCAGGTCAACCTCCCGCAGGTGCACGGGCTGAACCAGGGCACCCCGCTGGACCTGCCAGGCCTGCAGTGTGGAGGCCAGGCTGTTTTCACCCAGCATCACCACCGTCAGGGGTTGGGAGGGGTTTTCCATGAAGGCCCAGGCCGCCTCCAGTAGGGCTTCGGGGTTGTGGGCCTGGGAGTGCAGTACCACCATCGGATGCCGAAACGGCGCCCCCCGCGGCTGCAACAAGACCCAGCGCGCCCCCTGGGGCAGCACCAGCCGCAGCGCGGCGGGGGTCGGTACGGCCAGGCCCATCACCTGGCCTGCCGTACCAATCACCCACAAATCCTCCTGGGCTGCCCACTCATTCAGGGCCCGCTCGAGCTCCCCCCGCAACACCTGGGCCTGCCAGGCCACCCCCAGCCGCCGGGCGGCCTGCTCGAGCTCGGCCTGGGCCTGGGCCGCGAGGGCTTGGAGCTGGGCTTCCAACCGCGCCAGGTCTACCCCGCTGCCCCAGGGGCTTACCTGGCGGGCCACCGGCAGGCGGGCCCAGCGCAGCAGGCGGGGGTCTTCCAGGAACAGCCCCTGCACCTCGGCCCCCAGCCGGGCGGCCAGTTCCACCGCCGCCGCGATGCTCTGGGCGTCACGGGCCGCCACATCCAGGGCCAGGATGACCCGGCGAATCCGGTTCATGTGCTCCCTCCCGTCGTGGGTGCAGCAAAAGCCCGTATCTGCTCGGCAAAGGCCATCAGTTGCGCCTCTATCCGGGCATTCAGGCTGCCCTCGGGGAAGCGCCCGTCTTCCCCCCGTTCCCCGGCCTCGAGGCCGGTCAGAATTTCCAGGGCTGCATCTACCGTGTCCACCGCCCAGACTTTGAACTGCCCCTGCGCCACGGCCTCCACCACCTCGGGGTTGAGCATCAGGTGCTGGACGTTGGCCCTGGGGATAATCACCCCTTGCTCGCCGGTCAGGCCCGCCTCGCGGCAAACCTCGAAGAAGCCCTCGATTTTCTCGTTGACCCCCCCGATGGGCTGGGCCTGGCCGTGCTGGTTGACCGAGCCGGTAATGGCAATCCCCTGGCGGATGGGTACCTGGGCCAGGGCCGACAGAATCGCGCACAGCTCGGCCATGGAGGCGCTGTCGCCCTCCACCCCACTGTACGACTGCTCGAAGACCAGGCTGGCCGAGAGCGAGAGGGGCCGCTCGCGGGCGTAGCGCTCGCCCAAAAACCCGGCCAGTATCAGCACCCCCTTGGAGTGCAGGGGGCCACCCAAGGCCACCTCGCGCTCGATATCCACCACCTCGCCCTTGCCCAGCCGCACCCGTGCGGTGATGCGGGTGGGGTGCCCAAAGCTATAACCCCCCAGGTTAAGCACGCTCAGCCCGTTAATCTGCCCCACCCTGGCCCCGCGGGTGTCCACCAGCAGGATGCCGCGCCGCACCGACTCCTGCAGGCGTTCCTTGAGGCGGCTGGCCCGGTAGACCTGCTGGTCTATGGCTTGCTGCACATCCTGGGCCGCAATGACCGGGCGTCCGGCCTGGGCGGCCCAGTAGTCGGCCTCGCGCAGCAGGTCGAGGAGGGCCTCGAGCGCGGTCGAGAGCTTGTGGGCATCGGAAGCCAGGCGTGAACCGTGCTCGATCACCCGCGCCACCGCCTCTCTTTCCAGGGGCCGCAACTGCTCGCGCTGGGCCAGCGAAGCAATCAGCCGCGCATAGGCCTCCTCCCCCTGGGGGGTGCGGTCCTGGGCATCCTCGAAGTCGGCGGCCACCTTGAACAGCTCGAGGAAGTCGGGGTCGTAGGCCGAGAGCAGGTAATACAGCAGCCGATCCCCCACCAGAATCACCTTGACCTGCAGGGGAATGGGGGCCGGTTGCAGGGTAACGGTGCTGGTCAGGCCCAGTACATCGCTCACCGAGCGAATCTGGATTTCTTTGGCCCGCAGGGCCCGCTTGAGCTCCTCCCAGGCATACGGCTGCAACAGCACCCGCCGGGCATCCAGAATCAGATAGCCCCCGTTGGCGCGGTGCAGGGCCCCCGGACGAATCAGGGTAAAGTCGGTGACCAGGTTGCCGAACTGGGCGCGGTACTCGATGCGCCCCAGCAGGTTGGCCAGCGAGGGGTAGTCCTCCTCCACCACCGGGGCCCCCCGGCTGCCGGCGTTGTCCACCAGCAGGTTCACCCGGTAGCGGTCGAAGCTGCGGCTGTCGGCGAGCATCTTGCCCAGGGCGGCCTCGAGGGGGTTCTCCGAGTCGCTGGGGTTCGCCAGGAACTGCCCGGCGTTCTCGATCAGGTCTTGCTCGACCACTTCCAGATACCCCAGCACCTCGGGCAGGTCGAGGTAGGAGGCCCGCACCCCGCCCAGTAGATGGGCGATGGCATGACGGGTCACCTCGCGGTTGAGTTCACGGATTTTGGCCCGCCGCTCGCTCTCCCACTGCGGGGCTTGTTGCAGGATGGCCTCGAGCTTCTGGTGCAGGGTCTCCATAGCAGCCTGGATGCGCCTTTGTTCCTCCTCGGGCAGCTTCTCGAACTCCTCGGGGGTGATGATTTCGCGGTCGCGCACCGGGGCCAGCCCCATGCCCATAGGGGTGCGGATGATGGCGATGCCCTGCTGGTTGGCCTCGGCCTGGAGGGCATCGAAGCTAGCCTGTTGTTTTTGCTTGAGCTCCTCTTCGATAATCTGCCGCCGGGTGCGGTAGTCCTCACTCTCGAAAGCCGCCGGGATGGTCACCCGTAGCTCGTCTACCAGGCGCTCCATGCTTGCTTTGAGATGGGCCCCTCGTCCGGCGGGAAGGCGCAGGGTTTGGGGTTTGTGGGACTCTAGGAAATTATGCACGTAGACCCAGTCCTGGGCGGGGGGCTCTTGCTGAGCCTGGGCCTGGGTAAAGTGCCGCACCAGACTGAGCTTGCCAATTCCCACTGGCCCCAGCGCGTACAGGTTGTAGCCCTCGTGTGGAACCTTTAGACCAAACTGGATGGCCTGGGCAGCCCGCTGCTGACCCGTTAACTGCGCAAGAGGCTCGAGTTCGGCGGTGGTACGAAAGTTGAGATGGCGTACGTCGCAACGGTTTCGTAGCAGCTCCACCGGTAGCAAGTTTGCCTGCAAGACCCCTGGTTCAGGCATACCTCTCACCCCTTGCGGTGTTATTCAGGTGATGGGAAAACCAGTCACAAGCCAGTCGGGCCACTTCCTCGAGCTTCCCCGGCTCCTCAAAGAGGTGGGTGGCCCCCGGTACGACCACCAGTTTTTTCTCACAGGTGAGATGCGCGAAGGCCTGTTGGTTGAGCCCGAGTACCTCCCCATCCCACCCACCCACAATGAGCAGCGTAGGGGCCTTGACCCTTTCCAGAGCATCCCCCGCCAGGTCGGGCCGCCCCCCACGGGAAACCACCGCCCGAATCCGGTCGGGAAGCCGCGCTGCCGCCACCAGGGCCGCCGCCGCCCCGGTGCTGGCTCCAAAATAGGCTTGCTTGAGGTGCTGGGTTGAGGGATTCAGGGCCAGCCAGTCCGTCGCGGCTACCAGCCGCTCGGCCAACAAGCCAATGTCGAAGCGGTACTGCCGAGTGCAATCGTCTAGTTGTTCTTCTTCATAAGTTAGCAAATCGAATAATAAGGTCGCCAGCCCTGCTTGCTGTAATTCCTCAGCGATGTAGCGGTTGCGCGGGCTATGCCGACTGCTACCGCTACCGTGTGCAAAAATTACCATCCCGCCTGCCCTTGCGGGAATACCCAGATTGCCTTGAAGCACGGCTTCGGAATCGAGTGGGATCAGGATGGGTTCGGACTGAATCTGTTGGGTTCTACGCATAACTCACCTCATCTCCATAAAACTGCGCCCCTCCAACCCTGAAGCCAGTCTGGAGCGGGGGAATTACCAAGGCGTTACCAGGCTTTTGTCGAATATCTCAAACACCACTTGTGAGATGGCATCACGCCAGGTTCTATACTTGGATTGGGGCTCGTACAGGACAAGCCTATAAAGCGTGGAAATCTATGGCAGGCCGATCTGAAATCAAAAACATGGCGCTCTTTTGCGATTTCGAGAATATTGCGTTGGGAGTACGGGAAGCCAAGTATCCCCAGTTCGACATTCAGAAAATCCTCGAGCGGCTTTTGCTCAAGGGCAATATTGTGGTTCGCAAGGCCTATTGCGACTGGGAACGCTATAAGGAATTCAAAGCTGACATGCACGAGGCCGGTTTTGAACTGATCGAGATTCCCCACACCCGCCTCTCGGGCAAAAACTCCGCCGATATAAGGCTGGTGGTAGACGCCCTCGACCTCTGTTATACCAAGTCCCACGTAGACACTTTTGTGGTGATTAGCGGCGACTCCGATTTCTCCCCGTTGGTTTCCAAGCTGCGGGAAAACAACCGGCTGGTGATCGGGGTAGGGGTCAAGAAGTCAACCTCGGACTTGCTGACCGCGGCCTGCGACGAGTTCATCTTCTACGACGACCTGGTGCAAGAAGAGGCTGCCAAAAAGCGAGTTGCTCGGCCTAGTAAGCAAGAGCCCAAGGTCAAAGCAGCCGATCAGAAACTCGAGCGCGACAAGCAACAACAAGCCATCGAACTAGTGCTCGAGACCCTCCTAGCCCTGCAAGCCGAGCGTGGCGAGGAGGAACGGATACTCAGTTCGTTGGTCAAACAAACCCTCAAGCGCCGCAAACCGGGCTTTAACGAGGCCTCTTACGGCTTCCGCTCGTTTAGTGCCCTGTTGGAGGAAGCCCAGCGCCGGGGGCTGCTACGCCTGGAGCGCGACGAGCGCTCCGGGGGCTACATCGTGCATCCTCGAGGCGAGTAGTAAGTGTCTCCATAGTTGAAATGCGAGATCCGATCCCCAAAGATCAGTGGAGAATTGCGTCAGGTACGCCTTGCCGATTCCACTGTTTTGCCAATCTACCCTGGCGCAACCTATTCCTCTACAGATCTACTCAGGGGTTGCGTGCGCCGTTGATGCCCCACTTGGCCTGGAAAGCAGTCCAGTTCATGGCAAAGTAGTCACGATTTTTTTCAATGTAACCTCGCCACTGAGCCGGTACATCCTGCTCAATAAAAATTGCCGCAACAGGGCACGCAGGAACACAGGCGCCGCAGTCTATGCACTCGTCGGGGTGGATAAAAAGCATCACCTCGCCTTTGTCTTCTTCGAGGGTAGGATGAATACACTCTACCGGGCAGACCGCTATGCAGTCGCGGTGTTTGGCACCCACAGAGGGTTCACAGATTACATGGGGCATGTGTACCTCCTTTGCGATCAAGCCTGTAAATTGATCGCAAAAACTCTCTGTTTAGGTATAAATACCTCTTGAAATGCTCACTTTGAGCGCCTCCGGCTGCCCGCAAAGACCCCGCCCGAGAATCCGCTGATGCCCAGCATGAAGCCGAAGTCATACCACAGACCGGCGTTGGGGTAGGCGTAGATCCGCAGGTCGTTGGGGAAGAGACTGATGATGAAGGTGATGGGGGCGATGAAGCCGTGCCACAGCCCTAGCCAGAATCCGGGGCCACCCGGCTGCGGGGGCGTGGACTGGGTGGCGGTGCAGGCGACCAACAGCAACACTATCAGCCCGTACAACAAGATTTGTCGGGTTTTATGCATATTTCCCTCCTTTGCTACTCGAGCGCAATCACGATCCGCTCGTTCTTAGCGTGCTCCTCAATCTCGACCAGAGTGCCCTGCATGTCAGGCCGCTCGGCTCCATTTGCACCCCCTATGGCTGGGTTTCTTCGATATCGTCGGTCTGGGGCGCTGGTTGCTTGCTGGTGTGGGCCACTCGAGCGAAGATGCTCCCCACCTCCCACTCGGCACTGGCGGCTTCGTTGAGCCAGGCGGCGACCTGGTTGGCCTCGGCCTGCGAACGAAGGCCTTTCTGAATGGTTTTCTGTACCGAGCGGTACAGTTGAGCGGCCCGCTCGAGCAGGTTCGCCGCTTGCAAAATCCCCTCTTCTTCGGCGAAGTGTACTCGCAGGAAATCGGCATTATCGCGGCGGGTGTAAGCTGCCGAATCAAGGAATAAGCACATCTCCTGGGGGTTGATGCTGCGCCAGTGCTTCTGGATTTGGGTGGCGGTCTGGGCGATGGCGTCGGCCCCCTGCTTGGGGCCGTATTTCTCGCCCCCCATCAAGAGCCGGGCGTTGCGCCGCCAGACCGGCTTGAGGTCGGACTGCGTGGGCCAAGGCTCGAAGAGCGCGAAGGCATAGCGCCAGGGCTGCTTGAAATGCCTGGACTGACTGAGGGCGGCCTCGAGCAGCTTCTCGTCCGAGACCCACAAGCCCTGTTCCCCTGGGGCACGGAAGCCGGGCTCGAGAGAACTTCCCTGCATCGCCACGGTTTCGTAGTAGTAGAAGCCGTTCTGATCGTAGCCCACCAGCAAATTGCTATGCGGGATGAAACCTCTCACGCCATACAGCACAGCGTAGTCGAGCGGGACATGCAGCGGGTGACCTCTGGAGAGGTAGAAGCGCAGCGCCCGCAGATACAGCTTGGGGTCGCGGGTCACGTAGTAGTGGCGCACCAGCCCCAAGTAGGGCGCGGCTACCGCGTGGCCGGGCTCGGGGTCGGTAAAGGGCGAGAAACCGATTTTGGGTAGAGCGCTGGCCCCGTAGGTGAATCCCATCAGGAAATTGATCTCGTCCCTCGAAGCCGTTCTCCCTTGCTGATGCGTGATCATCTGTAAGGTGTTGGCTTGGCAGTAGGTCTCGCGGGTGGAGCACCAGGGTACATCTTGCAGATGGTGATCAGGAGGGAAATACCCCAGTTGAGATTCGCTGAGCTGGATAGGTGCGTAGTTCTTGGTGAAATACTGCCGAACAAACGAGCGTAGCAGCAGCCTCCAGCCGACCCACAGGCTCAAAACAGCCAAGAGCACAACCCATACCCACACCATAACGACCTCCTTGGACGGTCACCGGTTCCAGGATGGTGCCGGGCGATTACCAGGACATTACCAGTCCATGCAATACCAGGTTCTGAACAGGGGTTGACCTATCATGCAGGGGCCCTTCAGTGTAAGCGGGCCGGGTGGTATGGCCTCCCAGAATCGCCCCATAATAAAACCATGCTCCGTGATCTTCGAAGCGACTATACCTACGGAACCCTCAGCGAGCAGGAGGCCGACCCCAACCCCTTCCGGCAGCTCGAGCGCTGGCTGGCCGAGGCCCTCGAGACCCACCTCTACGAGCCCCACGGTATGACCCTCTCCACGGTGGGCCTGAACGGGCGGCCCAGCAGCCGGATGGTCTTGCTGCGGGGGCTGGATGAAAGGGGGTTGGTGTTTTTCAGCAACTACCAAAGCCGCAAGGGACGGGAGCTCGAGGCCAACCCCTGGGCCTGTGCCAACTTCTGGTGGCCGCCCCTGGAACGCCAGGTGCGCGTCGAAGGGCAGGTCGAGAAGGTCGAGCCCGAGCTTTCCGATGCCTATTTCGCCAGCCGCCCCTACGACAGCCAGATTGGGTCGGCGGCCAGCCCGCAAAGCGAGGTGATTGCCAGCCGGGAGGCGCTCGAGCAGCGCATCGCAGAGCTCAAGGCCCGCTACCCCGAGACCGTGCCTCGCCCGGCCCACTGGGGAGGATACCGCCTGAAGCCCGACACCTTCGAGTTCTGGCAGGGTCGCCCCAGCCGCCTGCACGACCGGCTGGTCTACCGCCTCCAGCTCGATGGGAAGTGGAACATAGATCGGCTGGCCCCCTGAAAGCGGTGCTCACGAGCGCTTGCTCCAGAGCTTGCTCCAGAGCTTGCTCCAAGTGCCCTGCTAACTGGCAAAGGGTGTATGAGAAGCGTGATGAGACGAAACATTAAGGGTTATGTTATGTAAAAACAATAATAACACACATACAAATAGCCATTTGATTAATTTTGCAAGCCCTCATCTCACCATTTGATTTGCGCGTTCTGGATAGGATAAAGCCCGGATGCCAGACACAGAAAAAGCCACCCTGTACTACCAGAACAAAACCATCCGCTATACCATCCGCCGCAGTGCCCGCCGCCGGACGGTGGGAATTACTATTGATACGCAGGGGGTACGGGTTGCTGCACCTAGGCGTATGCCCCTCGAGCAAGTGATCGCTTTGGTCAACACCAAAGCCCGTTGGATCGCCGACAAACACACCGAGTTTAAGAGCCGCCTGGAGCCGCGCAAGCGCTTTGTGAGCGGGGAGGAGTTTCTGTATCTGGGCCGCCGGGTTAGCCTTCAGGTACAGTCCGAGGATTCGCCCCCTCGCCACCGGCGGGGTCGCAGCAAGCCCAACTCCTCGATTCAGCCCGAGTTATTTGATTTCAACTTTTTGCCTACCAAACCCCGACCCAAAGCGGCAGTGGCCCTTAAGGGTAACGTGTTGCATGTACAGGCCGATGTTTCCTCAATGCAAGGTACTAAAGAGGTGCGCAAAATTCTGGAGGACTGGTACAAAGCCCGTGCCGAAGAAGTAATTGCCCGCCGGGTGCAACACCATGCCGATCAACTGGGATGGCGCATGCCCAAGGTGCTGATCCGCAACCAAAAAAAGCGTTGGGGGAGTTGCAACGCCAAGGGTGAGTTGCGCTTCAACTGGCGGTTGGTGATGCTGCCCCTGTCGGTACTGGACTATGTGGTGGTGCACGAGATGGCACACCTCAAGGTTCTCAACCACAGCCCCCGCTTCTGGGCCCTGGTCGAGCAGATCATGCCCGACTACAGGGCGCGTCACCAGGCCCTGCACGAGTTGGGAATGGGTCTGTACTGGTAAGTGTCTCCATAGTTGAAGTGTGATACCGTTTCCGCTTGAATCCTTCACCTTTGAGTGAAATCAAGGGTGAGGTTCCGAGCCGACCGAAGGGAGTAGGAGTGTATTCCGGCAGTATCGTTTAGACTTCTAAAGGTGAACGATGCTGCCGGAATGCGTATGAGACCTTCATATCCCCCCGCCCCCACCGCAAAGGTGGTCGAGGAACTGCACGGGGTGCAGATTCCCGACCCCTACCGCCCCCTCGAGGACCCCCAGGCCCCCCAGACCCGGGCCTGGATCGAGGCCCAGAACCGCCTGACCTTTGGCTACCTCGAGCGAATCCCTTTGCGGGAAACCCTCAGGCGGCGGCTCGAGGAACTCTGGAACTACCCCCGCGTGCTCAGTTTCTTTAAGCGTGGGGGCCGCTACTTTAGCCTGCGCAACGACGGCCTGCAGAACCAGAACGTGCTGTATGTGCAGGAACACCTGGAGGCCACCCCCCGCGTTCTGCTCGACCCCAACACCCTCTCCGAGGACGGCACGGTGGCCCTCAGCAACTATGCTATCAGCCGGGATGGGCGCTACCTGGCCTACGCCCTGAGCAAAAGCGGCTCGGACTGGCTCACCTGGAAGGTGCGCGAGGTGGAAACGGCCCAGGACCTGCCCGACGAGATCCGCTGGAGCAAGTTCAGCGGCGCGGCCTGGCTGCCCGATGGCAGCGGGTTCTTCTACAGCCGCTACGAACAACCCGCCGAGGGCACCGACCACACCGGGGCCAACTACTTCCAGAAGGTCTATCTGCACCGCTTGGGCACCCCCCAGCAGCAGGACGTGCTGGTCTACGAGCGGCCCGACCAGAAGGAGTGGGGTTTTCAGGCCTTCGTGACCCACGATGGGCGCTACGAGTGCCTGCACGTGTGGCGGGGCACCCACCGCGAGAACCTGTTTTTCTACCGGCCCCATGGCTCGGAGGAGCCCTTTGTTGAGCTGGTGGGCGAGTTTGTGGCCTCGTTCGAGTTCATCCGCAACCAGGGCTCCCGCTTCTACTTCAAAACCAACCTGGAGGCCCCCCGGGGCCGGGTGGTGGTGGTGGATGTGGCCCAGGGGGGGCTGGAGACCCTGGAGACCCTGGTGCCCGAGGGCGAGGACCCCCTGAGCTTTGCAGAGCCCGCGGGGGACGGGCTGGTGCTGGGCTACCTGCACCACGCCAGCCACCGGCTGGAGCTGGTGGACCTCGAGGGCCGTTCCCGGGGCCGCCTGCCCTTGCCCACGCTGGGCATGGTGCCGCTGGTGGCCGGCGAGGAGGACGAACCCGAGCTTTTTTACGGCTTCACCTCCTTTTTGTACCCCCTCACCCTCTACCACCACCACCTGACCACTGGCCAGACCCGTCCCCTGTTCACACCGCCCTTGCAGTTCGACCCCAGCCTGTACGAAACCCACCAGGTGTTTGTGCCCAGCCGGGACGGTACCCGGGTACCCCTGTTCCTGGTGCACAAAAAGGGGCTCCAGCTCGACGGACAGAACCCCACCTTGCTGTACGGCTACGGGGGCTTCAACATCCCCATGACCCCCGCCTTCAACCCAGGGCGGCTGGTCTGGCTCGAGCAGGGTGGGGTGTTTGCCCAGGCCTGCCTGCGCGGGGGCGGCGAGTACGGCGAAGACTGGTACCGGGCCGGCGCTTTGGAGTACAAGCAGAACGTCTTCGACGACTTTATCGCCTGTGCCGAGTGGCTCATCGCCCAGGGCTATGCAAAGCCCCAGCGGCTGGCCATCCAGGGGGGCTCCAACGGGGGGCTTTTGGTAGGCGTGGCCCTCACCCAGCGCCCGGAGCTGTTTGGGGTGGCGCTGCCGGCAGTGGGGGTGCTGGACATGCTGCGTTTCCACAAGTTCACCATCGGCTGGGCCTGGGTCTCGGATTACGGCTCGCCCGACAACCCCGAGCACTTCCGCTACCTGCGGGCCTACTCACCCCTGCACAACCTAAAGCCCGGCACCCACTACCCGGCCACCCTGATCACCACCGCCGACCACGACGACCGGGTGGTGCCCGCGCACTCCTTCAAGTTTGCGGCGGCCCTGCAGGCGGCCCAGGGCGGCCCGGCCCCCATCCTCATTCGCATCCAGACCAAGGCCGGGCATGGGCTGGGCAAGCCCACCCGCATGCTGATCGAAGAACAGGCCGACATCTACGTCTTTACCCTGCATCAGATGGGCCTGGCCTAGCCGAGGCGGCCTGCAGCAGGGCCAGTACCTCCTCATCCGAGGTCTGGGGAAAATGCTCGTACCACAGGCCAACCGCCTGAAAGAAAGCCGGGGTTTCCAGGCAGACCACCTCATCTACCAGGGCTTGCAATTCCGCCACCGTGTCGGGCGGGGCCACCGGCACCGCCACCACCAGCCGGGCGGGATTATGCTGTCGGGCTGCGGCAATGGCGGCCTTCATGGTGGCCCCGGTGGCCAGCCCATCGTCCACCAGCAGAACGGTTCTGCCCTTCAGGTCGGGGAAAGGCCGGTTGCCGCGGTACAACCGCTCACGGCGCTGTAGCTCGGCTCGCTGCTGTTGCTCGACGGCGGCCAGGGTGTCGGCCGAAACCTGCAAACTGTCCACAATCTCCTGGTTGAGCACCCGCCCCCCGCCCGAGGCGATGGCCCCCATGGCCAGCTCCTCGTGGCCGGGGGTGCCCAGCTTGCGCACCACCCAGACCTCCAGGGGTGCGCCAAGCCGCCGGGCTACCTGAAAGGCCACCGGCACACCCCCTCGAGGTAAACCAAACACCAGCAGGTTGGGCTGCCGGTCGTAGCCCAGCGCCACCAGCCGCTCGGCCAGCAGCGCACCGGCCTGGTTGCGGTCTTTGAAGGGTTTCATATCACCTCTGCGCGTGAGTGGCGCATAAAGCGCCACTCACTTGCCGCGCCACGAGGCGCGTCCGGGGGGTCTCTTCAGTTGTTTTTTGGTCGGTTATAAGCAGAATCGGTCTCATTGCGGCCTCCTTGGGATACCCTGTTCATTCATAACCTTACACACGGACGTTACCAGAGGATTACACCCCGGATTCGCACTGCCCTAACGGGCTATACTGCTTCAGGTGAGCCAGATTCGGGCCGAACACCTCTCCAAGTTCTATCCGGTGGCCCTCAAAGAGCCCGGTTTTGTGGGCACCCTCCGGCACTTCCTCAAGCGCAGATACCGACAGGTCGAAGCGGTCAAAGACATCTCTTTCCAGATCGAGCCGGGGGAGGTGGTGGGCTTTCTGGGGCCCAACGGGGCCGGCAAAACCACCACCCTCAAGCTTCTCTCGGGCCTGATTCACCCCAGCGCGGGGCGGCTCGAGGTTGCCGGGCACCAGCCCTTCAAGCGGGAGCACGCCTTCTTGCGCCAAATTACCCTGGTGATGGGCAACAAGCAGCAGCTTATCTGGGATCTGCCGGCAGCCGATAGCTTCCGGGTCAACGCCGCGGTGTACGAGATTCCCGAGGGCGAGTTTAAGAAGCGGGTGGCCGAACTGAGCGAGATGCTCGCGCTCGAGGGCAAGCTGAACCAGCCGGTGCGCAAGCTCAGCCTGGGCGAGCGCATGAAGGCCGAGCTGCTGGCCGCCCTGCTGCACCGGCCCCAGGTTTTATTTCTGGACGAGCCCACGCTGGGGCTGGACGTGAACGCCCAGGTGGCGGTGCGGGAGTTTTTGCTCGAGTACAACCGGCGCTACCGGGCCACCATACTGCTCACCAGCCACTACATGGCCGATATCACCGCGCTGTGCGAGCGGGTGTTGATGATTCACCAGGGCCGGCTCATCTACGACGGGGGGCTGGAGGGCTTACTCGGGCGCTTCGCTCCCTACCGCGAGGTGCACATTCAGCTTGGCAAGCCCATCGAAAAAGACCGCCTGGAACAGTTTGGCGAGGTGCGGGCCTGGGAGGGGCTCGAGGCCCGGCTGCTGGTGCGGCGGGAAGACCTGGTCACCCGCGTGAGCCGGCTGCTCAACGAACTGCCCGTAGACGACCTGGAGGTGCGGGAGCCGGCCATCGAGGAGGTGATCGGACGGGTTTTTGCCGATACCCGGCTGGTGAGCGATGGCTAGGAGGCTCACCCCCCTGGGGCGTTGGCCCAGCCTTCGGGGTCTGGGTTAGTCTGGTGGTGCTATGGAGCGCACCCAACTGCTGGAGAAACTCGCCTCGGAAACCTTCGACGTGCTGGTGATTGGGGGTGGGGCGACCGGGGCCGGGGTGGCCCTGGAAGCGGCCAGCCGGGGCCTCAAAACCGCCCTGGTCGAACGCTACGACTTTGCCGAGGGCACCTCGAGCCGAAGTACCAAGCTGATTCACGGGGGGGTGCGCTACCTGGAAATAGCGGTCAAAACCTTCGACCGGGTGCAGCTCAATCTGGTACGGGACGCATTGCATGAACGATCCATCATGCTACGAAATGCGCCCCACCTCTCGCGCCCGCTGTGGCTTTTGACCCCGCTGTACAAGTTCTGGGAAGCGCCCTACTACTACACCGGACTAAAGCTATACGACCTCCTGGCAGGCAATGCCCGCTTGCAACCCGCCCAGTACATCAGCGCCAAAGGAACCCTCGAGCGTTTCCCTTCCGTTAATCCCAAAGGCCTCAAGGGTGCGGTGGCCTATCAGGACGGACAGTTCGACGATGCCCGCTTCAATGTGGAACTGGCCCTGACCGCAGCGCAGCAGGGTGCAGTGGTGCTCAACAACCTGGAAGTAACCGGGTTGCTCAAACGAAACGGCAGACTATCGGGCGCAGCCGTCAAAGACCGCCTGTCCGGGAAGGAAATCGAAGTTTCGGCCCAAGTGATAGTTAATACCACCGGCCCTTTTTCAGACAATATCCGGCGTATGGACGACCCCGAGGCCCCGCCTTTGCTCAAGGCCAGCTCGGGTATTCATATTGTGCTGGACAAAAAATACAGCCCTCCCAATACCGGCTTGTTGATCCCTAAAACCGAGGATGGGCGGGTGGTGTTTGTGTTGCCCTGGCTGGGGGGCACCTTGGTGGGTACCACCGACGACCCGGCCCCGATTGTGGATCATCCCAGGGTGACGGAAGAAGAAATTGCCTACGTGTTGCGACAGGTGAGGCCCTACCTGGGGGATATCCCACGGGGGGCGGTGCGCGCAAGCTGGTCGGGCCTGCGCCCCCTGGTTTCGCGTCCCGATGCCGACACGGCCAAGCTGGCCCGTGACCACCTGATCCAGCAGAGCGCCTCGGGCCTCCTGACCCTGACCGGCGGCAAGTGGACCACCTACCGCAAAATGGCGCTGGACCTGGTGAACTACGCGGTCAAGAAATTTGGTTTGACCGCAGGTGAGTCGCGCACTGAGCAGATCCCGCTCCTGGGAGGGCAAGGTTTCAGCGCTGACGGGGCGAAAGAGCTCGAGCAACAGGGCTTTTCCCTCGATGAAGCCGAGCGCCTGCACCATGCCTATGGCGCCCGTGCCGCCGCCGTGGCTCAGATTGCCGCCGAGGGCTATGGGAATCGGCTGGCAGTGGAGTGGCCTATCCTCGAGGCCGAAGTGGTCTACGCGGTGCGCCACGAGATGGCCTGTACTCCCCTGGACGTGCTGGCCCGTCGTACCCGGCTGGCCTTTCTGGACACGCTGGCAGCGCTGGGTGCTCTGCCCAGGGTAGCGGAGTTGATGGGTCGGGAGCTTGGCTGGAACAGCGAACGCATCGCACTGGAAGCAGAAAAAGCCAAGGTGCAAATTCTGAGTGCAATTTGAATGATGCCCACCTTTACAACGTGTGTGCCCTAACCAGGGACTACCTGCGACCACACCGCCACGAAGTGAAAGCTGCTGCCCATCAGCACAAAAAGATGCCAGATGAAATGGGCATAGGGCAGGCGCTTATTCAGGAAAAAGTAGGTTCCCATCGTATAGGCCAGTCCCCCGGCCACCAACCAGAACAAGCCCCAGCCGGACATGGCTTGCATCAAGGGCTGAATAGCCACCACAATCAGCCAGCCCATTGCCAAATACAGCAGGGTCGAGATCAGCTCGAAGCGCCCGGTAAAAAAAATTTTGAACCCAATGCCCAGTACCGCCAGACCCCACACCACCCCAAACAGGCTCCAACCCCAAGGGCCGTGGATGGTCACAAGGGTAAAAGGGGTGTAGGTTCCGGCAATCAGCACGTAGATGGCACAGTGGTCGAGGATTTCCAGACGGGCCTTGGCTTTGGGGCTCAGGGCCCCGTGGTATACGGTGGAAGCCAGGTACATCAGAATCAGCGCCGCGCTAAAAACACAAGCCCCCACAACCTGCCATACATTGCCGTGCAGCGCAGTAAAGGTGATGAGCACCGCGCAGGCCGCCACGCTCGCTACCACCCCCAGGCCGTGGGTGAGGGTGTTGAGCCGCTCTTCTCTGCTGCGTATCAGACGATGGGTTGTCGGATCTACCTGGGCCATATACCTACCCCTGGGCCAGCATACGCGATAGAAGCCGAGGGTATGCAAGCAGCGAACTGCCTCGAGCCTTCCGCAGCCGCCGGATGTTGCTGAACTTGGGATTTTGGGTATCCGGTTTCATAGAGATACTCATTAAATCTCAACGAGGCACATCTTTGTGAAGCTAAGCGGGCTTCCTTCCAAGGGGCGGTATCGCCCTCCGCTACGCGGATAACTTCCAAGGGGCGGTATCGCCCTCCGCTACGCGGATAACTTCCAAGGGGCGGTATCGCCCTCCGCTACGCGGATAACTTCCAAGGGGCGGTATCGCCCTCCGCTACGCGGATAACTTCGGTCGGGGTGAACCATCTTTGTTCATGAGACGGTTCACCCAAACTCGGTATGAAAAGCCTAAAGACGTATGACCTCGACTCTCACCTGCCATGCGTTCGTGGAGTCGTAGGGTGGGAACATGAGGCTCCTAGCACTGGGTGTTGTTTCGCTGACCCTAGGATGGACAGGTTGCGACTCGGCGCAGGTGCAGCCGCCGGCGCCACCGGCCGGCGATATCTTTCAGCTCAACCGCGCGTTGGGCCGAGGGGTGAACTTTGGCAACGCCCTCGAGGCCCCCAAAGAAGGGGAGTGGGGCCTAACCCTGGAGGAAGGTTTTTTCGATCTGGTCAAGCAAGGCGGCTTCAAGACCATCCGCTTGCCCATCAGTTGGACCCATCACGCCAGCAAGGCCGCCCCTTACACCATCAACCCGGCTTTCTTCGAGCGCGTGGATTGGGCCATCGCGCAGGCCACCCGGCGCGGCCTCAACCTCATCGTCAACGTGCACCACTACGACGAGCTCAACGCCAACCCCCAGGCCGAAGAAGCCCGCTACCTGACCATCTGGAAGCAGATCGCCGAGCGCTACCAAAACCAACCCCACAGCGTGTACTTCGAACTGCTCAACGAACCCCACGGCCGGTTCAACGACAACCCCGAACTGTGGAACGATCTACTGGCCAAAGCCCTGCGGGTGGTGCGGGAGAGCAACCCCAGCCGGGCCGTGATTGTGGGGCCGGTGGGTTGGAACGCGCTGTGGCGACTGCCTGAACTGCGCCTGCCTGCCGACCGCCATCTGATTGTGACCGTTCACTACTACGAGCCCTTCGCCTTCACCCACCAGGGGGCCGAATGGGTTAGCCCCTCGCCCCCAACCGGCGTAACCTGGACGCCAACCCAAGGTACGTTCGCTGCAGGCTGGCAAGACTGGTCGTGGGACAGCCAAATTGGTTTTGTGGGTCAGGCTTTGGAGGTCACCTACCAAAAAGGCTGGGCTGGGTTCTATTTGCATTCGGACTTTGGAGCGGACGGGTACGATAGCCTCGCCTTCAAGACCGGCGCACCGGTGAGCCTGCAGGTGTCGTGCCGCCGCGATACCCCCGCCAAAGCCGTCACGACCGCGGGTGACGGGGCGGAAACGCGGGTGCGTTTGACGGAGTGTGGCAACCCCAGCAAGCTTACAGATCTGATTCTGCAGAACAACACCCCCAACGCCCAGCCCACCTTTCGCTTGGAAGAATTGGAGTTGCGGGGCCCCGGACACGCCTTATCTTTGCTCTCCAACCAACAAAACGCCATCGCTCAAGCCCTGGAGTTTGCCCAGCGGTGGGCTTTGCAAAACCAGCGTCCCATCTTTGTGGGGGAGTTTGGGGCCTACGAAAAGGGCGACCTGGACTCGAGGGTGCGCTGGACAAGGGCGGTGCGTTCCGAAATCGAGAAGCGCGAGTTTAGCTGGGCCTACTGGGAGTTCGGCGCCGGTTTCGGCCTCTACGACCGCGCGGCGCACCAGTGGCGGGAACCCTTGCTGAAAGCGCTGCTGCCGTGAAATGCCTGGCACCCATTCGACCGCCGATACCTGGTTTTAGCCTGTATCGGGTGTA
The DNA here is from genome assembly GCF_037443965.1 of Meiothermus sp. GTDB lineage: Bacteria > Deinococcota > Deinococci > Deinococcales > Thermaceae > Meiothermus. The sequence goes on from NZ_JBBINI010000014.1 coordinate 57,023, forward strand.
ATCTGCTCGGGGTGGGGCTTCTCGCTTTTGAGCTGGCTGATCAGGGTGGCGGCCACAATAAAACCCGCGCCCACCCAGCCCTGGAGGCCCAGGCGCTCGTCCAGCAAGAAGAAGGCGAAGGCCGTGGCATACACGGGCTCGAGGGTAAAAATGACCGCTGCCTGCGGCGCGGGAACCAGGCGCTGACCCAGGGCCTGCAACCAGACACACAGCGCCGAAGCCACCAAACCCAAGTACAGCAGGGAAAAGTAGGGAAAGTTGGCGGCATTCCAGGTAGGCTCCTCCCCGAGCATCCAGGCCAGCGAACCCAGCGCGACCGCCAGCATCTGGATACCCGTCAGGGGCAGGGCCGCAAAGCGCCGGGCAAAGCGCTCCAACCGCCAGATATAAACCGCATACGAAAGCGCGGTGCCCAGCGTCCACAAATCGCCCAGGTTGGGGGGCGAACCATCGTACGAGAGAAGCCCCACCCCCCCAATGGCCAGCCCAGCTGCCAACCAGATGGGCCAGCCCAGGCGGTGTCCTAGCATTCCCAGCAGCATCGGCAGGGCCACCACATACAGCGTGGTAATGAAGGCGCTGCGGCTGGCCGTGGTGTATTGCAGGCCCACGGTCTGGGTGAGGTAGGCCACAAAAAGCAGTGCGCCCAGCTCGAGGCCGGCCCGCCATAGCCTCGCGTCGCGCTGGAGCAAAAACGGTGCAAACAACAGAGTGGCGATTGCAAAACGCACAAAATTGATCTGCCCTGGCTCCAGGGTTTGCAGGCTGTCCTTGACCAGCACAAAGGTGCTGCCCCAAAAAAGGGTGGCCAGGTTGAGATAGAGCAATCCTAGAAGCTGGCTCCGACGCACAAAGAAGAGTCTACGTACAAGGCAGCCGCAAATCCAGGCTGTTCAAAGCAAAGCCCCATTGTGAATCTCGGACGCGTCCCTTGGTGTACGGGGATCGCCCCTAATAAATGCCGCCAGAATGCGATTTCTCATTGAATATGGGGCGATAAATAGCGGGGAAAGCAGTATAATTTCATGATGGCCCATCATCTATACGGTCTGCGCTGCTACAGCGTCGCAGGAGGTGAGCTATCCCCATGTTGAGCAAAACGCAAATCCAGCAGCTACACCAAAACATCGCCCAACACCCAGCGCCGGTATTGTCGCTGTACCTGAGCGTAAACCCCGCCAACCCCGACAACAATGGTAAAGCCTATGTGCTGCGGGCCAAGGAAGCTTTGGAGCGCCTCGAGGTTCCGGCAGCCCTCCGCAAGAAGGTCTCGCAACAACTGCAACACTACATTCCCCAAGGCCGTACCCGTGCTCTTTTTGTCGCAGAGAACCTGTTTGAAGACTATCACCTGCAAGTCGAACTGCCCTTGCTCGATCCGCGCGCGGGGGTGGAGGCGCACTGGGGTACCCCCTACCTGACACCGCTGCTATTTGCCCTCGATGAGCACCAGCGCTACGGCGTGGTGCACATGGATCAGGAACGCCTGCGCCTGTTCGAGGTATTTCTGGGTGAGATCGAAGAAATAGCGGACGCCTTTCGCCTGCTGGACACCCACAACTGGCGCTACCTGGGCGAAGACCGCACCGGTACACCCGGTCGCAGTGCCTCGCCCGCAGTCGGCCCGGTGGGGGTGGCGGCTCGAGGAGGCTCGGGCAAAGATAAGTTCCAACGGCGGGTGGACGAGTGGAGCCAGCGCTTCTTCCGCGAGGCTGGAACCATCTTGCAGCATCAGATGCTCGAGCGCGGCATGGAGCGGCTCATTCTGTTGGGTGTACCCGAGGAAGCCAAACCCCTACTGCCGGGGCCGGTAGCCGAGAAAGTGGGGGCGATCTTGCCCGCCCTGCACACCCCGGTGCCCAGCGCTGCCGAGGTGCTCAAAGCCGTATCCGAGGTGATCGAGCGGGTCGAGCGCAGCGAGGAGGAAGCCCTGCTGGAGCAGGTGCGACAAAAAGGGGTGGGTGGCCTCGAGCAGGTGCTAAGCTTGCTGCAAGAAGGTCGCTTGCAGTATGTGCTGGTGCCCTGGCATCTTCAGGAGAAAGCCTGGCGCTGCGCTGATGGTTGGGTGGGTAGCAGCCCTCAGGCTGCGCAGGCCCACAGCCCCGGCCAGCCTGTGGAGGAGGTAGAGCTCAAGCAGGCGCTGCCTGAGCTGGCGGCCAGGTACGGCACCGAACTCGAGTTTGTACACGGTGCAGTAGAGGAGCGCCTGCGGCGTGAGCTGGGGGGTCTGGCCGGCATGGTGCGATGGTAATCCGTGGTGATGGCTGGAGGTTTTTTGGCTAGTGCCGACCTCGGCCAAACCGTGGCCTTTCCGGGTTGCATCCTGGTGTTGTACGAAGGGTAGATGCTGAATCAGTGGGTTGCTGGAGAGGCCACCGAAGGAAAACTGGGTTTGCTACTGGCCGGTGTGAAAGCCAGATACCGCCGGCCTGGGCGAGGTTGTGAATGATGTTATCCAAGAGCTACATCCAGGGCCATCATCACCACAAAACCCAGCATCAAAGCCAGGGTGGCCAGGTCGGCGTTGCCGCTGTGGAACATCTCCGGAACGACTTCCTCCACCACTACAAAAATCATGGCTCCAGCCGCAAAGCTCAGCGCGTAGGGCAGTAGGGGCTGAGCGATCAACACAAAGGCTGCTCCCAGCACCCCGGCTGGAACTTCAACGGTGGCCGATAGCTGGCCAAACCAAAAACTCTTCAAAGGGGATAACCCCTCCCGTCGCAGCGGCATAGCCACCGCCAAGCCTTCGGGAAAATTCTGCAGCCCAATTCCAAGGGCCAGCGCGATGGCGCCTCCCAGGGTGGCCTCGGGGATGCCGTAGGCCATCGCCCCAAAGGCTACCCCCACAGCCAGACCTTCGGGGATGTTGTGCAGGGTGATGGCCAGTACCAGCAAAATGCTGCGTTGCCAATTGGTTTTGGGGCCTTCGGCGGACTCGAGGGGCTGTTTGAGGTGCAGGTGTGGCAGGATTTTGTCCGCGCTCCACACGAAAGCTCCACCCAGCAAAAAACCTGTTGCTACCGGAATCCACTGGCCTTGGGTCATTTCCAGGGCAGGCGCCAGCAGCGACCAGTAGCTAGCCGCCAGCATCACCCCTCCTGCGAAGCCCAGTAGGGCATCGAGCAGGCGGGGGTTGACCTCTCGGGTCGCCAAGACGGTGGCGGCTCCCAGCGCAGTGACACCCCAGGTGAAGCCAGTAGCCAGCAGGGTCTGGTAAAGGGGAGGTAGGGTTTCCAGCCAGTGCCACATGTCATCCCTCAGCGTCTGGTACCCACCAGATACACTGCTCCCCAGGGTTTGTAGCGGCTCTCGAGCACGTCCTGCCGAACCTCCCCATTTTGCATCCGAACCGTGCGGTAAACCCGCACCAGCGCCCCCTCGGCGGCGAAGTCAATTTGTCGGCGGTATCCGGCGGGTAGGGAGGCATCGTAGATGTAGCGGGTGGGCAGGGGAGGGGTGCGCCACAGAACGACCGGCCCTTGCCAGGTGACGTCGCGGTCTTTGCGGCCGAAAAAGCGAAAAATCAGGTCGTTTCCCTGGATGGAGGTCTGGATGAGCAGGTGGCCGGGGGTATCGTTTTTGAAGCGCAGGTCCTTGGGAGGGGCGGTGGTGGCGTCCAGGCCGGTGGGTTTGTAGTAGCCCACCTGGTAGCTGTGGGGGTGGCGTTCGACAATAGGCAAGCCACTGAAATAAGCCGCACGAAAAAGTGTGGTACAGACTTGGCAGACCCCACCCCCTACATCCCACACGGTCTGATCGCCCCGAATGACCCAGGCCTTCTGGTAGCCGGCCGCCTCGGTGACCGGCCCCAGGGTGCGGTTGAAGGAAAATACCGTGCCGGGGGGTATCTGAACGCCATCAAACCTGGAGGAGGCCAGCCGGATGTTGTGAATCCGGCTGGGGGGTGAGCCAGCGAAGTTGGTGCGTCCTTCGCCCACCAGGCTCACAATGCCGCGCTGCCAGAGGTCGTGGACGCTTGGTTTGGGCAGCTCGAGGGTTACCGGCAGCACAAACTCGCGTTTACCGGCCTCGAGGGCCGCTCGATAAGCCGTTAGAACAGCCTTTGCATCAAAGCGATAACCCAGTTTCTGCACCGCAATCCAGCCCCGGCTCTGGTCGAAGACAAAATGCGCGGGGCGGGGGGCGCGGCTCTGTTGCTGAAGCAACTGCTGCAGCCCTTCTTCGTTCTGGATAGGGTAACGCTGGGTTCCGATGTACTCCACCACGTTCCCCTTCTCCAGCACTTGTTCACGAACCACCAAAACCGCATCGGGCCCTGCCAAGGCCATCGAGAGCAGGCTGAGTAGTGTGACCAGCGCACGCATGACCCCCTCCAATCAACCCCACATTTCCCATATTCAAGCTAGGTTCCAAAGATTACCAAGGCATTACCCACGACCAGGCGGTAATCGTCTGGTAATGCCCAACGACTAGGGTGAAAGCTGAAAGGAATGGGTATGGCCCAGATTGTGCTCGAGCACCTGACCAAGCGCTTTGGCAAAGTGCTGGCGGTCAAAGATTTTAGCCTGACCGTCCGAGATAGGGAGTTTATTGTGCTGGTAGGGCCTTCGGGCTGTGGCAAGACCACCGTGCTGCGCATGATTGCGGGCCTCGAGACGCCCACCGAAGGGCGGATCTACATTGGTGACCGACTGGTCAACGACGTGCCCCCCAAGGACCGCGATATCGCGATGGTTTTCCAGAACTACGCGCTGTACCCGCACATGAGCGTCTATCACAACATGGCCTTTGGCCTCGAGCTGCGCCGCACCTCGCGGGCCGAGACCCGCGCACGGGTCGAGGAAGCGGCCCGGATTCTGCAAATTGAACACTTGCTGGAACGCAAGCCCCGCGAACTATCGGGCGGGCAGCGGCAGCGGGTGGCGTTGGGACGGGCCATCGTGCGCAAGCCGCGGGTTTTTCTGATGGACGAGCCGCTTTCCAACCTCGATGCCAAGCTGCGGGTGGAGATGCGGGCCTCGCTGGCCGAGCTGCACCAAGCGCTGGGGGTAACCACCCTCTACGTGACCCACGACCAGATCGAGGCCATGACCATGGGCCACCGCATCGTGGTGATGCGGGCTGGGGCCATCGAGCAGGTAGATACCCCCCTCGATCTCTACAGCAAGCCCGTAAGCAAGTTTGTGGGTGAGTTCATCGGCTCGCCTGCCATGAACTTTCTCAAAGGTACCGTGCGGCAGGGTTATGTGGTGAGCCCCTACATGGACATCACCCTACGCAGCGAGCTTCTGGACGCACTGCGGGGGTATGAGGGTCGGGAGGTTTGGGTGGGGGTTCGTCCAGAGAATCTGGAGCTGGCCCAGCCTGGCTCGAGGGAAAACCTCCTACACATCACTGTCAAGCTGGTCGAACCCATCGGGGCCGAGACCATCCTCATCGGTACTGCCGGCGAGGCTGGAATTACCGCACGGGTCGAGGCCGAGGAAACCGCGGCGGTGGGCCAGACCGTTCAGCTTTGGGCGCGGCCCGACAAGGTGCACATTTTCGATCTCCAGACCGAGCGCAATGTGCTATATGCCAGCCAGCCCGTAGCTGCGTAGGGTAGGGAAACGGGTGGTGTGTCTTGGGTTCTAGCTCCCTTTGGTCGGCTCGAACCCTTCACCTTTGATCACACCCACAGGTGAAGGGTTCAAGCGGAATCGGTATTAGCCCCTGCCGGATGCTGGGTAATGCCCTGGTAATAACCTCGGTTTACGTTCGAATAAAGCGGTGCCGGGAATGCTCAATCTACCTGAGACCACCAGGCACCCCGGCTCGTAAAGGGCAGTTTGAAGGCAGGTGAGCTTATGGAACCCTTCTTCAAGCACTTTCTGATTGCGACCGATGGCAGCGAGTCCAGCGATAAGGCGGTGCGGGTGGGCCTCGAGCTGGCGGCCCGCCTGGGGGCCGATGCCGAGATTCTCAACGTGCTCGAGTATGGCGAAGAACCTGCCGACCCCGGCTTGCGAACCCGCTTGACCATGTTGCGCGACATAGACCGGCACCACGGCAAGCTGGCCCTCGAGCAGGCCGCGGAACTGGCCAGAAAGTTGGGGGTTGGGTGCAGAACCCTTCAGCCCACCGGCCTTCCTGAGCAGGTGATCGTGCAGAAAGCCCCGGACTTCGACCTGATTGTCCTGGGTACCCACGGGCGCAGTGGCGTGAAACGTTGGGTGATGGGCTCCGTGGCTGAAGCGGTGCTATCGCGCAGCCCCAAGCCCGTGCTGGTGGTACATGAGTCCTATACGCCCCCAATTTTGGAACCTGAGGCGGCGCCCTACCAGAACTTGCTAATTGCGACCGATGGCAGTGATTGTAGCCAGCAAGCCACCGAGTACGGTCTGCGGCTGGCGAAAGCCCTGGGAGCCGAGGTCACTTTTTTGTCTGTAGTAAGTATGCTCACCCGTCCTCAAGGGGCAGGCCTGGCGCTGTCGCAGGCCCTGAGCTTGGTGGAGGAAGAGGCGCAAACCCAGGCCGAGGCCATGCTGGAACAAGCACGGGCCAAAGCGCAGCAAGCTGGTGTGAGCGCAAGGGTCAAGCTGATGCAGGGCCGACCCGTAGACGCCATCGTCAAGCAAGCTTTGCTGCACGACCTGCTGTTGATGGGCACCCACGGGCGCACCGGGCTGGACAAGCTGATGATGGGTTCGGTGGCGGAAGGGGTGGTGCGCCGCAGCCAGACGCCGGTGTTGGTGGTTCCCTGCCCTGAAGCCTAGTGCGGTTCTCGGAGAAAATCCAGCGATCCTCTGGGGCTAGCGGCAAAATAGAGGGAGCCGCGACAGAACAGTGCTTCCTAGCCCATTCGAAGGAGGTCAGTGTCTGAGCAGGCGCACGGCCTCTACGATGGCCTTGGTGTCCCCCTGGCCTTTGGCCAGGTCGGCCCGGCACTCTTCCAGGTAGGTTTCAAAGATGAGGTCGCCGGTGGCTTCCAGGGCGCTTCTGATGCCAGCCAGCAGCGTTAAGATCTCGCGGCAGTCGCGGTCTTCTTCCACCATCTTTTGCAGGCCCCGAACCTGTCCCTCCAGCCGCTTGAGCCGGTTTAGGACGCGGGTACGGGCCTCGAGGTCGTGTTTCTTGACAGTGCGCATAGCGTATCCCCAGGGGGTATCGTACCCCAAGGTGCCTGCTCCTTCCAACAGCGGAGCTCGAGCCACGCTATTCCAACTGCCGCAGAAGCTCTTCAAGCTGGGCCCGGTTCACCGGCCCTAAGTGGCGGGCCCGCACCTTGCCGTCGGGGCCGATGAGCAGGGTGGTGGGCAGCCCGCTTACCTGGAAGGCCTGTTGCAAGCCGGCGCTGTCCAGGAAAACCCGTGCCGAAAGCCCGGTCTGGGCTAAAAAGCCCTGGATGGCCCCTACGTCCTCGCCGGCGTTGAGCAGCACGATGGGGTAGCCCTTCTGCTGGTACTCCACCAAAAGGGGCATCTCGGCCCGGCAGGGGGGGCACCAGGTGGCCCAGAAGTTGAGCAGCATGGGTTTGGGGAGTTCGGCAAAGCGCACTTCCAGAGGGCGGGTTTGGGCGGGCTCGAGGTACTGCAGAACGCGGCTGGCATACTCGGGCGGGGTGGAGGGCTGGGCAGGCCGGGTCAGGCTAAACTGCACCCCCAGGGGCAGCAAGGCCAGCGCCAGCGCCGCGCCGCCCGGTAACAGGAGCCTGGGGCTTTCCCGGCGCACGATGAGCGCCGCCGCCAAGGCCCCCACCGGAACCCCTACCCACCAGTTCCAGCCGCCGCTGCGGATGTCCACAAGGCCCAGAAGGGCGGCCCCCAGGCTGGGCCAGGTGGAGAGGTGGGCCACCACATAGCCCATCCGGGCGGCCAGGAGCGTAGCCAGCAGTACCCACCAGGCTTTGCTTTCCAGGCCTTGCCGGGCAGCCAGCCAGGTAAAGGCCAGAATGCCCACCAGCAGGGCCAGGTTGGGCCAGCTCAGGGCCAGGGGGCCCAGCAAAAGGGCGTCCGGGGTGAGTTTCATCGGCTATACACCACCCATCCCAGCGCCAGCAGCGCGATCCAGGGGGCTACCCGGCATAATGAAAACCCACGTAAACGGCAGGCCAGCCCGCTGCGCAGGCGCTCCACCCCAACTTTTATAAACCGCGTCATATCCAGGGTCATTATACCCCAGGGGGATATAATCTGCAAAAGTTAGGGAAATTCCCATGCACAACACACAGGAATAGCGCATACGTTGGGATTACTGTGCTTTGACGGGGGCTTCCACCAGCAGGGTGCTGCCCCCCTCGAGCCGCAGGGTGATCCGAACGATCTTGCCTTCCTGCAGGGGTTCCTTAAGCATCATCAGCATGATGTGATACCCCCCTGGTTTGAGCTCGACCTTGCCCTTGGCCGGGATTTCCAGAAACTGAATGGGGCGCATCTGCATAACGTCTGTGCCCCCTGCACCCTTAACGATGGTGGTTTGGTGGATTTCTACCTTACCAGCGATGGGGCTTTCGGCGGCAATCACCCGAATGGCCCTGTCGCTGGGGTTGGAAAGGGTCATGAAGGCCCCGCTCACCGGGCCAGGTACCAGGCGAACCCAGGGATTTTCGGCTTTCAGAGAGGTTTGGGCAAAGGCCATCAGGCCTGCCATGCCCAACAAAACCAACAGTGTGCGTCTCATACGTTGCTCCAGCTCGAGGCCGCTATGGCCTCCAAAGAAAGACAGCTCAGGGTCGTGGATGTTTATATCCATCCTTGAAGGTTTTTGTGTACGTTAACAGGTACTACCTGCTCAAGCCCACAACGGCGGCCCTCGATAAGGGGTGTGTTCCCAGAAGCTATATCGGATGTACACCGGTTCCGGTGGTGTGGCTTGTAGCAGCCCTATCTGTATATAGGGCCGCACCTCTGTCGCAAACGCGGTTAATGCTATGGCAAACGCAGAGTTCACGCAGAGGGGGCAGTGGGGTTGGTGGGTATGGGTGGGGGAGGGGGTGGGCTGGGTGTGGGAAGTCCCTGTAGAAAAGGTACAGACGTCGGCACCCGCCAAAAAACTCACTGGCAGCACTTGGCTGCGCGGGTCGCGAAGCGCGTACTGGCTCGAGACCAAGAGCACCAGCCCCGCCAGGAAGAAAACCCAGAGGGCGCGGTGGACTCGAGTCGGAGCCGCCGACATACTTAAAAACCATTATAGCCAGGCCCCCCCTAGGGGCAAACGTCCCACGACACATATCCCCCAGGGGTATGTTATACTGGCCCATGAAGGGCCGGCATTATGCTGGTCTTAGGAGACTTTACCATGAGCCAACTCTACGACGTGGTGATTATCGGGGGCGGCCCCGCCGGGCTGACCGCAGGCATCTACACCGGACGGGCCAGCCTCAAAACCCTCATCCTGGAAAAAGGCCTGCCGGGGGGCCAGATCGCCCAAACCGAGGAGGTGGAGAACTACCCCGGCTTCCCCGAGCCCATCAGCGGGGCCGAGCTGTCCGAGCGCATGGTGCAGCAGGCCAAGCGCTTTGGGGCCGAGATCGTGATGGACGAGGCCCAGGCCGTGGAAAAAACCCCGGAGGGCTTTGTGGTGCGGGGCTACGAGCAGGACTACCGCGCCCGCACGGTAATTCTGGCCACCGGGGCCAACCCCAAGAAGCTGGGCGTGCCCGGCGAAGAGAAGTTTTATGGCCGGGGTGTGAGCACCTGTGCCACCTGCGACGGCTTCTTTTACCGGGGCAAGCAAGTGGTGGTGGTGGGCGGGGGTGACGCCGCAGTGGAGGAGGGCCTGTTCCTGACCAAGTTTGTCTCCAAGGTGACCCTGGTGCACCGCCGCGACACCCTGCGGGCCAACAAGACCGCCCAGGCCCGGGCCTTGGCCCACCCCAAGATGCAGTTCATCTGGGATACGGTGGTGGAGGAGGTGCTGGGCGAGGAGACTGTGACCGGGGTGCGTCTCAGGAACCTCAAGACCGGCGAGGTCTACGACCACCCTACCGATGGGGTCTTTGTTTTCATCGGGCATGAGCCCAATACCGGCTTTTTAGGGGGAGTGGTGGAGCTCCGGCCGGACGGCTACGTGGCGGTGCGGGACGAGATCTTCACCTCGGTGCCGGGGCTGTTTGCCGCGGGGGATGTGGCCGACCCCATCTACCGCCAGCTTTCCACCAGCGTGGGGGCCGGCACCCGGGCGGCCATGATGGCCGAGCGCTACCTGGCCGAGCAGGAACACGCCGCCGTGCACTAGGGGGTTCTTGTGGAAGCGGCTGTTCCAGCAGCACCCAGCGTGCGCTACCTGAACCCGGCCTGGTTTGCGGCAGTGATGGGTACGGGGGTGCTGGCCCTGGCCCTGGCCCAGTTCGGCCTGGTGGGGCTGGCCCTGCCGGTCTATGGGCTGGCCCTGGTGTTTATGGCGGTGTTGCTGGGGCTTTATCTGGCCAAGCTCCTGCGCTACCCTCAGGCCGCCCTGGCCGATTTACAGCATCCTTTGCTGTCCCAGATGCTCCCCACGCTACCTATTGCCCTTCTGGTGTTGAGCCTGGCGACCCGGGTACTGCCCTTGGGGCCCTGGGCAGTTCCGCTGGGACAGGGGCTTTTTTTGCTGGGGATGTTGCTTATTTTTGGGGTAGGCCTGTTGGTGGTGTACACGGTACACACCCGGCTCAGGCTGCCCATCGAGGCCGCCAGTGGGGCCTGGTTTATCCCGCCGGTCTCGGCCCTGCTGGTGCCCATGGCCGGGGGGCTCTGGCTTTCCAGTTTTCCCAAAGTCTGGCAAAAGGAGCTTTGGGTGGTGAGCGGCCTGTTCCTGGGGATTGGGCTTTTCCTGTTCTTGTTCGTGCTGCCGGTGTTTTTGCAGCGGTTGTATGGGTATGGCCGCCTCGAGCCCCACTTCCTGCCCTCGGTCTTCATCGGGCTGGCCCCGGTGGGTCTGCTGGTGCTGGCCCCCTGGCGCTGGCTCGAGGGCGGGGTGTTGGCCGGGCTCGTCCCGGAGGGCCTGGTGGCGGCCTGGCCGGTGATCGGGCTGGCGGTCTGGGGGCTGGGCCTGTGGTGGCTGGCCTATAGCCTGCTGCTGCTGCTGGATACCCTGCTGGTGGAGTGCCGCCGAATGCAGTTCCGCTTTGCCCCGGGCTGGTGGGGGTTTGTGTTTCCCTTGGGGGCTTTTACCCTGGCCACGCTGGCGCTGGCTCGGGCCCTGGACTCGGCCTTCCTGGGCGGGCTGGCCTGGGGGCTGCTCGGGCTGTTGGGGGTGTTCTGGCTCTGGGTGATGTTCTACTCCTTTAGGGCCTGGGCCAGCCTGGGGGCCTTGCGGCCGCCCAAGGGCTAGTGGGCGATTGGGGCGCAATCGGAACAAAGCTCTGGTAAACCATCGGCCTATGCGCCGTTGACGCGCCAAATTCCTGGGCTTGTCCTCGACTCTGGGTGGAGGATGGCCCCTTATCGGTTGCGGCTCGAGGTTCAATAAGAATTATTTATCAAAAAAACCAAAACTATGCTTGATGGTTTTAGTTTGCTGTGTCTAAACTACCGTTAAGGCCACCTTGTGAAAGGAGACACATGGCAAGCACCCTCAGCGCAATCGAGACCCAGGCCATCACGGCCATCCGGATGCTGGCAGCCGACGCGGTAGAGCAGGCCAAAAGCGGGCATCCGGGCATGCCCCTGGGCATGGCACCGGCGGCCTATGTACTTTGGAGCGACTTCCTCAAGCACAACCCCACCCACCCCCACTGGCCCGATCGCGACCGGTTCGTGCTGTCGGCGGGGCACGGCTCCATGCTTCTGTATGCCCTGCTGCACCTTACTGGCTACGACCTTCCACTCGATGAACTCCGGCGTTTTCGCCAGTGGGGCTCCAAGACCCCCGGCCACCCCGAGTACGGCCACACCCCAGGGGTGGAGGTGACCACCGGGCCTCTGGGCCAGGGCATCAGCACCGCGGTGGGGCTGGCCCTGGCCGAGCGCAAGCTGGCCGCCGAGTTCAACCGTGAGGGGCACACCCTCATAGACCACTACACCTATGTGCTGGCTTCGGACGGCGACCTGATGGAGGGGGTTTCGGGCGAGGCCAGCAGCCTGGCCGGGCACTGGGGGCTGGGGAAGCTGATTGTGCTGTGGGACGACAACCACATCTCCATTGACGGCGACACGGCGCTCTCCTTCGGCGAGGACGTGCTCGAGCGCTACCGGGCCTATGGCTGGCACATCCAGCGGGTGGATGGGGAAGACCTGGCCCTCCTACGCCAGGCCATCCGGGCTGCCCAGGTAGACGCCCGCCCCTCGCTGATTGCGGTACGTACGGTGATTGGGGCCGGCTCGCCCAAGGCCGGTAGCCACAAGGTACACGGTGAGCCCCTGGGCCCGGAGGCCCTCGAGGCCACCCGTCACAACCTTAACTGGCCCCACCCACCCTTCGAGATTCCCCGCGAGATCTACGAGCACTTCCGGGCCGCCGTAGCCCGGGGACAGCGGCTCGAGGCCGACTGGAACGCCCGCCTCCAGCGGTACGCCGAGGCCTACCCCGAAGCGGCAAGGGAACTACTGCGCCGCCTCAAAGGGGAGCTACCCCCGCTGGACTGGGAGGCCCTTCTCCCTAGCTTCAGCGGCAAGCTGGCTACGCGGGCCGCCAGCGGCAAGGTGCTGGACGCGCTGGCCCCCCATCTCCCCGAACTGCTGGGCGGTAGCGCCGACCTGACCCCCTCCAACAACACCCAGGCCGCCGGGATGCAGCCCTTCTCCCGCGAGAACCCCCGCGGGCGCTACCTGCACTACGGGGTGCGGGAACACGCCATGGGGGCCATCCTGAACGGCCTCAACCTGCACGGGGGCTACCGCGCCTATGGGGGGACCTTCTTCGTTTTCTCCGACTACATGCGCCCGGCCATCCGCCTGGCCGCCCTGATGGGCACGCCCAGCATCTTCGTGCTGACCCACGACTCCATCGCCATCGGCGAGGATGGCCCCACCCACCAGCCCATCGAGCACCTGGCCAGCCTGCGGGCCATGCCCAACCTCTATGTGGTGCGGCCGGCCGATGCCCTCGAGACCGCCTACGCCTGGCGCCTGGCCCTGGAGCGCCGCCAGGGGCCCACCGCCCTGGTGCTCACCCGGCAGGCCCTGCCGGTGCTGGAGCGCGAGGCCCTGGCAGGCGCCGAAGGTACCCTGAAGGGCGGCTATGTGATCGCCGAGCGGCCCCATGCCAAAGCGGCCATCGTGGCCACGGGTAGCGAGGTGGCCCTGGCCCTGGAAGCCCAGAAGCAGCTCGAGGCCGAGGGAATTCCGGTGCGGGTGGTAAGCCTGCCCTGCTGGGAGGCCTTCGAGGCCCAGCCTGAAGCGTACCGCGAGGCCGTGCTGCCCAGGGGGCTGCCCACCCTGGCGGTGGAAGCCGGGGCCAGCCTGGGCTGGGAGCGCTACGCCGATGCGGTGCTGGGCCTCGATCACTTTGGCGCGAGCGCCCCTTACCCCGCCGTCTACGAGAACCTGGGCTTCCGGCCCGGCGCGGTGGCTCGAGCGGTGCTGGAACTGCTTGGGGTATGAAGCGGGTTCGGGTACACCCCCTGCCCCTGGCCGCCCTGCCGGAGGCCGAGGTGATGCTGGTGGTGGATGTGATAAGGGCCACCAGTACAGCGGTGATGTTTTTGGAGGCGGGGGCGCAGGCCCTGTGGCTTACCGCGAATCTGGAAGCGGCCCGCGCCCTGCGGCGCAACGGCGAACTGTTGGCGGGCGAGGTGGGCGGACTCAGGCCCGAAGGCTTCGACTTTGGCAACAGCCCGCGCGAGGTGGCGGTGGCCGAGCTCTGGGGCCGCACGGTAATCCACGCCACCACCAACGGCACCAAGGCCGCCCACAAAGCCGCCCAGGTGGCCCGCGAGGTGATGCTGGCCTCGCTCCTGAACGCCCCCGCTGCCGTACAGCAGGCGGCCCGGCTGGGCGACGAGGTGGCCATCCTGTGTGCGGGCAAGGAGGGGCAGGTGGGCCTAGACGACCTCTACACCGCCGGGGTGCTGGCCCAGGCCCTGCTGGCCGAAGGGTTTGAGCCGGTGGGGGATGGGGTGCAGATGGCCCTGCACCTGGCGCAAAAGCCCGCCCGGCCCCTGCTCGAGGCCTCCGAGGCAGCCCTGGCCCTGGTGCGCGAGGGGCTGGGCGAGGATGTGGCCTTCTGTGCCCAGTTGGGCCTCTCCGAGCGGGTGCCCCGGCTGCTGGAACGGCGTGGAGAGGCCTTGGTTTTTGCCTGAGGGCGCGGCTGCAAGATTTTAGGGGGAAGCATGCAAGCACTGATTTTTGATGTGGACGGGGTCATCGCCGAGACCGAGGAGGGCCACCGGCTGGCCTTCAACCGGGCCTTTGCCGAGGCGGGCCTCGAGATCGAGTGGGATCGCGAGCTCTACGAGCGTCTGCTGTGGGTGACCGGTGGCAAGGAACGCATCGCCTACTACCTCTACCACTGCCCCGAGTGCCCCAAGCTGCTGGAGGCCGACATCGCCCGGCTTCACCGCCGCAAAACCGATCTCTACAGCCAGATTGTGAAGGCGGGTGAGGTGCCGTTTCGTCCGGGGGTGCTGCGGCTGTGGCGCGAGGCCCGCCAGAAGGGGGTGCGGCTGGGCATTGCCACCACCACCTCGCTAGAAAACGTGCAGGTGCTGCTCGAGCAGGCCGGGCCGGAGGTGCCAGGCTGGTTTGAGTGTATCGTGGCGGGCGACATGGTGGCGAAAAAGAAACCCGCGCCGGACGTATATATCCAGGCCTTGCAGCAGATGAGACTGAAGCCGGGAGAGGCCCTGGCAATTGAAGACTCCCACAACGGCCTGATTGCCGCCCAGCAGGCGGGTCTGCCGGTCTTGATCACCTACAGCCACTACACCCGCAGCCAGCGCTTCGAGGGGGCTTTGGCGGTGCTGGACCACTTGGGCGAGCCGGAGCTGCCGGCCCAGGTGCGACAAGGGCCCCGGAGCTGTGCCCTGGTGGTGACGGTGGAGCTGCTGCGGGACTGGTTGCAGTTGGCGACAACGCGTAGGTGAAACCCACTATGGTGCGGCACCTGATTGTCTTCAACACCGAAGCCTCAGAGGCCGAGGTGCAACGGATGTTTGCGCAAGCCCAGAGGGTGTTGGGCCAGATTCCGGGGGTGGAGGGCTTCGAGCTGGGTAAGGCGGTGGGGGCGTCGCCCCGCTACCGCTATTTGTTGGTGGTAGATTTTGCCGATGAAAGCGTGATAACCCTCTACCGCGATCATCCCCTCCACCAGCAGTTCGCCAACACGGTGTTTCGCCCCATGGCCCCCGATCGGCTCACCACCGATTTCCTGAGGCTGTTGCCGGAGGAGGCATGACCGCCGAGGTATTCCGCCGGATGCCCCACGCCGAGGCCGAGGCCAAAGCCCAGAAGGTGCTGGTAGACGGCTATGGGGAAGGGTTGGTGCTCCAGGGGAACGCGGGCTACTATGCGCTGTACTACCTGTTCGGCCTGCTGGGCCTGCGTGAGCCGGTACCCTCGCACCCGCCCGACTGGGTGGCGGGGCCTCAGAGCGAGCCGGTTTTTATGGAGCCCTACCAGATGGCCCACTGGCTCGAGCAAAACGGGTATAACCTTTTCATCAATGAGTCGAAATAGGAGGGTGTATGCCGGGGGTGCGCGAGTACGACGAACTGACCTATGCCGAGGCCAAACAACGGGCCCTGCGCCAGATGGGCGATGGTTATGGGGATGCCCTGGTTCTGCACGACGACCGGGGCTACTGGGCGCTGTACTACTTCTACTGGAGCCAGGAGCCGCCCGCCCTGGCCAAGCCCCACTGGATGGAGGGGCCAGTGGCCGACCCAGCCGCCTTTCGTCCGCCTTACGAGACCAAGCTCTGGCTCGAGGAAAACGGCTACGAAAGCTTCCAAAATGACTTGGACTGATACCTAACGGGCGTGTTGCTTTTGCTGGCCCTGGGCGGCCCAAACAAGAAAACGAGAATTCTCTATCAATGGTGTGCAAGGTATCCGGCAAGCCAGCGCCTGACCCTCATGATGCCTGCGTGACCCAGAATAAGCCCGGTGCGAAGATGAGTGCGCTTCCTCGCCTTAACCGCCTGCTGGCCCCCGATGGCCGCTGTCTGGATGTGGCCCTGGATCACGGCATTTTTGGAGAGGGGAGCTTTCTGCAGGGCATTGAGAACCTGGCCCAGGCGGTAGCCACCCTGGTGCAGGCCGGCCCCGATGCTATCCAATTGGCCCCCGGCCAGGCCCACCTTTTGCAACACCTACCCGGTACAAACAAGCCAGCCCTGGTGCTGCGAGCCGACACCACCAACGTCTATGGCCCACGCCTGCCCCGCGTGTTGTTTTCCGAACTGATGGAGGAGGTTCTCGAGCAGGCCATCCGCTGGGATGCAGCCTGCGTGGTGGTCAACCTGCTGTGGCTGCCCGACCAGCCCGAGCTTCTGCGCGAGAGCCTGCGCAACGTGGCCCGGCTCAAACCCCTCACCGAGCGCTATGGCTTCCCCTTGATGGTGGAGCCTTTGGTGATGCAGGCCGGGGGGTATAGCGTGGACGGGGATGTGGAGAAGATTGTGCCGCTGGTGCGCCAAGCGGTGGAGCTGGGGGCCGACCTGATCAAGGCCGACTTCACCACCGACCTCAGCCAGTACCACCGGGTGGTGGAGGCAGCCTCGAGCAGGCCGGTGCTGGTGCGGGGAGGGGGCCGCGTAGACGATGCCACCCTGCTGGAGCGCACCTACCAGGTGTTGCAACAGGGCGCAAAAGGGGTCGTCTATGGGCGCAACATCATCCAGCACCCCAGGCCGCTGGGTCTGGTACGGGCTTTGATGCAGATCGTACACCAGGGGGCCACCCCCGAGGCAGTCCTGGAAGCCCTGCGGGCTGGGGCATAATGGGGAGGGAGATGATGCGCTCGAGCCCAGAAACCTATCACCTGTTGACCGACGATACCCCATCGGGACGAGATCGGGGTGTATTGCCACCCGATGATCCTCTGCGTCTTCAGCTTCACAACGAACTGCACGCCCGCCCAACCCCCCGCATCCGCCTGCCAGCTCTGGTGGTGCAGGTGGCGGTGCGGCACGAAGGGGTTTCGCGCGAAGTCGAGCTCGAGCACCTGCGCCAGCTCTCGGGCCTGGGGGAGCTCGAGCTCGACCAGCTCGCCGGCACCTACCTGCGCCTGCGCCTGCCGGGGGGCTCGCTGCGCTGGGAGCGGCACACCGAGTTCAGCACCTATACCCTGGTGCAACACCTGCCCGCCATTGCGCCCAGCCCCGACGCCGATCTCCTGGGCCATCTAGTGGTGGACACAAGCTGGCTGCGAGGGATTCCCGGTCGTACCCTTTCGGCGGTCAAGCTGATTATGCTGCACGGGCCGGTGGAGGAGGCGCTCAACATCGCCCGTCCCTGGCTCGGTGCGCACGGGGTGGTGGCCTCGCTGATGGGCCGGAATGGGCATAGCTGCGCCGTGACCGATTTCCGCCTGCGGCAAAGCGGTTTTGAGCGCATGGTGGTGGTGGCCCCGCCGGAGACCAGCGAGACCCGCGCAGGCCGTATTGCGGCCCGGCTCTTAGAGATGGAGGCCTACCGCATGATGGCCCTGCTGGGGTTTCCGGTGGCCCGGAGCTTGCGGCCCATGCTGCTGGAATCGGAGCAGGCCCTGGCCCAGATTACTGCCCGCATCCGCGATACCAACCAGGCCGATGCCGGTTTGTTGGACGAGCTCGAGGCCCTGGCGGCCCGGGTGGAGCACGCCATGGCCGAGCACGGCTACCGCTTTAGCGCCACCGCAGCCTACCATGCCCTGGTTAGGGCCCGCCTGGCCGAACTGCGCGAGGCCCCCATCCCCGGTACCCAGACCATCGGCGAGTTTTTGCAACGCCGCTTCAGCCCGGCCATGGCCACGGTGGAGTCCACCGCCCAGCGCCTGGCTGCCCTCTCCCAGCGCATCGAGCGGGCCGGGGCCCTGCTGCGTACCCGCGTAGACATCGCCCTCGAGACCCAGAACCAGGAGCTTTTGCACAAACTCAAGCGCGGCCAGGAGATGCAGTACCAGCTCCAGCGCACTGTGGAGGGCCTCTCCATTGCGGCCATCTCCTACTATGTGGTGGGCTTGCTGTACTACCTCTTCAAGGCCGGCAAGGAAGCTGGTCTGCCCATCTCGCCCGAGTTGGCGGCAGGGCTGGCCATCCCTGGGGTGATGGCCGCGGTCTGGTGGCTCACCCGCCAGATTCACCGCCGGCTTCTGGCTTCACAGCACGGGTCTCAGCCCCTCCCGCCCCAGCGGCCGGAGTAGCCACGGGTTATGTTGGCGGCCTGTCTGGTGCTGGCCACCCTGTATAACAGCGCGTTGTTTGCAGGGGTGGATGGGCTTTGGGTGGGGCGGGCCTGGGTGGAGGGGCGGCGGCTGGAAGCCCTGGTCGTGACACCCAAGGGAGTCCATACCCTGGGGTTCGCCGAGACCGACGAAGGGCTGTACGGCCTGGCCCAGAGCCCCGACGGCTGGGTCGCGGTGGGTTTTAGCGGCGAAGGGGGCCTGGTGGTGCGGTTGGATGGGCAGGGGCAGCTAAGGGCCGCCTACCGGATGGGGAAGGGCTTGCTCTGGTCTACCGACGGGGTATACGCCCTGGGCGGATTGCGCAGGCCCGACTGGGATGTCTGGGTGCTGCGCTTAGCAGACCAAAGAAGCTGGGTATACCCCGCAGCGGGCGATGCTTACGCCTACAGCAGTTTTCGCAGCGCAAAGGGTCTGTGGGTGGTGGGGCGAACGGCGGGGCCGGGTGGGTTCGATGCTTTCTGGATGCAACTCGACCTGGAGGGAAGGCCAAAGCAAGCCTGGCGCAGCAATCTTGCGGGCAACGACTATCTGCGCTATGTGGGGGCCGGGCTGGCGGTGGGACGGGCCGAGCAAGCGGGCGATTCGGAGGGGTTGCTGGTCTGGCCGGATAGCGCTCGAGCCGAGCTATGGCGCAGGCCGGGGTTCGACTATTTTCGCATGTGGCGCGACTATCCCGGTGGCCGGGTGTGGGTGGGTGAGGCCGAGGTGGAGGGCGAGCGGCGAGGCTTGTGGATAGCGTCTGGGCGAGCGCTGGCCTTGGGGCCGGGGCTGGGGTCGCTGCGCTTTCTGGAGCCCCAAGGGCCCCGCGCGGTGGGCTTCAGCTACGGCTATAGCCCGGAGGGCCAGGGCTGGATTACCCGCGGCGGCAAGCGGGGCCAGCGGCTACAGTACCGCAAGGAGCCCCTCGCTTTGAGGCCCCTGCCGTTGCACTGGCGAAAGGAGCAGGTGGGCCTGACCTGGGAGCCCTTGCCCCCACCAGCGCCGTTTGAGGGCCGGCTCGAGGCCTGTCCGGAAAAAAACCGCTAGCGCCAGCTATCGCACTCTTCACACACGTTGCCGCCCATCCGGGAGGCCACTGCGCTGTGCAGGACAAAACCATCCAGTTGTGATACCATTTCCGCTTGAATCCTTCACCGCCATGCGCAGTCAGAGGTGAAGGATTCAAGCCGACCGAAGGGAGTAGAAAAGCATTTCGGTAGCATCGTTTAGGCTTGCCGAAGTGAACGATACTACCGAAATGCGCATGAGTGGCTCAATAATTCTGAAGAGCGCTCTGTCAGGAAACCAGCATGCTTCGCAGCGCCTCAGCGGCGGGGTTGCCTAGCTCTTCGGGGTAGACCAGCCAGAAAAGCCGCCGCAGCTCCATGCCCTTGATGCGCAAGGCCCGCAGGTTGCCCACCTTGACGTTGGGCCGCACCACCACATTCGAGACGATGCCCACCCCGGCGCCCTCGAGCACCAGTCGTTTGGTGACTTCGTGGTTGTCGGTGTAAAAGACCGGGTTGACCTCGAGGCCGGCCTGCTCCAGGGCCGATCCCAGCACCCGGAAGGTCATGGCCCCCGGCTCCCGCACGATCAGCGGCACTTCGGCCAAAAGCTCGGGAGCTACCTCTTCTTTTTTGGCCCAGGGGTGCTCAGGTGGGACGATGACCACCAGCTCGTCCTCGTAGAAAAGCTGCCGCTGGAAGCCCTCGAGGTGCTCCACCGCCTCCACCACTGCAAGCTCAACCTCACCCTGCAACAACCGCTGGGTGAGCCGCTCCGAGCTGCCGCTCTCCAGCTTGATGCGGATATCGGGGTAGAGCCGTTTGAACTCGGTCAGGTAGCGGGGCAGCACGTATACCGCCATGGTCGTCGAGGCGCCAAGCTCTACCCGCCCGCGTTCCAGGCGGTGCAGGGCCTGGGCCGCCTGCATGAACTCCTCCAGCGCCTGAATTGCCCGTCGGGCCTCGGGCAACAGGTTCTGACCGGTTTTGCTGAGCAGCAGCCGGCGGCCCTGGCGGTGAAAAAGTGGCTGGCCAATCTGCTGTTCCAAAGCCCGCAGGTGCTGGCTCACCCCCGGCTGGGTCATGCCCAGGCTCAGGGCCGCGCGGCCCACGCTGCCCTCCTGCACCACGCATAAAAACACCCGCAGGGCCTGGGGGTTGGGGAAGGGGCGGCGTTCAATCATAAGTATATATTATCAAAAACTTGCAAATAAAACTTGCACTATTTATCACAAATGCCTACCCTGGGCCTATCTGGAGGTGAAATATGCTGGCTATCGAACGCCCTACCCGCAACCTGTCGTTGGATCTGGTGCGCAGCACCGAGGCCGCGGCATTGGCGGCGGCCCGCTGGGTGGGGCTGGGCAACAAGAACGACGGCGACCAGGCCGCGGTAGATGCCATGCGGCTGCTCCTGGGTACCATCCCCATGCGGGCTCGAGTGGTCATTGGCGAGGGCGAGAAAGACAAGGCCCCCATGCTCTACAACGGCGAAGAGCTGGGCGCCGGCGAGGGCCCCGAGACCGACCTGGCCGTGGATCCCATCGAGGGTACCCGGCTGGTGGCCCACGGGCGGGGTGGGGCCATCAGCGTGATTGCCGCGGCGGAAAAGGGCGGGCTTTTCAACCCCGGCCCCTGCTTTTACGCGGCCAAGCTGGTGGTGGGGCCCGAAGCAAAGGAGGCCATTAACCTAGCCGCCAGCCCCGAGGAGAACCTGCGCGCAATTGCCAAAGCCCTGGGCAAGAAGGTGCGGGAGTTGACGGTGTTTGTGCTGGATAAGCCCCGCCACGCCCGGCTCATAGACCAGATTCGCTACGCCGGGGCGCGGGTCAGCCTGCACACCGATGGGGATGTGGCCGGGGCCCTGGCCGCGGTGCTGCCCGATACCGGTATTGACGTGTTGATGGGCACGGGCGGAACCCCCGAAGGGGTTATTGCAGCGGTGGCCGTTAAGGCCCTGGGCGGGGGGATGCAGATGCGGCTCGATCCCCAGAGCGAGGAGGAGCGCTGGGCCCTGGTCAACAGCGAGTACAGCGCCCAGCGTATCTACACCCTCGAGGAGCTCTGCCCTGCCGAGGACACCCAGTTTGCCGCCACCGGCATCACCGATGGGCAGTTTTTGCGCGGGGTGCGCTACAAGGGTGCCTATGCCCTGACCCACAGCCTGGTGATCCGGGGCCACACCGGCACCCTGCGCTACATCGAGTCGCACCATCGCCTGGAGAAACTGCGGGCGATTAGCGGAGAGCTTTACTGAAGGAGGTAAAAAATGGCACAAGGATACGCAGGCAAAAGCACCGGGAAGTACGCCAAAGCGGGGGTGCGGGAGTACCGCGATATGGGCTACTGGCAGCCCGATTATGTCCCCAAGGATACAGACACTATCGCGCTTTTTCGCATTACCCCCCAGCCGGGTGTGGATGCCGAAGAGGTCGCGGCCGCGGTGGCGGGGGAGTCCAGCACCGCGACCTGGACGGTGGTCTGGACGGATCGGCTGACCACCCTCGAGCGCTACCAGGCCAAGGCCTTCAAGGTCGAGCCGGTGCCGGGTAACCCGGAGCAGGTCTTTGCCCACATCGCCTATGACCTGGCCCTGTTCGAGGAAGGCTCTATCGCCAACATGACCTCCTCCATCATCGGGAACGTGTTCGGCTTCAAAGCCGTCAAGGCCCTGCGCCTGGAGGATCTGCGCATTCCGGTGGCCTACCTCAAGACCTTCAAGGGGGCCCCCCACGGCATTCCGGTGGAGCGGGACATGCTCAACAAGTATGGACGGCCCATCCTGGGGGCTACTGTCAAGCCTAAGCTGGGGCTTTCGGGTCGCAACTACGGCCGGGTGGTTTACGAGGCCCTGATGGGGGGGCTGGACTTTACCAAAGATGACGAGAACATCAACTCGCAGGCCTTCATGCGCTGGCGCGACCGCTTTCTGTACTCCCAGGAGGCAGTCTTCCGGGCCGAGCAGGCCTCGGGCGAGCGCAAAGGGCACTACCACAACGTCACGGCTGCCGACATGGAGGAGGTGCTGCGCCGGGCGGAGTTTGCCAAGGAGATCGGCTCCATCATCATCATGTCTGACCTGACCATGGGCTACACCGCCTTGCAGACCCTGTCCAACTGGTGCCGCAACAACGGCATGATTCTGCACCTGCACCGGGCCTCCCACGCTACCTTTACCCGGCAGAAAAACCACGGAATTAACTTCCGGGTGCTGGCCAAATGGATGCGGATGCTGGGGGTGGATCACATCCATGCCGGTACGGTGGTGGGCAAGCTCGAGGGCGACCCCAACCTGACCAAAGGCTACTACGCTATTCTGCGGGATCAGTACAACAAGGCCGACCCGGTGCTGGGTATCTACTACGACCAGGACTGGGGGTATCTGCCGGGGGTCATGCCGGTGGCCTCGGGGGGCATCCACGCCGGTCAGATGCACCTGCTCCTGGATCTGTTCGGCGACGATGTGGTGTTGCAGTTTGGCGGCGGCACCATTGGCCATCCAATGGGGATTGCGGCGGGTGCAACCGCCAACCGGGTGGCCCTGGAGGCCATGGTGATGGCCCGCAACGAGGGCCGCGACTACGTGCGTGAAGGGCCGGAAATTCTGCGCCAGGCTGCCAAACACTCACCAGCGCTGGCGGCGGCCCTGGAGATCTGGAAAGATATCACCTTCGACTATACCTCTACCGATACCCCCGACTTCGTCCCGACACCCACGATGTAAAGGAGGTTTTTTATGCGGATTCATCAAGGAACCTTTTCCTTTCTGCCCGATCTGACCGACGAACAGATTGAAAAGCAGATCCAGTACATCATCAACAACGGCTGGGCGGTCTCGGTAGAGTATACCGATGATCCCAACCCCTACAATGTCTACTGGCATATGTGGGGTCTGCCCATGTTTGACCTCGAGGATGCGGCCGCGGCCATGTACGAGTTCAAAAAGTGCCGCGAGGCTTTCCCCAACCACTACATCCGGATCAACGGCTACGATTCCAGCCCCATGTGGCAGGCCCAGCGGGTAAGCTTCTTCGCCCACCGGCCCACCCAGGAAGACCCCGGCTTCCGTCTAAACCGCACAGTCTGGTCGGATGGAAGGGTGCAGAAGTACGGTCTCGAGCCCTACGCCACCGACAAGCCAGCAGGGGAGCGCTACTAAACCAGCTCACCCCGCCCATGGCCCCGGGCTTTGGGCGGGGCATTGCTACCAAGGAACCCAACCATGACCGAGACCGTCAATACCGCCGATCTCAGGGCCCTGTTGCAGCAGACTGGGGTACCCGAGGTGCTGGAGCGGCTCGACCGGGAGCTGGTGGGCCTGGCCCCGGTCAAGGGCCGGATCCACGAGATTGCGGCCTATCTGGTGGTGGATAAGCTGCGCCGCGAACTGGGCCTCGAGGCCACCCGTCCAGTGCTGCACATGGCCTTCACCGGCAACCCCGGTACTGGCAAGACCACCGTGGCCATGCGCATGGCTACCATCCTGAACCGCCTGGGCTATATCCGGCGCGACCACCTGGTGGTGGCCAGCCGCGACGATCTGGTAGGCCAGTACATCGGCCACACCGCGCCTAAAACCAAAGAGGTGCTGAAGCGGGCCATGGGTGGGGTGCTATTTATTGACGAGGCCTACAGCCTGTACCGGGCCGAAAACGAGCGCGATTACGGGCAGGAGACCATCGAGATATTGCTGCAAGTGATGGAGAACCAGCGGGAAGACCTGGTGGTGATACTGGCGGGCTACGAGGACAAGATGGAGCAGTTTTTCACGCTGAATCCGGGAATGCGCTCGAGGATCGCCCACCACATTCGCTTCCCTGATTACACCGAGGAGGAGCTCATTGCCATCGGCAAGCTCATGATCACCGAGCAGAACTACTACCTCGATGGGCCTGCGCAGGAGGCTTTTGCTGAGTATGTGCGTTGCCGCAAAAGGCTGCCCAACTTTGCCAATGCCCGCAGCATCCGCAACGCCATTGACCGCTTCAAGCTGCGCCAGGCTAAAAGGCTTTTTGAGCAGGCCGGACAGGTTTCCACCGATGACCTGCGGCGGATTGCTGAGGAGGACATCCGGGCCAGCGAGGTGTTCCGGGACTGCGCGAAGCTTGAGGAAACAGGAGGAGACCATGCCCCATAGACCCTTCATGCTGGGGATTGCAGGGGATTCCGGGGTGGGCAAGACCACTATCAGCAGCGGGATTGCCCGGCTTCTGGGCCAGGAGCGTACCACCAATATCTGCGTGGACGACTACCACAAATACGACCGCAAGCAACGAGCCGAACTGCAGATCACCCCACTCAACCCCGCGTGTAACTACATGGATATCATGGAGCAGCACGTGCGGTTGCTGGCCATGGGAGAGCCCATCTTGAAGCCGGTGTATAACCATTCGACCGGTAGCTTCGACCCGCCGCAGTACATCCCACCCCCCCGAGCAGTACAGGATAACAACCGCCTGATTCCGCGGGCGGTGGTACTGGAAGGTCTGCTTACGCTTTACTCCCAGCCGATGCGTGAGCGTTACCACCTCAAGGTCTACCTCGAGCCCGAGGAAGACCTGCGCCGGGAGTGGAAGGTCAAGCGCGATGTGAGCAAGCGCGGCTACACCCCCGAACAGGTGGTGGCCGATATCGAGCGACGCATGCCGGACTCCAAAGCCTATATCTGGCCGCAGAAGGAGTATGCCGACATCGTGGTGCGCTTCTACCGGCCCCAGGGCTACGATCCCGAGAAACCCAGCACCCTCTCGGTGCGCATCACCCTCAAGCGCAGCCTACCCAAACTCGACCTGACCGAGGTGCTGCACTCGGCCTACGAGGACGAACCCTCGGTCATCCGGCTCGAGGCCCGCAAAGAAGCCGACGTGCTGGACATCTCGGGGGGCATGGAGCCAGAGCGGGCCGCCGTCTTCGAACGCCTGATCTGGGAGCAAATCGGCCAGCACGCCGAGCACTTCAACCCCGAACTTATCGGCACTTTCTGGGACAAAGGGGGGCAGAGCTACCCGCTGGCCCTGACCCAACTGGTCATCGCGTATTATCTGGTACATATGCGCGAGCAAGCCATCCAGAAAGGAGCCCTGGCCTATGCCTAAACTCTTGGTGGCCCCGTCCATCCTCACCGCCGACTTTGCCCGCCTGGGCGAACAGATCCGCGAGGCCGAGGCCGCGGGGGTGGACTGGATTCACCTGGACGTGATGGATGGGCGCTTCGTGCCCAACCTGACCTTTGGCCCGCTGGTGGTGGAGGCCATCCGCAAGGTCACCGCGTTGCCCCTGGACGTCCACCTGATGATCGTGGAGCCCGAGCGCTACCTGGCCGACTTCGCCCGGGCCGGGGCCGACTGGATTACGGTGCACCACGAGGCCACCCCCCACGCCCACCGGGCGGTGCAGCAGATCAAAGAGCTGGGCAAGAAGGCTGGCCTGGCCATCAACCCCGGCACGCCCCTCGAGGCTTTGCTACCCCTGCTGCCCGAACTCGACCTGGCCCTCCTGATGAGCGTGAACCCCGGCTTTGGCGGGCAAAAGTACATCCCCGCCAGCACCGAGCGCATCCGCCGGCTGAGCGGCCTGCGCCAGCACCTGAACCCGGCCTGTCTGATTCAGGTGGACGGGGGCATCAAGCCCGAGAATGTGGCCGAGGTGTTCCGGGCCGGGGCCGATGTGGTGGTGGCCGGCAGCGCCTTGTTTAATAACCGGCCCGTGGCCGAAAATATGGAAAAACTGATGGGAGAGGTATATGCCGCTGGCTCTAGGTAAAGACGTCCTCGATAAAGCACGGCGTGAAGGCTATGCCGTGCCCAGCTTTAACACCAACAACCTCGAGATCACCCAGGCCATCCTCGAGACCGCCGAGGCCCTCCGGGCCCCGGTCTTCATCCAGGTCTCGGATGGGGCCCGCAAATACGCCGGGCTGGAGAACCTGTCCAACCTGGTGCGGGATATGGCCAGCCGGGTCAGCGTTCCGGTGGTGCTGCACCTCGACCACGGGGCCGATTACAAGATGGTCTTGCAGGCCCTCCGGGCTGGGTTTACCAGCGTGATGATTGACGCCTCGCACCACCCTTTCGAGGAAAACGTGCACGAGACTAAAAAGTGCGTGGAGGCGGCCCATGCCGTGGGGGTGAGCGTGGAGGCCGAGCTGGGGCGCCTGCAGGGCATCGAGGACAACATCGTGGTAGATGCCAAAGATGCCTTCCTCACCGACCCCGACGAGGCCGCGCGCTTTGTGGAGGCCACCGGGATTGACTACCTGGCTATCGCCATCGGCACCTCCCACGGGGCCTACAAGGGCAAGGGGCGGCCCTACATTGACCACGCCCGCCTCGAGCAGATCGCGGCCAAGGTTTCCCTGCCGCTGGTGCTGCACGGCTCCTCGGGCGTGCCGCAGTGGCTCAAGGACAAGATGGCCGCCACCGGGGCCGACCTGGGCGACCCCACCGGCATCCACGACGAAGATGTAAAAAAAGCCATTCCCAACGGCATCGCTAAAATTAACATTGACACCGACCTGCGCCTGGCCCTCACCGCCGGCATCCGCGAGGTGGTGGTGGGCAACCCCAAGGAGTTTGACCCCCGCAAAATTCTGGGCAAGGGGCGGGACTACCTCAAGCAGGTCATCAAAGAAAAGTTCGAGCTGATGGGCACGGCGGGCCGCGCGTGAACCGCCTCGAACAAGCCATTCAAAACCTACTCTGGAACGCCCGCTGGGTGATGCTCCTGCCGGTGGTGGGGCTTCTGGCCGGGGCCGTCTATTTTGCGGTACAGACGGGGCTCGAGGTCTGGCGGGCCCTGGGCTCGGGGAGCCTGGAAAAAGCCCTGCCCCTGATGGTGGGCGCCGTAGACCTGGCCCTGCTGGCCTCGGTGCTCATCATCTTTGCGCTCGGGCTGTACGAGCTCTTTATCGCCGAAATCCGGCGGCCCGAGGGAGGCCTTAACAACGTGCTGGTGGTCAAAAGCCTCAACGACCTCAAGACCAAGCTGGGCCAGGTGATCCTGATGATTCTGATCGTCAAGTTTTTCGAGAAGGCCCAGGCCTTTGGGCCCAAAGCCGCTCTCGACTTCCTCTTCTATGCCGGCGCAGTGGCCCTGCTGGGAGCGGCCTTGTGGCTGGTACAGGCCGAAAAGTCCGGCAAATAACCTTTGGTTATCCGTCAAATAACCCCAGGTGGCTTGCCAACTTATCCTGTACGCTCATACTATAAACCGGAGGTGATACAACTTGATCAAACGTAACGTTTCCCTGCTGCTTGCCTCAGCCATGCTCGTGTTGGGCTTGGGTGTTCTGCAGACGGCTGCAGCCCAGGCCAGCCCCCTCTATGCCCAGTGCCAGGGCTGCCACCAGCCCACCGGCGCCGGTATCCCTGGGGTCTTCCCACCGCTGGCGGGCCACGTACCCGAAATTCTGGCCGCCAAGGGTGGCCGCGAGTTCCTGATACATGTGCTGCTCTATGGCCTGCAAGGGCAGATTACCGTCAAGGGGGCCAAGTACCAGGGGGCCATGCCGGCCTATGCCCAGCTCAAGGATGAAGATATCGCCGCCTTGCTCAACCACATCTCCACCCAGTGGGGCAATAAGTTCCCCGCGGGCCAGCAAGCCTTTACCGCGGCTGAGGTCAAAGCCCAGCGCGCCAAAACCATGACGGCTGCGCAGGTGCTCGAGGCCCGCAATAAGCTGGGCTTGAAGTAAACCCACACAATGCAACACCCAGGCCCGTGGGTCTGGGTGTTTTTTATCAGGACCTCTTCCGCTTGAAGCCTTCACCCTTGGATGCAGTCATACGCATTCCGGCAGTATCGTTCACTTATGAAAGCCTAAACGATACTGCCGAAATGCTTTTCTACTCCCTTCGGTCGGCTTGAATCCTTCACCTTTGACTACGCATGGCGGTGAAGGATTCAAGCGGAAACGGTATCAGTTGTAGGGCTTTGCGTTTCCTGTCGTTTATCGGTACACGACCCGCCGGCGTTCCCCTTCGCGGCGGTCTTCGGCCGGGCCTTCGAAGAGGCGCTCGCCCTGGCTGCGGCGTTGTCCACTGCCTTCGCGGCGACCCTGACCCTGACGCTTGCCCTGACCGCGCACGAAGCCCTGTCCCTGGCGCTCGGACTGCCGGGCTTCGGCTGGAACCTCGGTGGCCTTGGTGAGGCGCAGGTCGCGCAGCGCCGTGTGATCCAGCTTGCCCAGATCCTCGGGTCGGATGTCCACGTATGCGGCCACATCCCCATCCAGGCGAATCCGGCCAATCTCCCCGGCGCCAGCGCCCTTCAACACCGCCACGGCTCGGTTCACGCTGATACGCGAGCCCGAGAGCTTGAGGGTTACCCAGTTTTCCTCGCCGGTAATCAGGCTCTTGGGGGTGGGCGCGCCACCCAGAATCAGGGCCAGCATACCGGCCACTGCGTCTACGCCGCCCTCGGCAATCAGGCGCTCGGCCTGTTCGCGCCAGAGCTTTTTATCGGCCTCGGGCTGTTTGGCGATGCGGCGGGCCAGCACGGCCCATTTGGCCTCCATCACTTCTTCCGGCGTAGGGCCGTTAACCCGCTTGAAGCTGCGCTTGACCTCGCGCTCGAGGGTCTCCAGCTCGCGCTTCTCGCGTGGGCCGTACAGAATCACCACCTTGCCCGAGCGCCCCGCCCGTCCGGTGCGGCCCGAGCGGTGCAGGTACGACTCGTTCTGGTCGGGCAGGCGGTAGTGCACCACCAGGTCTACCTCGGGGATGTCGAGACCTCGAGCGGCCACGTCGGTTGCCACCAGCACGCTCACCGCCCCACTACGGAAGCGCTCCATCACCCGTTCGCGGTCAATCTGGCCCATATCGCCGTGGATGGGGGCGGCGCTGTGGGCCCGGCTTTCCAAGCCCAGGGCCAGGTCGTTGCACTCGGCCTTGGTGCTGGTAAAAACGATGGTGCGCTCGGGGGCGTAAGCAAAAAGCAGATCCGACAGCACCGAAAGGCGGTTGTGAATGGGCGCTTGAATGGCCACTTCTTCGTAGGAGATGGCCTCGTCCTTGATCACGTTGATGTGGATGGCCGCCTTTTGGTAGCGCTCGGAGAGGCGGCGTGCCCAGGTGGGCAGGGTCGCCGAGAACAGTAAGGTCTGCCGGGTGGGCGGGGTAGCCTCCAAAAGCTGCTCCACCGCTTCCTCGAAGCCCATCGAGAGCATCTCATCGGCTTCGTCGAGCACGACAATCTCAACTTTGGAAAGGTTGAGCACGCGCTGCTCCATGTAGTCAATGGCCCGGCCTGGGGTGGCCACCACCACATCGGTGCCGCGCCTGAGGGCTTCGGCCTGCTTGCCGTAACCGGTGCCGCCGTAGATGGGGGTGATGGTCAGGTGCGGGGCCAGCCACTCCAGCTCTTTGGCCACCTGAAGGGCCAGCTCACGGGTAGGGGTGAGCACAAAGGCCCGGGGGGCGCGTCCGCGCTCGCGGGCCGCATCCAAACGGTTGGCGATGGGTAGGCCAAAGGCCAGGGTCTTACCGGTGCCGGTGCGGGCCTGGCCCAGCACGTCTTTGCCCTCGAGGGCCAGCGGGATGGCCGCAGCCTGGATAGGGGTGGCGGTGGTGAAACCTTTGGCCTGGATGGCCTGCGCAACTTCAGACCTTAACGTAAATGCGGAAAACTCCATGTTTCTAACGTCCTTTTGGGTGTGGGCTGAATGCCACATCGGCGCATAGCGCTTGGGCGAAACCAACCCTGTGGGGTTCGAGCCGCTCATCCCAGAAAGAACCGAATGTCCAGACTGTACCTAGGG
This sequence comes from Meiothermus sp., assembly GCF_037443965.1. Lineage (GTDB taxonomy): Bacteria > Deinococcota > Deinococci > Deinococcales > Thermaceae > Meiothermus. Next base: position 87,013 of record NZ_JBBINI010000014.1, read on the forward strand.
GTAAGGATGTACGGCGTTGTTGAACCATGCGCTAGACCGCACCCTGCGGTTTCGAGTAAGCGCAACCCTTGCAGTGTGGGGGATGGGGCGGGTTTTGTCAAGGGCGGGTAAAAGCGGCCCTGCTCCTTGCCAGACTATCTCGGTAAGAAATTGAGCCACCTGATACCGGGTTTGGGTGAGCGATCTCTGTTCAGGAAACCGTTCACCCCGATCAAAAGGACGCTAGGTTTCATGGTGATCGAATAGCAGAGTCTGTTGCGTGACACCACGAATACGGTACGATTTTGCACCGTAAGATTTCATCAACCCCGTTGGAAATGAGAATTGGAGCGGGCTTTACGAGGTTTTTCCACACTGCTTCTGCTATTCTGATGCCTCGAGGTAAATGTGCGCTGGTTGGTTTTGCTTTTGTGGATTCTAATGGGCTCTATGGCCCAACAGTTGGCCACCCGTCAGTTGGTGCTGGACCTCGAGGGGGGATTGGCCTACCTCAATGGTTCACCCATTGTCCTAAACCCCCCGGCCAGGGTGCAGGACGGTCGCGCACTTCTTCCGGTGCGGGAAGTGGCGCGGGTTTTGGCAGTGAACCTGGAAAACCTCAACCACGGCACCCAGGGTGTGCGGCTTGGGAAGCTGGAGCTCTATCCTGGTTTGGGCTTGGCCCGTCTGGATGGGCGGCAGGTGGGTTTGGGTGAGGTGGGGCTCTTGCAGGATGGGGTGGTGTTTGTGGCGGCCCGCACGCTGGAGGTGGCCCTGGGGGCTACCGTGGTGTTCGATCCTGTTCAGCGCTTGCTCACCCTGACCTACATCCCCGGCGCAACTGCCCGTGATACCACCCGCCCGGTCGCGCGTTTTGCCACCGACAAGCTCGAGTACCGGATAGGCGAACCCGTGCGGATTATCGAGTACTCCTACGACCCCGATGGGCAGCCACTTTCCCTGAACTTTACCGGGCGGGAGGAAGCCTATTTCACCCCAGGCGAGAAGGTCATCACCCTGGTGGCAACCAACCGCGCAGGCCGCAGCAGCGAGCCATTTTCGGTGCGCATTACGGTGCGGCCAGAAGTCATGTTCAGCGCCCGCGATTACGCCTTACGTTTTTATAATCCAGGCCGCACTTTTCCCGACCCCGAGGTGCTGAACTATCCGATACTGAAGGCGGATTGGCGGGACGAAAGCGTGCCCCTCATTGTCTCGAACTCCCCAGAGGAAGTCCGCCGCTCGGGGGTGCTCTATGCCGATGTGTTCAGCGGCCCGGCCCGGCTGCTGGCCTACCATCTGAACGCCCTGCCCACCCCTGCCCGGCTGGTGGTGCTGGCTACCAACGTGGATGCGGCTTCGGTGAGCCTCAGGGTAGAGCGTTTGGGGGAGACCGCAGCCACCCGGATGGTGGCGGTGCTGGGGCAGGTAAGCCTGATGGACTTTTTGCTGGCCCCGGCGGGCGAGCGGGTGAACCTCGAGCCCGGCCAGACCGTTGCCCTCTATAAGTCCGCGCTCCTCGCCGGTGGACAGGGGCTGAACCTGATGGCCGACCTCCAGGCCAGCGGCAAGGTGGCCCTGACCGTTGCCATGATTGAGGAGGCCCTGCTACCCAGTGTCAGCAACGAGGGTTTGGCCACCCTGCTGCCCCTGCTGCCCAACCTCGAGCCCGACGGCATCCACATTCGCGGCACCTTCCCTTCGGCTCTGCGCAGCATGCGGGTGCGGATGGAGGGCAGTGTGGGACGCATTGTGATAGGCGACGGCGTCTACGATCCCCGCCTGAACGGGATGGACGCCCTCACAGGACAGCCCGTGCAACTGCGCGGCAACTATGGGGTCACCTACCAGATTGCGCTCGAGGGGGCCGCGAACACCGTAGGGGCCTTCTCCCCACGGGGGGGTGCTTATGCCGGGGCCATCGGCGTCAATGGGCTCTTGCTGCCTGTACCCAACAATGGGGTGTTGTTTCGCCAGGATAGCCCCATGCTCTTCTTCCGCGAAACCCAAAGCGATCAGGTAGGCATCGAGCTTATCCCCGCTCCCGGCTCTTTTTTACCGGTGAACCTGACCATCTACCGGCTCCAGGAACCCCCTGCGGCGCAAGGGCGCTAGCGGCTCTAGAACAGGCCGGGCATCGGGATCACGTCCACCACATCACCGGCCCTGGCCGAAAAACCGGCCTCGAGCACCACCAAAGCATTGCCCACGGCCATTGACCTAAGCACCGCACTGGACTGATTACCGGTGGTGGCTACGTGGTAGCGATCATCTGCCCAGCGCAGCACCGCCCGGCGGTAGGCCCGGCGGGTGGGGTTGGCCTCGAAAGCGGTATCGGCCACCGCTTGGATTTGGCTGTAGGGAGCGTCGTTGCGCCCCAGAAGCCGAAAGAGAAAAGGCCGTCCAAACAGCAAAAACGTCACCATTGCCGATACGGGGTTGCCCGGCAACCCCATCAAGGGCAACCCGTTCCAGGTTGCAAACAACAAGGGGCCTCCAGGTTGCATTTTGACCTTCCAGAAGTGGATCTCGCCCTCACGCTCCAGCAGTTGACGCACAATATCGTACTCCCCCATCGAGACGCCCCCTGTGGTAATCAGCAAGTCGAGTTTCCCTGCCTGACGCAGTTGGGTGCGCAAGCCCTCCACCTCGTCGGAAACCTTTTGCAAAATAATCGGCTCACCGCCCGCCTCTCCCACCAACCCCGCGACCGAGTAGCTATTGGAGTTGTAAACCCCGCCATAGGGCAGAGGCTCCCCGGGTTCGACCACCTCGTCTCCAGTGGACAAAACCCCCACCCTGGGCCGACGGATTACCGGTAGGGTAGCGTAACCCATCGCAGTGGCCAGCCCGACCCGCCCAGGTGTGAGTAAATCGCCCTTATGCAAATAGGTCCTCCCCAATACCAGGTCGTCGCCTTTCCGGCGAATATCAGCAGCGGACGCAGGCTTCATCAGCCAGACAAAATCGCCTTCCCGCAGGGTATCTTCTACCCGAATGACTGCGTTAGCTCCCTTGGGAATGGGGGCTCCGGTAAACACCTGCACGGCTTCGCCAGAGCCGAGCGTTCCAGCAAAAGGTTTACCTGCGGGGGATTGTCCAACCACTTTTAGTTTGGCTGGGTTGCCCACCGTTGCGCCCTGAGCATCGGCTTCGCGGCAAGCGTAGCCGTCCACAGCCGTGTCGTCGGCATAGGGGTGGTTAACCTTAGAACTCAGGTTGGCTCCCAAAATCCCGCCATAGGCAGCGGCCAGGGGCAGTTGTTCAATGCTTTGCAACGGTGTGGCTTGCTGCAATACGATTTCCAGCGCAGCTTCAACGGGAAGGTTTTGCTTCATATGCACCATCCTACCCAGCGCTTGTTATATCTTGGTTATGCAGGACGACCCACCTATTGACACTTCTTTGCGCCTTTGATATTCTTCTCGTTGCGCCCCATAAAAATGGCCGGCGCGAGGATCATGAAAAAGGGGTAGTAGAGGAAGGAAGGAAGTCCATCCTGCACGCCGTCTATATGCGTGAGCGGTAGGGGTGTAGTGGGGTGGTACGAAT
>NZ_JBBINI010000015.1:0-88776 GCF_037443965.1 Meiothermus sp.
TGCTCTTCCGATCTGGAGATCGAGGTGGGTGGGGCTACTTCCGATCAGCAGCAGCAGTACCTCACTACCGTGCTGGCCTCGCGCGACCCCTCGATTGACGTGATTCTGATTGACGTCATCCGGCCAGCCCAGTATGCGGCGGCCAAATGGGCCGATACCCTGGATAAGTATCTGCCCGCGGCCTCGCGGCAGGCCCTGTTGCGCCAGTATCTGCCGGCCTATGCCCAGGCCAACGTCATCAACGGGCAGCTCATTGCCCTGCCCAGCTTTGCCGATGCCCAGTTCCTCTACTACCGTAAAGACCTGCTGGAAAAGTACAACCTGAAGCCCCCCACCACCTGGGACGAGGTGATCCAGCAGGCCCAGACCATTCTACGTGGGGAAAACAACCCCAACCTGAACGGGGTGGGCTTCATGGGCAACATCTCCGAGGGCACCGTGTGCAGCTTCTTGCTGCCCATCTGGGCTGCGGGTGGCGACGTCAACGACAGCGCGGGCCGCTTGATTCTGACTGAAGCCCAGGCCCGCAACTCGCTGCAGTTCTGGCTGGACATGATGGACAAACACCGGGTCTCACCGCCCAACATGGCCGAGAAAGCGCAGGACACCATCCGCCAGGAGATGCAGGCTGGGCGCTGGATTTTCGGCACCCTGTTCGCCTATGCCTGGGCTCGCTTCCAAAATGATGCCGATAGCCAGGTTAAGGGCAAGATTGGTGTGGTTCCGCTGCCCAAGTTCGAGGGTGGACGTCCAGCGAGCTGCTTGGGCGGCTGGCAGTGGACCATCTCCGACTTCAGCCGCAACAAGGCCCAGGCCTACCGCCTGGTACGCTACCTCTCGAGCCCCGAGGTCTCCAAGATTCTGGCCATCGAGGCCTCCAACCTGCCGGTCTTCCCCGCGCTGTACCGCGACCCCGACGTGCTAAAAGCCAACCCATGGTTTGCCGATGCCCTACCGGTGGTACAGAGTGCCCGGGCCCGCCCGGTGAACCCGCGCTACCCCGAGGTGGCCGATGTGATGCGTAAGGCCCTCAACGCCGTGCTGGCCCGCACCAAGACCCCCGAAGTGGCCGCCAAAGAAGTGATTGACGGCTTGCGGGCGCTCTACCCAAGATAAACCTCCTGGGGGTGGTGGCTCCGGCTACCACCCCCACTTTTGCTTTGGAGCGGCGCGAGCGGTTCTGGGAAAGAGCCCAGCCATCTTCAATGCTCAGAAGGCTTTGCTGAAACGCTTTTTGCTGCCAGCTCGAGGGACAAAAATGGAGGGAGCCGCAGTTGAGTAAACGAGGTGCGGTTTTAGAGCCAGCAAACAAAGAACATTTTTCAAGTCGTTGTATGTGCAAAACCAGCTTTGTGAGTTTAGAGGGAGGAGCGTAACCATGCAGCCACGACCATACCGACGCAGTTTCGGAGATATGTCCGAGCGGGCTCTGGCACTCTGGCTGCTGGTTCCTGCTGCGCTTCTGCTGGGCTTTATTGCCCTGTATCCGGTGGCCCGGCTGATCTATACCAGCTTTTTCCAGTACCAGCTAACCCTGAGTCCGGAGGCCAGCTTCAGCGGGCTGGCCAACTATGCCCTGGCCCTGAGCGACCCACGCTTCTGGAGTGCCCTCAAAAATACCACCCTGATCGTGCTGGTTACCGTGCCTGGTGCGCTGGTGGTAGGCCTGGGCCTGGCCATGCTGGCCAACCTGCCCTTCCGCTACAAGTGGCCGGTGCGGCTGGGACTGCTCTTGCCCTGGGCGCTGCCCTTGGTGTTTGTGGGCCTGATCTTCCAGTGGTTTTTTGACAGCCAGTACGGGGTGGTCAACGACCTGATCGTGCGGCTGGGGGGTGAGCGGCAGTTCTGGCTGTTTAAGCCCGACCTGGCTTTCTGGGCCATCTGCTGGACGATTATCTGGAAGACCAGCTCCTTTGTGGCCTTGATCCTGCTGGCTGGCCTGCAAACCATCCCCAAGGAACTCTACGAGGCTGCCGCAGTGGACGGGGCTACCCGCTGGCAGGTGTTCTGGCGGGTGACCCTACCGCTCCTGGTGCCCTCAATTCTGGTGGCCCTGATTTTCCGTACCATCACGGCCTTCCAGACCTTCGATATTCCCTACGCCATGACCAAAGGCGGCCCTGGCAATGCCACCGAGACCCTGGCCATGTACGTGCGGGTTACCAGCATCGAAAACCTCAACTTTGGCTATGGCTCGGCTCTGGCGGTGCTGCTGTTCTTGCTCAGTATGGCCATCACCCTGGTTTACCTGCGCTACATCCGGGGGGCCGATGACTAGGAGGGGCCTATGAATCCCTTTAAGAACCCGCGCATCTGGTTGTGGATTGCCGCAGCCATCGTGATGATTAACGGCTTCTTTCCGTCCTTGTGGATCTTCTTTACCTCCATCAAGAGCGAAGCCGAGCTGACCCGCATTCCCATCACTTACTGGCCGGAGAATCCCACCCTGCAAAACTACGTGCAGGCCTTCCGCGAACAACCACTGGGCCGCTATTTTCTGAATAGTGTGATTGTGGCGGTGGCCTCGACCCTGTTGTGCGTGGGGGTGGCGAGCCTGGCGGCGTATGCGTTGGCCCGGCTTCAGGTGCCCCGCCGCAACCTAATTTTGTCGCTGTTGGTAGGGGTCTCGATGTTTCCGGTGGCCTCGCTGATGGTGCCGTTGTACCAGACCTTTGTGGAGCTGGGCTTGCGCAACAATTACCTGGCCCTGATTCTGCCCCATGCGGCGCTCTCCCTACCGGTGGCCACCCTGACTCTGGTCAGTTTTTTTGCCGGCATTCCCAAAGACCTCGAGTCCGCTGCTATGGTGGACGGCAGCACCCGCCTGGGGGCCTTGTGGCACGTGGTGGTGCCGCTGTCGGCGCCGGGGGTGTTTACCGCGGCCATCCTGGCTTTCGTAAACAGTTGGGACGAGTTTTTACTGGCCTCCACGCTGCTGCCCGCCAAGGCCATGCGCACCCTGCCGGTGGGCATCCAGCTCTATCAGGGGGAGTATGTGTTCCCCTGGCCCCTCATCTCGGCGGCGCTGGTGGTGGCGCTGGTGCCGGTGGCCCTGGTGATCGCGATTTTCCAGGAGCGGGTGGTGGGCGGCCTGACCCAGGGTGGGGTGAAGGGCTAGGCAGTTGCCTTCTACAAACGAATGCTAAACGCTATGACAAATCTGCGAGTTGGTTTAGTCCCCATCGTACGGCCCCTGTTTAGGGGTTCCAGGCTGGGCCTCGAGCCCGCCACCCGCCAGGCCCTGGAAGCCCTGGGCCCCAAGCTGGGCTTCGAGCTGGTCTACGTGGCCGAGCCGGTGGCCGACACCGTCCAGGCCGAGGCGGCGGCCCGCGCGGCCCAGGACGCCAGGCTGGATCTGCTGCTGGTGCAGCACGTGACCTTTGCCACCGGCGATGCCTTTTTGCCGCTCCTGGAACTGCCCATCCCGGTGGGGCTGTGGGCCCTGCCCGAGGTGTGGGACAGCGGCCCGCTGCCGCAGAACGCGATTTGCGGCCTCAACCTGGGGGTCTCACTGGCCCCAAAGCCCACCAAGTGGTTCTATGGCTCGGTAGAGGATGCCTGGTTCCAGGCTCGCCTGAAGCTCACCCTGCAGGCCCTGCGGGGTGTGAAGGTGCTGCGCGAAGGCCGGGTGCTCTGGCTGGGCGGCCACGCGCCGGGTTTTTTTGCCTTTGGGGCCCTGCCCGAGACCGGCCTCACCGTGGAGAAAGCCGAGCTGGCCGAGCTGTGGGACGCGCTGGCGGCGGTATCCGAGGCCGAGCTAGAGGCGCGGGTCGCAGAATTCCGCGAGCTTTCCGAGTACCCGCTGGAGCAGTTGCGCGAAAGCTTCCGCCTCGAGCTGGCCTTGGAGCAACTGGCCCGGCCCTACGACGGGGTGGCCCTGCGGGAGTGGCCGGAGATCCCCGACCGAACAGGGGTGATGGCCTACGCGGCCATGGCCCGCCTGGCCGATGCGGGCTACACCCTGGCCCCCGAGGGCGACGTGATGGGCCTGGCCAGCCAGCTAGCCCTGAAAGCCATCTCGGGCCGGCCGGCCATCCTGCTGGACATCTCGCACTTTTCGGCCAAAGGGGTGATGCTCTGGCACGGGGGCGAAGCACCTCTGGCCTGGGCCGCGGGCCTCACCCGGCTGGTGCCGCACTTCAACCGCCACCTGCCCGCCGTGCGTGACATGGCCCTGCGGGCGGGGCCCATCAGCGGCCTGCGCCTGCTGCCGGGCCGCAAAGCCGTGGTGCACGGGGGCGTGTTGAGCGGTGAGAAAGGCTACGACGGGGACTCCGGCTACCTCACCCGTCCCACCTGGGCCACCGAACCCCTCACCCCCCGGCAGTTTTTGGCAAGCTGGTTCAACCACCGCATCCCCCACCACCTGGCCGTAGGGATGGGCCAGCACGAGGAAGCCCTGCTGGAGATGTGCGCCTGGCTGAGCCTGGAGGTGCTGCCCGACCGGCCCGAGGAAAACCGACTGGTATGGTGAAGATCCTAACCGTGGGCTGGGCCAACCTGGACCAACGCTACTACATCGAGACCTTCCCGCCCCGCGCCAGCCGCACCGGGGTGCGGGCCTACCGCGAGGCCGTCGGGGGGCCGGCGGCGGTGGCTGCGGTGGCGGCGGCCCGGCTGGGGGCCGAGGCCCATCTGGTGAGCCGCCGCGGCGACGATGCCACGGGAGAACGCCTGCAGGAGATGCTCGAGGCCGAAGGGGTCAGGGCCCACTTCCAGCTTGGCGCGGCCACCCCGGTCTCGGCGGTGCTGGTCACGCCGGAGGGTGAGCGCTACATCTTTCCCTACCGGCCCGGGTTGCCCGACGAACTGGTTTTGAACGAAGAGCGCCTGCTCAAAGGAACCGGCGCGCTGCTGCTGGACGGGCGCTGGGCCGCAGCGGGGTATGCCCTGGGCCAGACCGCCCGTGAGCGCGGCCTCCCGGTGGTGCTGGACCTGGACCGCGACCGTGATGAGGACTGGATGCTCACCCAGGTGGCTACGCATGTGGTGGCCTCGGAGGAGCTGGCCGTGCAGAAAGGCGGTGTGGACGTGCTGCTAGCCCAACTGCAAGCCCTGGGGGTGTTTGCCGCGGTAACCCTGGGGGCCCAGGGGGTGGCCTATGCGGGCGGACACCTGCCGGCCCACCCGGTACATGTGCGCGATACCACCGGGGCGGGGGATGTTTTCCACGGGGCCTTTACCCTGGCCCTTGCCGAGGGGCAGGACGAGGTGGCAGCGCTGCGCTTTGCCTCAGCGACCGCCGCCCTGCACTGTGCCCAGGCCAGCCCCCCGCGCCGGGACGAGGTGCGGGCCTTTCTGGCTTCCTTGCCCTGAACCCCAAGCAAGCTAGATACACGAGGTGAAACATGAAAACCACTCCAGCAAAAGCCCGCGCCTATGCCCGCATCGGCGATGGGGCCATGCGCTTTGGCACCCTGGCCATTGACCAGCGCCCGCCCCTGATGCAGATCGTCGCCCAGGCCCTGGGCCGCAACCCCGAGGACGTGGGGCCCGAAGTAACCGAGCTCAAGGGCCTGCTGGCCGAGACCCTGGCCCGGGCCGTGACCGGAATCCTGATAGATCCACACTATGCCTTTCCCGCGGCCATGCCGGTTTTGCCGCGCGAGACCGGTCTGATGCTGACCCTCGAGCACCACCGTTTCCAGACCGTGGAAGGCGGCTGGCGCAAAAGTGCGATTATTCCTGGCTGGAGCGTGGAGCAGGCGGTGCGCATGGGGGCCGATGGCCTGAAGCTTCTGGCCTGGCACCGTCCCGATGCCCCGCTCGAAATTACCGAGCACCAACTGAACTTGGTGCGAAGCGTGGGCGAGGCCTGCCGCAAGGCCGACCGCCTCTTCATCTTTGAGGTGCTGCCCTACCCCCTCCCCGGCGAGGATGCCCATTCCTACCACGCCAAGCTACGCGAGATGTCGCTGGAAATTGCCGCGGCCTTCGCCGACCCCGGTTTTCACATTGACCTTTACAAGCTGGCCTTCCCCGGCGCGACAGGGCTGGTGCGGGAGTTTGGCGGCAAGGGCTACTCGCTGGACGACCTCGAGGCCGACATGAAGGAGTACAGCAAACTCCCAGCCCCCTGGCTGCTGCTCTCGGGGGGCCTGAGCGCCGACCAGTTCGTGCAGGTGCTGGACGCTGCGCTGCGGGCCGGTGCGCGGGGTTACCTGGCGGGCCGCGCGGTCTGGCAGCACCCCCTGCGCTTCTACCCCAACCACTCCCGGCTGCGCGAAGCCCTGCGCGAAGAGGGCCTCGAGACCCTCCACCGCCTGAACGAACTCCTGCACACCATCAAGCCCATTCACCCCGAGGTGGACTGGCGGCTCGAGGGCATCGCAGGCTAAAAATTATTCCCGCACCAGCCGGTAGTGGATGCCCTTTGCATCTACCCGGATCAGGTGCAGTATGGGCCCGCTTGCGGTCATCTCGAAGTAGGCCTCGAACACCTCGGTTTTGTTGTTGAAGCGGTTGGTGAGGCTCATCTGCCAGCTGTTCAAGGTTGCGCGGCCCTGGTATTTTTGTGAGTAGAACTGCTGCGACCCCACAAAGCCGCTGGCCCCGCTGTGGGCCGAGCTATAGGTTCCATCCCGGTTAAAGGTGAAGCTATCGGCCGTGCTCACCGCGTTCATGCCGGCATAGGCGCCGGTGACGGAGTTGTAGTACTGGGCCGCGGCGCCCGTGCTGGAGGTCCACTTGCCGGTCAGGTCGGCGGCTTTGACCGCAAACTTGTTGTAGCCGTACATCTTGCCGACGGCCTCGATGTTGGGGAATTCCTTCTGGAAGGCGGCAAAGCTGGGGGCCACCACCTGGACGGCATAGCCAAGGCCCTTATCGAACTGCACGTACAGGGCCACGTGCTTGCGCGCGCCGGTGGCGACCTCGGTGGCGCTGCCCTCGCCGAAATAGAGGCAGAAATAACAGATCTCGTTTTTGAAGACCTTGAGCTCGTCCACCCGGTAGCGGGGGGCCACCAGGCGGTTCCAGTAGTAGCCCACCCGCTCCTGCTCGTTGCCGGTCACCCACATGTTTTCCGGCATGGGCAGGCCATAGTGCAGCAGCACCACCACCTCGCCCTTGGCCACCCGCACGAAGCCCTGCTCGATGGTAGCCACCCAGCCATCGTTGAAGCGGGTGGTGGGGGTGGAAATGGTGCGGGTGTTGGCGGGGGGGCGGGCTGCGCTGGCGGGTGGGGCCTGGGTGGCTTTGGGCTTGGTGAGCTTGAGGCTGCTGTTGAAGCGGTCGAAGAGCTCGAGGTGCTGCTCGGTGGTGGTGATGTAGAGGATGCTGGCCACGCGCCCGTTGCCGGTGAAGGTGGAGAGCAGCACCACATAGTCCAGCCCATCCTTGGAAACGGCAATCCCCCCGGCCAGGTTCTGATAATCCCCGTTGGGCGGCCCCATCTCGGTGGTGGGTTCGCCGGAGAGCTCGAGGCCCTCTTCCACCAGCCGCTTCCACTCGCCCCTAAAGTTCTGCTGGGGGTTGTTGCCCGCGGGTACGCTGGCATACAACACGATGCTGCCAAAGGAATCCTTGGTCTGCAGCGCCAGCATCACCCCGCCTTGCAGGTTGCTCTTCTTCCACCCCTGGGGTGGGGTGTACTCGAAAATGTCGAAACTATCGGCCAGGGCTACCCCCAGACCGCACCCCAGCAGTAGCACCGCACCTAAAAACCCAGCCAGCCGTTTCATGCGCCCACCTCCTATGGTTCATAGCCAGCTTACACAGCCCAGGATGACCGGGGCATGACTGGCGGGAATAGACCGGTGCTATTTCTGTGCAAATGACTTGGCGTATAGTTTTGGGTTTGCGTAGCATAAAGGGCAAACATGCCTGCAGGGCGTTGGGCCCGGGAGCACTGCAACAGCGCTGGGAAGTTTGTGGTTGTATTTGAAGAAATACCCAAGTTTCTTGAAGGCCACGTTCAAACACCCGTTATGGAACCCCGTACGCTTACCGTTCTGCTACCCAAGATCATCTCTGGCGAGATTCGGGTGAACGATACGGAGTGGTTTTTAGGGGAGCATGGGCTGTGAAATACAACCCCGACAAACACCACCGCCGCAGCATTCGCCTGAAGGGGTACGACTACACCCAGACGGGGGCGTATTTCATCACCATATGCACGCAGAATCGTGAATGTTTGTTTGGGGATGTGATGGACGGAGAAATGCGGTTGAATGAAATTGGCCTGATCGTCCGAGATGAATGGATGAAAACGGCCATTTTGCGGCCGTCCGTGGTGTTGGATGAATACGTTGTGATGCCCAATCATATTCACGGCATTATCGTTTTGACCAATGGTAGGGGCACGTTGCAACGTGCCCCTACCACGCAACGTGCCCCTACCACGCAACGTGCCCCCGCGGTGGAACAATTCGGCAAACCCACGTCGGATTCCATTCCGACAATCGTTCGTTTATTCAAATCCGCCACAACCAAACGCATCAACGAACACCGCGGCACGCCCGGTATGCCCGTTTGGCAACGCAATTATTACGAACACATCATCCGCAACGACGCATCCCTAAACCGCATTCGCCAATACATTGTGAATAACCCGACAAAATGGGGCCTGGATAGGGAAAATCCGATTCTAGAGGGCGGGGTTGGAATCTACCCCAGCGAGAGATGAATCATGGCGCAGATGACCGAACCTGTGGTTGAACAGGCGGCCCTGGCCTGGCTCGAGGCCACCGGTTAACAGGTGACGTATGGCCTCAAGATTCCCTAGCTGAGCTAGCAAGCCAAGGTTAGAAGCACGCGCTGGCCTGCTACGATGCTCTCGAGGCCAATGATAGCGTGGTCCGGGGCTGGGCGACGCAACCTACACCAACTGCCCCAACCCATTCCCCTCGAGCAACTCCTTCACCCACACCTTCTCCCCCCGCTTCACCGACTCCTCGGCGGCCACCCCCACCACCACGCTCCAGAAGCCCTCTTCGGCGGTGGCGGCGGTGTTGGGTTTTCCATCCATCGCCTCGATCCAGCGCAGGTGCTCGTAGTAGGTGGCCCCGCTGTGACCGCTTTGCTCGATGATCTCGGGATAGCTGGGGGTCATGGTGCGGGAGGTGCGGTCGGGGAGGGCGATGACCTCGAGGTAGTTCTCCCACTTGGAGTAGGCCTGCCCGTTCACGCCCTCGCTGGCCTTGAGCCGGCCTTCGTCGCCGCAGATGACAATTTCCTCGTAGACCATAGGCGCGAACATGCACAGATTAAAGTTGGCCCGGATGCCGCTCTCGTACTCCACAATCACAAAAGCGTTGTCCAGGATGTCCGATTTCTCCCCGCCGTACTCGAAGTCGCGGAAGTTCACCGCCTGGCTGCCCGAGGCATACACGCTTACCGGGCGCGACCCAGCGAACAGATTGAACAAATCGAAGTAGTGACAGCACTTTTCCACCAGCGTACCGCCGGAGTACTTGGAGAACTTGTTCCACTGCTTGACTTTGTCCAGGAAAGGCTCGCGGTGCTCCATGATGGTGATGGTCTTGATCTCGCCCAGGCTTTTGCGCTCCTTGGCCTCGTGGAGGGCCTCCACGTAGATGGGCTTGAAGCGGTACTGCAGGCCGATTTGCAGCACCTTGGGGTAATTCTGTGCAATCTGCCAGATCTCGTAGGCGTCCTGCAGGTTGGTGGCCATGGGCTTTTCCAGCAGGATGTGCTTGCCCGACTGGGCGGCCACCTTCAGCACCTCCAGGTGGGTGTGGTTGGGGGTGCAGATGATCAGCCCGTCCACCGCGGGGTCGTGACAGGCGGCCTCGAGGCTCTCGTAGACCACCAGGGGTTCCTCGGTGAACTGGGCCTTGATGCGCCGGGCGGCCTCCACGCTACTGGGGTTGGGGTCGTAGACGCCGTGAACGGTGCAGCGGCCCTCGAGCAGCGTCACCCGGATGTGCTCCTGCCCGTTCACCCCCACCCCAATCACGTTGAAGCGGTACTTGAGGGGGCCGGGGTTCATCAGGAAGCGGTCTTCCTGCGGCACGTAGGCAAACTTGGGCGTGAGCGCATGGAGGCGGTTGGCGAACTCCTTGTTGCGTTTCATGCTTTTTAGATTATAAATCTAAAATTGCGCGGTGAACAGCCGGGACACCCAACCCAAAACCGCGCACCCACAGCAGCAGAGCGGGTGCAAACCGCGATACAATCGGAAACACGGAGGAATCCATGCCCTATATCCTTGCCCTCGACCAGGGAACCACCAGCAGCCGGGCGATTGTCTTCGACCTGGAAGGCCGGCCCCAGGCCATGGCCCAGCAGGAGTTCATGCAGCACTTTCCCCAGCCGGGCTGGGTCGAGCACGACCCCCTGGAAATCTGGCAGACCCAGCTCCAGGTAGCCCAGGAGGCCATCCAGCGGGCGGCCATTCAACCTAGCGAGATTATGGCCCTTGGGATTACCAACCAGCGCGAGACCACCGTGCTGTGGGAGCGCTCCACCGGCAAGCCGGTGCACCGGGCCATCGTCTGGCAGGACCGCCGCACCGCCTCCATCTGCGACGAGCTGCGCAAGGGGGGCTACGAGGGCCTGTTCCGCCAGAAAACCGGGCTGGTGCTGGATGCCTATTTCTCGGGCACCAAGGTGAAGTGGCTATTGGAAAACGTACCGGGGCTCCGGGAGCGGGCCGGGAAGGGCGAGCTGTGCTTTGGCACCATAGATAGCTGGCTCATCTACAACCTGACCGGGGGCCGGGTACACGCCACCGACGTCTCCAATGCCTCGCGGACCCTGCTTTTTAACCTGCACACCCTGCGCTGGGACGAACACCTGCTGGGCATCCTGGGCATTCCCAAGGCCCTGCTGCCGGAGGTGCGCCCCTCGGCGGGGTTATTCGGCGAGACCCTCCCCGAGCTGTTTGGGGCCCCCATCCCGATTGCCGGGGTGGCAGGCGATCAGCAGGCGGCTTTGTTTGGACAGGCCTGCTTTACCCCCGGAATGGCCAAAAACACCTACGGCACCGGCTGCTTCATGCTGATGCACACCGGACAGGAGCAGGTGGCTTCGCAGAACGGCCTCTTGACCACGCTGGCCTGGCAGTTGGAAGGCCAGCCGCCCGAGTACGCCCTCGAGGGCTCGGTGTTTGTGGCGGGGGCGGTGGTGCAGTGGCTGCGGGACGGCCTGGGTATTATTCAAAGCTCGAGCGAGGTCGAAAGCCTGGCCCGCCAGGTGAGCAGCACCGACGGGGTCTACCTGGTGCCGGCGTTTGTGGGACTGGGCGCGCCCTACTGGGACGCCTACGCGCGGGGAACCATTGTGGGCCTGACCCGCGGCTCCAGCAAAGCCCATCTGGCCCGGGCCGCCCTGGAGTCCATTGCCTACCAGAGCCGGGATGTGCTCGAGGCCATGGAGGCCGACTCCGGGCTCAAGCTCTCCGAGCTGCGGGTGGACGGGGGCGCTACCATCAACGACCTTTTGATGCAGTTCCAGTCGGACATTTTGGGCACCCCGGTGGTACGCCCCCAGGTGACCGAGACCACCGCCCTGGGGGCCGCCTATCTGGCCGGGGTGGGGGTGGGGATGCTCACCCCGGAGCAGATTGCCGAGCGCTGGGCGGTGCAGAAGCGTTTTGAGCCGGCGATGTCGCAGGAGGAACGGGCGCGGCTCTTTGGTGGCTGGAAGAAGGCGGTGGAGCGGGCCAAAGGCTGGGCGGAGGCATAGCTTTCATACCTGCGTCACACCGGGGTGCTAGGATTGGGAGCGGAGGGAATCGTATGGATTTCAAAGAACTGGCCAACAAGGCCCGTGAAGCTGCGGAAAACGCACTCAAGCAGGCCGAGACCAAATTCAACGAAGTGAAAGCCAACCTCGACAAGGACGGCGACGGGGTGCCGGATCAGCTCGAGGGGGTGATGAACCAGGCCAAACAGGCCACCGAGCAGGCCAAAGCCAAGTTCGAGGAACTCAAGTCCAACCTAGACAAAGACGGCGACGGCGTTCCCGACCAGCTCAAGCACCTGAGCGAACAGGCCCAACACGCTGCCGAGCAAGCCAGGGTCAAGGCCGAAGAGCTGGCCAAGGCCGCCCAGGAGCGCTTGGGCAAGAAGAGCTAGAAAAAAACCGAGCACAGGGGTCTGTGCGGCCCCTGTGCTCTTCTTTACAAAGAAGGCCAGACCAGCACTTCTTGCCCCACCCGCAGGTTGTAAAAAAACAGGGCATCGGAAGAGAGCAGCAACTGTGGCCCGGCGTTGCTCTTGGCCTCGACGGGCATTTGCAGGATGCCCTCCTCGGTGCGTACTTCAATCTGGGAGAAAGGGCCGTAGTGGTTGCGCCAGACCCGCAAGAGCTGGGTATCAATACGGGCCCCCGTCGAGCCTTCCAGGCGGCTTACCGTCAGGCGCACGGTGTGGGGGGTGCGGGCGGTGATCTGTACCAGGCCCAGGCGGGCCATTCGGCTCACGTTGAGCTGAACCACATCGTTGGAAATGCCGCTGATGGCGGCCAGGTCGAAGAGGCTGATGGGTTTGCTCATGTGCCGCAGCAGTTCGAACTCGTCGGGTGCCAGGGTGAGGTGGGTGGTGCGGTTGGCATCGGTAAGCTGCACCTGGTCGAAGGGGCTCAGGTCGAGCCGCGCATCTATGAAGCGGATGGCCTCGAGCAGGTAGTTGTCGAGGGGGCCCTCTAGGCTCGACTGCTTGGCCCGCTCTCCCACCAAAAAGCGAAACTTGCCGTCCTTGAGAGCCAGAATCTGAAACAGCCCGTCGCGGCCGGTTTTCCCTTTGTACTGTGCCTGCACCGGCTGGCCCCGCTCGAGGTACACCTCGCCCCCCGGAACCTTGAAGGCCCCGGTTTGTCCGGCTTGCGAGAGCAGTTGCAGAATCTCAATGGGGCCGAGGAGCTCGAAGGTGCCGTCCATAAAAAGTGTTCAGGAAGCAAGAACCCTCAAGGCTGTGCAGTTCTTGGATAGGTCTGGCTCATCTGGGTTGCTGGCCCGGGTTGGCCCTATTTGCCAGGGCAGGCAACCCCGTGGTGTCTCGGAAGGTATCGAATATTGTAGCAGAGAGCGCTGAAAAGACACACCGTCGGGGCCGCCCACGCTTACGAGGATAGAGCTTTCTGGGCAGAAGAGCGGTAGATTTGACCGAGAAACCGTTACGTGAAAGAGGGGCCTGGAGACTAGGTCGCAGCCTCGAGGGTGCGCAGCAGCAAAGGTAGGTAGCTGGAGCCAAAGAAATATACATGAACCAGCAGGTAGTAAATCTGGTAGCGCGGTAGGGCCCGCTCGATCTCGGGGGGAATGGGGTAGAGCACCCGGTACAGCTTCCAGAACCCGGCCGGTAAGCCGCCGAAGAGGGTCATCATGGCCAGGTCAACGGCGCGTTCGCCCCACCACACCGAAGGGTCGAGGAGGGCCGGGCCCCCTTTTGCCGCTAGCACATTGCCCTGCCACAAATCCCCATGAATCAGGGCCGGGCCCTCGAGGGGCAGGGGCTGCCCAAGCAAGGCTTCTACCCTGGGCCCTAATGGCCCCAGTTGTTTCCAGGTGGCCTCGAGCAGGGGCTGAATGCGCTTTTCGATCCAGAAGGTTTGCCAGCCGGGATGGGTTCCGCTGGGGAGTTCGAAACTGCCCAGAAAGACCCGATCATCCCAGCCATAGGTGGGTGGGCGCAGTTTGTGCATACCGGCCAGCATGCGGGCCAGCTTTTCCCAGTCCGGCTCGCCCGGTGGCAGGTATTCCATCACCAGCCCGTCGCTGCTGGCCCAGTACACCTCGGGCACCCGAATACCGGCCTGGGAGAGCGCAAACAACCCCCTGGCCTCGGCCTGAAACATCCCGGCAGGCGGATTGGGATGGGTTTTGATGACGTAGGGCCCGGCCCGCCAGACCTGCCCCATCTGGCCCCCCGACAGGGGCTCGAGGGGGTGCTCTTTGAGCCTGGCCTGGCGGAGCAGCTCAGTGGGGTGCATGGTTTTGCAGAAACACTTCCAGCGCCTCCTCGAGCATCTGGTACACCGCTTCGAAATGCTCGAGACCGCCGTAGTAGGGGTCGGGCACCTCGCCCCCACCGTTCAAGTCTAAGAGCAGCCGGGCCTTGCCCCGGTGGGCGGGAAACATGCGCTCGAGGGTGCGCAGGTTTTCCCTGTCCATCACAAAGATGTGGTCAAAGTGGCTCAAGTCTTCAGCGCGAATCTGGCGGGCCACATGGGGAAAATGGGCGTCGTACTTGCTCAGCACGGCCTGGGTACGGGGGTCGGCGGGCTCGCCCGCGTGCCAGCCGCCCGTGCCACAGGAGTCCACCTCGAACCGCCCCTCCAGTCCCCGCTCGTGCAGCTTGCGACGGAAGATGCCCTCGGCCATGGGGCTGCGGCAGATGTTGCCCATGCAGACAAACAGCACGCGGGTCATAGTTTTACAATCAGGCCTTCGTGGGGCCGCAGCTCGAGCACCCCTTCCACCTTCCCGTAGCGATCCAGATGGGTCGAAAGCAAAATTTCCCCGCCGGGTGTCGAGAGGGTTTGGGGCTCCTGGGTAAGGTTCAACGCCACCAGCACCTCACCCCCGCGCAGGTAGGCGAACACCCCCTCGGGGGCCTTATAGGTCTGGTAGGCCCCGTGCAGGAGAGCCGGCGTTTCCCTGCGCACCACCAGCAGGGTGCGCACCAGGGTCAGCATCGAGAACGAGTCGGCGTCCTGGGCCTCCACGTTGCGCTCGGGGTAGTCCGGGTTGATGGGGAGCCAGGGCTCGCGGGTGCTGAAGCCGGCATAGGCGTGGGGAGTCCACTGCATGGGGGTGCGCTCGGGGTCGCGGCCGGGGTCAAGGCCGTGCTCGCCCGCGGCCCTGCGCCAGCGCAGGGCCGCGGGGTCCTGCACTTTTTCGGGGGGAATCTGCCCGTCCACCATGCCAATCTCGTCGCCGTAGTACCAGGTGGGTGAGCCCCGCAGGGTAAAAAGCAGCATGGCCGCGACCCGCGCTTGGTCGTGCCCGATGCGGGTGGCCAGGCGGTGCTGGTCGTGGTTGCCCAGCACCCAGTTGGGGGTGGCAAACGGGGGCAGACTGGCCTCGTACTCCCCCACGATGTTGCGGATGTTCTCAGCAGTCCAGTTGTTCAGGCCCCTAAAAATCAGGTGGAAGTTGAAGGGCAGGTGGCAGCCCGGCTTTTCGGCAGTGCCATAGTAGGGCATGAGCTGGTGGTAGGGCAGGTAAATTTCCCCCACCATCACCCGGTCGCCCGGATACTCGTCCAGCACAGCGCGCATCTCCTGCACAATCTCGCGGGTCTCGGGCTGGTCTTCCTGGTAGATGTGGATATGGCGGAAGCGATCTATGTCGCCGGGCTTGTACTGGGGGTTGTCGGGCTCGTCGCGGAATAGGGCATCTTCCACCAGCAACCAGATCACATCAATACGGAAGCCGTCCACCCCTTTGTCTAACCAGAAGCGCATCGCCTGGTACATGGCCGAGCGCACTTCGGGATTGCGCCAGTTGAGGTCGGGCTGTTCGGGCAAAAACTGGTGCAAATAGTACTGCCCGGTTTTTGCATCTAGTGTCCAGGATGGTCCGCCAAAGTAGGCTTGCCAGTTGTTGGGGGGTGAACCATCGGCCTTGGGGTCGCGCCAGACGTACCAGTCGCGCTTGGGGTGGTCGCGGGACGACCTCGATTCCTTGAACCAGGAGTGCTGGTCGGAGGTATGGTTGGGTACCAGGTCAATAATCAGTTTCATGCCCAGCCGGTGGGTGTCTTCCAGCAGTTGGTCGAAGTCTTTTAGAGTACCAAAAATGGGGTCTACATCGCAGTAATCGGCCACATCGTAACCAAAGTCCTTCATGGGCGACTTGTAAAAAGGCGATAGCCAGATGCAGTCGAAGCCCAGGTCGCGGATGTATTTCAGGCGGCTGCGGATGCCCTGTAAATCCCCAATCCCGTCGTCATTGGAGTCCTGAAAGCTGCGCGGGTAGACTTGGTAGATGGTTGCGGTTTTCCACCATTCCATGCAAAGCTCCTTATGCTTGGTGTTGGGCCAGCCACAGTCGGGCAAAGGGCCTCAGGTAGGCCGGGGCGGGGGCCTGGGTGATGTGGTCGTAGGGCTGCACAATACCCTCCTGCCTTAAGGTTTCCCAAGGCAGAGCCTGGTCTTGCTCGCTGAAGTTGTAGACCTGTACCAGCGTGCCTTCGGGATGGGGGCGTTTCAGCACCAGCAGGTGCGGGTTGGGCTGCCAGAGGGGTTTGGTAGAGAAGGTAGCGTGGAGCTGGTGGGTGCGGGCTCGAGCCTGTAAGAGCCCCTTGATTCCGTGGAAAATCCGGTGCTCCACCGTGCCTTCCTGTTTACGCCTTTCGGCCCTGGCCCAGTCCATTTTGGGCCGGTGCAGCCAGCGGTTGTCGTCCTGGTGGGCGGGCTCCTGGGCGTAGTCGTAGTCGTTGAGCATCCCCAGCTCGTCGCCCATGTAGATGAGCGGGATGCCCTCGCCATACCCGATGAAGACCGCATGGGCCAGCAGAATGCGCTCGATGGCGAGATTAATCAGGCGGGGATTCCCGGACTCGAGCGCAGCCTCCAGCCCGGCCAGGCTGGCCGCACTGCCCGAGGTGCGCCGGTCACCGGTTTCAGGGTTCTCCTGGAAGTGCATCCCCCTGGCAAACGACCCCGGAAAGTCGCCCTTATAGAAGTCCGATAGGAAGCGGCGGTGGGCCGCTCCGCTGAAGCCCTGCAGGGCGGCGTCGGTATCGGAGATGGCCCAGCCGATGTCGTCGTGGCAGCGCAGATAGGTGGTCCAGCCCGCGCTGGCGGGCTTCTCGGGGAAGCGCATCAGGGCCTGGGTGAAAAGGCGGGTATCGCGGCTGGCAAGGCTGCTCCATATCTGCACCATCAGGGTGTTATGGTAGGCCAGCTCCGAGACCTTGCCGTAGTGCTCCCTGGTGCCCAGATAGGCGATCAGGTCTTCCGGGGCCACGATGGCCTCAGCCTTGAAGGCCACAGCGGGTGCGGCAATGCGCACCGCGGCCCGCAGCGCTTGTGTAAGGGCATGCACCTCGGGTTGGTTCTGGCAGTGGGTGCCCATGCGCTTCCAAGTGAAGGCGATGGCATCCAGCCTGAACACGTCAATACCCTTGTTTGCCAGCCACAAAATCACATCGAGGTATTCCAAAAAAACTTCGGGATTGCTCCAGTTCACATCCCACTGCCAGCTATTGAAGGTCGTCCACACCCAGCCCTGTACCTCGTCGTCCCAGGTGAAGTTGCCGGGGGCAAAGTCGGGGAAGACCTCGGGCAGGGTGCGCTCGAATTGGTCGGGGAGGGTGCGATCGGGATAGATGTAGAAGTAATCGCGGTACTTGGGGTCGCCACGCCGGGCGGCCTCGGCCCAGGGGTGCTCGCGGGCCACGTGGTTGAGCACCAAGTCCAAGCAAAGGCTGATGCCCTCGCGGCGGAGCTGGGTGCAGAGGGCCTCGAGGTCGTCCATGCTGCCCAGGTCGGGGCGCACCCGCCGGTAGTCGGCCACCGCGTAGCCACCGTCGTTCTCACCCTCACGCGGTAGCAGCAAAGGCATCAGGTGCAGGTAGCGGATGCCCAGCTCCTTCAGGTAGCCGATATGGGCACCCACTCCCTGAAGCGTGTCGGCAAAACGGTCTGTATAGGCGATGTAGCCATGCACTTCGGGCTTCAAGAACCAGTCCGGGGTGTGAATGCGTTCCAAATCCAGGGCTTGCAGGTCGGTGGGTCGTTGGGCCAGGTTCTGCCCAATGACCTGGGCCACCCGCTCAGCCACCGGGTCGGCTTGGGGGTAGACTGCCTGCAACCCGACCCAAAGGTCGTCTAGATAGCGGTGTACCCGTGCTTGGAGATCGGCGGAACGGTATGCGTCAAGTGCTTCTATCTGACTGGCGATGCCCTGGAAAAAACGATGACCGTCCATGTGCTCATACATTCTACGCAATCCCCAAAGGCGTTACGTACAAAGCCTGTTTTGGGGCTAGGCCCACGATTGGCCCTTAAGAATGTAACGCCCTAAACGCTTGTTTGTGAGTTCGGTTAGGGCTTTCTGAGCCAGCTTGGCCTCCATTCTTAAGCTGCGGTTAATCCACAAAAGTAACGGTCAAAAGTCCTTGTACCTTGATGACTGAGGGTTGTTTACAACTCGAGCAGGGTACAGGAGGAAATCAGATGCAACGAATGAGGATGCTTTCGCTGCTGGGGGGTCTGGGGTTGTTTTTGGGGGCTTGTGGCAGTGGGGAATATACCGATAACCCCACCCCCGATAGCTCCAATGGCCCTTTTCTGGCTGAGCCGCTCACCCAACACCCTACCAACCAGCCCCTGACCCTTCTAAGCCGCTATGTTGCTGTCAATGAAAACAATGGCCGTCTGAGCGCTAGCTACGGTGGTTTACGCTACTGGCCCCGCCAGGCTGACAAAAACCGCAACCCCAATAACCCCAACCAGGCTTCGGGGCCGCGCTTTACCCAGTATGTCGGCTGGGACATCCTGGACGCGCCGGGCTCGAGCTCGACCCGAGCGGACTGGCTGCGCCTGACCCTGACCCGCCCGGCCACGGTGGTGGTGGCCTGGGAAAACTCGGCGCTGTGGCTTACGGGCTGGCAAAAAGGCGAGACTACCGCCGCCGATGGCAAGAAGTTCAACACCTACACCCGCACCTTCCGGGCCGGTGAAATTACCCTGGGCTCCCCTGAGGGCAAAGGGGAGTACTGGGTGCTGCTGGCTGAGGGCAACGGGCAGCCTTCGGCGGAACCGGCCCTGCCCAACGGCATCACCGAACGGCCCGTGCCCAATACCACCTGCCCCGCCTGGATGGATGGATTGTGGCAAGCCAAAGGCCCCGATGGCGAAACCTACCAAAGCTGGCACCCCCAGATTGACCCGGTGTACTGGTGCTACTACCGCCACGAGCACAACTCCGACCCCGGTCTGATTGGCTACCAGGCGCCCTTCCTATATACCGCTCGCTATACCAACAACCAAGCCGAACGCGCTGAGGGTTTCAAGGGTTTCGCGGTGCGGGATGGCGAGATTGGCTGGTATATCAACATCCACTCCGAGACCAGCACCGAGCAGCGAGTTTGTGCTCGCTTCCACACCGTGGTGGTTGTGGCGACCCGCTGGCGTACCGGCGAGAAGCTGGTCGAACTCTCCTACAAAGGCGACTTTGGGGCCAGCCGCTCCAACCAGGACAGCAACCCCTTTTACACCAACACCTGTACCGATCCCCGCACCGGTCAGCAGATCAACCAGGAGGCCATTGGGCAGCAACTGGCCCAGACCACCCGCGCTTCCAAGCGCATCCGGCCGTCGGGTCAGGTGGGTGGTTACGAGCAGTGGGATGGTGGCTTGACCAAGGCCCTGATGCAGTTTAGCGGGGCAGGCATCGGCATTGACATCCAGAACCCTGCTACCTCCTGCACCAGCCTGGACTGCACCAGCCTGGTAACCAATCGTGGCAACTCCAGCACCCGCCGCACCATCCACTTCAACAATATTCGGGTCAAATATGACCCTGCTAAAGACCCTGACGGCGACGGCTGGTTCGAGACCAACCTCTACGGCGATGGCCCGCACACCCCTGGCGACCGCAGTTCCGGTGTTGGCCCCTTGCGCCAGTACATCAAACCCGGCACCGACATTAGCCTGAGCGGTGGCTTCACCACCGAAGATGCCTGGCGCGGCCTCTACGTGCGCAACGGCAACACCCAGGACTTGGAACTCGAGGGTGCTCTGGGAACCATCAACTAGCCAACCAAGAAGGTTGAAGATGGGGGATTATCCCCCATCATTTAATGCCTATTCCTCAAGCGCATCGTACCGAGGTGGTTGCGAATAGAGTAGAGCACTTCACAAAGATGGAGTCGTCCATGGCTAAGGGTCTTTTTCCCTGGCAAGACTGTCACCGCCTGGAACCTCGAAGCCCAAGCGTGGGCCGCGCGCGGCCCACGCTTGGGTGCGTAACCTGCATCTGGGCTAGGTTATACGCATTTCGGTAGTATCGTTCACTTTGACAAGCCTAAACGATACTACCGAAATGCTTTTCTACTCCCTTCGGTCGGCTTGAATCCTTCACCTCTGACTGCGTCCAACGCTGAAGGATTCAAGCGGAAAGGGTATTAGCCACACATTGGCTAACCCCCTAGCAGACGCAACACAGACAAGCGTGCCACCCCGCTTCGCGGCGAAGAAAGCGTCTCACCTCGGTGAGGCACGTCTGCTGGTCACTGCTCGTTTTCACTAAGCGGCAACGTCTGTGAAGTGCGCGATAATCTCGAACTCTGATTAAGGGAAACACAGCCCCACAAGGTCTGAGCCTGCCCCTTACCCCATGCTCTTGTGGGCTCCTGCAAAGTGTGCCCGGGATAAAAAGGTACCTTGGTTCGGCAAAACCACGAAAAAGCCGCCGGTGTGGCGGCTCGAGCCAGCCCTTGATTCAGGCTAAGCTGCGCCCTAGTAAGCTTGTCAAACGCTGGAGGCCCCACTTTCAAGGTGCATCTTCCAAGGCGCAGTACCCCGATGCATACCAAGCGGGTTACAGTGACAAACATACTGTGGAGACACTTAGTTTGTACGTATTTCAACGCTGCGTTGTTCTTGTCCACCGCAGCCATTGCTGGTGCACCCATTGCCATAAATATAGAAAAAGGGTCGGGCTTCGTTGGGGCTGGCGTTGTTGGTGATCTGGAATTGGAAGGTGTTGTTGTTGGGGGTTACATCTGTGGTAGAGGTATTCGAAACAACTCCAACGGATCCACTCACCCAGGTCAGGCGCACCCTGGTCAGGTTGCTGGCATTGAAAGTGACGGATACGGTGAGTACGCCTGTACTTCCACGTGCCAAGTTCATGGGATTGGGCGTAGCGGAGATGCTAAAAGTGTTGGTAGGGGGCTGGGGTGGGGCAGATGGGGGGGAGCCAGGGGGCCGCATGATGCTCTCGCCGCTGCAAGCAGCCAGGAGCAGTGTCAACAGCGACACAACCAGATAGGATAGGCGCATAATTGGCAGTGTAGGGAAGGAGGCTCGAGGGAAGTCTTAAGGGCAGCTAATGAAATCTTTATGTAACATTTTTGGAATCCATATACCCCCAATTTCCCAGAGGAATCCCAATAGAATATACAACTATGGGTAAACGTTTGGTGGTTTTGCTGTTGTTGTGCTGGGGCCTTGTTGCCTTTGCGCAAAGTTCCAAGCCTTTTGCGGGGGCCAGCCTAGTGTTTCAGTGGGTGGAGGGTACCCCCCTGAACAGTTTGATGTTGCAGGCTGGAAGCTACGATTTTGGTGGTGGGTTTGGGGCCAGGGCCAATCTGGGCATTGGCGTGAGCCCGAACTTTCTCGAGCTAGGTGCCGACCTGCTCTTCCCGTTTGGGGCGGGTCGTCTGCTGCCTTATGGGGGGGTTGGGGGCAATTGGGTGGGTTTGGGCGCGCTAAACTTTTTTGGGGTTCGCGGTCTGGCTGGGGTTAACTACAACACTGCCAGCGACGCGGGCTTGTTTGCGGAGGCCGTACCAACCCTCTACTTGGCCAGCGACGCTACTGGCATTTACGGAACGGCTTTTGGAATTCAGATTCGGTTTGGGATCAATTATCTGTTTTAGAATAATTCCACGCATATCCAGCACAAAAGCTCTTGGAGTGTGGGATTTGTGCCACTGTTGCTGGAACTACACCAGGGTTGGAAAAAAGGGGCGTAGTCTGTAGCAGCATGGATACCCGCCAGGCTCTCCTGCGAAGCGCACGTAAGGCGTTCGCGGAGCGTGGGTATGCCGCTACCAGCCTAGAAGATCTGGCCCGAACCCTGGGCCTGACCAAAGCAGCGGTCTATCACCACTTTGCTTCCAAACGGGCTTTGCTGGAAGCGCTGCTCGAGGAGGGCTCACAGGAAACCCAGCGGGCGCTCTCGCGTCCGGGTACCCTGCACCAACGCTTGATGGCCCTGGGCCTGGCCTACCGTGGGCAAGTAGAACCCCTAACCGCCCTCATGACCACACAGTCGGGTCGCCGAGGGGGCGATCAGGAAGCGGCCCATTTGGCCCAAGAAGCCATGAATCGAGGCATTGAGCAACTGGCAAAGGTGCTGGAGAAAGCATCGCCTGGGCACGGCAGATTGCTTGCGGTGATCTTTGCTTCCATTGTGCATGGAGCCTATATGACGGCCCAGCACATGCCAGGCTATTCGGTAGAGCTGCTTTTACAAGAGGGGGTAGATCTATTCGTGCGGGGTTTGCCCCCACAAAAAAGCGACAATGGTAGGGACTCTAGCTAGTGCTCCGGTAACTTAATTCCTGAGATGGATCTGGCTCCCTTAATATCTGGAAGTTGCTTTGAGCGCTTCATTTTGGGAACTTCACTGCTTTAACTTACCAAACCACGTCTGTGAAGAGTGCGATATGGGTGGCTTTGATGGCCTCCTGTTGGGGTGGATTAGTTCTTTAAGCTCGAGTTCAGCCTGGGTCTGCCACAATAGAGGTATGGCCCTGGTGCTGCTGATTGAAGATGATGCGGGGGTGCGCGAAGCCCTGCGTTTGGGATTGGAACTCGAGGGCTACGGTGTAATCGAAGCAGGCAATGGGGCCGATGGACTGCGCAGACTGACCGACGCCCCCGATGTGGTGGTGCTGGATGTGCTGCTGCCGGGGGGGGATGGGTTTGGGGTTTTGCGTGAGATACGCAAGGTGAGCGCAGTGCCGGTGCTAATGCTCACTGCGCTGGACGAAGTGGAATGGCGGGTCAAGGGGCTGCGTGAAGGGGCCGACGATTATCTGGTCAAACCTTATGCGCTATCGGAACTGGTAGCGCGGATTGAGGCGCTGTTACGTCGCAGCAAACGCGATGAGGAAGTGCTCTCCTATGCCGATGTGGTGCTTTACCCACGCAAAATGGAGGCCCGTCGAGGGGAGCGGCTGTTGGAGCTTTCGCCCAAAGCCCTGCAGCTTTTACAGTGTTTTTTGGAGCATGCCGAGCGCCTGCTGCCCAAGGAAGCCCTAATGCAACGGGTCTGGGGAGAAGGGGTCGAGCCCAACACCCTAGAAGTTCACCTCTCCGCGCTGCGCCGTGCGTTGGGCGAACCTATGCTGCTGCACACCGTGCGGGGGCATGGGTATATCTTGAGGAAGTAGGCCAACTAGCCAGCAGCAAACGGCTTTTCGATACCTATCTCCTAAACCCTAATTCCCTCCAACCATGACCCTCCGCCTCCGCCTCCTGTTGTGGCTAATGCTGGCCCTAGCCCTGCTGTTGTTTCCGCTGGGGGCCTTGACGGTGCAGCAGGCCCAGCGCACCGTGCAGGACACCCTCGAGCGAGCAGCCCTCTCGAGGCTGGGTTTTCTGGTCAGCCAAGGGCAGGTTCGCATTCAGGATCTGGCCCAGATCGTGCAAGAGTTTGGTGGGGTGGGGTTTATCCTGAGTCCGGAAGGCCGCACGGCCTATACCGATCTGGGTGATTATCGGCTGCCCGAGGGCCTCGAGCAGGCCCTTTCCCAGGGCCAAAGCTTTCGCCAGATTCGAGACAACTGGCTGTGGGTAGCGCTTCCCAGCGATGAAGGGGGTTTGGGCCTGGGTACCCCCTTGGATGAGGTGGTGGCGCTGCCGCAGCGTCTGCTGCAAATCTATCTGGGCATTGGGGGGTTGCTGGCGTTGCTGGCGTTTGCCGTGGGGGCTTTGGGCCTTTCGCAGTCGTTGCGCCCATTGGACGCGGTCTCGCGCGAGTTGGCCCGGCGTAGTGCCGAAAACCTCGAGCCCCTCTCAACCCCCCAACTCTACGAAGCCCGCCCCGCTGTAGAGGCCATGAATGTCTTAATGGGCGAACTGAAGACGGCTCTGCATCGGCTCAAGGTGCAAGAACAGGCCGCACGGCGCTTTGCCTATGGCGCTTCGCATGAACTGCGCAACCCCCTAACAGCCCTTAAGGGGTATCTGGAGGTGCTGCAACGGCGGCCTGGGGAACCTAAGGCCACCGAGGGAGCCCTGCGCGAAGCGAAGCGCATGGAGTTGCTTTTAGAGGGCTTGCTGGCCCTGGCCCGGCTGGAAGGCCAGGGGCGGGTACAGGGCCAACCGCTGGACTTGGTTGCTTTTCTGCGTGAGCAATTCGGGCTAGAGGCTCTGGGGAGCGGATGGGTGGAGGCCGACCCCAGGCTGATGTCGGTGGTGGTCGAGAACCTCCTCAAGAACGCTCAAAAACACGCTGGTGGTCTGGAAAAGCTGGTACTCGAGCCCGCTCAGGAGGGGGTTTGGCTGTGGTTTTACGATGGCGGCCCTGGCTTTGCGCCCGAGATTTTGCCCAGGGCCTTCGAAACCTTTATTAAGAACGACCAGAGTGACGGGGTAGGCCTAGGCTTGGCCCTGGTAGCGGCGGTGGCCCAGGTGATGGGGGGTAAAACCCACGCTGAGAACCGCCCAGAGGGGGGCGCCAGGGTCGGTGTCTGGCTCCCGGCGGCAAAAGGCTAGTGGTTTGGTAAGTTAAAGATTTATATGCAGTGAAGTTCCCAAAATGAAGCGCTCAAAGCAACTCCCAAATATCAAGGGAGCCAGATCCATCCCGGGAATTAAGTTACCGGAGCACTAGTTATCAACCTCAAAAGCCATGCGAGAGATTTTCGGACGCACAGTTGGTACGAAGACCAGCCCGCTGTGATGTTGCAATCATCACGTTTCCGAAAACTCCTCAAGATACCCTAGCGGGTTGTCCTGGTTATGCATGCATGAGCGATAAAATGGTGTTGAATGAGACAAGCGTACGATTACGTCATCGTAGGGGCGGGGTCGGCGGGGTGTGTGCTGGCCCATCGCCTGAGTGCCAGGGCCGACCTCAAGGTTTTACTCTTAGAGGCCGGCGAACCCGAGCAAGGTCTGTACCATAAAGCTCCTGCCGCCTTTCCCAAGTTATTCAAAAGCAGATCCGACTGGGCTTTTTTCACCACGCCTCAGCCAGCTTTGAATGGGCGCGAACTCTACTGGCCCCGGGGCAAGGTGTTGGGCGGAAGCAGCAGTATCAACGCCATGATCGTCATCCGCGGCAACCCCCGCGACTACGACGACTGGCAGCAGCCCGGCTGGTCGTTTGCCGAGGTGCTGCCCTACTTCAAGAAGCTCGAGACCCACCCCCTGGGCCCCTCCGAGTACCACGGCGACCAGGGCCCGCTGCACGTGGAGGTTCGGAAGTATACCAACCCCCTTACCCACGCCTTTATTGAGGCGGCTCTGCAATGGGGCCTGAAGCGCAACGACGACTTCAACGGCCCAGCGCAGGAAGGGGTAGGCCTGTTTCACGTCAACCAGAAAAACGGAGCCCGGCACAGCGCAGCCACGGCGTACCTGAAGCCTGCTCTACCGCGCCCCAATTTCGATGTACAGACAGGGGCTAGAGCCCACCGAATTCTGTTTGAAAAAGCCAGGGCGGTAGGGGTGGAATACGCCCATCAGGGTCGTATCTGGCAGGTACGGGCCAGCCGGGGGGTGATTGTCTCGAGCGGCTCGGTGAAGTCCCCCCAACTCCTCATGCTCTCAGGTCTGGGCCCCGCCGATCAGCTACGGCAGCACCAGATCGAAGTCCGGCAAGACCTGCCGGTGGGGCAAAACCTGTGGGATCACCTGGCCCTACCGGTGATCTGGCACTGCAAAGTGCCGGTCAGTCTGGACAAGGCCGAAACCCTAGCGAATATTGCCCGGTATCTATTGACCCAAAGCGGGCCGTTTGTAAGCAATGTAGCTGAAGCCGGAGCCTTTTTGCGCGTCCGGCCCGATGCACCCGCACCCGATTTGCAGTACCATTTTGGGCCAGCCTTCTTTAGCAACCACGGCTTTGACCGCGAGGAGGGCCACTTCTTTACCATTGGCCCCACGTTGGTAGCTCCGCAGAGCCGGGGGTTCATCGGTCTCTCCAGCCCCGACCCCGAGGCAGCCCCGCTGATCCAACCGCGTTATTTGAGTGAACCGCACGACCTAGAAGTGTTGCGGGCTGGAATGGAGCTGGCCCGCGAAATCGCCGCGCAAAAGTCCTTTGACTCCTACCGGGGCCAACCCCATGCAAGACAAGCCAACCTCAAAGACAAAGCCGAACTGGACAACTATGTGCGCCAATATGTCCAAACCCTCTACCACCCGGCTGGAACCTGCAGCATGGGACAGGTGGTAGACGAACACCTGAGGGTATATGGGTGCGAAAACCTCTATGTGGTGGATGCATCGGTGATGCCGAAGGTAGTGCGCGGCAATACCAACATTCCCACCATGATGGTTGCAGAGAAAGCTGCCGATTGGCTGTTGAGCTTGTAAATGTTGCCCATAATGCTTGTCATGCCGAGGCGCTTGCTCATCTCCTCACCCAGAGGTAGACGGGCTCAATACAGGCGCTCTCATCGCGGTTTTCATCATTGCGCTGCACGGCGTGCAGCGTAACTTACCCCCAGTGCAACGGTTTCGTGATACTGGGTATTCGTGGGAACCGCTCTCAGAAAGTGGAGCAGATTTTGTAATGTTGCTGTATACAAAACCCCGATTCTTCGGCTAGACTAACAGGGTTGCCTGCTGTCGGCATACCAGACGGCAATCCCCCTGGAGACACAATGGAACTCAGAAACATCGCAATTATTGCGCACGTAGACCACGGTAAGACCACCCTGGTAGATGCGATGCTCAAGCAAGCCAAAGCCCTCTCGCGCCACGACGAAGGGGGCGAGCGCATTATGGATTCCAACGATCTGGAACGCGAGCGCGGCATTACCATTCTGGCCAAGAACACCGCGGTGGAGTGGGGGGGCGTGAAGATCAACATCGTGGACACGCCCGGCCACGCCGACTTTGGCGGCGAGGTGGAGCGCGCGCTTTCGATGGTGGACGGGGTGCTGCTCCTGGTGGACGCCGCCGAGGGCCCCATGCCCCAGACCCGCTTCGTGCTCAAGAAAGCCATTGAGGCCGGCCTCAAGCCCATCGTGGTGATCAACAAAGTGGACAAGAAAGACGCCCGGCCCGACGAGGTCTTGAACGAGACCTTCGACCTGATGGCCGAGCTGGGGGCCTCCGACCAGCAGCTCGACTTCCCCTATCTCTATGCCATTGGCCGCGAGGGGGCGGCCTGGCTGGGCGACCAGCCCAAGCCCGACCTGACCGACCTCTTCGAGACCATCCTCAAACACATCCCGGCCCCCCAGGTGGCCCAGGGCCCTTTCCAGCTTCGGGTGGCCAACCTCGATTATTCCAACTTTTTGGGCAAGATTGCCCTGGGCAAGGTGCACCGCGGCACGGTGCGCAAAAACCAGTTTGTGACCATCGTGGGCGAGCACGGCCACCGCGACCTCAAGGTGGTGGCGGTGTTTACCCACCGGGGCCTGGAGCGCCTCGAGGTGGACGAGGCCACCCCCGGCGATATCGTGGCCATTGCCGGGATGGAAGGCGTCGAGATTGGCGATACCATTGCGGCCCGCGAAGCCCCCGAGGCCCTGCCGCGTCTGGCGGTGGACGAGCCCACGGTGAGCATCACCGTGACCCCCAACACCTCGCCCTTTGCCGGGCGGGAGGGCAAGTACGTGACCAGCCGCCAGATCCGCGAGCGGCTGTTGAAGGAGCTCGAGACCAACGTGGCCCTGCGGGTCATCGAGGTCACGCCCGATACCTTCGAGCTGCACGGGCGTGGCGAGCTGCACCTGTCGGTGTTGCTCGAGACCATGCGGCGCGAGGGCTTCGAGTTCTCGGTGGGCCAGCCCAGCGTGCTGTTCAAGGAGATCGGGGGCCAGATTCAAGAGCCCTACGAGTACCTGGTGGTGGACGTGCCGGAGGCCAAATTCGGCCCGGTGATGGAGGCCCTGGGCAGCCGCAAGGCCCAGATGGTGCATATGGAGCAGGAATCGGGGCGCATTCGGGCTGAGTTCACCGTACCGGCTCGAGCCCTGTTCGGCTTCCGCACCCTGTTCCTCACCCTTACCGCCGGCGAGGGGGTGATGAGCCACAGCTTCCACGCCTACGGGCCACACGTGGGCAGCCTGGAGACCCGCACCACCGGCAGCGCCGTGGCCATGGAGGCGGGCGTGGCCTACGCCTACAGCCTGTACCGCTTGCAGGAGCGGATCAGCTTCTTCATTGATCCCGGTACCGAGGTCTATGTGGGCATGATTGTGGGCGAGAACGCCCGCGACAACGACCTCAACGTCAACGTCAACATCAACAAAAAGCTCACCAACGTGCGGGCGGCTGGCTCCGACGAGAACATCCGCCTGATTCCGCCGCGCAAGTTTTCGTTGGAAGAGGCGCTGGAATTCCTGGCCCCCGACGAGCTTCTGGAAGTAACTCCCCAAAGCCTGCGCCTGCGCAAGCGGGTGCTAGACCCCAGCCAGCGCAAGCGGGCCGAGACGGTTTAGATCTCGTACTCCTCGGGCTCGGGTAGGTCGAGGGCAATGGCCAGGGCGCGGTCAAGTTCCTTGAGCTTCACCGCTGAGAGCATACCCACGTAGTTGGTCAGGCGGCTTTTTTCGAGACTGGTCAACTCGTCGTGGTAGATTGTGCTCTCGTGTTTGAGCCCTTCTTCAACACCGACCGGAACCTGCGTTTTTAGCCCTGCGTAGCGGCTATAAACCGCGGCGCAGATGACGGTAGAGTAGGTACTGTCAATCAATCCCTGATGACCAACTGCCACAAACACCCTTTGCCTGCGGGGGTCGTTGTCTCGGGGTTTCTGGTACAGGTAAAGCTCACCTCGCCTCATGCGGGTCTTCCTCGTTGTAGTAGGCGGAGTACTCGAGGGTCTCGAGGGCCTGCCGATTGAGCTCCTCTGCATACTTTTCGTGGAGAGCGCGGTCGCGGGCATCCCGTTCGGCCCGGCGCAGCTCGCGCAAGTACAACCGGGCGGCCTGTTCAATAAACTTCAAGCGGTTGGAGAAGCGCTGGTCGGTGGCCTCGAGGACTTCGCGCTCGAGGGTGATAGTTTCATATGTACCACCGCGCATCTGCGGCCTGCCCAGCCTGATGTGAGGCTGACAGGGGAGGCCTATGTTGGCGTAGGTATGAAATCTCCTCTGCCCGTGCTCGGCCTCGCCCTGCCCATCGAACGCCTGCCCGAGTTTCGCCCCTGGCTTCTGGAGCACGAAGGACGCGACCTCGAGCTGCAGGATGCGGTGCGCCCGGAGGTGCTGGATGGCGATTGGCAAACCTTGGTGGCCCTGGCCTGGCAGGCCCTGGACGGCTACACCGGGCGACTGGGGATTCACGGCCCTTACGACGGTCTCTGGATGGCCTCTTTCGACCCCTTCGTGCGGCGAATGGTTGCCGAGCGCTACCGGCGGGCCCTGGAGTTTGCTGCCGACCTAGGGGCCAGTCATATGGTCATTCACAGTCCGTTTCTCTTTTTCGGCCACCCCCAGATGTCCCATGCGCCCAGCAACGGCCTCGAGCGCGAGATCGAGTGGGCGCACGAGACCCTCCAGACCGTCCTGCCGCTGGCCCGCAACCTGGGGTTGGTGCTGGTGATCGAGAACATACGCGATACCAACCCACAGCCCCTGCGCACCCTGGTGCAGTCCTTTGGCTCCGAGCACGTGCGCATGAGCCTGGATGTGGGGCATGCCTACCTAATGCAGCAGATGGGCGGCCCCGCGCCCGACCAGTGGGTCAAAGAAGCTGGCCCGCTGCTGGCCCACCTGCACCTGCAGGACAACGACGGCCTGCTGGATCGCCACTGGAGCCCTGGGCAGGGGCGCATTCACTGGCCGGCCCTGTTAGCGGCCCTCCAGACCCTCCAGAGCCACCCCCGCCTCATCCTGGAGGTGCGGCACGAGCAACTGCCTGTGGCCGCTCAGTGGCTGGTAGCGCAGGGGCTGGCCCGCTAGCCCGCACGGTAAGCGGAGTGTAAGGCCGCCGCTGATGTTTTTTTGAAGATGACAGCGGATTCTTTAGGTGACGGTCATGATTTACTCCAAGAACCCCGAGAAGACTGCGAAAAAGCCCATTCAGATGCCCTACGCACGGCGGCTGGGTGGGGGCCTCGAGGTGGCCCTGCTGCTGATTCCAGGGCTGCTTTTGTTGCTGATATTCACCGTCTGGCCCACCCTGAACGCCTTCTGGCTCTCCTTTCACCGCGAGAACCTTTTAGGAACCGAGCGGGTGTGGGTGGGCCTGGCCAACTACGCCGAGCTGCTGCGCGACCCGGCTTTCTGGCGCGCGGTGGGGGCTACCTTCCTGTTTGCGGCCGTCGTGGTGCCGGTTCAGCTCTTGCTGGGGTTGCTGGCCGCGCTGATGGTGGCGCGTCCCTTCCCCGGCGTGGCGCTGTTTCGCACCCTGTTTTTCCTCACCACTGCGGTACCGACCGCGGTGGCCGCGGTGGCCTGGGGCTGGTATCTGCACCCCATCGGCGGGACGGTCAACCGGATGCTGGAGGCGGTGGGCCTACCGGCTCAACCCTGGCTGACCAGCCCCGAGCTGGCCCTGCCCACCCTGGCCATCGTGACCGCCTGGGCTGGGGTGGGCTTTACGGCCATCCTCTTGACCGCCGGGCTCCAGCAGATTCCCGAGGATCTCTACGAGGCCGCCCGCATAGATGGAGCGGGGGCCTGGACACAGTTCTGGCACATCACCCTGCCCATGCTCTCGCCCACTTTATTCCTGGTTTTTCTGCTGACCCTGCTCACCAGCCTGACCGCTTTCGGTCAGATCCACCTGCTGACCCGCGGCGGCCCCATGGAGAGCACCACGGTCTGGATCTACCGCATCTACCAGGATGCTTTCTTCAACTTCCGCTTTAGCTATGCAGCGGCGCAGTCGGTGGTGCTGTTTTTGGTGCTGCTCCTGCTGGCCGCGTTGCAGTTCCGTGGGCTGGGCCGGAGGGTGCACTATGAGTAGCCTGCCCCGCTGGCTATCCCGTCCGCTTTTCTACCTGCTCCTGGGGGTCTATGCCTGGCTGTTGGTGCTCCCGCTGTTGAGCCTACTCTCGGCCAGTTTTCGCAGCGAGGCCGACCTCTTTACGCCCGGCCTGCTGCCCCCCCAGCCCACCCTCGAGGCCTATCGGGAAGCCTTTGCTAAACACCCCATTCTGCGCTACCTGCTCAATAGCCTGGGGGTCTCGCTGGCCATCACCCTGGGCGTCTTGTTGACCTCCGCTACCCTGGGGTATGCCCTGGCCCGGGTTCGGTTTGCCGGACAGAGCCTTCTGTTTGGCTTTGTGGTGGCGGTGCTGCTTATCCCGGACGAGGTGACCTTTCTTCCGCGCTACCTGCTGGTACAAGAGCTGGGCTGGATCAATAGCTACTGGGCGCTGATCGTGCCTTTTCTGGCCTCACCGCTGGGCATCTTCTTGATGCGGCAGTTCCTCAAGAGCCTACCGCAGGATCTGTTCGATGCCGCGCGGATTGATGGGGCCGGCCATCTGCGGACGCTGTGGTATGTGGCCCTGCCGCTGGCCGCCCCGGCCCTGGGGGCTTTGGGTGCGCTGAGCTTTCTGGGGGCCTGGAACATGTACCTCTGGCCGCTGGTGGTCATCAACCAGAACGAGATGAAAACGGCGCAGATCGCCATTGCCCAGGTGCAAAGCGTGGAGGTCTCGAGCTGGAACGTGGTGGCGGCGGCTGCGGTGCTGGTACTGCTACCTACCTTACTGGCCTTTCTGCTGGCCCAGCGGGCCTTTATCCGGGGCATCGCGCTGGGTGGGCTAAAGGGATAAGCACACTTACAGGAGGCAAAGATGAAGAGACGATTGCTGGCACTACTGGCGGGAATAGCACTGGGAGGGCTGGGGCTGGCCCAGCAGCGCATCACCATTGACTTCTGGCACTCCATGGGCGGGGTGTTGGGCGAGGCCACCGAGGCCCTGGTCAAGGACTTCAACGCTGCGCAGAACCGGGTTACGGTGCGCAGCCAGTTTGTGGGCTCCTACGATGACGGACTCAACAAACTGCGGGCGGCCCTGCAGGCGGGCGGACAGGGCCGTCCCAACGTGATCCAGGTCTACGATATCGGGGCCCGCTTTATGGCCGATTCGGGCGCGGTGCTGCCCCTCGAAGACCTAGCCCGGGCCAACAACTTCGACCTCTCCCAATTTGTCAGCCAGCCCCGCAGCTACTACAGCGTGGATGGCAAGCTCTACGGGCTGGCGTTCAACAGCTCCAATCCCATCCTCTACTTCAACACCCAGGCCCTGGAGCAGTCCGGCATCCCCTACCGCAATACCTGGAGCCTGGCCGACCTCGAGGCCGCCGCGCGCAAGCTCACGGTCAAAGATGCCTCTGGCAAGACCACCCGTTTTGGCCTCTCCATTCCCATCGATAGCTGGTTTATGGAGCAGTTTAGCTACAACTCCGGCCAGTACTTCTGCAACAACGAGAACGGTCGCAAGGCCCGGGCCACCGAGGTCACCTTCAACAACCCGGCGGCGGTGGCTTTCCTGGATACCTGGGCCCGCCTGGTACGGGAAGGGGTGGCGGCCAACACCGGGCGCAGCTGGGCCGATAGCCAGAGCCTGTTCGCCCAGGGCAACGCGGCCATTGCGGTATATTCCACGGCTTCCCTTACCGGGGTGCTGCGCCAGGTGGGCAACCGCTTCCCGGTGCGCACCGCCTTCTACCCTTACCTGCGCGAGCGCAACGGCACGGCCATTGGCGGGGCGGCGGTCTACCTGATTCGCGGCTTCAGCGAGGAGCAGAATGCGGCCTCGTGGGAGTTTATCCGCTTCTTGCTACGCCCCGAGACCCAGGCCAAATGGATTATCGGCACCGGTTACTTCCCGGTGGTGAAGGGGGTCACCGAGCAGTCCAGCGTGCGCCAGGCCTATGTGCGCCAGCCCAACTACACCACCGCGGTGCGGCAGCTCGAGACCTCCAAGGTCAACACCTCTTCGGCAGGCTGCTTGATGGGCGGCTTCACCGAGATTCGCCAGATTGTGCAGTCGGCCATCGAGGAGGCCCTGCGGGGCAAGCCGGCCCAGCAGGCCCTCGACGAGGCCAAGCAGCGGGCCGATCAGGTGCTTGCCCGCTACAACGCCAGCGTCCGGCAATAAGTGAGCTTGCCGACCATGCCCACCCGTGCTACGGGTGGGTTTTTTTGCGTGCTGGTCTTGGGCGTCCGGTTTGAGAACACCCTTTGATACGTATGGCGGTGAAGGATTCAAGCGGAAACGGTATGACAGGGCGGTTGTCTATCCACAGCGGTTGAACCGTGCGAGGGCGGCCCGGCCTTCGGACGTTCCGCCAGGAACCTCTGCGCCCGCCAGCGAGAGCATGTAATAGCCCGCCGCGTTCCCGGCCTCTACCACCACGTAGTAGGTTCCGCCCCGGAGCCGTTCTCGGAATTCAGGGCCTTGGCGGGCCACCAGGCCGTGGCCCCGGTAGTCGCGCCAGCCGCCTGCAAACACTTTGGCTCCCATGCCCCCTGGAATGGCGAAAGGTGGGCGCTCGTGGCCCTCGAGGCCCGGCCCCACCAGCCACATCCGGGGTTGAAAGGCCGGTGGGCAGGCCGCCCCCACAAAAAGCCCCAGGTCGAGCACGAAGCCTGCGGCCAGCTCAAAAATATAAAAGCCCAACTGGCCCGCGTTCACCTGGCTCGTGACCACTTTCGAAATGGTGGGTTCCAGAATCCGGTAGGCCTGCTCGAGGCTGGGGGAGCCGGGGTTCCAGAAGGGTTGGTGGGCGAATCCTACCGAGGCAAGCAAGATTATCAGGCCCGTAAACTGCTTTTTCATACATCTGAGTCTGGGCCAAGAAAGTCCAGAAGAGTGTGCCGGGGGAGCATATATGCCTTGAGCTTTGAGCCCAGAGCCTTTAGCCTGTGGCAGATATGCAGTCGGATACCACCGCACGGCTTCTGATTACCTGCCCCGACCGGCCCGGCATTGTGGCGGCGGTCTCGAATTTCCTCTTCAACCACGGGGCCAACATCACCGCGCTGGATCAGCACTCCACCGACCCCGAGGGGGGGCTTTTCTTCATGCGGCTGGAGTTTCAAACTCCGCACCTAGACGTTTCGCGGGAAATCCTCGAGAAAGCTTTCGCCGAGCGGGTGGCGGCCCGCTTCGAGATGAACTGGCGCATTGCCTACGCCGCCGACCTCAAGAAAGTAGCCATTCTGGTCTCCAAATACGACCACGCCCTGCTGGAGCTCCTCTGGCGGCACAGCAACCGGGAACTGCCCGGTGCCATCACCCAGGTTATCTCCAACCACCCCGACCTGCGCCCCGAGGTGGAGCGCTTCGGCATTCCCTACCACGTGCCGGTGGAGAAAGACCGCAAGGAAGAGGCCGAGGCGCAGATTCTGCACCTGCTGGGGGATACCGACCTGGTGGTGCTGGCCCGCTACATGCAGATCCTCACCCCGCAGTTTGTGGCCCGCTACCCCAACCGCATCATCAACATCCACCACTCCTTCCTGCCGGCCTTTGTGGGGGCCAACCCCTACAAGCAGGCCTATACGCGGGGTGTGAAGATCATCGGGGCCACCGCCCACTACGTGACCGAGGAACTCGACCAGGGGCCCATCATCGAGCAGGACGTGGCCCGGGTCTCGCACCGGCACGACGTGGCCGACCTGGTGCGGCTGGGGCGAGACCTCGAGCGCAACGTGTTGGCTCGAGCGGTGCAGTGGCACCTGGAGGATCGCATCATCGTGTACGGCAACAAGACCGTGGTGTTTTCATGATCTCATAATCTGGCTTCACACCGTCTTCACCGTTGTTTATTACCCTGGGATAGGAGGCTTTTGCGATGTCCATGAGAACAGCAACCCTTGCCCTCGGGCTGGTTTTGGTAGTGGGGGGTGGTGTGGCCTGGTTCAATTTGAGCAAGAGCCAGACCCAACTCCAGGCTCAAACCCCGCCTGCACCTCAAGTGCAGGCCCAGGCCCAGAGCTTTGATCAGAACCGAGCCTTTCTGGAAAACGAACGCAATACTGTGGATATTGTGCAGCGAACCGGCGACGGGGTGGTGTTTGTGGCGGTGCGCAGCACCCCGCAAACGGGCAACCGTGACCTTGGCTTTTTTGGGCAATTCCTGCAACCCCAACCGCAAGATGGATCAGGCTCGGGCTTTGTGCTCGATCAGGATGGCCTGATTCTGACCAACTACCATGTGATTGCCGGGGCCGACCAGATTACGGTGCGCTTCCACAACGACCCCAGAAGCTACCCGGCGCGGGTGATTGGCCGGGCTGAGCCGCTGGACATGGCCCTGATCCGGGTACAGGCCCCGCGTGAGAAACTCAAACCCATGCGCCTGGCTGATTCCGATCAGGTGCGGGTGGGGCAAAAGGCCATCGCGATGGGCAACCCTTTCGGGCTGGAATTTACCGTCACGGAAGGTATCATCTCGGCCATCCGGCGCAACCCCAACGACGGCAGCAGGGGCCAGGGAGCCTTCGTACCCACGGTAATCCAGACCGATGCAGCCATCAACCCCGGCAACTCCGGGGGGCCCTTGCTCAACTCGAGGGGCGAGGTGATCGGGATCAACACCTTCATCTACAGCACCACTGGTGGGTTTGGTGGGCAGGCTCAGTCGGCGGGTATTGGCTTTGCCATCCCGATCAACCTGGCCAAGCAGTACCTGAACGACCTAAAGGCTGGTAGGGACATCACTGCCGACGAACTGGTACGTTCGCGCCCCCGCCTGGGGGTGACGCTTTCGCTGCTTTCGATGGGCGAATACCCCGAAAACGTTCGCCGCCAGAACCGGCTGCCCGATGCTGGTCTGATGATTCAGCAAGTGGAGCGGGGTGGGCCAGCCGAGCGGGCCGGAATGCGGGCCGCCACCCGTACCGTGCAGCTCCAACTCCGCACCGGCCAGGTCATCGAGCTGGGGATCAATGGTGACATTCTACTCGAGGCCGACGGCAACCCCATCAACAACATCAACGACCTGCGCGCGGTGCTGCTTTCCAAAAAGCAAGGCGAAGCCGTGAACCTCAAGGTCTGGCGCGATGCTCAGACCAGGGATGTACGGGTGGTTCCACAAGTGATTCGCTAGATGCAGCTTTGTTGCCAACCCTCTCCTGCGGGGGAGGGTTGATATTTGGAGCAAGTATTCGGCACGACCGCATCAGATGGGCTGGGAAAGCGGGGTTGATCCTGACCAGTTTCACTACATTGCCTTTCATCTGTGTTGCCTATACTGGGCCCAATGCTGCGCTTCTTGGCGTTTTTTTTGCTGGTCTGTTCGTTGACACTGGCCCAGTTCGACCCCACCAAGCGCTGGTTTACCCTGCGCACCGAGCATTTTGACATTCACTATCACGCCGGTTTGGAACGCGTGGCCAGCGAGGCCGCTCTCCATGCCGAAAACGCCTATAGGCTGCTCAAAGCCGACTTCGAGGAGCCGCCGGGACGCATCAGCATCGTGCTCTCGGACGTGGGGGATACCCTCAACGGCTTTGCCAACCCCACCAACAACGTGGTGGGCATTTTTACCGGACAGTTCCGCAGCTCGGACTTTTTCAACCCCCGGCTTTCGTCTTGGTGGGAGACGGTCATTTTCCATGAGATTGTCCACATGTTCGACCTCTCCCAGGTGCGCGGCCCCCTCAAAGACCGTACCCGCATCTTCGGGCAACTGCCCTCGCAAAATGCGGTGAAGCCCTTTCCCTTCGTGGAGGGCACGGTGCTTTACTTCAAGCACAAGAAGCTGGGCGAGTCGCGCCTGAACGACGCCACCACCCGCATGATGCTGCGCCAGATGGTGCTTTCAGGCCGCTTCCCCAGCCTCGATGAAATTCGCCAGGCCTACAGCAAATCCACCTGGCCTTACCTGGGTTTTCTGGTCTACAACTACAGCGCCTGGCTGGTGCAGTACCTGGAAGTGCGCTTTGGCGAGGATGCCTACCAGCGTTTCACCGAGGCCAACGCGGCCATGCTGGCCACCAAAGACTTCAACGAACCTTTTCAGCAAGCCTTCGGGGTTTCACTCGACCAGATCTATACCGACTTTGTGCGCTGGCTACCCAGCCAATTCGAAGGCGAGATTGCCCGTATCCGGGCCGAGGGCCTGACGCCCATCACCAGGCTCAGCAGCCTGGGGTTTTTTAGTGAAGGCGCCACGGATTCGCCGAGCGGCCTTGTGTATTCGCACGCCTCGCCGCTGCGCAGCGGCCTGCGTATTATCGTCAACGAGAACGAGCGCGAGTTGCTCAATGGTCCAGCCCAGTATCCGCAGTGGTCGCCGGATGGGCGCTACTTGCTCTTTACCAGCAGAAGCGCCAACAGTGAGTATTTTGTGGGCAGCGACCTCTACCAGTACGACCGGCTGGAGGGCAGTGTCAAGCGCCTGACCAACGGCGAGCGGGTCTACTACGCCCGCTACGCGCCCGATGGCAAGAGCATCTTCATGGCGAAGAACACCCCCGATGGCTCGACCGAGTTGGCCCGCTTATTCATCGAGCTAAACCGCACCCAGCCTCTGCGTAGCTTTCCCAACCAGGACGGAGTTATCCATTCATTTGCAGTCGCCCCGGACGGCAACTCGCTGGTGCTCGCCTTGCTGCGGCGCGGCGGTTTTCAAGACCTCTACCGCTACACCCTGCAAACCGGGGCCCTCACGCCCCTGACCCAGGACAGGAATGTGGATGGCGATCCGGTTTTCAGCCCCGATGGGCGCTACGTGATCTACAGCAGCGATGTGAACCGGGTCTACAACCTGTATGCCTACCGCCTCGAGGACGGGGCGGTGTTTCAGGTGACCAACCTCGTCTCGGGGGCCTTCCAGCCCACCTTCTCACACAGTCGGCAACAGATTATCTTTTCCGGCTACGACGAGACCGGCTACAACCTGTACCAGTTGCCCTACAACCCCAGTGTCTGGAAACGGGTGGAGCTACCGCGCGAATCCCTGCCAGCGTTCAAGCCCGCCGAGGCCGCCAACGGTGAGCCCTACAACCCCTTCCACTACCTGCGCCCTTTGTACTGGCTGCCTATCGCCGGGCTGGGGGTGGATGGGCTCGGCCTGGCGGCGACGCTGGGGGTTTCGTTTGCAGCCTCCGACCCGGTGGGCCTCCATGCCTACGCGGTAGGGGCCGGCTTCGACAGCAGCCTTCGCGGGGTGTTCTACGACCTGGCCTACCAGTATGCCGGGCTGGGCTTCCCGCTGGTGCTGCAGGCGGTGGGGGTAGGCCGGGACAGCGCCCAGGGCGTAGGGGCTTCGTTCTGGTCGCCGCAGGGCTGCCTGGGCTTGCAATACGTGCGCTCGGACGTGCTCGAGCCCGCCCTCGACCCCAACCAGAACACCGTTACCCATGCCTTTTCGGTTCGCTTGAGCGGCGCCAGTACCACCGCCAGCGACCTGTTCCGCTCGAGGAGCAGCCTGAGCGCCGTGGGCACGGCCTTCATGCGCGAGGGCAGCCCGGACTGGCGCTACAGTGTTCGGGGCGCTCTGGGGTTTCAATTCCGGCTACCGCTGGAAGCCTCGCACGTGATTGGGCTGCGGGTGGGGGGTGGCTTCACCACCTCGCCGCTGGCTTTGGATGGCTTCGACCTGGGGGCTTTGCCCCTGGTGGCTGGAGGCCTGCCGTTGCTGGCGGTGCGGGGGTATGGGCCGGGTCAGCTTCGGGGCCAGCAGGCGCTGGTGGGCTCGCTCGAGTACCGCTTGCCGCCCTGGAGCCTCGAGCGCGGTCTGGGCAACTGGCCGCTGTTCTTTGACGACCTAAGCCTGTCGGTTTTTCTGGACGCAGGGGCTGCCGGTTCGCCTGTGGACCTGAGCCAGGCGCGCTTTTCGGTAGGGGCTGAGCTGCGCTTGGGCCTGACGCTATTTTATCTGGCGCCGGGCAGCAGCGTGGCCCTGGGCGGTGCGCAGGGTTTTGGGGAGCCTGGGCCGAGGTTTTATCTAAGTCTGGTGTTGCCCGGCTTGTGATTTGGGCGGTTTTCGGAGTGCGCTGGCCCTGGGGGGAGGCTGCGCTATCGTGCCTTCAGGGTACTGCTTGGCGTTCCCCCTAAGGACGATCTGTCCTGGGAAGCAGCTTTTTTTGCTGGCCGAACGTCCGTTCGAAGTTATCCAGCAAGCCGAAAAAGCTGAGCCGAAGGTTGAAAACCCGTCAATCAGCCGAACGGCATCGTAAAGTCCACCCCTGCCGTGTAGGGGAGGCTCTAGCGTGAGTCTGCCGTGCCACGCAGGTTTATTCTGCTTTTCTGTTTCCGAACTGA
Organism: Meiothermus sp.; assembly: GCF_037443965.1. Lineage (GTDB taxonomy): Bacteria > Deinococcota > Deinococci > Deinococcales > Thermaceae > Meiothermus. The sequence continues at coordinate 39,014 of NZ_JBBINI010000015.1, forward strand.
CGCTAGCAGATGATGAGCGGATGTTTTAAGGATTTGACAATATATGTATATGCATTTATATTGATTCCTGTGCAGCGACTAAGTAAAAAGCAAAAACTCGAGGTTCGGCAGTTCTGCGCCCACGCCCACCTTAAACGGACGGTGCGCAAAATAACGCTGCAATACGACCAAGTTCTGGCCCACACCGGTTTGCACATCACCCAGTTCACCCTGCTGGTGACGGCCTCGCTGAAGGGTGAGGCCGCGGTCAACGACCTCGCCGCCCAACTGGCCCTCGATCAAACCACCCTCAGCCGGAACCTTCAGGTACTCCAGCGGCATGGTCTGGTCGAGATGGTGCCCAGCCCTCTGGATGCCCGGGTACGCTTGGTGCGAATCACCCCAGAAGGTGAGGCTGCACTGGCTCGAGCCTACCCGGCTTGGCGCAAGGCGCAGGAGGAGGTGAGCGCGGCATTTAGCCCACAGGAATACCAACAGTTTCTCGGTTTTTTGAGCCGGCTTGAAGCCTCGAGTTAGTTCTTTGCCCAAATATATGTATATACATATAAATAGACCGCCTATGTACCTGCAAACCCACCCAAACTTCTTCGAGCTTCATGCCCAAGCGTCCGCCGGCACCCAGACCGGGGTGTCGCCCTCCGGAGGAGCTAATGTTCACCGATCCCCAACCCCTGTTTATTTTTCAGTTTGCCTTAAGTCTGCTGGTTTTTGGGCTGATTGCCCGCCAGTATCTGGAGCCGTGGCTGGCCCGGTTACCCCTTGTGCACGCGCTTAGCCCTTTGCTCTACTTTCACGCTTTTCGCTACGTAGGCGCCAGCTTTATGAGCCCCTCGGTCATAGACCCCAGCGTGCCCGGCAGCTTCACCATTCCTGGAACCATCGGTGACCTGCTGGCGGCCTTCCTGGCCCTGGCCTCGCTGTGGGCGCTTCGGGGGGGCTCGAGGTGGGCCCTGCCGCTCTTGTGGGTGTTCAACCTGGTGGGCACACTCGATTTCATTAACGCCATATACCAGGGGCTGCAGGTGGGCTTACCCCATTACCAGTTGGGCGCGACCTGGTTCATCATCACGTTGTATGTGCCTGCGCTGCTGGTGGTTCATCTGCTGATTTTCCGCTTGCTTCTGACCCGCTCGAGCGAACTTTCGGTGACGGGTCGTGGGCTCAAAGCCAGGGAGCCGTTATGACCGCCCATGTGCCGCAGCGCTCGGGTGCCGACCCCCGCCGCTGGCAAGCGCTGGGGGTGCTGCTCTTGGCGGGTTTTCTGACCCTGCTGGATACCAGCATCGTAGTCAATGCGTTAGCAACCGTGCAGCGCGACCTGGGGGCCAGCTACGCGCAAATCCAACTGGTGCTGGCGGGCTACTCGGTGGCCTACGGGATGCTGCTCATTACGGGTGGGCGGCTGGGCGACCTCTACGGGCGCAGGCGGCTGTTCGTGTGGGGGCTACTGGGCTTTGTGCTGACCTCGGCGCTGTGTGGGCTGGCCTCCTCGGCGGAGATACTGGTTGTGGCGCGCGTGTTGCAGGGGCTCGCGGCGGGGCTGATGTTCCCACAGATCTCGAGCCTGACCCAGGTGATGTTTGGCCTCGAGGAGCGCCCCAGGGCTTTTGGGCTACAAGGCGCGATGGTGGGGCTGGGCATCGTAGCGGGGCCGCTGCTGGGGGGCACCCTCATTGGGGCTGATTTGTTTGGCTCCTCCTGGCGGCCCATTTTCTTAATCAACGTACCCCTGGGGCTACTGACCCTGGGGTTGGCCCTGCGGTTGCTACCGGAATCGCGCTCGGAGACTGCAAGAAAACCGGATGTGCTGGGCGTGTTGATGGTTTCGGTCGGCATGTTTTTGCTGACCTACCCACTGATGCTTGGACGCGAGCTGGGCTGGCCCCGGTGGTCGCTGTGGATGCTGGTTTTGGGGGTGCTGGTGCTGGCGGTATTCATCGCACAGCAAATTTGGCTCACCCGCAAAAGTGGCCCGGCACTGCTCGAGCTGTCCTTGTTTAACCAGCCGAGTTTTCGCATGGGAGCGCTGGTGGGTTTCGTATTCCAGACCGGAGTGCTATCGTTCTTTGTCTCGATGGCGCTGTTTTTGCAAAATGGTTTGGGGCTCAGCCCGATTCATGCGGCTTGGGTACTGTTGCCCTTTCAGCTTTCCATCGCGGTGAGTTCGCTCAACTCGGCCAGGGTCAGCGGGTGGCTGGGGAGCCGCGTGATCAACCTGGGTGCGGGGCTGCTATGGGTGAGCATGGGGCTCCTTATCCTCACCATCCGCCAAGCCGGGATGGGCCTGCAGGGTTTCGAACTGGCTCCCGTGCTTATCCTGGGCGGTCTTGGCTTCGGCCTGATTGTGGCGCCGTTGCAAACCCTGGTGTTGCGGCAGGTGTCGCCGCAGTTTGCGGGCAGTGCTTCGGGAATCCTGGCCACGCTCAATCAGGTCGGCAGCGCGCTGGGTGTGGCGGTCATGGGCATGATTTTACTGAGCCAATTGGGGCAGCAGCCCACAACGGAGCGTTTCGTGCTGGCCATACAGGTCTCGCTGGGTTATCAGGTGGTGGTGTTTGGGCTAGTGTTCGGGCTGGCTTGGCTGTTGCGCCGGTCTTCACTAGCCGTTGCAGAAGTCGAGCCAACACGCCAACCAGCCGCCCGGCTATAGGATGCTCGAGCAACCCCCCAGCCACAGCACCAAAGTGCCCAACCATCCTATGGCAGCAGCTTCAGCCCAAGCCGGGGTGGCTCGGTAGGGTAGAGGTTGCCCAGGGCCACCACCGCTATCCGGATGCCACCGCGTTTGCCGGAGAGCTGGGAGGCCAGACCGACGAACTCCTCGAGGGCAATCCCCCCCTGGGCCAGCTTTTCGGGAACCCAGCCGGCCCCGGAGAGCCGGTTTTCGGCCACCTGGCTGAGGGCGCTAAACTTGCGCCGCATCTCGCTCATGCTGGCCGGGAGCACCAGGGTGGTGGTAGCCAGCACCTCCCCTTCGACAAAAGCTTGTTCGCGGGCGCGGTATTCGATCACCACCCGAACCCGCCCCTCGGAGCTGATGCTCTGTATTCGGGCCAGAAACAGCCCCGGTTTGAGATTGTTCAGGTTGGGGTTCTCCACCACTTCCATGCTGCGCAGCCCGATCAGGCGCACCCGGTTGTCGGCCCGCCGGGTGACCTCGCCCAGGGCCACCTGCTCGTTGCCCGGCACCACCTGTTCTTCGGCCAGCAGGTTCATGTGCAGGCTTTTGTCCAGGCTCGCAACAATCAGCCGGTTGCGCTCGCGCAGTTGTTGCAATTCCCGCTGGGCTTCCAGCAACTTGGCCCGCAGCTCGCTGTTTTCGCGCTGGATGTTCTCGAGCGCGCGGTTGGCGTTGTCGCTGGGGGGTGGGGGAGATGAACCGCTTCCCAGCACCGCCACATCGCCCTCGAGGTTGCGCTTGTCGGCCTCGAGCTGGCGCAGGCGATCCTCGAGCTCGCGGGTGCGGGTCTGGAGGCTTTTTAGGCGGGCCTGGGCCTCGCGGCTGGCGGCTTCCAACTGCCGCAGTTGCTCCTCGGCCCTGCGGGCCTGGGCCGAAAGTTCGGTGCGCCCCGATAGGAGCTGATCTTTTTCTTTTTGCAGCTTTTCTTTCTCTTGCAACAGGCTCAGGCGGATCTGCTTGAGCTCTTCTAAAGCCTGCCGTTGGGAGGTGCTGGCGGCCTGGAGTTTTTCTACTTCCTGGCGTAGTTTTTCCCGTTCGACCAGGGCGTCCTCGAGGTCCTTGCGGGTCTGCCGCTGGAGTTCGACGTTTTGCTCGAGCTGCCGGGCCAGCAGGATGTTGTTTTTCTCAAACTCGTCGCGCTCGGTTTTGAGCTGTTCATTCTGGGCAAAGGTGGTGGCGGCCCGGCTCTCGAGCCGATCCACTTCGGTGCGCAGCCGGTCGCGCTCCTGCCGTACCGCCTCGGCCTGCAAGATGGTCTCGCGGGCATCCCGCACCACCAGAAAGAAGGCCCCAAAAGCCCCCAGTCCAATCAGCACCCCGGTACCCACGGCTACCAGGGTCGCGGTGGTCTTGGGGCGCAAACCCAGAAAGCGCCAGTGGCGCTTGCCCACCCGCTTGGCCACCAGGTCGCCCACATAGGCCACCAGACCCGCGACAAGCACCAGAAGGATGAGGATGGCCCAGAAAGTCATACCGAAGTCTCAGGTCTCGAGGTGCAGGTCTGGGTCAAGGTTGCAACCTGTGACTCGGAACCTGCGCCCTGTGACAGTTCACAACTCATATTCATCGCCCAAATAGTGCATACGCACACCCGAATCGCGGGCGAACTCCTCGGGTGAGCCCTGAAAGGCCACCTGGCCGTCGTACATCAGGTAAATGCGGTCGGCAATGGCCAGCGTTTCGCGCACCGAGTGGTCGGTGATGAAGATGCCGACCCCACGCCGCTCACGCAGCTCGGAAATGAGTTTCTGAATGTCGTGGACGTTTTTGGGGTCCACGCCGGTGAAAGGCTCGTCGAGCAGGATGAAGTCGGGGTTGGTGCAAAGGGCGCGGGCAATTTCCAGCCGCCGCCGCTCGCCGCCCGAAAGGGTGTAGGCGTACTTGTCGCGCAGGTGGCTAATGCCCAACTCCTCGAGCAGCTCGGCGGCCCGCTGGGCCCGCTCGGTTTTGGAGAGGGGCTGGAACTCCAGCACGGCCAGCAGGTTTTCCTCTGCGGTCATGCGGCGGAAGGCCGAGGGCTCCTGGGGCAGGTAGCCCAGCCCCTGCCGGGCCCGCTTGTACATGGGGAGGCGGGTTACGTCGTGCCCACCCAGGCGAATGCGCCCCGCGTTGGGTTCGATAAAGCCGACCAGCATATAAAAAGTGGTGGTTTTGCCGGCCCCGTTGGGGCCGAATAGGGCCACAATCTCGCCACGGGAGAGCTCGAGGTTCACCCCCCGCACCACCTCCCGTCGGCCAAAGCGCTTGACCAGCCCAATGGCCTCGAGGCGGGTGGTAGGGCTCGTGGTTAGGCCAGGACTCTGTTGCAATGCCGCTTTCATCTGTTTATCAGGGTATCACCACCGGCTAAGGCGGCTGTGAGAGGTATAACCCAAATGGCTGGTTATCGGGGGGAGGGTGCAGGCTGAAGCGGATGTTGCCGCGATCCCATGTCCTAAGTGTCTCCATAGTTGAAATGCGAGATCCGATCCCCGAAGATCAGTGGGGAATTGCGTCAGGTACGCCTTGCCGATACCGCTGGTTTTGCCAATCCACCCTGGCGCAACTTAAAACCCCCAGCCTGGCGCCTATAGCCTCTTTTTTTCCCCGCTCGCCACCCGCCCCGCTCCCCTGCTATCCTTTTGCTCATGGTTGTGACCCGTATCGCCCCCAGCCCTACCGGCGACCCGCACGTCGGTACCGCCTATCAGGCCCTGTTCAATTATGTTTTTGCCAAACAACACGGCGGTAAATTCATCGTGCGCTTGGAAGACACCGACCGCTCCCGCTACAACCCCACCTCCGAGCGGCGAATTTTAGAGATGCTCGAGTGGATCGGACTTTCCCCCGACGAATCGCCCACCAAAGGCGGCCCCAACAGCCCTTATGTGCAGTCGCAGCGCCTGCATATCTACCGGCAACACGTGCAGATGTTGCTGGAAAAAGGGGCTGCTTATCGCGCTTTTGACACCCCAGAAGAGCTGGCCGCTGCCCGTGAGGCCGCGCAAAAGGCCGGCCATAAAGAGCAGGGCTACAACCGGCGCTACCGCGACTACCCGGTCGAGGAGGCCGAGCGCCGGGCCGCGGCGGGGGAGCCCCACGTGGTGCGGCTCAAGGTGCCCCTCGAGGGCAAGACCATCGTTCACGACTTACTGCGCGGCCCCATCGAGTTCGACAATGCCGCCATGGACGACAAGGTGATCCTGAAGGCCGATGGCTACCCCACCTACCACCTGGCCGCCATGGTAGACGACCACCTGATGGGCGTGACCCACGTGATCCGGGCCGAGGAGTGGATTACCAGCACCCCCTTTCACATCCTGATTCTGCGGGCTTTTGGCTGGGAGGAGCCGGTCTGGTGCCATACCCCCCTGTTGCGCAACCCCGACAAGTCCAAGCTCTCCAAGCGCAAGATGGACACCAGCGTAGACAGCTACCGGGCTCAGGGGTTCTTACCCGAGGCCTTGCTCAATTACCTGGGCACTATGGCCTGGAGCATGCCCGACGGGCGGGAAATTTTTAGCGTACAGGACATGATCGAGCACTTTAGCCTCGAGCGCATCAGCCTGGGCGGGCCGGTCTTCGACCTGAACAAGCTCAAATGGATGAACGGCAAGTACATCCGCGAGGTTCTGACCCTGGACGACCTGGCCGAGCGGGTCAAGCCCTTCCTCGAGCGGGCCGGGCTTGCTTACCCCTCCGAAACCTACCTCAAGCAGGTGCTGGAGGCCATGCGGGCCCGCTTCGAGACCCTGCAGGAGTTCGTGGATAAGTCCCTCTACTTTTTCAGCGAGGCCTACCCCATGCAGGAGAAAGCCCTGGCCAAGCTGCAGGAAGGTGCGGCTTTTCTACCCGAGCTGCACGAGCAACTATCCAGGCTACCGGATATGCTGCAAGACAGCACCGAACCCCTGCTCAAGTCCTTCGCCGAGGCCAAGGGCGTCAAGGCCGCCGCGGTGATGCAGCCGCTGCGGGCGGCCCTTACGGGGAGCCTCGAGACCCCCGGTATGTTCGATATCCTGACCCTACTGGGCAAGGAGCGGGTGCTGAAAAGGCTCGAGCGGGCCGTAGCAACCTACACGTCCCAGTAGTCGTCGGGGTAAGGTAGCCCCACGGCCTCGGCGAAAGCCTGCAAGCCCAGCCGGTCGGGGGCTTCCAGGTGGTAGCGGAAGTTCCACAGGTAGTGTTGCATGAGCCGCTCGGGTACGTGCAGGCGCTGGGCCTCGGTGCCGGCCACGGCGGCCAGGTTGCCCAGCCCCAGCGAGCGGGCGGCCCGCAACCGCCTTATAACCTCCGGGGGTGGCGGGGCGCTTTTGCGGGTGGCCCAGACCGCAAATACGAAGGGCAGCCGGGTCAGGTCGAACCATTTCATGGACAGGTCGGTGATGCGAACGCCCTCGATCTGGGTGGGCACCTGGTGCACCGACTCGGGGATGATGGAGAGCAGCCCGAAGTAGGTGACGATGGCCCGATCGCCAATCAATAGCACGGCATCGTAGCGCTCGAGGAGCTCGAGGCCGCCTTGCTCGGGCACCAGCTCGGCCTGCACCCCATCTGCTTCCAACAGGTATTGCAACAATCGCACCGAGGTCGCGCTCTCGGTGGTCAGGGCCACGCGTTTTAACTCGCTCCAGGGCTTGCGGTGAAACAGGTTCACCGAGTACACCGGCCCCAGGTCGGCCACGCTAAAGTCGGGTAGAGGCCGCAGCTCTTTGGCATTTTTCAAGTAGAAATAAGACGAGACCAGACTCAGGTCTACGCTGCCTTCCAACAGCCACTGGTTTAGTTCGGTGGGAACGCCATAACGAAAAGCGATCCCGTCGCCCTCTTCTAAAAAGTGGTATAGCGGAGCGGTGTTGGCGTAGCGGGGAACTCCCAGGATATACATAGGTCGTCAGAGGTCTAAGGTCGCAAGTCCAGCGCTCAGGTCGTGGCGGTCTTTCTCGGCCCATCGAAGACGCGCAACTCGTTGTAGAGCGCATCCCGCTCAACCGGAATCCGCCCGGCGGCCTGGATCAGCGAGACCATTTTCTGGCGCGAGAGGCCCAGCGGCGAGGTTGCACCGGCAGCGTGGGCGATGTGCTCTTCGATGATGGTGCCGTCAATATCCGAGACCCCCCAGTCCAGCGCCACCTGCACCAGCTCAGAGGAGATCATCACCCAGTAGCCCTTGATGTGGTCGAAGTTATCCAGGTAGAGCCGCGCTACGGCCAGGTTGCGCAGGTCGTCGAGGCCGGTGGTGAACTCGGTCTTGCCCAGATTGAATGCGAGCGCGTTGGCGTCAGGCTGGAAGGCTAGGGGGATGAAGCTGTAAAAGCCGCCCGTCTCGTCTTGCAGGCGGCGCAGCCTGTCCATATGGTCGAGGCGTTCTTCCAGGGTCTCGATGTGGCCATAGAGCATGGTGGCGTTGGTACGGAGGCCCAGGCTGTGGGCTTCGCGGTGGATTTGCAGCCACTTCTCGGCCTTGACTTTATTTTTAGCAATTTGCTTGCGCACCCGCTCGGCGAAGATCTCCGCACCCCCTCCGGGCAGGGCTACCAGGCCGGCCTCCTTGAGCTCGCGCAGCACTTCCAGGGTGGGTTTCTTGGCGATTTTAGAGAGGTGCTCGATCTCGGCGGCGGTAAAGGCCTTGACCTGAAGGCCGGGGAAGTTCTGGTTTAAGGCCCGCACCATCTCGGGGTAGTAGCTCCAGGGGCGGTTGGGATGGTGACCGCTGGACATGTGCAGTTCGGTCAGGCCCGGCTCCCACTTCTCGCGCACCTTGGCGACCACCTCTTCCACGCTGTAGTCCCAGGCCCGCGCCTCGCCTTTCTTGGCCGCGAAGGCGCAGAAGGTGCAGCCCACGTAGCAGATGTTGGTGAACTCGAGCCGCAGCGAGTGCACAAAATAGGTTTTGTTGCCGTGTTTGCGCTCGCGCACCCGGTTGGCCAGCCGCATTAGGGTGTTGTAGTCGGGGGTGTGGTAGAGCAGCATCCCCTCGTCGAAGCTCAGGCGCTCTCCGGCCTCGACTTTCTCGACAATCGGAAGCAACCTTGCATCGCGCACGGTGGGCGTGTACCGGGCCGGATAGGCGGAGGAGGAAACCCCATTCATCAGCGACAATCCTAACACCCTTGGGGGGTAGGGATTGTGCGGTTGTGAGAGTTTTTACTTGAGTCTGTTGGCATCATACGCATTTCGGTAGTATCGTTCATCATGACAAGCCTAAACGATGCTACCGAAATGCTTTTCTACTCCCTTCGGTCGGCTTGAATCCTTCACCTCTGACTACGCATGGCGGTGAAGGATTCAAGCGTAAACGGTATCACTCCCCAAACAGATCGCTTACCTTGCAACGGAAGCCGGGTAAGAGGTCGGGGGCCTCCAAGGTGTCGGACTCGGTAAAGATGAGCGTTCTCTGCCCAGACCTGTGGGCCTCGACCTGACGGTAGACGGGGTAGACCAGCCACACCAGTGAGGTTCCAGCGGCGAGGTAGTCGGACAGCTTGCCTTTGACCACATTGGCGGTATCGCTGGGCGAGATAATCTCGACTACCAGATCGGGTGCAACCTCCCAAAACCTGGAGGTGTCCTGGGGGATTCGTTCGTTTCGCAGAAACCAAACATCCGGGCCACGCACGATGTCGGGGTTGCGTCCCAAGACAAAACCGCCATCGGTGCCTGCACGTCCAAGCTTATTCTTCGAGAGCCAGAGGTTCAGGTAAGTGATTAGACGACCCGCGATTTCACCGTGTTCGGGGGTTGGGCGCATGTATTCGACCAGCTCTCCCTTCACCAACTCGGCATTTTCTAGCCCGAGCAGTTGAAATTCTTCGGCGGTAAGCAGCTTTGGGGCGGTCGCCATGAGGTTATTTTAGCATCCTCAGTCCGCGTATACGCCCTGGGGGGGCTGGGTGGATTTCCGCACGATGAGGGTGGGCTCAAAGCGCTTGGCCCTGGGGCTGCCCTTGTAGCCGCGAATGCGATCCATCAGGAGCCGAGCGGCCTCGGCTCCCATCTCCTCGATGGGCTGGGCCAGGGTAGACAGGCCCTTGGTGGCCGTCCAGGGATGCCCGTCGAAGCCCAGCAGGCGGACTTGTTCCCCGACCTTTAGACCCTGCCGCTCGGCTTCCTCCAGCACCCCCAAGGCCAGCAGGTCGGCCCCGGCAAAGATGTTGTAAGGAGGCTTGGACTGGCGCATAAAGTGCTGCAAAGCCAGCCGCCCGCCCTCGGCAGAGAAGCGCGAGATAAACACATGGCTGTCGGGCAGTTTTCGCCCGGCCTGCCTTAACCCTTCTCGGAACCCCGCAACCCGCTCCTGCCCTACGGTATTGCGCATCAACTCGTCGAGCTCTTCTTGCATCTGGATGGCAAACATCTCACCGGAAAACTGGGCCAGGTGCTGGGCTGCCATCCGCCCGCCCAGGCGGTTGTCCACGTAGGCCGAGTCGTAGCGAGGACTGTAGGCATCCACCAGCACCACAGGCCGCTCGGTGGGAAATTTCTGGTCGGGCAACAGGTGGGCCAACCCCTGCGAGGCCACCAACAGCCCGTCGGTCTGGTAGGCCAGCGAACGGCTTTCCAGGTAGCGCTGCAACCGCGGGGGTGAGAAGATGGGGAACAGCGCAATCTCGTAGCGCGCCTCGCTCAGCACCTGCTCGATGCCCTCGAGCAGTCGGTTGTAAAACTCGGTGGAGATTACCGGGAGGATGAGCGAGATGGTGTAGCTGCGCCCCCCCGCCACCCGACGGGCATGGGGGTTGGGGCTGTACCCCAGGCTGGACATTGCGGCCAGCACACGTTCGCGGGTCTCCGGTCGCACTGAGGGGTGGTTGTTGAGCACCCGGCTTACCGTTCCGATTCCAACCTTGGCTAGGTGGGCAACTTCGTGAATGGTGGGTTTGCGTTTGGCCACGTGGATTTCCTCTTATACATGGAAGCGCTTTCGTTTTGTAAACCAAACATAGTCTATCACACAATCTGTACCACTAAGCAGGCTCCCACACCTGGAATACGGCCCCAAAAGCTAGGGAAGGCATAAGGTTCCGCCATGTTTGCAAAAGAGCCAGTCGGGATAGCATGGGGGAGATTATGGACTTTCTATGGGTGGTGGTGGCCTATCTGGTAGGTTCACTAACTTTTGGACAGATTGCAGGGGTGATCAAAGGATTCAACCTGGCCGACCGGGATACGCCCGGTGCCAGCGGCACCTTTCGCCAACTGGGAGCCCGGTGGGGGGTTGCGGTGGCGCTGGCCGATGTGCTCAAAGGGGTTTTGGTGGCCTACCTGAGCCAGTTTGGCCAGGGGCCCTGGAGCATGGTTTTGATGGGTGTGGCCGTGGTGGCGGGCCATAACTGGCCGCTCTTTTTTGGTTTTCGCGGAGGGGGTGGAATTGCCCCAACCTTGGGGTTTTTTGGCTTTTTGTATTCTGCCATAACCCTTGTAGCGGTTGGGATTGGTCTGGCGGTGGCGGGTTTGTACTGGCAACTGTACTGGAAAAACCATCGGGTTGGCTGGTACCCCATTCCGGTAGGGGCCGTGGTGGGCTACATCTACGCGCTGATTGCTTTCTGGCCCACCGGCATAGGGTTCTGGGCCTTTCTGGGGGTAAGTGGGGTGGTGGCGCTGCGGGGTTTGCGCATGGTCAGAAAAGGGCGATGAGCAGCCCAAAAGGTTTTTTGTGCTCGAGCAGGCCGGGACACTTCCCTTGCTAAACTGAGGTTTGTGCGGATTGCATACGCCGAGAACCTCGAGTACACCCTGGGGGCCCGCGACCTGCTGGCGGGGGTAAACCTGGAATTGCGCCACGGCGACCGGCTGGCCCTGGTAGGGGCCAACGGCTCGGGCAAGACCACCCTGATGCGTCTGCTGGCAGGGGCACTGGAGCCCACCGCAGGCCGGATTCACCGGAGTGAAGGGGTGCATCTGGAGCTTTTAGCCCAAGACCCCCTGTACAGCCCCGCCGACACCGTCGAATCGGTGCTCAAACGGGGGTTTGCCAGGGTCAAGGCCATGGAGGCCGAGCTGGCCCGGCTCGAGGCCCACCTGGCCGACCTCGAGATCTACCAGCGCTGGGAAGCGCTGCACGAGCGTTATCAGGCCATTGGCGGCTACCAGCAGCGGGCCCGCTACCAGGCGGTGCTCAAGGGTTTGCGCTTCGCGGGGCGCGAGCAGGAGAAGGCCAGCGTGCTCTCGGGGGGTGAGGCCCGGCGCCTGGCCCTGGGAGCCTTGCTGCTCTCGGGGGCGGATGCGCTTTTGCTAGACGAGCCCACCAACCACCTCGACCTCGAGATGACGGCCTGGCTGGTGGGTTTCTTGCAATCCTACGGCGGCGCCATTCTAATCGTCTCGCACGACCGGCGCTTCCTCGACCAGGTAACCCAGCGGGTGGCCTGGCTGCGCCGCGGGCAGATCCGGCTCTACGAGGGCAACTACTCGGCTTTTCGCCGCGAGCGGGCCCTTCAGGAAGAGCAGGAAGCCCGCGAATATGCCAACTGGCTCAAGGAGAAGGAGCGGCGCGAGGGCATTCTGGAGCAGGCCCAGCGCTGGGCCCACAGCAGCGCCAAGCACGCCCGGCGCCTGCACAGCCTGGAAGCCCGTATGGCCCAGTTCATGGAAGAGGCGGTACAGGCCCCCGAGGCCGGCGACCCCAGCCTGCGGATTCGCTTTCCACTAGAGCAGGAAGCCACCGCCGAACGGGTGCTGGAGGGCTGGGAGCTTCAGAAAACCCTGGGAGGCCGCCCGCTGTTTTACATACCCCACCTGCTGGTGCGCAAGGGCGAGCGCATCGCCCTGATTGGCCCCAACGGGGCCGGCAAGACCACCCTGCTCAAGGTGCTGCTGGGCCTGCTGCCCTCCGACCATCCGGCGGGGCGGGTCAGAACCGGGCCGGGGGTGCGGGTGGGCTACTACGACCAGAAGCTCTCGGGCTTCGACCTCGAGCTCAGCCTGTTCGAGACCCTTTACCGGATGCTGGGTGAGAAGGCCCATGCCGCGCTGGGGGCCTGGATGTTCCCCTACGAGGCCCAGTTCAAGCAGGTCAAGCACCTTTCGGGCGGGGAGCGGGCCCGGCTGGCCCTGCTCTCGCTCTCGTTGCAGCAGGCCAGCCTGCTGGTCTTGGACGAGCCCACCAACCACCTCGACCTCGAGACCGTGGAGGCCCTCGAGCAGGCCCTGCTGGACTACCCCGGCACACTGCTGCTGGTCTCGCACGACCTGGCCTTCCTCGACCGGCTGGCCACCCGCACCTGGCACGTCCACGACGGGCAGTTTGCCGACTACCCGGCCCCGCCCGGTGAGTATCTGGAGCGCCGGAATGTGAGCGCGGCGCCCGAAAAAATCGAGAAAAACCCCGACCCTAAGCCCCAGAACCCCACCGCCAAGCCCGGCAGGGTCAGGGGCCGCTGGCACCTCGAGCGCGAAAAAGAACGGCTGGAAGCCGAGATAGCTGGACTCGAGGCCCAGATTCAAGCTGTGCTGGCCCAGGCCAACCAGCCCAGCCTGCACCACCTCGAGTACACCCGGATCGCCGAAGAACAACACGGGCTCGAGGCCCAGCTCAAGCAGGCCTTTGCCCGCTGGGCCGAGGTGGTGGAGCAATTGGAAGCCCTGTAAGGGCACCACCACCCCCCAGCCGATTGTCCTAGCACAATCTAGCAACTTGTACCTTTCCCCGGCTGGAACCCTGTGCATATAATGCCCTCCATCACCAAGGAGGTCACATGGGGGTGCGGGTCAAGCTACGGCATGACAAACATATGGCTTTGTATCGCCATATTGCCGAGGAGTTCCGCACCCGCATTGCCAAGGGTGAGCTGCCCCCCGGCACCCGGCTGCCCACGGTGCGGGCCCTGGCCCGCGAGGTGGGTACCACCCGCCTCACCGTGCACAACGCCTACCGCGAGCTACAGTCCGACGGACTGATTGAGTCGGTGGTGGGGCGGGGTACCTTTGTGAGTCCCCAAGCCCAGCCCTCTACCCCGCTTAGCTTCGGCGAGCGGCTGGAGCCCGACTCAGTGCTCTCCGACCTGCACCGCCTGCAACACGCCCGGGTGCTGCACAACCTGGCCCTGGCCACCGCTGACCCGGCCCTGTTCCCGTATGCGGCGTTCTGGGCCTGCCTGGATAGCCTGAAACCGCTGGCAGAGGAGGTTTTTGGCTACGGCTCGTTGATGGGCGAGCCCGAACTCCGGGTGGCCATCAGTGAGCTGCTGGAGCAGCGGGGCATCGGGGCCGACCCCAAGGGGGTACTGGTTACGGTGGGGGGCCTGCAGGGACTGGCCCTGGTCTGCCGGGCCCTGGCCGAACCGGGCGAGGAGGTGCTGCTGGAAGAACCCACCTACCTGGGCCTGCTGGGCATTCTCAAGCAGTTTCGCCTCAAGCCCCTGCCAGTGCCCCTGGACCTCGAGGGCCCCCGGCTCGAGGTGCTCGAGGCCCTGCTCAAACGCCACCGACCGCGCTTTTACTACACCATCCCCAGCTACCATAACCCCACCGGGCTGCGCTTCCAGGAAGCCCAGCTTAAGGGGCTGCTCGAGCTGGCCCACAGCTATGGCTTCACCCTGGTGGAGGACGACACCCTGGGCCTGCTCTCCTACGAAAAAAGGCCGCCCACCCCGCTCCTGGCCCTGGCCCAGCAGATGGGTCTGGAGGCCCAGGTGGTGCACTTGGCCAGCCTCTCCAAGGTGCTGATGCCGGGCCTGCGCATCGGTTATCTGGTCGCCACGCCGGCCCTGCTCGAGCGCTTTCTTCCCCTGCACAACGTCTCCGATATCACTGGCCCGCCCCCCCTCCTGCAGCGGGCCACCGCCCAGTTCATCCGCCAGGGCGGCCTGAAGCAGCACCTCAAACAGGTACTGCCCCTGTATCAGAAGCGACGGGATATCCTCTTGCAATCCCTGCGCCGTTACATGCCCAAAGGGGTGGAATGGAGCCATCCAGAGGGGGGCTTCTCCTGCTGGGTGAGCCTGCCCCGGCTTTTCTCCAATCTGGAGCTGCACCATCAGGCCCTGGCCCAGGGGGTGGCCATTACCCCCGGCGAGGCTTTTTTAGTACAGACCGACGAGACCATGCACTTCCGGCTGTGCTTTGGAGCCCAAAGCGCCGAGGGTCTGGAGGAGGGGGTGAAAGAACTAGCCAAACTGATCCGGGCGAGGGTTGCGTAAGAACCGGCTTGAAGCGAGCAGGTGGGAGGTGGCTTCGTATGGACAATAAACCAAAAGCAGTGCGCGGGGCGCACTACGTAGATGTAGACAACACCTATCTGGAAAAGCGGCGCTTGCGCAAAAGCGCAGGCTGGGTGCTTCTGTGGGGTCTGGGGGTCGGCGCGGTCATCTCGGGCGATTTTTTCGGCTGGAACTTCGGGCTAGCCGCCGGGGGCTTTGGTGGGTTGCTGCTAGCCACGCTGGTGGTGGCGGTGCTATACGTCACCATGGTGCTCTCCATCGCCGAGCTCTCCACCGCCCTGCCCCACGCGGGGGGCTTTTATTCGTTTACCCGCAGCGCCTTTGGTCCCAACTGGGCCTTCCTGAATGGGGTTACCGACCTGATTGAGTACGTGATTACCCCGGCGGTGATCGTGGTGGGCATCGCCGGCTACATGAACGCGCTAATCCCCGGTGTGCCGGCCTGGATCTGGTGGGCGGCCTTCTACGCCTTCTTTGTGGGCATCAACATCCGGGGTACGGCCCTCACGCTGCGGATCTCGCTCATCGTAACCCTGCTGGCGCTGGCGGTGCTGGTGGTCTTTTACGTAGCGGCGGGGTTCTCCGGCGCCTTTAGCTGGGATAAGGTCTTCAACATTGCGCCGCAGGAAGGGGGCTCGAGCTTCCTCCCCTTTGGCTGGTATGGGGTCTTTGCGGCGCTGCCATTTGCCATCTGGTTCTACCTGGCCATCGAGCAGCTTCCCCTGGCCGCTGAGGAGTCCCACGATGTGGTGCGGGACATGCCGCGGGCCCTCATCCTGGGCATTATCACCCTGCTGGTGCTCTCGGTGCTGACCCTGATCCTCAACACCGGGGTGGCCGGGGCCAAGGAGGTGGGCGAGTCGGGCGCGCCGCTGGAACTGGGCTTCAAGGCGGTCTTCGGCGACGCCGCTACCAGCACCTTCCTGACCCTGATTGCCATTACCGGCCTGGTGGCCAGCTTCCACGCCATCATCTACGCCTACGGACGGCTCATTTTTGCCCTCTCGCGGGCCGGCTATCTGCCCACTGGGCTTTCCATCGTGAGCCGTTACCACACCCCGCATTTCGCCCTGATTCTGGGTGCGGTGGTGGGCTTTTTTATGTGCGTGCTGATCAGCACCTTCTCGGACAGCGTGGGCGCGGCCTTGCTCAACATGGCGGTCTTCGGGGCGGTGATCTCCTATGCCATGGTGATGTTTGCCTACATCCGCCTGGCCCGCGCCCGGCCCGACCTGCCCCGCCCCTACAAAAGCCCGCTGGGCGTGCCGGGGGCCTGGGTGGGCGCCATTCTGGCCCTGGTCTGTCTGGCCGCCACCTTTGCGGTGGAAAGCTACCGGCCGGGGGTGGTGGGCACGGCAGTTTTTGTGGTGCTGATGATGGCCTACTACTGGTTTTATAGCCGTTTCCGTCTGGTGGCCCAGGCCCCCGAGGAGGAAGCCGCCCTGATCGCCGAGGCCCAGCGGGAGATTCGCTAAGCCCCGGCCCGATGCCAGGTCTGCCTTATGATCCCAAAGGTTTGGGAAGCGACCCTCGAGCGCAACAAGTGTGCGCCACCCAGGTGCAGAGGTGGGATTAGATGACGGAAAACGCCGCAAGAAATCTCAGTTGGCTGGCCGCCAAGGTTGGCACCGGCGAGGTTGACACAGTTTTGGTGGGCTTTCCCGACCACTACGGGCGGCTGATGGGCAAGCGCTTCGAGGCCGAGTACTTTCTGGAAGAGGTGGCAGAGCACGGCACCCACGGCTGCGACTACCTGCTCACCACCGACATGGAGATGGAGCCGGTGCAGGGCTACCGCTTCGCCAACTGGGAGCTGGGCTATGGCGACTTTCACCTGGTGCCCGACCTCGCCACCCTGCGGCCTGCAACCTGGCTCGAGAAAAGCGCCATTGTGCTCTGTGACCTCGAGGACGAGCGCACCCACCGCCTCATCGAGGTCGCCCCCCGCACCCTTTTGAAAAAGCAGCTCGAGCGGGCCAGGGCTATGGGCTACACCGTGATGGCAGCCTCGGAGCTGGAGTACTACCTCTACCAGGTCTCCTACCGCCAAGCCCACCAGCAGGGGTATGCGGGGCTCGAGCCCGCCGCGTACTACCTCGAGGACTACCACCTGCTCCAGGGCACCCGCGAGGAACCCTTTACCCGTGCGGTACGGCAACACCTAAAAGCTTCCGGCATCCCGGTGGAGAATTCCAAAGGGGAGTGGGGCCTGGGCCAGCACGAGGTGAACCTGCGCTACGCCGAGGCCCTGGAGATGGCCGACCGGCACGCCCTCTTCAAGCAGTGCCTGAAAGAGGTGGCCGAGTCCATGGGCCTCTCGGTGACCTTCATGGCCAAGCCCCACCACGGCCAGGCCGGTTCTTCCTGCCACATCCACCTCTCGCTCTGGAAGGACGGCCAGAACGCCTTCGCCGGCGAGGAGGCGTTTGGGCCGGTGCAGGGCTCGAGGGTCTTCGGGCAGTTTCTGGCTGGCTGGATTGCCCACATCCCCGACTTCATGCCCTTCTACGCCCCCACCGTCAACAGCTACAAACGCTACGAGGACGGCTCCTGGGCCCCCACCCGGCTGGCCTGGAGCTACGACAACCGCACCGCCGGGTTCCGCGTGGTGGGGCGAGGAGCCTCGCTGCGCATCGAGTGCCGGATCGGGGGGGCCGACCTGAACCCCTACCTGGCCCTGGCTGCTGCGCTGGCCTCGGGCCTCGATGGGCTGGAACAGGGCCTCACCCCGCCCCCCATCTTCCAGGGCGACATCTACCAGGCCCGCCACCTGCCGCGCGTACCCTACACCCTGGGCGAGGCCGCCCTGGGGTTTGCCCAAAGTGCCTTTGCCAGAGCCGCCCTGGGCGAGGCGGCCCACGAACACTACACCCACTTCTTCAAAAGCGAGTGGCAGGCCTTCAACCGGGCCGTCACCGACTGGGAGCGCAAGCGGTACTTTGAGCGGATTTGAGGGAGGTCTTGCATGCAACTAGCCGACAAAGTAGCCCTGATTACCGGAGCTGCCAGCGGAATTGGCCGCGAAGCCGCGCTGCTTTTTGCCCGTGAGGGGGCCAGGGTGGTGGCGGTGGATCTCTCAGAAAAAGGCCTCGAGACCGCAGAGGCCATTCGAGGCGCGGGGGGCCAGGCCCACTTTGTGCAGGCCGACGTATCCAAGGCCGAGGATGCCCAGCGGATGGTGTCCGAGGCCGAGCGGGTTTTTGGCCGGCTGGAGATCCTCTTCAACAACGCGGGCATCTCCCACGCCGAGGACGACGACGCCATCCACACCAGCGAGGCGGTCTGGGATCTGACCTTCGCGGTCAACGTCAAGGGGGTCTTCCTGGGCTGCAAGTACGGCATCCCGGCCTTGCAGCGGGCTGGGGGCGGCAGCATCATCAACACCGCTTCCTTTGTGGCCTTTATGGGGGCCGCCACCCCCCAACTGGCCTACACCGCCAGCAAAGGGGCGGTGCTCTCCATGACCCGCGAGCTGGCGGTCATCCACGCCCGGCAGGGCATCCGGGTAAATGCGCTCTGCCCGGGCCCCTTGCAGACCGAACTCTTGATGAAGTACCTGGACACCCCCGAGAAGCGCCAGCGCCGGCTGGTGCACATTCCCATGGGCCGCTTCGGCCAGGCCGCCGAGATTGCCCAGGCCGCTTTGTACCTGGCCAGCCCGGCCTCTTCGTTCATGACCGGGGCGGCCTTGCTGGTGGATGGGGGCATTACCGCCGCCTACGTGACCCCGGAGTGAGGCCATGCAGATTCAAAAAACCATCAGCCCGGTAGACGGGCGCGTGTACGTCGAGCGCGCCCTGGCCGGGCCAGCGGAGCTCGAGCACGCCCTGGCCCTGGCCGCCCGCGCCCAGAAAGCCTGGGCCCAGACCCCGCTGGACGAGCGGCTGGCCGTGGTGAACCGCATGGTGGAGGTTATGCTGGGGGCCACAGAGACAATAGCCGAGGAACTGACCTGGCAGATGGGCCGGCCCATCCGCTACAGCCCCAAGGAGATTCAGGGGGGCTTTGCCGAGCGGGCCCGCTACATGGCCCGTATCGCCCCGGCCGCCCTACAGGACATCCCTGCTGATACGCATTTCGGTAGTATCGTTCACTTTGACAAGCCTAAACGATACTACCGAAATGCTTTTCTACTCCCTTCGGTCGGCTTGAATCCTTCACCTCTGACTCCGCAGGACGGTGAAGGATTCAAGCAAAAACGGTATGAGGCCCTGCCGGGCTTCACCCGCTTCATCCGGCGGGAACCTTTGGGGGTGGTGCTGGTGCTGGCCCCCTGGAACTACCCCTACCTGACCTCGGTCAACACCATCGTACCGGCCATCCTGGCCGGGAATGTGGTGGTGCTCAAGCACTCCGCCCAGACCCCCCTGGTGGCCGAGCGCTATGCCTGGGCCTTCCAGGAGGCCGGGCTGCCGGAGGGGGTCTTCCAGTACCTGCATATGGACCACGGCCTCACCGCCCAGGCCATCGCCGATCCGCGGGTGGCCTTCGTGGCCTTTACTGGCTCGGTGGCAGGGGGGCGGGCGGTGGAGCGGGCCGCCGCGGGGCATTTCAAGGGGGTGGCTCTCGAGCTTGGCGGCAAAGACCCGGCCTATGTGCGGCCCGACGCCGACCTCGAGTACAGTGCGGTCAACCTGGTGGATGGGGCCATGTTCAACTCGGGCCAGTCGTGCTGCGGGGTGGAGCGCATCTACGTGCACGAGTCCATCTACCAGCCTTTCGTGGAGGCCTTCGTGGCCGAGACCCTGCGGCTTCGGCTGGGCAATCCCCTCGAGCCCGAGACCACCCTGGGCCCCATGGTGCGCACCGAGGCCGCCGAGTTCGTGCGGGCCCAGATTGCCGAGGCCATCACCCAGGGAGCCCGGGCCCTCATCAACCCCAAGGCTTTCCCCGCCGACGCTCCCGGCACGCCCTACCTGGCCCCCCAGGTGCTGGTGAACGTGAACCACCAGATGCGGGTGATGGTGGAGGAAAGCTTTGGCCCGGTGGTGGGCATTATGCCGGTCACAAGCGACGAAGAGGCCCTGGCGTTGATGAACGACTCCCCCTATGGCCTCACCGCCTCCATCTGGAGCCAGGACGAGGACGCAGCCCTGCGGCTGGGGGCGGGCCTCGAGACCGGCACGGTCTTCCTCAACCGCTGCGACTACCTCGATCCGGCGCTGGCCTGGACCGGGGTCAAGGAGTCCGGACGGGGCTGCTCGCTCTCGGTGCTGGGCTACGAGCAGCTCACCCGGCCCAAGTCGTATCATCTGCGTAAACCATGAAACTCGCCGTACTGGTCTGCGACGAACCCCCGCCGGGCTTGCATGGGATTGCCGGCGATTACCCCGCCATGTTTGAGCGGCTGCTAGGCCAGGCACTCACCCCCTTCGATGTGCGCGCGGGGCAGTACCCGGCCCAGGTGGAGGATTTTCAGGGCTATCTGATTACAGGCTCGCGGGCCTCGGTCTACGACCCCTTGCCCTGGATTCCCCCGCTGGAAGATTTTGTGCGGGCCGTGGCCGCCTCGCCCAGCAGGCTGGTGGGGATCTGCTTCGGCCATCAGATGATTGGGCAGGCCCTGGGCGGGCGGGTGGAGCGCTGGCCCCTGGGCTGGGGGGTGGGAATCCACCGTTTCTCGGTCTACCAGCAGGCCCCCTGGATGGAGCCACCCTTGGAGACGTTTCAGCTCATCCTCTCCTGCCAAGATCAGATCACCGCGTTACCCCCTGGGGCGGTGGTGCTGGGCGGCAGCGCGTTTAGCCCCCATGCCCTGATGCAGGTAGGCGATAACGTACTGGGCCTGCAGCCCCACCCAGAGTTCCCCAAAGCCTTCGCTGAGGCCCTCCTGGAGCAGCGGCACCATCTGGTAGGGGAGGAGCGCTACGCCGAGGCCAGGGCCAGCTTTGCCCTGGAGCCCAGCACCAAGGAGGTGGCCGGCTGGATTCGGAATTTTCTCGCTATCGGGCCTTCTTAAGGCAGTATCCTCCTTTCGATCAGCTCACCGAGGCCGACTGGGTGGGGCTCGAGGGGGCCCTTACCCTCCATCGCTTTACCCCAGGGGCAGTGATCCTCGAGCCCACCCAAGCCGAGGCTGAGGGCCTGTACGTGGTTTACCAGGGCGTGGTACGGCTGGAACAGGACGGGCAGGCCGTGGCCTGGCTCGAGCCCGGCGAGGCCTTTGGCTACCCGTCCCTGCTGGGCCGGCAGCCTCCCAGCCTGACGGTGCGGGCCGAAGGCGAGGCCGTCTGCTTGCGCCTGAGCAAAGAGGCCTTCCGTCAACTGCTGCAAAAACCCGGCTTTGCCCTGTTCTTTAGCGCCCGGCTGGCCGAGCGACTGCGGCTGCTGCAGCCCATGGCCCTTAATCTGCCCGACCTAGGGCAGCCGGCCAGCGAGGCCGCCGAAGCCCCGGTCTGGCTCGAGGCCGGCGCCACCATCGCTCAAGCCGCCCGGCTCATGCGCGAGCGGGGGGTGAGCGCGTTGCTCCTCCAGCAGCCCCAGGGGCTCTCTATCCTCACCGACCGCGACCTGCGCAACCGGGCGCTGGCCGAGGAGCTCGCCTACAGCACCCCCGCTGCCCGTGTAGCCAGTGCCCCGGCCAAAACCCTGCCTGCCAGCACCCCCCTCTACGAAGCCCTGGCCTATATGGAGCAACAGGGCATCCACCACCTGCCGCTCACCCAGGGCCAGCAGGTGGTGGGCCTGCTGACCGACCGGGCCTTCCTGCGGCGCTGGCTCCAGACCCCTTTGGCCCTGCTGCGCCGGCTTTCGCAAGCCGACGACCCCCGCGCGCTTTCAGATTACCGCCCGCAGCTCGAGGCCATCGTGCAGCAGATGTTGGCGGCGGGGTTCGCGGTACAGGCCATCACCCGGCAGGTGAGCCTCCTCACCGACGCCCTTACCCGCAACCTCCTCCGCCGGGCCGAGCAAGCCCTGGGCCCCCCGCCCTGCCCCTACGCCTGGCTGGCCCTGGGCTCCGAGGGCCGCGCCGAGCAGGCCCTGCTCACCGACCAGGACAACGCCCTGGCCTACCAGGACCAAAGCGCCGCTGGCTACTTTCAGGCCCTGGCCCGGCAGGTGCTGGACGGGCTGTTGCAAGCGGGGCTCCCCCCCTGCCCTGGGGGTTTTATGGCCGACCGCTGGGGTTTTCCCCTGGCCGAGTGGGAAGCCCGCTTCGACCGGTGGCTGACCAACCCCGAAGGCGAGAACCTGCTGGAAGCCCAGATCTTCCTCGACTTTCGCAGCATAGCCGGGGGGCTTTCCCTCGAGCCCCTCACACAGCGCCTGCGCCGGGCCTCGCAAAACCGGCCCTTCCTTACCGCGCTGGCCCGCTCGGCCCTGGTCTTCACCCCGCCCCTGGGCTTGCTGGGCCGCCTCCGCTTCGAGGAGGGCTCCATCAACCTCAAGAAAGGTGGCCTGGCCGCTATTGTGGCGCTGGCGCGGGTGTATGGCCTCGAGGCCCAGAGCCTGGCCCGCCCCACCCTCGAGCGCCTGCGGGCTGCCGCGCTGGCCAGGATAATCTCCCAAGAAGAAGCCGAAGACCTGAGCGAGGCCTTTTTGTTCCTGTCCCACCTGCGCCTGCGCCACCAGCTCCAGGCCCTGGCCCAGGGCCAGCCCCCCACCAACCGGGTGGCCCAGGCTGCCCTCACCCCCCGCGAACTGCAGATGCTGCGCCAGGTTTTTTTGCGGATACGCCAGGCCCAGCAGACCCTGGCGGCGCGCTTCAGGTTGCAGGTGCTCTAGTGCTCAGTGTTCTAATAAGAAATCTTCAATACTCCTTCCACTAAAGTGGAGCTATGCAACTGGCCCAACATCAGCGCCGCCTCCGGTTGTAACTCCAACTGCAACACCATTTGACCCAGCCAGCGCTTACCCAGGGCTACACCCTATTTCACTGATGGCCGGGGGATATTAAGAGAATAACTCAAAAGGACTTCTTATAACGTATACTTAGGATTGGCCGCACCAAAAAACAAATAGAGGCTTCCTACTAACAGCCCGGTTACTTTAAGCTTCTGATTAATCACTTCCTCGACGGCATTTTTCATTCATAATATAGCCAAATGGGAACTGCGCTTGACAAAACTTACAGACTGTTCAGGTTCCTAGACGAGCTCAATCGAATTAGGAATCCTCCCACCCTCGCATTGGATGAATACGATTGGACATACAGGCTTGATTTATTGCCCCTTCATCCAGATATCAAGTTCGTTGGATACTCAGGCGCCGATTCGGACTATGTGCTTTCTGTAGGCCGACCATCAGTAAAACCTCCTCCAGCGCCACCTGATATTCTAAAAGACTGGATTTCCTCAGACATCGCTGACCCATTCCAAGAGCCAACATTTCGACAAATCCGCAATATCATAAAACCAACAGGTGTGATTCAGGTTGCTTTTGCAGATGATGAGCACCGTGTCGAGTCATGGCAGAATTGGCAAACCCGCTGGCGTGCTTGGGCCGAAGCTGAACGCCCAGACAGGCAAGCCTTAAAGGTCTTTGAGGATTTCTATGCCCTCAAAGGGCGACTTGATCGTGAAGGAGATCGTTTAGAGCTAGTACTAGGAGATGGTATCTTAAGTTGGCAAAAAAACGGTACCAAAGTATTTCACCCAGTTCTGTTGCAAAAAGTTCAGCTCGAGTTTGATGCCAGTCGGCCTGAGTTTCGTATTGTAGAAGCAGACACCCCACCAGAATTCTACGGTTCTGTGGTAAGAGTTGTCAGCGAGAATCAGAGCGCGGAGGCTCAAATTCGTTCAGAACAGGAGAGTAAGTCCTATCACCCGCTGGCTCCAGAGTCAAATGGGTTCTACAAATATCTGGTTAACTTTTTGAGCGCCAAAGGACAGTTTATAGGAGATGGTTTTCCTAAAGAAGGTTCGGATATTCCAGTAATTGGTCGAGCTGCTACGCTATTTCTGCGCCCGCGCAGCCAAGGTTTTTCTAGTGCCATTCAGGGGGTCTTGAGAGTTCTTCCAGAGCGTATAAACATCCTCGAGCCGTTGCAAAGGGTGGTTGGGGCTGAGCCAGCCTATGCTCCTTTCGATGATTCCTCTCCTGGAAAAACAACTCTAAATACTTGGGATGTACAAGACGTATTGCTTAGCAAGCCTGCCAACCGTGAACAACTTCTGCTAGTCAAGAATCTCAAAAAGCATCCTAGTGTAGTAGTGCAGGGGCCGCCTGGAACGGGGAAAACTCATACCATTGCTAATCTTGTAGGCCACCTATTGGCTGAAGGTAACAGTGTGCTGGTAACAGCACATACCTCAAAGGCATTGCGTGTTCTGCGAGATAAAGTTTCACCAGAGTTACAACCTTTGTGTGTGAGTGTTCTTGATAGTGACCAGGAAAGCCGAAAACAGCTTGAAGACGCGGTAGCGTTCATTACGCAAAAACTTGGGGAGGGCGCAGAGAGATTAGAGCAAGAAGCCCGTACTCTAGAACAAACCCGCAACAGGCTTTTAGAAGAGCTGGCCCAAAAAAGGCAGCTTTTAATCGAGGCTTTGGGTGGAGAGTATCGTGAGATGGTGGCTTTAGGTAGAGGTTTTGCCCCTTCCGAAGCTGCACAATTAGTTCGCCAGTATCAAGAGCAAGAGGTCGATTGGATACCAGG
Organism: Meiothermus sp.; assembly: GCF_037443965.1. Classification (GTDB taxonomy): domain Bacteria; phylum Deinococcota; class Deinococci; order Deinococcales; family Thermaceae; genus Meiothermus. The sequence continues at coordinate 63,435 of NZ_JBBINI010000015.1, forward strand.
TCGCATTCTCAAAGATTCTCCTATGCCAGTTTCAACGGAGGAATTGGCTGAAATTTATGCATCAAATTCTAAACTCACTCCAGATGATGAGGCTGAGTTGCACTCTGGATTGCCTAATTTAGAGAGCCTTCCCAATCCTCTTTTGGTCGAGGAATGGATTAAGCTTACTCAAGACCCAACAGTGTCGGGCGTTGAGCAAGCAGGGTTATGGCTTCGTGAACCATCTATGGATCAGATCGAAGCCTTATCTAAAAGGCTAGAACAGTTGCTTATACCTCTTCAAAAAGCCGAGACTTGGCAGTATTCGGCCATCATGGCAGGTAGTGATCCACAACTTTCGTTGAGCTGGGTAGAGCTTTTAAGAGAGATAAACATTGTTCAAAAGCTGTCTAGCGAAGCCCTAGAGCTGTCAATACGCTACGCCCCTTCGTTGCCAGCAGATATACCTTTGCAGGAGCAGGCCAATTTAGCCCGAGAGATAGCTGACTTCTTGAAGAATGGTGGTAGACTAAACGGAGTAAACCTTGCATTTCGTCCAAAGTGGAAGGCTTTTATTCAAAAAGCACTTGTGAACTCTGATAGGCCATTTACACTCGAACATTTCCGCGCTCTCGAAATAAAAGCCCGCCTGCTTGTAGGGCGACAACAACTGCTAAGACACTGGAAAGCGCTTGTCACTACAGCGGGTGGTGTGCAGTTAGATTCTGCTGAGCCGGAGAGAATAGCTGGGCAGTTCATACCAATTTTGGAAGAAAGTCTGAAGTGGTACCCGGATCACTATTATCCGTTCCAAAATCAACTCGCCGAAGCTGGCTTTGAATTTGCCAATTTGATGCGCCTCCAGCCACTTAATCCCGCTCCAAACGGCGAACTTTTGCGCATAAAGGTGGCCTTGGAACAACTTCCCGTCATTTTAGCAGCCAAAAAGATGCAAATTCGAAAAATTGTGTGTGAAAGCCATATCAAACAAGCACTTAACACGTTGGACAAAAAACGTAATCGCATTAGCGCTGCTCTGTCTCAAAGCTTGGCTCAGCGCTCCCCTGAAAACTATTTGGAGGCCTACAAGGAGCTGCAACGTTTGTGGGCCTTGTTGCCTTTGTGGCAGCGTCGCACATCTTTACTAGAACGGATTCGTCAGCTAGCCCCCGAATGGGCTCAAGCCATTGCAAACCGAAAGGGGCAGCATGGCTCTTCTGTAGTTCCCAAGGAGCCAGAGAACGCATGGCTTTGTCGGTTGCTTTCACAGGAGCTCGATGCTCGCTCTGCTACATCTATAAACGATTTGCAAACCCAGATTGCAAATGCCGAAAAGGTGCTCCATCAGGTAACCACTGACTTGATAGAACGTAAGGCTTGGGCATCGCAAATACGAAAAACTAATCTGAAGCAAAGACAGGCTCTAGTCGGATGGTTAAACACGGTCAAGAAAATTGGTAAAGGTACGGGTAAACGGGCACCACGCCTTAGAGCTGAGGCTGCTCGACTGATGGCGGAATGCCGTTCCGCCGTGCCCGTTTGGATTATGCCACTGGCTCGTGTAATTGAGCAATTCAATCCAGAACACGAACTCTTTGATGTGGTGATTGTTGATGAAGCCAGTCAAACCGACCTTTTCGGTCTGATCTTGTTCGCAATGGCTCGCAAGATTATTGTGGTAGGTGATAAAGAACAGGTTAGCCCACTGGCCGTTGGAGAAAACATAGAGGAAGTGCGGCGTTTACATCAACAACTAGAGGGTATTCCCAACGCCGCTTTGTATGATGGCGCACGCTCGATTTACGATATTGCTGCCGAATCATTTGGCGGCCAGGTTATGCTGCGTGAGCACTTCCGCTCGGTTCCGGAGATCATTCAGTTCAGTAATGTGCTTTGCTATGGGGGCAAGATTAATCCGCTACGTGAGTCTAGCCATTCTCCCCTGAAACCATCTGTTCGGGCCGTGCGTGTAAAAGGTTATCGCAAAGGTAAAAGTAACCCTGCTGAAGCTCGGGAAATTGTCGACATAATCAAACGCTGCATTGCCGATCCCTTATATAGGGGAAAAACCATTGGAGTCATTTCCATGGTTGGCGAGGAGCAAGCTTTACTGATTGAGCAAATGTTGCGAGAGGAAATTCCTCCGAGCGAATTGGCAAACCGTCGTCTGCTATGCGGGAACCCTGCGCAGTTCCAGGGGGATGAACGGGATGTGATGTTCTTGTCGTTGGTAGATATAAGCGACGGTGCTCCTTTACCCCTCCGCGATGCCGAACTCTGGAGGCAACGTTTCAATGTGGCTGCTAGTCGAGCGAGAGATCAAATGTGGGTTGTGTACTCTCTTGATCCAGCGGTTGACCTCAAGCCTAACGACCTCCGGCGTTTGCTAATTGAGCATGCGCTGCATCCTGAGCGCTCACTTGACCAAATTAGAGTAGAGGGGGCTAAGGCAGAGTCGCCCTTTGAGCGAGAAATTTTAGAGTATCTCACCCGTGCTGGATACCGTGTGCGAGCTCAATGGCAGGTTGGGAGCTATCGCATTGATTTGGTAGTTGAGGGCGCAAGTAAGCGCGTCGCAGTAGAGTGTGATGGTGACCGCTATCACCCACCAGAGAAATGGCTAGAAGATCTTGAGCGTCAACGAGTGCTCGAGCGCCTGGGCTGGCAATTCATTCGCATTCGCGGAAGTAGCTACTACCGCGACCCAATATCTACATTGGAATGGCTAAAAAATGAGTTGACGAAATTAGGCATCACACCAGAAATTAGTTCTAAACATCCCGAACCCACATCTCACGCCACTAGTACACTATCCTTCGATACTGAAGCCGAATCTAATACCGAAACGATGCTTGGATGGAGTGATCCGAATAACCCGCCAGAGCTGAACAGCCTAACAGAAAATGTCATTCGGGTTGCGGATTTGGTCATCAACCTAGAGAGCCACGAAGTGTATCGAGGTGGGCGACGAATTGAGTTCTCCGGAAAGGAGTTTGAATTACTCGAGCTGCTCGCCAAGAACCCCGGCAAAGTCTTCAGCCGCTTCGAGATCGAAGAAAAAATCTGGCCTGGTTATCAGGGTCGCTCCAACGTGGTAGATGTGTATATCGGCTACTTGCGCAATAAACTGGAAGCCATGGGTGAGCGCAGTCTCATCCACACCGTACGCGGTGTGGGTTATGTCCTGAGGGAAGACTATTTGCGGCCGGTAGTGCCCCAGTCAGCGCAGCCCACTATGTCCACTTCAAACAACTCACCAACGGATTCTCTAAAGACCGATTCTCTAGAGCTTTCTGCCGACATAGAGCTGCTCAAGCCCGTTGACAGCGGGCTTAGAGATCAGACTTTGCTTGAACTTCCTAGGAAGGCTGAGAACAAGCCACCCCTTTCATTGCAGCAGGATGAAATTGACCCAGAAGACCAAGCCAAGATAAAGCAGATACTCGCCACTAACCCGGAATTGTGGTTCGAGCTTGCACATTGGGCTAAAGAGCACGATTATTTCTTGAGTTGGGAACGCAAGTTTATTTTTAGCCTCGGGGTTTATGTACGAAAGGGCCACATCTCCTACAAACAAGCTAGACATGCCGTGCGTTTGCTAGAACAAGCCCGGCAGCTTGGTTTTTTTCGTTAAGAGACAGCCTATAAAGCTAAAGACGGCAGAAGAAAACCTTACTGCCGCCTTGTCTTTTGCTGATGGCTTAATGAAACTGGGCTTCCTCGGTCGAGCCCACCAGGGCCGCCGTAGAGGCCTGTCCGGCGGTAATAGCCATGAGCACCTCGTCGAAGTAGCCCGCACCCACCTCGCGCTGGTGCTTGACCGCGGTAAAGCCGTCCTTTTCGGCGGCGAACTCGAGCTGCTGCAGCTCCACAAAGGCGCTCATGCCGCGCTCTTTGTAGCTCCGGGCCAGCTCAAAGGTGCGGTAGTTGAGGTTGTGCCAGCCGGCCAGGGTGATGAACTGGAACTTGTAGCCCATGGCGCCCAGCTCGCGCTGGAACTTGGCGATGGTCTCGTCGTCGAGGTTCTTTTTCCAGTTGAAGCTGGGGGAGCAGTTGTAGGCCAGCATCTTATCGGGGTAGACCGCATGGATGGCCTCGGCAAACTGGCGGGCTACCTCCAGGTCGGGGGTGCTGGTCTCCATCCACAACAAATCGGCGTAGGGGGCGTAGGCCAGCGAGCGGGTGATGCAGGCCTCGAGGCCGTTGCGAATCCGATAGAAGCCCTCAGGGGTACGCTCGCCTTCCTTCACAAAGGGCCTGTCGCGCTCGTCGATATCGCTGGTGAGCAGGGTGGCGGCCTCGGCGTCGGTACGGCAGATGATGATGCTGGGCACGCCCGCGACATCGGCGGCTAAACGCGCCGCGTTGAGGGCGCGGATGTGCTGCTGGGTGGGGATCAAAACTTTTCCGCCCAGGTGTCCGCACTTTTTCTCACTGCTGAGCTGGTCTTCCCAGTGCACCCCGGCCGCCCCGGCCTCGATCATGCCCTTCATCAGCTCAAAGGCATTCAGGGGGCCGCCAAACCCAGCTTCGGCGTCGGCCACGATGGGTGCGTACCAGTAGCGCTCGCTTTTCCCTTCGCTGCGCTCGATCTGGTCGGCCCGGGTGAGCGCGTTGTTGATGCGCTTGACCACCGCCGGAACCGAGTTGGCCGGGTAGAGCGACTGGTCGGGGTAGGTTTGGGCACCCAGGTTGGCATCGCCCGCTACCTGCCAGCCCGAGAGGTAGATGGCCTCGAGGCCGGCCTTGACCATCTGCACCGCCTGGGCCCCGGTGTAGGCCCCAAAGGTGTTCACATAGGGGCGGGTGTGCAAGAGCTCCCACAAGCGCTCGGCCCCCGCCTTGGCTAAGGTCTGCTCGGGCAGAAGGCTGGGGCGCAGGCGCACCACATCCTCGGCGGTGTAGTCGCGCTTGATGCCTTTCCAGCGAGGGTTGCTCTCCCATTCGCGGCGGAGTTTGTCGGCTTCCAGTTTCATCTCGGGCGTCAGTTTGGACATTGCAATTCCTCCTGTCCTGAGTATGGCTTGGGCAACAAAATCTCGCTGTGTGTATATCAAGATGTGCAACACCTACAAAAACGTGTACTTTATCACTCACTACACGTAACAGTTAATACACCAATGTGTAGATAGCGCATCTGTTGGAGATGGAGGAGACCCAGCACCCAGTGCGGGCTATAAGTGGAGCATGACCCCGCTGCCTGTGGCTAAAGGGTTTGGTGTTTGTCGAGGTTCCCACCATCACACGACATGCCCTACAGCGTAACGGTGGGCAACACGATGGGGGCGCATTTAGCGCCCCTTACGCACAGGGTTGGAATGGCTGCGAAGCTCGATGCGTTTCTCTTAAGCCTCGCTAAAGGGGGTGGCAAAAACATGAGCCGCATCTGAAGGGCTGCCGGGGTATTTTTCTTGAGAAGGAAGGGGAACCCGATGAAACATGGCTTCTGGCTGACGCTGGTCATGGCTGCTGTGTTGGCAGGTTGTGGGGATGCAAATAACGAAAATCCACCCTCAGGGGGCGGTGCAACGGCCTCACCCGGCGGTAGCGCCTTGGCAACCAAGAGCTTCGACGACAGTGCCAGCAAGGTAATGCAGAGCTTGCCGGGGGAGCTGGCAGGTTACCTGCGCAATTTGAACGCGCCTGTCAACATTGACCTGGGCCGCCTGTTGGGGCTGCCGGGGATGGGGGCTGCCAGTGCAGCCCTGGTCGAAGCACCGGGGGATGGGGTCACGCTACAGGCTACCGAAACCCGGCTAACCCGCGGAAGCTGGGACTGTACCAGTGGAAGCTGTGTGCGTACCGATAGCGACGACTATCTGGTACGTTGGCGCACGGCCCAGGGCCAGACCGCCGAACTGTTGTTGGACTGGAACGGCTCCACCAGTGGAACCGCCTCGGCCACGGTGCTGGGGCACTACAGCGCCAGCAACGATGCGATTTTTGAAGCCCCCACCAAACTGGTCGGCTCCATCAAGGTGGGCAACGCAGTGGTCGCCAGCCTGAGCCGCACCAGCCTTTTTCCCGATAGCCGCTGTGTAAGTGGGCGCAAGGTGCTCGATCTGCCCGACCAGATGAAAGTGACGGCATTCCTGGAAAAAGCCGGTGCAGGGCGGCTCATTGAGGTGAAGAACCTCGAGTGGAACATCGGCAACAACCTCACCACCAAGGGCGACCTTGTCGCCAAGGGGGGCGGTGAGACCGTTAACCTGGCCTGGGATGTGACCACCGGGGGCACGGTGGTGCGGGCGCGCTGCGGCAACTTTGCCAGCATCCTGGCCACCAATATGCAGGCTGCTGCCACGCTGAGCAATCTAAAGAAAACCTTTGCCCTGAGCTTCGAGGCCACCGAATTCCGCCGCGACCCGCTCCACATCGCTTTCAGCAAGGGCTCGGTGCAGTTCGATGGCAAGTCTGCCGAATTCAAAGGGGTGCTGGACGATGCCAACCGCAACTGCATTCTGGGCGAAAACCTGACCCTGAGCTTTGCAGGCGGCGAGAGCACCAACCTGGAGAAATACCTCACCGACCACCACGCCGCCAAGCCGTGTGCGCGCTAGGCGGGGAGGGTATTCCTTTCCCTGTCCGTAAGGTATGCAAAGTTGCAGGCCCACGGATATTCAGACAATCACATTGGAATTCTTCTGTATTGCTCTTGAATCCCCGGTGTTTCCCGGCATTGTGGGGCGCCAGCAGGAAGAAACCGGGAATGGCTCCCAACCCGTTTTTCCCTGATGCCGTCCTGTTATGATGGGGCAGACTTTGGAGGAACCATGAAGCGACTCTTTGCTCTGCTGACGTTGGTGGTTGGTCTTGCTTTTGCCCAGGCCCCGGCCTACCCCGAAAATACCGTGGGGGTGGGGTTTGGGATTGGGCGTGGGCTAATGGTTCAGGGCAGCCTGGGTCTGCCCTTCAGCCCGCTGGGGATTGACACGGGGCTGGATATGGAGGTGCTCGTGCCCACCAGCTTCGATTCGGTGGAGGTCTGGGCGCTGCTTAAGGCCAACCTGTTGCCGGCCCTCACGGTGGCCGATCTCTCGCTTTCGGCAGGCTTGGGGATAGACCTGAGCTTTAACACGGTGGGGAGCATCTTTGGTTTCCATTTAGGGCCGGTCGCCAGCCTCGAGATTCCCGGCGGGGCCATCTCGGGCTATGTGGGGCTGGGTATCGAGGGGGGGTTCAACGTGGCCTATGGTCTGGGCGGGCGGCTGTATCTAGATCCGATCGCTCTCGAGGTGGGCCTTTCCGACCGCTACCCCTTCAAAATTGCCCTGCTCTACCTCTGGTAGCAAGCCCGCTGTATCTTGCATACGCTGGAGGGCTAAAAGCCCAGGGCCGAGAACCAGTTTTATACCATCTCTGCGCTTGAGGGACTTGGTTTGAAAGCAGACTTGGTATTACCATCCAAAACCCCTAATACCTTCGGCCTTAAACCCTTGCCGTTTGACCATTTACCGATGGGATGAGTCACTAACCTCGATACCCTGGCCCTGGACACAGCCAGAAACCCCACTTCTCGAGCACAATAAAAACATGCATTGGATAGTTGTTTTGGGGGTTTTGCTCGGCGTAGCTTATGGTCAATCGGCTTTTGTACTCACCCCTCAGGGACGCATTCAGGGTGGCCTCAACGAACAAGCCCAGGTGGCTTATTTTCTGGGCATCCCCTATGCCAGGGCCGAACGCTGGAAAGCCCCACAGCCGGTATTGCGCCTCGAGGGGGTGTTCAAGGCCACCCAGCCAGGCCCGGCCTGCCCCCAGCGCGGGGTGTTCACCACCCGACTAGGGGGGTACATCCCTCCCCAGAGCGAAGACTGCCTGAACCTGGGGGTCTGGATGCCCATGGCCGCCCCCCCGTCCGGGGGCTACCCTGTGATGGTCTTTATTCACGGGGGCAGCTATACCGGCGGTAGCTGGGCCGAGCCCCTCTACGACGGCACGGCCCTGGCCTCTCAGGGCGCGGTGGTGGTGGGGTTCAACTACCGGCTGGGTTCGCTGGGCTGGCTGGCCCTGCCCGCGCTGCAGGGCGAAGACCCCCGCGGCTCCACCGGTAACTACGGGCTCTTGGACATGCTCGAGGCCCTGCGCTGGGTACAGCGCAACATCGCCGCCTTTGGGGGCAACCCCGATAACGTAACCCTCTTCGGGCAGTCGGCGGGGGGGATGGCGGTCTGCACCCTGCTGGCCGCCCCGGCGGCCAGGGGCCTCTTCCACAAGGCCATTATTCAGTCGGGGGGGTGCGAGTACGTGCGCACCCTGGAACAGGGGCTGGCCTGGGGTGAGCAGTGGGCCGCGCGGATGGGGTGCGGGGCGGGCGACCTGGCCTGTTTGCGCCGGATTCCTTTAGAGCGCCTCTTCCCGCTTGAGGATCGCAGCATCGGGGCGCTTTTGCAAAGGGTCGAGGCCGGGGAGTTTGCCGAGGTGCCCTGGAAGCCCCATCTGGACGGGGTTCGGTTGAACAAAGTACCCCTCCAGGCCTTGCGCGAGGGGGATGCGGCGGGCGTTCCTCTGGTGGTTGGGGCCACCGCCCAGGAGACCTGGGGGGAGCGTCTTGCGGGCCCGTCCGACTGGGCCGGGTTTGCCCGGCGTGTAGAGGAAAAACTGCCGGGGCAGGGGGCTCGAGCCGAGCAGCTTTACCGGGCCCGCACCGCTTCCCCCGCCGAGGCCTGGGCCTACCTCCAGACCGACCGGATTCTGCTCTGCCCCACACTGGCCGCTGGGCTGGCCCAGGCTGCGCACGCGCCCACCTACAGCTACCTGGTGGACTGGGCCTCGCCGGTGCTCGAGGGGTTGGGCAGCTTCCACGGGATTGAGCTACCCCTGCTGTTTGGCACCGAGACGAGCTGGCCCGCGCTGGCGCTGTTCCTGACCCAGGAAGCCCTGGAAAGCTCCCGCCCCCTGGCTCGGGCCTTGCAGGCCCAGTGGCTCAACTTTGCCCGCACCGGCGAGCCTTTTTTACTGGGCTGGCCCGAGACCAGGGCCGGCTATGCGATGGGCTTTTCCGCCCAGCCGGGCCGCATCCCCGACCCCTACCCCGAACGCTGTGGGTTGTTTCGCTAGGCCTAACTGAATAGCATAAAGGGGTGCCGGTACTTCAGGTTTCCGCCGCCGACCAGTACCTCATCGCCAGCGGCGACACGCCCTTGCTCGAGGTCTGGGCCGCCCTGCCCCAGGGGCTGTTTCCGCCCTTTCCCCCGGTCGAACTGCCGGGGGGCCTGGACGGCCTGCTCAAGCGCGGCGGCTTTGCCCAGACTTTTTTTATGGGCAGCGAGGTGCTGGGGCTCAAGTTCAGGTCGCCCAAAGGCAAGATTATTCAGGCTGGCGGCCTGACGGTAAAAAACGTGCAGGGCTACGACCTGGTGCGCCCCTTTGTGGGCAGCTTTGGGGTGCTGGGGGATGTGCTCGAGGCCACCCTGCGCCTGCGTCCCGGACGGGCCTCGGTGTTTCTGCGCCGAACAGGCGAGCTTTCCAACCCCCCCATCCAGCCCCGTTTCTTATGGCAGGCGCTGGCCCATACCTACGCTTTTCACTTCGGGCATCCCCTCGAGGTCCAGCGCTTCGCGGAAACCTTTGGCGGAGAGACCGTACAGGGGCCGCTGGACTACACCGGGCTGTTCCTCCAGGGTATGGGGGTGGGGCCGGGCAGCCTGAGCGATAGGCGGTTTAGCTGGGCCAACGGCGGGGCCAAGCCCGAGCTGCCCGAGGCCTTCAAGCACCTGATGGAGGCAATTTGAGGGGCTGAGCGGGGAAGGCCAAGCCCCAATACCCTAGGAACCTATGACGCCTAAATTTACCGTTCCCGACCATCTGAAGCCCTACCAACGCAGGTTGACTGTAAACGGGGTGGGTCTACACCTCTACGACTCCGGGCCGGCCCAGGCCCCAGACCCCACCTTTCTGCTGATTCATGGCCTGGGCGACGAGGCCGATAGCTGGCGCAAGGTGTTTCCGCTGTTGACCGGGCGGGGCCGGGTGGTGGCCCCCGACCTGCCGGGTTTTGGCCGCTCGGAGCACCCCCGGCGGGCCTACACCCTCAACTTTTTTGCCGATACAATGGCCGCCCTGCTGGAGAACCTTAAGATTCCGCAGGCCGTCCTGGTGGGCAGCTCGATGGGGGCCGCGGTGGCCCTGCGGGTGGCTCAGCGGCGGGCCGACTTGGTGGCGCGGCTGGTGCTGGTGGATGGCCCGCCGGTGCGGGGCAGGCTCAACCGGGTGCAGCTCATATTCTTGATACCAGGCCAGGGCGAAAAGCTATACAACAGCTTCCGCCGCTCACAGGAGGCTGCTTTTGAGAGCCTGCGGCCCTACTATGCCAGCCTGGACGCCCTGCCGCCGGAAGAGCGCCAGTTTTTGCGGGAGCGGGTCTGGGATCGGGTCTGGAGCGACGACCAGCGGCGGGCTTACTTCTCCACCTTCCGCTGGATGGCTTTGGAGAGCTTGTTGGGTCATCCCAACCCTGCCAGGCTGGGTCAGGTCAACGTGCCCACCACTATTGTCTGGGGCGAACAAGACTTGCCCATTCCAGCGGAGGCGGGAAAGCTGCTCTCGAGCTGGATTACTGGCGCAAAACTTCACCTCATTCCTGGCTGTGGGCACTTGCCGCAGCAAGAAAATCCACAGGAACTGGTTCGGCTGATCCTTCAGTAAAGGCGGCTGGGGTAGTTGTTTGATACGCATTTCGGTAGTATCGTTCACTTCGGCAAGCCTAAACGATACTACCGAAATGCTTTTCTACTCCCTTCGGTCGGCTTGAATCCTTCACCTCTGACTGCGTCCAACGGTGAAGGATTCAAGCGGAAACGGTATGATACCGGATTCAAAAAGATAATCTTCAAACGAAAAACCTTATGAGGCTATCTTTTTGAATCCTAGAAAACCCCCGTTGGTCGGGTTAGAGACTGTCTTAATATCTTCCCTCCCAACTAGAGGATTTTAAGACAGTCTTTAGTATTCTACCCACCCGGTGCGCGACACTCCTGCAAGGAAACGGGGGTAGTGGGAAGGTATGGGCTATGTGCTTATCGGTTGGCCGACCGGATTCCCAACGCTTCCAAAGCCTTCTCGAGCGGAAGGTCGCGTCCGGTGTTGGCGAGCTGCTCGAGGGAGTTCTCCACCACGAAATCTGGAGTGGCTCTGGCAGGATAGGGGGTGCCATCGGCAAAGAAAGCGCGGTTATAGGAGATGCTCAAAGCCCCACCGTTAATCAGGTTGAGGGGGCGGGTGGTGGTGTTGCCGATGCCCAACGTAGCCACCCCTACCAGGGGCGCCAGCTTGGCCTTCTGGATGGCCGAGGCCAGATACTCCCCCCCCGAGGCAGTGTTTTCGTCAATGAGCACCACCAAGGGCCCACGCCAACGGGCCACGATGGGTAGGTTAGCATTTTCGCTCTGGCCGTTGCGGGTTAGGCTGAAACGCCCATCTCGGATGCGGAATTCGGTGCGCTCGGTCTGGTAGCGGTCTACCAGGGCCACAAAAGGTTCATCTAGGAAGGCGGCTGCCGAGTAGATCATCTCGTTGAGCAGACCCCCGCTGTTACCGCGCAACTCCAGAATTAGGGCCCGGACATTTTTCTGCTGGGCCTCACGCACCAGCTCGTGCACCCGGCGTCCCACCTGGCCCTGGGCGTCGAAATCGGGAATTTTGAGGACGGCTACCCCATCGGGCCGAATGCGCAACGAGGGGAAGCGGGCTAGGTTGATTTCACGCCCGGTCAGGGTAATCTCGAGGCGCTGGCGCTGGGGGCCCCGCAGGATAGTGAGCACCACCGGGCGGCCTGTCTGCACAGCCTGTACCAAAAACTGGGCGGCCTGGTTGTCGTCGGATTGTTCGCTCAAGGGCCGCCCATTGACCGCCACAATGCGGTCGCCATAGGCCAGTCCAGCCTCGTCGGCAGGGCCACCCTCCACCACATCCACCACCAGACGGTCCCTCGAGCCCGGAATGGGCAGGTGGGTCACGCCAATACGGAGGGTGCGGGAGGGTGCGTTGCCCTGGCGGCTTTCACGGCTTCCACGCAGGGCTTCGGGGCTGAGGTAGTAGGTGTGATTGTCGTCCAACTCGCCAATCATGCGCTGGATGATGGGCACGGCCTGGTCGTAGGAGCAGGTGTCTTTCTGAGGCGCGCAAGTACGATCCAGTTCGGTTTGGTAGCGGGTGGTAAGTTCCTTGAGATTCTGGGTGGCAGGGCCGTTGTAGTAGAACTCCACGTAGAAGCTGGCTTGGTCGAAGAGGTCTTGTGCCGGTGAAGCCAGCGACAGCGAGCCAAGTACCAGGGCCAGGGTTGCAAACAGTTTACGCATAGCATCCACCTACCGCAGCATTTCCAGGGCGCGTTCCAGCGCCACATCACGCCCTGCGAAGAGGGCTTCTAAATTGTCTTCAACGACGACATCTGGGGTAATTTTGAGGGGAAAGGGTGAGCCATCCAGGTTGCGCATCCGCAGCGAAGAAACCGCGATAAACTCGCCATTGAGCAGAGGGCCTTCGGCGCTGCCCGACATACCCAGGGCTCCGGCGGTAGGTTCGCCCACTACCTTGGCGCGCCCTGCCGCCTGTAAAAAGTAGGCCAACATCTCGGCTGAATTGATGGTATTGCGGTTGACCAGCACCACCACCGGGATGCGGGCCAGATAGGGCTGCTCGACTGCGCTTTGCTCTTCCTTATCGCCCCCTTCGGCCTGTACGAATAGCTTGCCGCTTTCGACAGTGTGGGTTTCGTCCTGTCCCTGGAAGCGACGATCGTAGATGAAACCTCCCTTTCCAGTAAAGGCCGAGGCGCCCAGAAGGGCTTCGGAGTCATAGCCGGTGAGGGCGTCGCGCAGGTCTATTACCATACCCCGCGCACCGGCCTGTTCGGCCCGGCGGGCGGCATCGTGGATGCGTTCGGCAGTGGAGTATTCATCGGAACTGTACAGGTGGTAGATGCGCAGATAGGCGATGTTGTTGTTGATCTCGAGCCTGGGCTGCATGGTGGCCTCGGCAACCCGCGGGGTGAGGCTGAGGGTGCGGGCGCTGCCCTGGCGGCTATAACTCAGGCTAAAAGCGTTTCGTGCGGTCTCAGCCGCTGTTAAGCGAGCGAGGGTGGCCGGCTGTCCTCCGATCTGGGTAATCAGGTCGCCGCGCCGCAACCCGGCCTCGAAAGCCGGTTCGCCGGGGAAGGCCTCGCTCACCACCAGTCCACGAGGGGTTTCGCGTACCCAGACCCCAATCCGGGGGGCGGCAGGCCCCAGCCCTGCTCCGTACCGCTGATCGTCAATGAGCTGCTCGCGGGTCATCAGCACCGTGAAGGGATCGGCAATATCCTGCACGATGCGCCCGATAACCTGCCTGGCCTTGTCGAAGCCACAGCGTTCGCGCTCGGCGGCGCAGAGCTGATCGAGTTGGGGCTGGTACTGCCTTCGCAACTCGCGAAAGTTGGGTACTTTGGCGGGGCCGTTGTAATAAAATCCAATCAGGAAAGTGGCCTGGTCGAAAAGATCCTGGGCTGGGGAAGCCAGTGCCGGACTGACCATCCCGAGCACCAGCACACCGCTTACCAACACACGTCGCATGGTCATGCTTCAATATAAGCAAGAAAATGTTAAGCGAATGGTAGATTGACCCAGATTGTCCTGAAGGTGTGGGTTGATCCAAAACTAGATGTTATGTAAATCTGCTCAGTAGTTGCAACATCATGCAAAAACCCGTAGTTTCAATGCGTAGTTCGCCGCAGAAAATCGTTTGCACCTGGTTGGTATCAAAGTTTATCCTTCGTGGATGACAATGCTACGTGATTGGAGTTTGAGGATTTATGCAAGGGTCTCTCCGCGTTATTGGACTTTTCAAAGTTTGCCGAGACAAGGCGTATACCCTCAATCCCCCACAGATTTGCGGCCCCTAACGGTGTACTGGGGCTCTTTCACCAGCCAGGCCGCTGGAGTTTGGGTTGGACTGCTTGAAAAGGTGTGTAACCAATAGGTTGTGAGGGAGGGGTATCCGGCCCTGTAAAGTTTGTCCTGCAAACCGGCCACCACCTCGAAGCTGCTGAGAAAAGTGCCGGGATAGTAGTAGCCTAGAATTTGCCGGAAATCCCAGCCCTGCAGGGCCAGCCCACGGGCGCCCCACTGGCTCATGCCCACACCATGACCGCTGCCCTGCCCAAACACCTGCCAGCCATCGAAGCGCACCCGGGTGGAGGGTAGCCCCAGGCCCCTTAGAAGACGGGTGGACTGGGGCCCATCGAGCTCTACGCTGCGGCTGCTGCCCACGATGCGAAGTCGAAGCGGGCGGCCGCTCTCGCTGATGAAAAGAGGGGCTATGGACTGCACGGTGCCCACCTGAAAGCCCTGGCTGGCCAAGCCTTGGGCCACGGCTGCCGGCGAGAGGGTACGGCTCCAGGAGCTGCCGGGGCTCTGGGCGAAAGGATCGGGTCGCGAGACCAGGTAGGGCACGCTGCTGCCCCAAACCTCCGCCGAGGCTGCGGTATAGCCACCTGAATCGGAATGGTAGACGGCGGTGATGGGTTTTTGGTTATAGCTGACGATTAGACTGCGGGTCGCGTAGACCGCGCTGGTGTGGCGGGCGGTTTCTACCGAGCGCCCCAGGTAGACCTGGCAGCGTTCGGTGGCGCATAGGTCATAAAGACCCTGGGGGTTCAGGCGGTAGAGTGCGAATGTGCGGGCCAGAATGGCCTGGGCTTGCAACACCGCGTCCGGGAAGGAGGCCGGAACCTCGCTGGGAACCACCCCCAGCAGGTAGTCCTCGAGCCAGACCCGGTTGATGAAGAGCACCCTTCCGGCCTGCCACACCGCCAGGAGGTTGCCCCGGTAGGGGCGTCCACCCAGGGTAAAGCCATCGGCTGGGGCCAACTCCACCCAGGGCCCGACGCTCTGCCCAGCCACCAGTACCTCGCTTGGCCCTGCCGCAATCCGTAGCGTGCCCGCGCCAAAATCCTGGCTACCGTAGGCAGTATTGCGCTGGTGCGCCCCCAGTTGAACGCTCGCCGCGGGTGCCTCGGTGAGCAAAACCCGCAGCAACAGGTCTTGCTGGGCAAAAGCAGACCCCAGCAATAGGAAAAAAGTGACCCAGACGCGCAGCATCTTGCAACCTTACCCAGTATACGTGCCAGTCTGGGGCCAGCGTGTTCATCTGGTCTTCAGGTAACGCGCATCGAAAACCGCACCCCTCGAGGCGGTCATACGCATTTCGGTCGGCTTGAATCCTTCACCTCTGACTACGTCCAACGGTGAAGGATTCAAGCGGAAACGGTATCAGCTCAGGCTAAGGGTGTGGTTGCCGGTCGCAGGGAGCTGCTCGAGCTTTTCCAGTACCCGTTCGCCGTGCTTGAGCAGGTACATCGGGAATGGATAGACCCGCTCCTGGGGGATGTGGCTGGCCTGTGGGCCTGGGGGCGCCAGGTGGCGCTGCAACCGGGCGAACTGTGCGCCGATGGTGTTCTCCTGATGAAGAGCGTTATCCAGGATTTTGCGCTGAAGACGTTCTAACTCGTGCTGAACGCGTACCTGCGCGCGGTGGCGGGAGCGGGTGAGGGTGGGGTCGAAGAGCAGGGCCTGGATCTGCTCGAACTCGGCGGCGATACGCTCGAGGTGGGCCTGAATGGCCTGCGCCCTCGCGTCCTGTCGGGCCAGGGCAGCCTTGAATGCACCTTCGGGGTTGGCCTGGAAAGCCCAGGCCTCGAGGCCGTATTTATTGAGAATTCGCTCGATGGGGGGCTCGAGGAGGGTCAGGCCCATGCGGCGAATCACAGCGGGGGGTTCCAGCCCGTGCAAAGCATAGACCCCGCCCAGCTCGGCGACGTATTTAAGTTCGCCTGGCCCCACCACAAAGCCCACGGTGGGCAGCACCGTGTCTTGCAACACCGGCCTCAGGCCAGCCGCCGGGGTGAGGCGGGCTGGGTCGGTGGTCAGGATGGCCCGCAGATCGGCGGGGGTGTAGCGCTGCTCGCCGTCCTCGAAGTGTCCGTTGCGGAAGCGCAACAGGCGGCGAATTTGATCGGGGCCTTCCAAAAACAGGTTGGTAGCGGCCTCGCCTCGACCCAGGGCGGCCTCGAGGCCCGCCATTTTCATGGCCTGGGCGGTGCGGTTGATGGCCTCGGAAGAGGCCAGGGGGTCGGCGAGTTCGCGCTCCAGACCCGGAACAAACAGCGGCGCCAGCTCGGGGGCCATGGGGTCGAAGAGTACCAACCCACGGGGCCCGAGAAATTCCAGCATCAGACGGGCAAACACCTCGCTGTAGCTCCAGCTCCCCACCATGGCCCGGCAGATGCGCTCGCGGATATCGGGATACCCCCCAAAGGACTGGAGCAGGCTGCACACCTCGGCGAAATAGGGCTGAAAGGGAATGCGTCCGGCGGGGTGGGCGGGGGGAAGCTTCAGCCTTAGAGTATGCACCCGCTCCTCAAAGTCCAGGAGTTCGATGCTGCAAATTTCGTCGGTGTCGTGGTCTTGCGAGGCCACCCAGAACACCGGAACCACGGGCCGATCCTCTTGGTGGTGATCGTGGGCCAGTTGGATGGCGGCATGGGCTTTATAAAACGTGAAGGCTGGGCCGGTCAGAAGGCCCGCTTGCTGCCCGGTCACGATGGCCCGGCTTTTGGGATGGGCCAGTCTCTGGGCGGCCTCGAGGCTGGCCTGGGGTGCCCCCAACCGCCTGAGATAAGCCACCAGCCCCGCACTCAGCGCTTCGCGCGGAGCGGCTCTGGGAGCCTGTAGCAGAGCCGGTAAATTTTCAATGCCGAAAGGCAGGAACTGGCGCAGGGCGTCGGGCATGGCTAAGGGATTCTATCGCTTGGCTGCGGGTCACAGCGTAACTTGTTGCGGTTTTGGCCCAACCGCTGCAAAATTCCCCAGATGGGCCTTCATGGGCATACCCATAAACATCGCCTCTACAACGAGACCCGCTTGAGCGCATCGGGCTTGAGAATCAGGATGCGGCGGTAACCCAGTTCGATGGTATCGTTCATGGCCAGCTCACCCAGTACCTTGGTGATGGTCTCGCGGGTGGAGCCGGCCAGGTGGGCCAGATCCTGGTGTGAGAGGGTGACTTCCAGCCCCTCCTCGCCCTTGCGCATGGCCGCCAGCAGCGCTTTGGCTAGGCGGGGCAACACTTCCTTGAAGCGCAGATCGCGCAGGCGTTCCTCGGCTTTGCGTAGCCTGCACGAAAGCAGTTGCACAAATGCAGCCTGGGCTTCGGGGAAGCGGCTGGTGAGGCGCAATAAATCTTCCCTCGAGGCCGAGAGCAACTCACAGTCCATTAGCGGTTCGGCAAACACCCCGTAGCGCTCCGCAGGCAACAACGCCCCTTCGCCAAATATCTCGCCTGCTCCCACCACCGTGAGGGTGATCTCTTCCTCCTGAGGGCCGAGCTGAAACAAGCGTACCCAGCCGTCTACCACGAAATACAAGGTTTTGGCCTCGTCTTCGGGATAGCATACGTAGCTGCTACGCCGCGCCGTGAAGCTACGGAACACCCGCTCGGCTTCAGCCCTGGCTTCGGAGGGCAGCAGGGTGATAAACTCCGGAGTCATACCTTTCAATTTAGCCTCTAAACAGGAAACATCCCTGGCTGAGAATACAGATTGTAAGAGTCCTACCAGGTAGGGGTTGGTTGTACAAAGGTCTCAAGCAAGCCAAAGAATTCCAACCAAACGCCTTTTGTGCGTAGATGAAATGGGTCTTGAGACTGGTGTTGTAGCTGTAATTTGTACCAAGTTTAGATAAAGTTGGGCAACGTTGATGAAGGTATCAGGCCAGCCGCCTCGCCCCGTTTGAACAGCTCGTTTACAGCCTGTTCGCCTTCTGGCCCCACGTCCAGCGAAAACGCATTGACATAGGTGTGGATGTGGGCCCAGATCACCTCGTCTTGCAGTTCCTGGGCGTGCTGTCTGATGTAGGCCACGGTCTCCTCGGGGTGGGCGTAGGCGTACTCCAGGCTGGCCCGCACCGCTTGATCCAGCGCCCTGATGGTGGGGGCGCCCAGATCCCGCCTGGCCAGGATGGCTCCCAGCGGGAGGGGAAGCCCAGTCTCCTGCTCCCACCACTCGCCCAGGTCCAGCACTCTTTGCAGCCCGTGCAGGTGATAGGTAAAACGTGACTCGTGGATAATCAGCCCTGCGTCCACTTCGCCGCGCTCCACGCTGGGCATAATCTGGTCGTAGCGTATCTCAACGGGGATAAAACCAGGACTAAAAAGCGAGAGCAGCAGGAAGGCGGTGGTGTTGCGACCGGGGATGGCAATACGCTTATCCACAAGTTTGTCCACAGGGTTTTTGGCTACCAAGAGCGGCCCCACGCCCCGCCCCAAGGCCCCCCCGGAACGCAAAGCCACGTACTGCTCGCGCAAGCGGCCATAAGCGGCGTAGCTGATTTTGGTCAGGGGAAGTCTGCCCTCCAGGGCCCAGCGGTTGAGGGTCTCGACGTCTTCCAGCAGTTCGGTGATGGGGAAGGGGGCGGCGACTTTTTGATGGGCCAGGGCGTAGAAAATAAAGGTATCGTTGGGGCAAAAGGAATAGCCGAGCTGCATGCTGTTCATGCTACCGGCTGGTTTTTATGGGCAAAGTGACCGCGGTTGCTACCTTGTTGCAAAGGGTGGTTTCGGCGCTATGCCTGCGAAGTCTCGAGCCCCGCGGGGTGATGCTCAAAAGACGCCTCGGGAGAATTTCCCGAAGACGCCAGCGGGGTCATTTGGGGCCGGGGTTGCTGCTTTTGCTGCGGGGCTTCTTGCGGGGGGGTTTGGGGGGCTCGAGGTTCAAATCAGCCTTCTTGCCGACCCACTTCAACAGGTTGCGGAGGGTGGCCTCGAAGCCGACCCAGCCCAAAAGCGTGGCCAGTACCAGCAGGCTCTTAGGGGAGAGGGTGAGCCAGTCAGAGACCAGAATGGCCCCCAGGATGCCCCAGAAGGCGCTGCTAAGCACGCGCAGCGCCTGCTTCCAGAACCCGCCCCGCACGCTCTCCAGCAACACCTTCAAGAGCGCGCCTGCGCCGGTAAATGCGCCTACCAGGGCAAAAAGCTGCCAGGGCTCGAGGTTGGATAGCAGGTCGGGGGTGTTTGGGATTGGTTCCACGGTTCACCTATGTTCCAAGGAGGGGGCGGATGGTATTATGGTATAAACATAAATATGTATGTAAATTGGTTACAGATGAAATATCATTTAGTCAATATGAATAGGCAAGTTGCGTCTTAATCAAAATGACTTAGAATGACCGGAAGGAGAACCATGAACCTACCGCCCTGGGCCATCGCCATCCGCCAGCAGCGCCTGTACCTGGGCAAGTCGCAGAGCCAGGTAGCCCAGGAATCGGGGCTGCTCAACCAGACCGAGGTCAGCCGCCTCGAGCGCGGCCTGGTTCACCCCACCCTGCAACTGGGGGCGGCCAAACTGCGGGCTTTGCTGCGGGTGCTGGGCTGGAGCTGGGCCCAGTTCGCCCAGGCCACCGGTCTGGAGCTGGATTTTTCCGAAAAGGGAGCCCTCGAGGGCCTGAAGCGTCTGGAGGCCGGTCTGCACTTTGCAACTTTTCCCGTCCAGGCCTCGGCTATGGCGGGTCACAAAAGCACCGAGTCCAGCGAGGGTTTGGTTTCCATCCCGTTGGAAGATCTGAGAGCGCTGGGGGTGCGGCCCGAGAACGTGCGGGTCTATGCGGTGAACGGCGATTGCATGGTCTCCGAGAGCGTGCGGGGGATGGGCCAGAGCATCGCGCCGGGCGACCGGGTGGCCGTGGACATTGGGCGGATGCCCAGAGCCGGCGATGTGGTGGTGGCCTGGGACGGCCTGGGCGAGCGGATGCTCATTAAGCGCTACCAGGAGGAAGGCGAACATATCGTGTTTTATCCGGCCCGGCACAGCGTCCCGCCGGTGGTGCGCCACCGCGACGACCCGGTGAAAATCATTGGGCCGGTGGTGTGGCGCGGGGGGCCGTTTCGGGGGTAGGGTAGATGGGGCGCGAAGCCCGGATGCTTCACCCCAACCCTGGGGCGTTGCTGAGAGATTGGAAGCGGCCCGAAGACGATATGCGATACCTGCGCATACTACAGCACTTCTGGGGGACCGCCCTGGCTGCGGAGCTCGAGTACCGGGGCAATTTTCTGGTGGCGGCCCTCTCGGCCTTGGGCGGGGCCGTGGGCAGCATTTTCGGGATTTCGCTGCTTTATCAGGGTGGGTATCAGCCGGGAGGGTGGCGTTTCGAAGAGGCCCTGCTGGTGCTGGCGGCCTTCTTGATGCTGGATGGCTTTGCCTTCACCCTGCTTTCGCCCAACCTCAACCGCATCGTCGAGCAGGTGCAGAAAGGGACGCTCGATTTTGTCTTGCTCAAGCCGATGGACGCGCAGTTCTGGCTGTCTTTTCGCACCCTGTCGCCGTGGGGTCTCTCGGACTTTGGAATTGGCCTGGGGTTGTGGCTCTTTGCGGGCCATCGCCTGGAGTTGGGTCTGGCCGATCATCTGCTGGGCTTCGGGCTGTTGGCGGTGGCGTTTGTGATGCTTTATAGCCTATGGTTCATCATCGGCACCAGCAGCATCTGGTTTGTCAAGGTAGCCAACGCCACCGAGGTGTTGCGGGCTCTGCTCGAGGCCGGGCGTTTCCCTATGCAGGCCTTTCCGGTAGCCTATCGGTTTATCTTTACGTTTGTGGTTCCGGTGGCTTTCCTGACCACCGTACCCGCCGAGGCGGCGCTGGGCCGCCTGACCCTGCAAAGCCTGGGCCTGGCCTGCCTGTTTGCGTTTTCGCTGCTCCTGTTCTCCAGGATTTTCTGGCGCTATGCGCTACGGAGTTATACCTCGGCCTCGAGCTAGAGCACTCTTCAGAATTATTTAGCCACATACCAACTCGATAGCTGTGTCCTGCACAGCACAGCGGCCTCCCGGATGGGAGGCCGCGTCGGTGAAGAGTGCGATAAAACCCTCCTACAAGGCCGGTTGCTCGGCCTGCTGGGCGGTCTCCTTCCACACCGCCCGCAGCTTGCGCCAGACGGTAAAACCCAACAACGACGCGGTGCCGATGGCCGAAGCCAGAATTACCGTAAAACCAACCCCCTGCACCCACATGGCCACCAGGTTCAAAGCCAGGGTGATGATCCAGAGGGTAACGCTGGTACGGCGCTGGGAAAATCCCCTGGCCAGCAGCCGGTGGTGGATATGGTCTTTACCGGGTGTGGACATGGGGTTTTGGCGCTTGAGAAGGCGGCGGATAAATACCTGTGAAGTATCCAGAATGGGCAGCAGCAAAAACAAAGCGGTGGGAATAAGGGAAAAAACCGTGGTGACCTTGAGGCTGCCCAGCAGAGCGGTGGCGGCCAGCACATAGCCAAAGAAATAGGCCCCGGCATCGCCCATGATGATTTTGGAGGGGAAGAAGTTGTGTCGCAAAAACCCCAAAGCGGCCCCTGCCAGCGCCGAAAGTACCAGGGTAGCCGCCGCCCACTGGGGGTTCTGGGCCGAAACGGCCAGCAGGCTCATGGCGGTGATATAGGAGATGCCCCCCGCCAGGCCGTCCACCCCATCCATCAGGTTCACCGCATTGGTAATGCCCATTACCCAGAATAGGGTCAGTACCGTGCCCCAGAAGGGATCGAGAGCGGTCCCAAACGCCGCATCGAAGCGAATCCCCACGGCTACCAACAGCAAAGCACACAAAAACTGCACCAGCAGCCGAAACAAGGGCGGCAGTCCAAACTGGTCGTCTACAAAACCCACCAACACCAGAATGGCCCCTCCCAACAAAATCGCCAGTACCTGTATCTGAACTTCCTGGATCAAAATGGGGCGCAAGGCTGTTGCAACGATCAGGGCTGCCACCACGCCTGCGAAAATAGCCAGTCCGCCCGCATTGGGTAGGGGTTCTTTATTGAGGCGACGGGCATTGGGCTGATCGGCCCAGCCGACCTTTAGAGCAAACTGCCGTACCCTGGGAATAAAACGCCAGGTTACAGCCCAGGCCACCAGAAAAGTGAAAACCACAATCAGCCAACCCGAACCCGTGGGGTTGGCGATGCCGATAGATTTGAGAAACTCGTTCATACCCTGAACCGCTCCAGCTTATAGCGGATGGGTGAGGAATTGGGCAGTTCCCGGCCTACTTAGTACCGTAAATCCGGTCGCCGGCATCACCCAAGCCGGGCACAATGTAGCCGTGGTCGTTGAGGTGGCTGTCTACAGCGGCCACCACAATTTCCACATCGGGGTGGACTTCTTGTACCCGCTTTATTCCCTCCGGCGCGGCAATGATGCTCATTAGTTTGATATGGTGGGCTCCTTTGGCTTTCAAAATCGAGAGGGCGTGGACGGCGCTGCCAGCAGTGGCCAGCATAGGGTCGGTGAGGAAAACCCGCCGCTCGGCAATGTCGGAGGGTAGCTTGCAGTAGTATTCCACCGGTTGCAGGGTTTGGGGGTCGCGGTAGAGCCCAATATGGCCCACTTTGGCCGCGGGAACCAGCTTGAGAATGCCATCCACCATGATGAGCCCAGCCCGCAGAATGGCTACCAGGGCAAGTTTCTTACCCGAGAGCATGTGGGCCGTCATGGTAGTAAGGGGGGTTTCAATGGATACGGGGTCTAGTTCCAGGTCGCGCATGGCCTCGTAGGCCATGAGCATGGTGACTTCTTCCATGAGTTCGCGAAACTCTTTGTTGCCGGTGTTCTTATCGCGAATGATGGCCAGCTTGTGCTGTACCAGGGGATGATCTACCACGGTCAGTTTCATGCTGGGTGAATCGTAACACCGGGGCAAGGGTGGGGGCAAATCATATCAGGCCAGCTCTGGGCTAAACTCCTGGTAGAACCGCAGGGCTTTGGGCATCTTGTCGGCTAGAGCAGCCTCGAAGCCCGAGGGTTCTTTGGTGCGGAACCAGTGCATATCGTGGAGGTAGGTGAGGGGAACCCAGAAACGCAGACGGCGCCACAGGGTGTTGGGCTCAGGATAGTGAGACACAATCTGCCGCAAAGACGTTACCGCCTGCTCTTCTCCTAGTAGAACCAAAGTGCCAGTGGTCAGGATGGCCAGGTCGCGGGCGGGATCGTCGGGTTGGGCACGAATCCAGTCCACCACCAGGGCCTCCGGCACCCCCTGGGCCTCGGGGTGTTTGAGGAGAATATTGCCCGCGTGGGGGTCGCGGTGGCAAAAGGCCTGGGGGGTTCCGGCCACTTCTTCGATATGCGCCCAGAGCCAGCCGACCAACTGCTGGGCCTGGGACAGGTCGTGTAGGGTGTTGCCAAACTGCTGAAGGCGGTCTTGTAGGCGGGCGCGGCTGACCACACCGGGTTCTGGGATGGCATGAAGCCGCACGAAAAACTGGGCCAGCTCATCCAGGGCAGCCGGACTAAAGCGCTCCGGGGTGAAGTTGGCCCCTGGATAGCGCTTGGTGACCAGGATGCCGCACTGGTTCAGGCTGTGGGTTTCCACCACCCAGTCGCCCAGCCCGGCTTTGGTCATGTTGAGGGCCTCGAGCCGCGCGGCGTAGATACCGCCGGGTTGGGAGGTGGGGGGATACACCTTGAACACCAGCCCATCCCCGGAAAAGGTGCGGGCCTCGGCGCCCCCGGCCAAGGGGGTCAGGTGCATCTGGTAGCGGGCCTCGAGGGCCGGTAGGATCTCCACCTTGCACAGGATACCCGCACCCGGTCAGTCCGAGGCAACCTGCGGGGGCGGAACCGAGGGCTCGACCGTGGGAGGGGGTGTGTGGGCCAGGGTTTTGGGCCAGGGAAAGCGAACCATCCAGAGGGCCGCCGAGAGGGTGAGTAAGCCCATGATGGCCACGCCAAAGCGGGCCCCCAGGGTGTCTATCAGCAGGCCTGAAATGTAGGCCCCCAGCGGGCCCGAGCCCAGCAGAACCATCGAGTAGACCGACATCACCCGGCCCCGGATGCGGTCGGGGGCCAGGAGCTGCACGGTGGTGTTGGAGTTAATCAGGGTGGTGATCATGCCCAGACCCGCCAGGCCGAAAATAACAGCCACCCAGCTTATAGGCAGGGGTAAGGCCAGGGCTATAAGGGCGAGGCCCAGCAAGCCACTGCCCAGCACAGCCCGCAGGGGGCGGGCCTTAGAAGCCAGGGCCTGGATGAGGGCTGCCACAATGGAGCCCAGCCCCACCGCCGACATCAAGAAGCCAAAGCCCTGGGCATCGAGCTTGAGCTCGAGCCGCGCATAGGCCGGCACGATGGTCTGGAAGTTCATGCCCAACAGGCTGGTCAGGCCCACCAGCACCACCACCTGCCGCACCAGGGGATGCCCCCAGACAAAATGCATGCCCTCGAGGGCCTCGCGCAAGACCCCATCGCGCTTGGCCTCCACTTTGGGATTAGGCGCGCCGAACAGCACCACGATGAGCGGCAGGAAGGAAAGTGCATTGGCCAGGTAGCTCCAGGAGAGGCCAAAGCCCGCAATCAGCAGACCGGCCAGGGCCGGGCCCACGAGCCTCGAGGTGTTGAAGCCAAAGGAGTTGAGGGCAATGGCCCCTGGATAGCGCTCTTTTCCGGCCAGCTCCACCGTGAAGGCCTGGCGCACCGGCAGGTCGGCGGCGTTGAACATGCCGTACAGGAAAGCAAACACCAGCACATGCTCATAGCGCACCCAGCCGCCGGCGATGAGCACAAACATGCCCAAGGCCAGCAGGCCCATGCCGCCCTGGGTGATAAAAAGCAGGTTGCGGCGGCTGTAGCGGTCGGAGAGCACGCCCGCGGGTATGGAGAACAACAGCGAGGGCAGAAACTGCAAGGCCACCACCAGACCCAGCCGTTCGGCGCTGTTGGTGAGCTCGAGCACCAGCCAGCCTTGGGTGGCGGCCTGCATCCAGGTGCCCAGTTGGGAGAGAAACAGTGCGATCCAGTAGGTTCGATATTTGCGGTCACGCAATAGGGCCAATGCCAACACAAATCCAATCATACCCCCAAACTGACCGGCTGGTCAGTTTATACAAACTGTGTTCAAGCCGAAGAATAGCGAGGAGGGTTAGCTAATACCATCTCTGCGCGTGAGGAACGCGTCTAGTGTCCCTTACTTACCGCGCCACTAGGCGCGTCCGAGGGTCTCTTTATATTGCCTGTTGGATCACCTAACCGCAGACTTGGTATAAGTGCTCTGGTTGTGATGGTTTTAGCTCCTAATTATGATCTGGGGGTGCTCTGGGCACCTCATTTGGGGGACTTTACTGCATATCAACCCTTGACGTACCAGACCACTAGCTGCCTATCTCGCTAATTGTTTTTTGCAGCCAGCCAGCTTTCCAGACTTTCTCGGATGCGTTTGAAATGCCTTCGTGTGCTACCTGCAGTCTACCCTTCCACCCCCGCCATCCTGAGCAGAAGACGGCTGCGGATGAGGTTGTGCACCAGCAGAATCAGGTTCACCCGCGCCAGGAAACCTGCAAACGACCGGGCC
>NZ_JBBINI010000016.1:0-87065 GCF_037443965.1 Meiothermus sp.
GGCCCGGTCGTTTGCAGGTTTCCTGGCGCGGGTGAACCTGATTCTGCTGGTGCACAACCTCATCCGCAGCCGTCTTCTGCTCAGGATGGCGGGGGTGGAAGGGTAGACTGCAGGTAGCACACGAAGGAATGTAGACATTTACTGGGCGTCTTGCAGCCCACAAGCCCACACCCTACCCCGACTTTACCTCAACATCAAGGGGCTGGGCATACCGTTTCGGATAGGTTGCTGGATGAGCGTTATTTGAGGTGGATAGCCAGCCAAGCACAATGGAGTTTTTGCTGCTCCCAAGACCTATAGCCATCGGTCAGCCTTATTGGGGCTCTTTCCTTTTCAGTAGCGGAGATCATGGATAAAAACTCTATACGGCAGTGGGACGCGTCCGAAGCTTTAGGTCAGTCATCGGCAAAATGGTACAACAATCCCCTCTAGTGCGCGTTCCGGCAGTATCGTTCACTTTTGAAAGCCTAAACGATACTGCCGGAATGCACGCCTACTCCCTTCGGTCGGCTTGAACCCCTCACCTTTGATTACACCTAAAGGTGAAGGTTTCAAGCGGAACCGGTATAAGTTGCGCCAGGGTAGATGGGCCAAACCTGCGGAATTGGACTATGCGTACCTGGCGCAATTCCCCACCGATCTTTGGGAATCGCATCCCGCATTTCAACTATGGAGACACTTAGCGCAGAGCCATGAGGGCTTTGACCAGGCGGATGGGGTCGTGCTGTGCAAAACCGGGCTCGAGGAAGTCGTCAGCGACGATCTGAACACCCTGCCCCTCGAAAGGCTTGGGGTTGAAGCGTACCGGCATCTGGCCTTCGGCCCGGTAGCGTTTGAGCAAATTCTCGGGGATGCGGGCGTTGTTGACCAACACCACATTGGGTTTGCGGCCCAGGTGTTGTTCGATGGCATGAAAATGATCGTAGGCATCCATGCCTTCGGTCTCGCCCCGCTCGCTCATGATGTTGACGATGTAGACTAGCTTGGCCCGGGATTGCTGAATGGCGACCTGGATACCCTTGGGGAGGAAGCTGGGGATCACGCTGGAGTAGAGGCTGCCCGGCCCCAGCACAATCATCTCGGCTTTTTGCAGGGCATGTACTGCTTCAGGCATGGCTGCCACGCCGCCAGGGGCCAACCCCATTTTGCGGATGCGGCCCGATTGCTCACGCAGAGCGGTTTCACCCTGTACCCGTGTACCATCGTCACGGTCGGCCCACAGCCTAGCGGCCTCGAAAGTCGAAGGCCATACAGCCCCGCGCAGGCGCAGCACTTGGTTGGCCTGGCGCATGGCCTTGGCAAAATCGTTGTTGAGTTCGGAGAGCGAGACCAGCATCAGGTTGCCGAAGGTGTGACCCTTGAGTTCGTCGCCGCGCTGGAAGCGGTACTCCATCAAATCTGGTAGCCCTTCCGCATCGGAGAGAGCGGCCAAGCAGTCCACAAGATCACCTACGGCTGGAACCCCGAACGAAACCCGCAAGCGTCCCGTGGAGCCGCCATCATCGGTCACAGCTACCACAGCAGTGGCATTGGCGGTTTCCATCTTGAGGCCGCGCAACACCCTCGAGAGCCCTGTTCCCCCACCCAGGGCCACAATGCGGGGGCCGGCCTCGAGCCTGCGGCGAATATAAACCTGTTTGGAGACTGAGTTGGGGTCGGTGATGGCCGAGAGCATGCTGCGGTTCATCCAGCGCAAGCCCAGCAGGAAAAGCGTGAGCCCACCCACAAGCCACAGCCCCCCCGAAACCCATAGCGGGATGGAAAAGTAACCTGCCCAGCGGGTGGTTTGCAAAAACCAGGGCAGCAGGGTGGTGTGCCACGACATGTGTACCACCCCAGTGAACATTGCCAGCATCCCCAGCGAGGCCAGCAGGGCATAACGCTTGACCCGCATTCCCGGCAACAGCCAGCGCAGGGTGCTGAGGAAACGGTCATCGGCAGGGTTGGCCCGAAAGCCCTGGGTTAGCGAACGCAGGTTGGGTCGTTTGGCCTTGTTCCAGATCATGTCCAGCGGCCTCGCTCAGGCAACCATGGTTTTTTCTAGGTCGCGGTGTTCCAATTCCACACGAAAACGCCCTGAAAGTTCTTGCGTTAAGCGCTCGGCAACCGCCACGCTGCGGTGCTGTCCACCGGTGCAGCCTATAGCTACAGTGTACGCTGCCCGCCCGGTCTGGCGTGCGCCTTCTGCCGAAAGCCCAATAGTGGCCAGCAGGGTGCGGTAAAAGGGCTCATTTTTCTTTTCCGAAAACACATAGGCCGCTACGTCCGGGTCGGTGCCAGGGCGTGATTTGAGCACCGGGTCGTAGTGGGGGTTGGGCAGCGCCCGTACATCCAGCACCAGATCGGCATCCTGGGGTGGGCCCCATTTGAAGCCAAAGGAGAAGATTCGTAGCAAGAAGCCTTCTTCTTCGCCCAGGGCGGCCTCGAGGGCCCCCTTGAGTTGGCGGGGGGTGCGCTCGGAGGTGTCAATCACCAGGTCGGCCCGGTCGCGCAAAGGGGCCAGCGCCAGCCGTTCCTCGTCAATCTCGCGCAGCAGATTGCCCATACCCAGCGGGTGCAGGCGGCGCGAAAGGTTGTAGCGCTTGAGCAGGATATCGGATTTGGCCTCCAGATAGATGATGAAGGGCTTGAGCCGGTTCAGTACGCTATCCACCTCGTCGAGCAGGTTGCGGGCGCGGATGTCCAGCACCACCACCACCTTGTGAATGCCCCGGGCCTCCACGGTTTGCAGCAGGTCGCCCCAAAGCTGCGGGGGAATGTTGTCTACCGAAAAATAGCCCAGGTCTTCCAGGGCCATCCGGGCCGAGGTCAGGCCGGCCCCGCTCTGTCCACTAAGCACCACAAACCGCATGAATTCACCCCAACCTACCCACAGGCGTACGCCTTCAAGTATATCCGCGGCTTTTGTAAGCCAAGGGTCAACAGCTTGAGCGTGGGCGTTCGGGCTTACCGAATCTCCAGCAGCTCCACGTCGAAAACCAGGGCCGAGTTGGGGGGGATATCGGGGCTGGGGCTGCGCTCGCCATAGGCCAGGCTGGCCGGAATAATCAGGCGGCGCTGGCCGCCGACCCGCATGCCCACGATGCCCGAATCCCAGCCGGGAATCACCTGACCTGCCCCCAGGGTGAACTCGAAGGGGGTGCGGCCCGGTTGGCAGGAAGTGTCGAACTGTTTGCCATCTACCAAGCGCCCAACATATTGCATGCGCACGGTGTTGGAGGTGATGGCCTGGGGGCCGCTGCCTTCCTTGAGATCCTCGATGCGGAGGGTGGTAATGCCCTCGTTGGTCAGGCCAGCAGCAGCGGCAGGCTGGTTGGTGCAGAGGGTTCCGCTGCCCACACTGGCCCGCTGGCTGCCAGAGCGTTGCCCTAATAGCAAATAGGCTCCCACGCCTAACAAGGCCAACACTGCAACTGCGATGAGAATGATGCTTCGATTCATACTGCCGCCCATTGTATGGGTTTTGTATGAAAGCCGTTAGGGTTTGATACCGTTTCCGCTTGAATCCTTCACCGCCATGCGTAGTCAAAGGTGAAGGATTCAAGCCGACCGAAGGGAGTAGAAAAGCATTTCGGCAGTATCGTTTAGACTTTCAAAAGTGAACGATACTGCCGGAATGCGTATGAGAGCCCAAAAGCGGCTGTTGGCTCAGGCTGGCTGCTTCAGCGCAAGTTGCCCGCAGGCGGCCCCTACGTCGCGCCCCCGGCTCCAGCGCACCGAGGTGGGGATGCCCTGCTGCTCCAGAATGGCGGCGAACTTCAAGATTTGCGCCCTGGGAGTGCCCTGGTGTGGGGCCCCCTCCCAGGGGTTCCAGGGAATCAGGTTCATGTGGACGCTGATGCCCTTGAAGTGCTGGGCCAGGGCCCGGGCCTGCCAGTCCTGGTCGTTGACGCCTTTGAGCAGGGTGTACTCCAGGGTGATGCGGCGGCCCGTCTGGGCGTAGTAGTGCCGCACAGCTTCCATGATTTCGGCGATGCTGTAGCGGTGGGCAGTGGGGATGATCTGCTGGCGGGTTTCGTCGTCGGGGGCGTGGAGCGAGAGGGCCAGGCGAACCTCGAGCCCCGACGCGGCCAGTTTGTAGATGCCCCTGGGAATCCCCACCGTCGAAAGGGTAACGCGACGTGGGCTCATGGCCAGCCCCTCGGGGTGCAGCATGCGCTCGAGGGCCGCAAACACGTTATCCACGTTCAACAGCGGCTCGCCCATACCCATCAGCACCACATTGCGAATCTCGCGGGGCGCGTGCTGCTGGTGGTGGGCGGTAAACAGAATCTGATCCAGAATCTCGGCGGCGGTCAGGTTGCGCCCAAAGCCCATCCGGCCGGTCGCGCAAAAGGTGCAGCCCGCCGGGCAGCCCACCATGCTGGAGATGCAGATGGTTTTGCGGTTTAGGTAGGGCATGTATACGGCCTCGGTCTTCTGGCCGTCCAGCAGGGTAAACAGATACTTGACCGAGCCGTCCTGGCTTGGGAAGGCGTTGACCTCGGCGAACTCCGAGATGCGGTACTGCTCGGCCCACGCGGCCCGCAGGGCCTTGGGCAGATCGGTCATCTCCTCCCACTGCCGCGCCCCCTTGGCGTAGAGCCAGGCGGCCAGTTGCTCCCGGCGATACCCCTCACCTGGAAGCTGTTCGATGGCCAGTGCGAGCAGCGGGGCCTGGTCTTGCGGCAGTGCCATAGCGCTTCAGTATAGCCTTCCCGTGGGTTCGGGTCGGGCGCTCGGTCACCTTTGGGCGATGCAGCGCTATACTCAAGAACTCAACGCTTTTGTTGCTCTTGAATGCGCTCGAGCAGGTCTCGAGCATATTTCGGGTTGCGCCCTCCACCCAGCCCTGCCAGCCCCCCAATCACCAAAAATGCAAAACCCACCGGAAACGGCTTGACCAGCAGCGCGGCCAGGATCCCGCCCAGCAATAAACCCAGGGCTACGCGCCTACGCCCGGCAAAAAAACCGCGCACGGCTAGAAAGGTGAGGATGCCGGGCAGCACCCATAACAACAGCCGCAGCACCACAACTGCGCCCTCAGTCATGGGTTCAATGGTAGCAGAGTTGGGGTTTACGACCCAATGCCCCAGACCAGCAGAGCACCCAGGTCTTCGGCCGGGACCGGCCAGCCCAGGATGTGGCCTTGGCCGTAGTCGGCACCCAGTTCCTTCATGCGGGTAAGCTGGGACTGCTCCTCCAGGCCCTTGGCCACCGCTTTAGTGCCGACGGCATGCACCATGTCAATGGCCGCCTTGGCCAGCGTAGCGTTTTCGGAGGCCGAGAGGGCCGGGTTGAGCTTAATCCAGTCGAGCGGCAAGCGCTTGAGCTGGGTAAGCGGGAGGGGGTTGGTGCCGAAGTTGTCGAGGGCAATGGAGACGCCCAGGTGCTTGAGGATCTCGAGGCTGCGGCTGGCGGTCTCGAGGTCGCTCAGGATGGCTTCCTCGCGCAGCTCGATGATGATGATATCGGTGGGGAGGCGCTTGGCCGAGAACATCTCCTGCAAGAGCGTGGGGAAGTTGGGGTCTACCAGGGTTTCGGAGGAGACGTTCACGCTGAAGCGGGCGTTGACCCCGGAGGGCTTCCAGAGGGCGGCCTGGTCGAGCACCTTGTCCAAGGCCCAGCGATCCTGGGCGCTCATCAGGCCGACCTGCTCGGCCAGGGGCAAAAACTCCCCGGCCTGGTGCAAACCCTTGGGTTTGGGCCAGCGGGCCAGGGCTTCAACTGCCACCAGCTCGAGGTCGCTGAGGTTAAACACCGGCTGGAAGTGCAGGGTTAGGCCATCTTGCGAGAGGGCTTCCTGCAGCTCGGTGGCGCCAGGGGTCAGCAGGCGGATGCCACCGCCGGTCTCGAGGGCCATATTGCAGGCTTGTTCAGCCTGGTTCCACAGCCCCTCCACCGTGGTGGCGTCCTGGGGGAACATGGCGATGCCAATCCCCACCTTGAGGCCCGAAAGGGCAGCCCGCAGGCGGCCCAGCAAACGGTGGGCCACCCGGCTGGCCCCTGCTGTCCAGCGCACCTCGGAAAGCAGCAGGGCAAAACCCTGGTCGCCCAGGTAGGCCAGCGAGTCGCTCTGGCGCAGGGTATAGGCCACTTCGCGGGCGGCCTGTTCGGTCTGGGCCTTGTTCATACCATCGATCCGGATGCGCATCAGGGCCAGCGAACGCCCGTGGCGCTGGGCCAGCGAGAGGGCCTGGGCCAGGTTGAGCTCGAATTCGCTCCGCTTGACCGCCAGCGACTTGCGCTCAGGGGTCTGGATTTTGATGTCTTCCTTCAGCGGACGCAGAATCCGCTCGATGACCTGGGCCATTGCCAGGGCCAGGGTCTCATCGGCCGAACTCCATTTGCGCGGCTGGATGCTTTCCAGCCACATCACCCCCCGCAAACCGCTTTCGCCGTGGAAAACCACCTGCAGGACGGCCCCCAGACCCCGACTGACCAGGATGTCGCGCAACTCGGTCATGCGGGCGTCCTGGCGGGCATCATCGGCCGCGATGATCAGGTTGCGCTCGAGTACCTGGAAGTACACGGCGTGGCGCTCGGGTTGCAGATCTTCGGGGGGGGAAGCCTCGGGGTACTGACCCACCAGCTTCAGGGTGCGCTCGTTGCTGTCACGCATCCAGAGGCAGATGCCTTTGAATCCCAGGGAAATCAGGATTTCGCCCAGCTTGGGCAGGGCTTCCTCCACGCTGGCAAAGCGGGACTGGGTGAGTTCCAAGAGCGAGCGCTGCCAGGTCTCCTTGGGCATGGGGTTGACCGCCACCCCTTGGGATTCCACCAGAAGCGACTGCAGAGCTTCGATCAGGGCCAGCTTGGCCCGCTCGCTGAGGTTGTAGCCCTTTTGCCCGATATGCAAGCGCGGAGCGGCCCAGACCAGGCGGCTGCTCACCCAGGATTCGCCGGTGAGCAAATTGAGCAGCAGCTCCTGGGCTTCCTGGGGTTTAAGCACCACACCCCCGGCCCCCCCCAGCCGTACCGCCATGCCCGAAGGCAGATCCTGGTGTTCGATCAGGAGGGTGGCCCCTTCAATCGAGAGCGGCGCAAATAGCTTCCAACTAACTTCGTTCACTGAATGCCCAATCCTTTCCTATCCTGGCATCAAGCCCCAAGTAACTACAATCTATCAAGGGTTGCTAGGTGGGGGTTGGTTATTCGTCACCGGGTGATCCGTTAATAACGGCGTTAATTTCACGGAAACCCGGCAGAATTACGGCTGGATCACCTTTAAGCCCCCCGGAACCATGTGCACCCGATACTCGGCTGAAGGTTCGATGAGTTCGCCATCGGAATGGGCCGGAACGGCCCGGTCGAAGCGGGCGGTGAACTCGGTGCCCTGGAAGAAGCGCAGCTTGCGGTGATGGACGTGTTGGCCCATTAGCAGGCGCGGTAGAATCCCCACCACCCCCAGGCGGCTGAACTCGCCGGCCACTGCCGCCGAAATAAGGCCGTCGTTGGGAACGGCATCGGGTACGATGGGGATGCCCCCACCATACGTCGAGGCGTTCATCAGCGCGACCAGCAGGGTTCGACCCCGGTAGATGACCTGGCCGTTTTGGATCAGCTCGAGGCTGGGCAACTCCAAATCCTTCAGCACCGCGAACATCGAGTACAGGTAACGGGGCATACCCCGTAAAAAGGTGGGCGCGCTCATGGCTTTGCGGGCGACGGCTGCATCGAAGCCAATGCCCAGGCTGGCCCCATAGGGTTGGTTGTTGACCATGCCCAGGTCTACGGTGTGGATGCGCCCCTGTAGCGCCGTACGCAGAGCGGCCTCCAGCGAGAGGCCGCGCAAGCCCACCATGCGGGCGAAGTCGTTGCCGCTGCCAATCGGGATGACCCCAATGGCCTTATCCGAACCGGCAATCCCCCGCACGACCTCGTGAACCGTTCCGTCGCCCCCCACCGCTACCACCCGGCTGCCCGCCGGGGCCTTGCGGGCGATCTCGGTGCCGTGCCTTGGGGCTTGGGTGACGGCAATCTCTACCTCCGCAGACGGGCTGTGCTGGCGGATGGCGGCCTCAAGGCGCTCCAACATCTGGCCGACCCGCCCCCGCCCCGCCGCCGGGTTGATCACAAAGGTGGTATAGCTGCTCATTGTGTGTGGGAAGATTCTAGCAGAAACCGACGTTGTACAATACGGTCACCCAGGGGTGGTTCTCTGCTTACCTTGCAAGATGCGGGGTAATCCACCCCATCCACATCTCGTAGTGCTGGGAAGTGCGCTTTTTTGGAGGAAGGCTGCTTCAGGAGGATGGCACCATGAACCGGCCCGTGGCACAAACCCACCTTTCCCAACTTGCCGAGCTGCTCACCTGGATGGATCAAGACCCTGGGCGCCGCTCGCTGGCCCCCGAGGCGCGTACCCCCGAGGGGTTGTGGTGGGAGGTGCTGGCCGGGGAGGACGAAAAAGCCTGGGTCTGGCTCGAGGCAGGCCGGGTACAGGGGTATGGGGCCTTGGTGCCCTTCTGGGATGGCGCCGCGCTCGAGGGCCCCATCATCCGCCATGGCGACGGCAAGGCGCTCCTGGAGCACCTAGTTAAAAAAGCCCGCCTGGAGGGTTTTCCTACCCTTTATGCCTTTCCGGAGGCCGGCAACCACTATGCCCGCCGGCTGCTCGAGCAGGTGGGTTTTTCGGCCGAACACACCACTTACTTTTACACCATTGGCCGCACCGATTTGTCCTACCCCATACCCCCTGGTTTCGAGATCCGGCGGGCCGAACCCTGCGACCCCCAGGTGTACCGCGAACTCTACAGCCGGGCCGACGATGGCTGGAGCCTGCGCCTGCATTGGACGGACGAAGAACTGCGCCAGCACTTTCTGGGCTCCGAGGTCGAACTCTTCATGGCTTACCATACCGCACAAAACGGGAAGCCAGTGGGTATGGTCGAACTGGAGCTGGACGATACCCAGGCCGAGATTGCCTACATCGGCGTGGTGCCCGAGGCCAGGGGCAAGGGCCTGGGGCGTGCCCTGCTGGGAGCGGCCGCCGAGTGGGCTTTCAGCAACCCACAGATCCAGACCCTGCAGGTGCGTGCCCACGACCACGAAAAAGAAGCCCAAGCCCTGTACAAACGCCTGGGGTTCAGACAGACCAGCGCCGTTGTTACCTACGCGCTCGAGCTCTTCTAAACGAAGCCAAAAGCCCAGGAGCAGTACCTACGCATAGCGTCAGTCCGGAGATAGAAAAATAAACCTGTGCGGCACGGCAGACTCACGCTTAAGCCTCCCCTACGGGGTAGGGGAGGTACTGGCTGTCCTTCGGCCAGCTAGGAGGGGTGGGGTCCGTGGTCGTTCATGCAATCTGTGATACGCATTTCGGCAGTATCGTTCACTTCGGCAAGCCTAAACGATACTACCGAAATGCTTTTCTACTCCCTTCGGTCGGCTTGAATCCTTCACCTCAGACTGCGTCCAACGGTGAAGGATTCAAGCGGAAACGGTATGGTCGCGTGGACTGGAGCGGAACAAACCCCGCCCTACCCACCTCTACGCGGTAGGGGTGGACTTTACGATGCCGTGAGGCTGATTGATGGGTTTTCAACCTTCGGCTCAGCTTTTTCAGCTTGTTGGATAACTTCAAACTGACGTTACGTATACGCCCCGTCGCACCTGGGGGCGGTGCAGGGAAAGAACATGGAAATTTGCCTCGAGTCCGCTCTATTCCTCGCCCTGCCCAGCTTTTAGCCTGGCTTCGATGAGTGCAACCCGGCCGGGGCGCTCTAGCTGGGTGTAGAACTCGAGCAAATACTCCAACGAAACCACCGGAATGCTCAAGCCCAGATAGTCCATGACTTGCCTCTTCTCACGAAAATTGGGTGCAGGGTTCCAACGCCCGTTCAAGGTCTGGAACTCCAGGTTGCCCATCACCTCCACCACGATGTCGTGAATCTTATACTGGGCCAGGTACGAGCGCACCAGCCGCACCCCCAGATGTATGCCGGGTGGGTAGACCAGATACTCCGACAGCAACTGGGCTATTTGCTCGGCGCCCACCCGGTCGGTCTGGAGGTCTACATCCTTGGGTACAACCGGCAGCCCATGAAGCGCCAGGGCCAGGCTTCCGCTCACCGCCCATTCCACCTGCGCATCGTTCAGAATGGGGCAGATCACCCGCAACACCCGCAGGATGCGCTCGGGAAGCAGGATGGGGGTCATAGGGTTCTACCGCTGGCTCAGTTGATATGGCTCAAAGGCATCGAGGTCGAAGCGGCACTGTGCCAGGTCTTCCCAGTATAGCCAGCCTTCCCGCAGGGCCGGAAAGTTGCAAAACCCCCCTTCCGCCTTGAGGTGAAAGGCCAGCTCGCTGGGTTCGCTCACGCCCTCCTGGAAGGCCAGCAGCGCGGACTGGTAGGCGCCAAAGCTGGACAAAGCCTGGGAGCCCACCATGGCCCGCTTACCTTCCGCGCGGTTCAGGGCCAGCATCTCCAGGCTCTGGGTGTAGCCGGTGCGGGCGGGCTTGAGGTTCAAAATGTCGAAGGTGTCGAGCTGCAATTCGCGCCACAGGTCCTTTAGGGTAAAAGCCGAGTCGTCGGCGATGATGGGCAGAATGCCTGCCTGGCGCAGTCTTTTGCGGGATAGCACCTCTGCGATGGGCAGGGGTTCCTCCACGTACAGCAACCCCGCTTCGGCCCACATGCGCAGGAAGGTCTCGGCCTCCTCCGGATGCAGGGTTTCGTTGGCATCGGCATAGAGTTCGACATCTGGGAAGTGTTCCTTGAGCGCGGCAATCCGTGCGAGATCGCCCGAAAGGTCGCGCCCTACTTTCACCTTCAAAACCCGCACCCCAGCTTCGTAGACCGCGCGGGCATCGGCCAGCATCTCCGCCTCGTCGGCAATACCCAGGATGTAGCTCACCTTAACCCGTTCCTGATGCGGCTCCAAGACCTGCCACAGGGCCTGCCCCTCACTTTGCGCCCAGGCTTCCCACAGCGCGATGTCCAGCCCGCCTTTGGTGGTGGGGTTGTTGGGGAAGCTGTGCAGCACCTTTTGCACGGCCTCGGTGTCCTCGGCTTCCAGCCCGAGCAACCGGGGCGCAAGGAATTCCAGCGCGGCCTTTATGGTGCCCAGGGTTTCGCCGTAGATGGTGGGGCGGGGGGGAATCTCGGCCCGCCCCACCGAGCCATCGGATAGCTCCACTTCCAGGAGCACATGCTCCAGGGCCGCCAGCTCCGAGGCCTTGCCCCAGCGCAGCGCACCTCTGAGCGGCAAGCGAAACGGATGGGGGGTAATGCGGCGGATGCTAGGCATGGATTCGCTCCACAAAAGCCCGAATGGCGGCAGCTTCGTGCGCTGCGCTTAGGGTTTCGGTGTCTAAAAACAAGGCTCGAGGGGATCCCCACAGAGCCCGCCGGGTTCTGTTAGGATCGTAGTTTTTCCGCTCCTCTGCCACAATTTTGAGCTTGGCGGTGAGGTCTTGGGCCGAAACGTTCCAGCGCAGGGCCTCCTCGAGCTCCCCCTCGCTCAAGACCCCCTGGGCCAGCTCGCGCAGGCTGGCAAGGTCGCTATTGTCTATGTGCACCCGATCAAAAACGTCGCCCCTTGTCAGCAGGCGGGAGAGGCGGGTCAGGTCGCGGGCTTCCAGCACGATGAAAAAGCTTTTGGGTAGTTGCTCCAGGGCAAAGCGTACCTCGTCCTCCCCGCGCAGGCCATCGAACAGCAAGGGCCAGGCCGGAAGGGTGCGGCTTTGGGTCAAGATTTCCGCGACCCCTCCCGGGTGTTCTTGGCGGAAGCGCCGCGTGAGGGCAAAGCGTTCGCTGCGGTCCAGAGGCTGGCCTGCCCTTTGCCCGTACAGGGGGAAAACGTAGCGGTCCACCAGTTCCCGCCGGTCGGGCAGGGTGGCAAAACCCAGTTGTTCGATCAGGCTGGTTTTGCCCACACCGGTCAGGCCCACCAGGATCAGCAGGGGAACTTCCGGCAGCCGCAGTGTATTGGATGGTGCGGGCTCACCTGGAAGGTAGAGGGGATAGGCCATGCCGCCTATTTTGCCGGATGGAAGAGAATCTGGCAAAAGTGCCTCAACTACGAACGTGCAGGTATGCAAAACCGCACAAAAGTTGCCCCGTCACAAAAAAACCTGCCATTCCGAGGCGAAGTGTGCCAGGGAGACTGCCTTTGTTCATGCGCTTTAGGACTCCTCCTGCGTCTAGAGGACAGGTGCTAGGCGATTGGAGTTCCGGGTAGCATAGAGGTGTGGATATCCTCAACCTCTATAAAGAAACAGGTGCCCTGTTGGAAGGGCATTTTTTGCTGCGTTCGGGTCGGCACTCGCCCAAGTTCTTGCAATCCACCACCTTGCTGCAGCACCCCATCTACGCCGAGGCCGTGGGGCAGGCCCTGGGAGAGCTGTTCGAGGACCTCGACCTCCACTTCGTAATTGGCCCGGCGATGGGCGGGGTGGTGCTGGCTTTCGTGACGGCCAAGGCCCTGGGGGTGCGGGCCCTCTTTGCCGAGAAGGATGGCAAGGGCGGTATGTGGGTACGCGAGGGGCTCACCATCCACCCCGGTGAGCGCTTCCTGGCAGTAGAGGATGTGGTTACGACCGGTAACTCGGTACAGAAAGCGATCCAGGCTGCCGAGGCCAAAGGTGCCCGATGCGTGGCAGTTGGTGCGATGGTAGACCGCAGTGCAGGCCGCTCTGAGTTCGGGGTGCCCTTCCGCGCCCTCGCCCGACTCGATTTTCCCACCTATGCACCGGATTCTTGCCCGCTGTGCCAACGGGGTGTGCCCTTACAGGAGGTCTAGGCCCGAAGCGGTAGGCTAGGGGTATGTTGAGGGCTGTGAGCATCCAGGTGCAAACAATAAGCCGGGCCATCTTGGCCTGTTTCATGCTTCTACTCTTCTCCCTCGCGCTCGCGCAGGGCAATGTGGAGATTGCCCGACAGGCCGTGCAGGACTGGCAAGCCGGTAAATACACCGTAGACCCCTCGCAGGCGATGGGCAAGCCTGCCGAGGAGGCGTTACAGCTACTCGAGCGCAGCTTTGCCTTCCCCCCTGCACCCAGGGGGCTTTCGGTTAACCTGAACGAGCCTCGAGAAGACCAGACCCCAAGTGGAACCATCGTAAATTTCCCCGCCACCGTAGCAGGACGTGGGGGGGATGTGCGCGTGACCATCCGGGGGGATGAGGTGACCCGCATCGGTTTTGTGCCCGAAGGAGGCCTGCTCCCGGCCTGGATCAAGCACCCCCTGTCTTGGGTGCTTTTTGTGGCCCTCTCGTTGGGCTGGCTGGTAGCCCTGCGCGGCAACAACCGCCTGGCCCGCTGGTGGGCCGAGGGGTGGGCCTTGGTGCGCCAGTACCGGGGCCTTTATATCGGCATGAATGTGGGCCTCTATGGGTTGTTCCTGCTGGGCGGACTGGTGGCTTATGCCAACCCCCGGCTGGTCAGGCTCATGCAGGAGATTGTGGGGGGCGCGCTGGAACAGATTGGCATTGGCAGTGCATTGGGAGGTGGAGTGCTGGGCTTGGCCCTTGTGATTTTCTACTGGAACTTTACCAACGGCCTGGTTCTGACTACGGCCGTGCCAGGACTTTTCCTGGGTATTCCAGCCTTGCTCTTCAACGCCATGCGTTACTTTGTGCTGGGCTTTGCCCTGAGCCCCGTAGCACTCCCGCTGGCTAACTATCTGCTGCACCTGCCCACCATCGTGGTTGAGTTGCAGGCCTACATCCTGGGCACCTTTGGCGGTATGGTGCTGCTGCTAAAAACCTTGCGCGGGGAAGGCTACCGCGCTGGCCTGCGGGCACTGGGTCTCCTGGTTTATCTGGGGGCATTTTTCTTGCTCATCGGTGCGTGGTACGAAGCCTTCTCCATCCTGACCCTGATGCGACCATAGGGCAGGAGGTACTGCCGATGCCAGACCCAGCCATACTACCCAAACCCCAACCGCACCAAGCGGGTGCACAAGGTCCTATCGCAGTGGTGGGAGCCGGGGCTTGGGGCACAGCCTTAGCCCTTTTGGTTGCTGTAAAGGGCATTCCCGTGCGGTTATGGGCGCGGCGGCCTGAGCAGGCTTTGGCCATGCGTTTAGAGCGACAGAACCTCGAGTACCTGCCAGGGGTGGTCTTCCCCGAGCACCTGCACCCCACTGCCGATGCCGAAGAGGCCTTCGAAAACGCCCAGTTTGTAGTGGTGGCCGTTCCCTCCAAGGCCATCCGGGAGACGCTCGAGCGGCTGCCCAAAGCGCCGGCCTACGTCTCGGTCACCAAGGGTTTGCAGTTCAGCGACCATCACCTGTTGCGCATGAGCCAGGTGGTGGAGGAAGTTACGGGGATTCCCCAGGTGGCGGTGCTGTCGGGGCCCAACCTGGCCGACGAGATAGCCCGTTTTCTGCCTGCGGCGGCAGTGGTCGCGTCCCAAGACCCGGAACTGGCCCGGCAGGTGCAGCAGGTGTTCTCAGGGGCCAGCTTTAGGGTCTATACCTCTTCGGATGTGGTGGGGGTGGAGTTGGGTGGGGCGCTCAAGAACGTGATTGCACTGGCCGCGGGCATGATAGATGGCCTAAAGCTCGGCGACAACGCCAAGGCAGCCCTGATTACCAGGGGACTGCGCGAAATCATCCGGTTTGGGGTGGCCCAGGGGGCCCAGGAGGCCACCTTCATGGGCCTTTCGGGCCTGGGTGACCTGATCGCTACGTCCAGCAGCCCCTACTCGCGCAACCGTTCCGCTGGAGAGCGTATTGTGCGGGGCGAGAGCCTGGCCCAGCTTCAGGCCCAGAAGTCGGTGGTGGAGGGTATCTACACCGTAAAGGCCCTGCACGCCTGGGATCAGGACACCGGGGCCGATTTGCCCATAACCGAGGCCGTCTACCGCGTGATCTACGAGGGGGCCGACCCCATGCAGGAGCTTTCCCGTCTGATGGGACGGGAAAGCAAACCCGAGTAATGCCCGATCCGGTTGTTTTGCCGCCGGACGCTAGCGGAACAACCCGACCGAAGGGAGCAGGAGTACATCCCAGCAGTATCGTTTAGGCTTTCAAAAGCGAACGATACCGCCGGAATGCGTATCAGCAAGACTTCGCAAGGATCTACCGTCTGTTTGAGTTTGCTGGGCATCTTTGTGAAGCCAGGACGGAGAAGTTGGCCCCCTCAATCCCCAGCCACGGCGTCCTTTTGCTTCTCAGCCAGATACAGCCAGGTCTCGAGCACGCTGTCGGGGTTGAGTGAGATGCTCTCGATTCCCTGCTGTACCAGCCAGTCGGCCAGTTCGGGGTGGTCGGAGGGGCCTTGGCCGCAGATGCCAATGTACTTGTTCATGTTTTTGGCGGTCTGGATGGCGCGGGAGAGCAGGAACTTGACCGCCTCATCCTGCTCGTTGAAGAGGTCGGCCACCAGCCCCGAGTCACGATCGAGCGCAAGGGTGAGCTGGGTCAGGTCGTTAGAACCAATCGAGAAGCCGTCAAACAACTCCAGGAACTGCTCGGCCAGAATGGCGTTGGAAGGCACCTCGCACATCATGATCAGCTTGAGGCCGTCCCGACCGCGCTCGAGGCCGTTGGCTTTCAGAATTTCGATAACCGCTCTGGCCTCTCCTACCGTGCGTACGAAGGGTATCATCACCCAGACGTTTTTTAGCCCCTTTTCTTCGCGCACTTCCCGAATGGCCTGGCACTCCAGTGCAAAGGCCTCAGCAAACTCTGGGCTGCGGTAGCGCGAGGCCCCCCGGAAGCCAATCATGGGGTTTTCTTCCTTGGGCTCGTAGCGGCTACCCCCCAGCAGATGGGCATACTCGTTGGAC
Organism: Meiothermus sp.; assembly: GCF_037443965.1. Taxonomy (GTDB): domain Bacteria; phylum Deinococcota; class Deinococci; order Deinococcales; family Thermaceae; genus Meiothermus. The sequence goes on from NZ_JBBINI010000016.1 coordinate 15,719, forward strand.
TTGAAGTCCGACATCCGCACAATCACCGGATGGGGTGCAAAAGCTGCCGCAATCATGCTGATGCCCTCGGCCAGCTTTTCGCGGTAGAAGTCCACCGGGCTTTTGTAGCCCGCAGTGCGCCGGGTGATTTCGGCTTTGAGTTCTTCGGGCTGCTGCTCGAACTGCAAAAGGGCCTTGGGATGGATACCAATGGTGTTGTTGATGATGAACTCGAGCCTCGCCAGGCCCACCCCGGCGTTGGGCAGGTTGGCAAAGCTGAAGGCCCGTTCGGGTGAGGCCACGTTCATCATGATCTTGGTAGGGATCTCGGGCATGTTGTCGAGTTCAATCCGCTTGACCTCGAATTTGGGGGTTCCGGCATAGACCCTTCCGGTATCGCCTTCGGCGCAGGAGATGGTGACCGTATCGCCATCGCGCAGTAACTCGGTAGCGTTGCCGGCGCCCACCACTGCGGGAATGTTCATTTCGCGGGCCACGATAGCGGCATGACAGGTACGCCCGCCCCGGTTGGTTACAATGGCCGCCGCTTTTTTCATGACCGGCTCCCAGTCGGGGTCGGTCATGTCGGCCACCAGCACGTCGCCAGGCTGCACCCGGTTCATCTCGCGGGGGTGGTTGATCACCCGCACCGGGCCCACGCCGATGCGCTGTCCTACCGCCCGGCCCGTTACCAGTACCGGCGCACGCTCCAGCATCTCGAAGCGCTCCAGCACCCTACCGGTGCGACTCTGTACGGTCTCGGGCCGGGCCTGCAGGATGTAAATCTGTCCGTCCAGCCCATCCTTGGCCCACTCGATGTCCATGGGCCTGCCATAGTGCTGCTCGATCAGGAGGGCTTGTTTGGCAAGTTCCAGCACATCGGCATCGGAAAGCGAAAAGCGGCGGCGTTCCTCGGCAGATGTCTCGACGGTCTGCACCCCCTTGCCGATCTCGGCATAAACCATCTTTTGCAGTTTGGTGCCCAGGGTGCGCTGCAGGATGGTATTGCGGCCCTCGACCAGCCCTTTTTTGTAGACGTAAAACTCGTCGGGGTTGACCGCCCCCTGCACCAGTAACTCGCCCAGGCCGTAGGTCGAGGTGATGAAAATGGCGTCGCGGAAACCCGACTCGGTGTCCAGGGTGAAGGCCACCCCCGAAGCCCCCAGGTCGCTGCGAACCATGCGCTGTACCCCGGCCGAGAGGGCCACCTCCGCATGGGCGAAGCCGTGGTGGACGCGGTAGGCAATGGCCCGGTCGTTGTAGAGGGAGGCAAAGACCTTTTTGATGTGCAACAGTACGCTGTCTATGCCTTTGACGTTAAGGAAAGTCTCCTGCTGTCCGGCAAAGCTGGCCTCGGGCAGATCCTCGGCGGTGGCGCTCGAGCGCACCGCAACAGAAAGCCCGCCCTTGGAGGCGGACTCGAGGCGGATATAGGCATCTACGATGGCTACCTCTAGCGCCTTGGGTAGCTCGGCATTCTCTACCCAGCCGCGGATTTCTGCGCCTACTCGAGCCAGCTCGTCCACGTCATCAATGTCGAGGCGTTCCAGGGCTTCTTGGATGCGCTCGGTTAGGTGGTTGTGTTGCAAAAACTCGAAAAAGGCCTGGGCCGTGGTGGCAAAACCCCCCGGAACCCGCACCCCTGCCTGCGAAAGATTGGAAATCATCTCGCCGATGGAGGCATTTTTGCCCCCTACCACTTCCAGATCTTTCATGCCCAGCGTCTCGAACCAGCGGATATAGGCCATAGCGCACCTCGTTGCATTTGATGGTAGGTTGAGTTGATGGCAAAGTGGAGTAGCCCATTTTGGTGTAGTTATGGCCCCCATTTCTGTGTAATAGGCAATACACACATAAACTACACTGTTAACTGGCAATACCACGGGGTGTGCGATGGAGCGAACGGTATTTATCGTCTCAGACCATACGGGCCTCACAGCCGAGTCGGTGGCGCGGAGTTTGCTGGCCCAGTTCGAATCGGTGCGTTTTCGTTATGTAACGCGGCCTTTCACAGACACCGAGGAAGAGGTTTATGGTCTGGTGTACGAGATCAATTCGATTTTTGAGCGTGAGCAGGTACGCCCGATTGTGTTCTCGACCCTGGCCAATCCGGTGCTAAATGACCAGCTCAAAACCGCCCCGGCCCTGCACTTTGACCTGTTTCGCACCTATCTGGGGGAGCTCGAGCGCGAGCTCGGCCAGCCCCCCTCGGGCCGGGTGGGTCGGTTGCACAGCGTCAGCGATAACAGCTACTTTACCCGGATTGATGCGGTGGACTTCGTGCTGGCCACCGATGATGGTATCGGCGATCGCTACTACCAGATGGCCGACGTGATTCTGATAGGGGTCAGCCGGGCTGGAAAAACCCCTACCTGTTTGTTTTTGGGTCTGCAGTATGGCCTGCGGGCCTCCAACTATCCGCTGGCCGAGGACGATTTTGAGCGCGATACCTTGCCCGAGCCGGTGAAGGCCTATAAGAACAAGATTTTTGGCCTGACCATCAGTCCCCAGCGGCTGCACCAGATCCGCACCCAGCGCAAACCGAACAGCCGGTACGCTTCTTTGGAGCAGTGCGAGTACGAGGTGCGACGCGCAGAATTGCTCTTCAAGCGTGTGGGTATCCAGTATTTCGATACCACCAGTTCTTCCATCGAAGAGATCGCCACCAACATCGTGCAGAGTGCTGGATTGCGGCGTAGGATCGGCTGATGCTGGAGGTAAGCAGTCCGCGCTGGCGGTGGGGTTGGTTTGCTTTGAGTACTACACGGTAAGCTTCGCCGGAGATTATCCCCTCGAGCGGCTTTGTAATCTGGACCGGTTGAATCCCGACTAAACTACTATACATTCTTGGGTACAACACCTATACTCTTATTGCGAGTGATTCGCAGTAAGAGCTTTTTCGACCAAACCATCACAACAAGGGAAACGAACATGGTAAACCAACTGGAAATCCGCAACCTGCACGCCAAAATCGTGGATGGCGAGACCATCCTCAATGGGGTCAACCTGATTGTGCCCAAGGGCCAGGTTCACGCCATCATGGGGCCCAACGGGGCCGGTAAGAGCACCCTGGGCAAGATCATCGCCGGAGACCCTAGCTACGAGATCATTAAGGGCGACATCCTGATGGATGGGGAGAGCATCCTCGAGATGGAAGCCGATGAACGCGCCCGCAAGGGCTTGTTCTTGGCCTTTCAGTACCCGGTTGAAGTGCCGGGGGTGTCCAATGCCAATTTCCTTCGCCTGGCCTTGCAAGCCAAAAAGGGTGGCGAAGTAAACATGATGGAGTTTTATGGCAAGCTACAAAAGGCCCTGGCTACCCTCGAGTGGGACGAGAGCATCCTGACCCGCTACCTCAACGACGGCTTCTCCGGAGGCGAGAAGAAGCGTAACGAGATCATGCACATGATGGTCTTGGAGCCCACCTACGGCATCATGGACGAAACCGATTCGGGGCTGGACATTGACGCTCTGAAGGTGGTGGCCAAGGGTGTGAACGCTATGCGCGGTCCCAACTTCGGGGCCCTCCTGATCACCCACTACCAGCGCCTGCTCAACTACATCACCCCGGATGCAGTGCACGTGATGATTGATGGTCGCATCGCTGCCAGCGGCGGCTTCGAACTGGCCGAGCGGCTGGAGGCCGAAGGGTATGAGTGGGTGAAGGAACTGGTGGTCGCCATCTGATAACCCAGAGCGGATAGCCGGTAGCTGAAAACCGCTTTTGCCATTTATCGGCATGACCGAAGGGAGCATACATGTCCGACAACGCAGTAGTCGAGAACATCGGTAACGAATACAAGTATGGCTTTGTAGACGAAGTAAAGCCCGTCTGGAAAGCCGAGAAGGGTCTAAACCGGCGGGTGGTCGAGGCCATCAGCTACCACAAGGATGAGCCTGCCTGGATGCTCGAGTTCCGCCTGAAAGCCCTGGAAATTTACCAGTCCAAGCCGGTTCCGGTCTGGGGTGGCGACCTCTCGGGCCTCAACATGGACGAGATCTACTTCTACGCCAAGCCCACCGAGCAGCGCGACGCCCGTAGCTGGGATGATGTGCCCGAGGAAATCCGCCGCACCTACGAGAAGCTGGGCATCCGCGAGGCCGAGCAGAAGGTGCTGGCCGGGGTGGGGGCGCAGTACGACTCGGAGATGGTGTATCACCAAGTCAAGGAAGAGTTGGAGCGCTTGGGCGTGATCTTCGTCTCGATTGAGGACGGCCTCAAGCACCATGAAGACCTCTTTCGCGAGTACTTCGCCACCGTCATCCCGCCTGAGGACAACAAGTATGCGGCCCTGAACAGCGCGGTGTGGTCGGGCGGTAGCTTCGTCTACGTGCCCAAGGGCGTGAAGGTCGAGCAGCCCCTCCAGGCCTACTTCCGCGTGAATACGGCCGAACTGGGCCAGTTCGAGCGCACCATCATCGTGGTAGATGAGGGCGCCGACATGCACTACATCGAGGGCTGCACCGCGCCCACCTACACCACCGATTCGTTCCACTCCGGCGTGATCGAGATCGTGGTCAATCAGGGTGCCAAGAGCCGCTACACCACCATCCAGAACTGGTCGCACAATATGTATAACCTGGTGACCCAGCGGGCTGTGGTCAAGAAGGATGCCTACCACATGTGGCTCGATGGCAACCTGGGCTCCAAGCTGACCATGAAGTACCCCTCTTCCTACCTGGTCGAGGAAGGTGCGCGGAGCGACATCCTCTCCATTGCCTTCGCCAACACGGGTCAGCACCAGGACGCGGGCGGCAAGCTGATTTTCGCGGCCTCCAACACCGGCGGCTCCATTGTCTCCAAGAGCATCTCCAAGGGCGCGGGGCGCAGTAGCTATCGGGGCTTGATCAAGGTCTATGAGGGTTCCAAGCATGTAAAGGTGAACGTGGAGTGCGACGCGCTCTTGATTAACGAAGAGTCCCGCACCGACACCTACCCCTACATGGAGATCGAGGACGATACCGCCACCGTGGGCCACGAGGCCACCGTGAGCCGCCTCAACGACGAGCAAATCTTCTACCTCCAGAGCCGGGGCCTGCCCGAGGATGAGGCCGCGGCCCTGATTGTGCGCGGGTTCATCGAGCCGGTGGCCAAGGAGCTGCCCTTGGAGTACGCCGTGGAGCTGAACCGGCTGATCGAGCTCGAGATGGAAGGGTCGGTGGGTTGATGGAACTCACCTCGAGCCTTTCCCGCGACCTCGTTTTAGAGGTCTCCAAGAAACTCGGCGAGCCCCAGTGGCTTCAGGCCAAGCGCCTGGAGGCCTGGGAGACCTTCGCTAAGCTGCCCTACCCCACCACCCGCACCGAGGAGTGGAAGTACACCGACATCACCGAGGTGCCCTTCGAGGAACTAAAGCTCGAGCTGCCCAAGGGCGGTGCAATCGAGATACCTCAAGCGGTCAAAGACCGCCTGGCCCAGGCCCAGCTTTCGGGCTACGCGGTGTTTGTGGGTGCCGATCTGGTGCACGTCGAATTGCCCGAAGACCTGAAGGCCCAGGGCGTGGTCTTCACCAGCCTGCACGATGCCATTGCCCAGTACCCCAAGCTGGTGGAGGAGAACCTCTTCAAGGCTGTCAACTGGTCTGACCTGGTAGGCACCCAGGTGAACCGCCCCGAGAACTCCAAGATTCCTGCGCTCAACGCTGCGCTCTTCACCCACGGGGTGTTCCTATATGTCCCCAAGAACGTGGAGTTCAGTAAGCCGATTGGGGTGTTTAAGTACTTGGGGGGCGGCCAGCTCTCCGGCTCGCGCACCTTGATTGTGGGCGATGTAAACAGCCAAGCTGTCTACATCGAGGAGTACATCTCGCCGGCTAAGGTAGCCCCTTCGGTAAATACCTCCTCCACCGAGATCATCGTGAGCGACGGCGCCAAGGTGCGCCACGCCCACATCCAACTCCTGGGCCAGGGCTTCTACCATTTTCACCGCCAGCGGGCCCACCTCCAGCGCGACGCCGCGCTCAATGATCTAGTGGTGAACATGGGAGCTACCCTCAGCCGAGCTGATGTGCAGTCGGAAATGTTAGGGTCAGGCTCATCCTCCGAGATGCTGGGCCTCTACTTCACCTCTGGTAACGAGCACGTGGATCACTACACCCTTCAACACCACGTGGCCGACCACGCCCACTCCGACGTGCTCTACAAAGGCGCGGCCAAGGATCAGAGCCGCACCGTATATGCGGGTCTCATCAAAGTGGGGGTAGGGGCGCAGAAGACCGATGCCTACCAGACCAACCGCAACCTGCTCTTGTCCGAGGATGCCCGCAGCGACAGCGTGCCGCAGCTCGAGATCGGGGCCAACGATGTTAAGTGCTCGCACGGTTCGTCTACTGCGCCGGTCGAGCCTGGCGAGCTTTTCTACCTGATGAGCCGCGGCCTGCCGCGCCACATGGCCCAGCAGATTCTGGTGAAGGGCCACATGACCGATGTGCTCACCCGTATCCCCATCGAGCCCTTACGGCAGTACATCGAGAGCATCATCGAGGAGAAGGTAAGGGTCTAATACCGTTTCCGCTTGAATCCTTCGCCGTTGGACGCAGTCAGAGGTCAAGGATTCAAGCCGACCGAAGGGAGTAGAAAAGCATTTCGGTAGTATCGTTTAGGCTTGACGAAGTGAACGATACTGCCGAAATGCGTATAAGTGGAAAAGGCGTAAAGTAAGGCCTGTGCCCTTGCTTTCTTTTCTACTTTTGACCTTATAGTTTATGTGGATTCCCGTCGCTACTCCCGAACAGTTCGAGAATGGCCGCCTGGTGGTTAAGGTCGAGGGTGAGAAAACCCCGGTGCTGCTGCTCCATACTGGCGAGGAGATTTTTGCCATCTCGGACATCTGCACCCACGACAAAAACCCGCTCTCCGATGGTCCGGTAGAAGGCGAGACCATCCAGTGCACCCGCCACGGGGCCAGGTTCAACCTGCGCACCGGCAAGGCCACCCTGCCCGCGCCCCGTCCGGTCAAGGCCTACAAGGCCAAAATAGAAGACGGGCAGGTTTGGTTGGAGGTCTGACTCACGGGTTGCGCAAGCGCCCCCTCGAGGCCGAGGGGGTTTTTTGAATTAGCGTTAACTGTATTTGGCTTGTATAGCACGGGAAAAAGCTGTTAATCTCCTAGCCTTGCCAGTCCCGCAATGGCAAAATCTGCCTTTGACACCTGGGGGTTCCTGCTAATCTGGCCGGTAGTCCGACAGCAGGGGTGGCTCGAGGCAAATCCAAGTATTGCCCGGAGTCCAACATGAAGCCCATGCAGACCTCTCGCAAAGAAGCCATCCTGATTATGGACTCGCGCTTCACGCCCGGTATGGCCTTGCGCCACCAAAACCTCTTTGGTAGGTGGAGCCAGCTTTATAGAGCAGGGGATCTGTACCTGGACCTGACCCTCAAGTCCGAAGATGCAAAGTTTGTACTGGTGGGGCAGGTGATTGCCGAGGCCCGCCAATTTTCAAGATCCCACATAACCCTACACGGCCCCAACAGATACAACACCAGCCCCGTCAACGAATACGGCATCTTTCACCTGAATATCCAGCAAAAGGGCCGCTATGAGCTCGAGTTTGCGATGGGCCAGGAAACGTTCTTAATTCACGGAATTGAAGTATAGCCCTTAGGCTTCCTTCAAGCGCTACCGCAGGGTGGCGCTTTTTGTTTGGCAGCGATGGCGTTATCTGTACAAACCTTGACTGGAACAAAAGAATCCCTTTGTTTTTGCCTTGGATTTGAGCTTCTACTGCCACGTAACGGTAATTTTCGGTACCGGGGTTCCCTTCTTCGGGCATGCTGGCCATCAGTAAGGCAGTGTCCCTTGGGGGTGAACCAGCGTGAAGAATCAACCAAACCAATCAATAAGTAGGCTGCGCAGTGGGTTTTTACTTGTTGCAGCCTTGCTGCTATCGGCCTGTGGAGGGCTAAGCGGGGGGCCACCGGCGGGCGGGGCTGCCGACCCCGGCTACATCATCACCGTCCGGGTCGGGGCCAGCGATACCCAAGAAGCGCTGGCGCAGAAATACGGGGGTACGGTGCTCTCCTGATATCCCGACCAGGGCATCGCCCACCTTAAGCTAAGTTCTGCTGAACACACCGCGCTGATGTCCAAAGGGGTCTCGGTGCAGTCCACGGCCAACGGCACCTTGGGTTCCCCCGAGGTGGGGGCCAATGGGTTCAACTCCTGGGCGGGCGGCTTCAATAGCTGGGCCGGTGGGTTCAATAGCTGGGCGGGTGGCTGGAATAGCTGGGCCGGTGGGAGCAACCTACCCTCCTCCCCTGGAGAAAACAACGCGGTCTTTATGCAGATTCGACTGCCCCAGGCCCATGCCATCGCCCGAAAGTTTGGCGGGGGGGTCAAGGTAGCGGTGGTGGATACCGGGGTGGACACCGGTCATCCGGGTCTGGTGAACAACCTGGTTCCCGCCAGCGAATGGCGCGACTTTATCGAAAACGACAACAACCCCGTGGAGCCCACCGGGGGTTCTGCCTATGGGCACGGCACCGCTGCCGCAGGGCTGGTTTTGCAGGTGGCGCCAAAAGCCAAGATCCTGCCTATCCGCGTGTTGCAGAGCAACGGACAGGGCAACCTGGATCATGTGATTCTGGCCATCAACCATGCGGTGAATTCGGGTGCCCAGATTATCAACCTGTCGCTGGGAACCTTCGACTGGTATCAGCCCTTGGTGGACGCCATTAACTATGCCAACTCCAGAGGGGTCTGGGTGGTGGCCTCGGCAGGGAACACCGGCCAGAAAGACAACATCACCATGCCGGGACGATGGGGCTGGTGGCTCAGCAATGTGGTGGGGGTAGGGAGTGTGGATAGCGACGACCGACTCTCTAACTTCTCTTCGTTCGGAGGGGATGTCTTTACCTGGGCGCCGGGCAACGATGTCTCGAGCCTATATCCCGGTAGTCGCAGCGCGAAGGTTCGCGGCACCTCTTTTGCGGCTCCAATTGTAGCCGGGGCCCTGGCCCTGGCCTACAGCGAAACCACCCACACCTGGGTTCGCAACAACCTCAAAAGCTACTACCTGAATAGTCTGGAGAATGAGAGCATCAGGTACAACTGGTATCGTGTAGATTCGAGCTGGTGCACGGTACCGGGCGGTTGGTGCCACGGTGCAGGCCGGCTGGATGTGGAGCGGTTCCTGCGCAGCCTGCCGGGTTTCAGCCCTGCCTCCAACAGCGGCACGCTGGACTTTGTTCGCAATGGGAGCTTCGAATCTGGAAACACCGACCACTGGAACACCAGCGGCTGGGTGGACTTGTGGGGAGAGTGCTTTACTGGAGCGAAGGGGGCGCGCATCCTTGGCAGCGGAAGCCTCGAGCAGACCCTCAGCGGCCTAACACCCAACACCACCTACGTCCTCAGCGCCTGGGTTAAGGTAGATGGCGAAACCCTCGATCTGGGGGTACGAAACTTCGGTGAAGGTGAGCGAACTGTATCGGTCAAGAAGGGTGACTGGGTTCAACGCACGCTCGAGTTCAAGACGGGCGCCAGCAACACCACCGCCACCATTTTCGTGCGCAAAACCAAGGGATCGGAGGCTGCCTATGCCGACCTGGTCACGGTGGTTCGAAAGTAGGGGGGAGCCATGATTCTGCATTATCCAACGTCACGCAAAGAAGCGATCCTGATCATGGATTCCCGGACTACCCCAACCAGAGCAGTGCGCCACCAGAACTTTCAGGGTGCCTGGAGCAGGCTCTACAAGGCGGGGGATTTGTACCTAGATTTATCGCTAAGAGTAGAGGGCCAGGGTGCAACGCTGGTGGGGCAAGTAATCGCTGAAGCCCAAAAACCGGTGGCGCTGAATGTGGTACTGCACGGGCCGAGTGGGAGCGAGGCCAGTCCGGTCAATGACTATGGCATCTTTCGCCTGAATATCCGGGAAAAAGGCGACCACGTGTTGGAGTTTGACCTGGGGGACGAGGCCTTTATGGTGCCGGGTTTAGAGGTTCTATAGCCCAGCATGAGTGCTGCACCGCACGGGTCAAATCCCGTGCGGTTTTTTTGTAGTAATCGGCGGATGTATTGCTACTGCTTGCTTAGCACCTCGACTCTCGCCAAGCGGGCGTTAAGTGTATCTATACGACTAGAACAAGATAATTGACCACTTAATGGATTGGGATCGCAGCCGATGCGTAACGAATTGGGGGGTTGGATTAAGCAATTTGTCCCGACGTAACGGTCATTTACACCGCTCGAGCCCAAGCATTTTCCTATTGTGGGATTTGAATACTTACCGCAGTCATACGAGGAGAAAATACCGTGATTACCGATAAAACACCCACCCGCCGCGGAGCCATCCTGGTCATGGATTCGCGCAGTGCACTCCCGGCAGTGCGCAACCACAGTCTGAGCGGATCCTGGAGCAAGCTGTACAAGGTAGACAACCACTACCTTGACCTGAGCCTCAAGCTCGAGGGAGCCGAGCCGCTGCTGATTGGTAAGCTGGTCACAGCCGCCCAGGTGGGAGGTTCAGCCCGCTTGATGGCCTGTGACGGGGGTTTGTTGCAGGAAGTGGAACTGAGCGCCTCGGGGATGTTTCGCCTGCCGGTGCCGGCTGCGGGGGTTTATCACCTCGAGATGAGTCTGGGTGAGCAGCAGTTTGTGGTGCGTTCAGTGGATGTCTATTGAGGCCCGGTTCTGCTTGGAATTGGCAAAGGTATTCAGAGGATTCTGGCATGTCTGGGCAAGATCGCATTCCCCGCCGCCTGCGCTTGGCTAAAGTCCCTCCGGAGTCCAAGCTCCGGCGGATGACCTCGCTGCACATGGTGCCCACCCAACTAATCGAGCGGCTGCTGGCTGCCGGGGCCACACCGGCATTTGAGCTGGCCCTAGAGGAATTGCTGCGGGAACTGCCAGGGGTCAAACAAGCTTTTTTGTGGGTGCGGGATGGCCTCAACCGCTTCAGCTTGCAGGCCTTTAGGGGCGTTCCCAAAGGGATGCTCCAGGGGACGGAAGCTGTTTTGGAATCTTCGCTGAAGAGCGCCTACCTGGGTACGCCGGAGGGCTGGCTGGCGGGAGCGGCCCATCTGGACAGCCAGGGCTACCTCCTGCGGCGCATTCTGAGTACGCTTCCTGCCGAGGTCGAACCGCAAGCCGAGGGGCCAATGGTCAATCTTACTGTGCCCCTGGTGGCCAATCGGCAGGTATGGGCGGTGTTGTATCTGTATGGCCTGGCCCAGTCTCTGGGCGAGGCCGAGGTGGGCCTGGTGACGCAGTATGTGGCCGGGGTGGCCCCGATTCTGCGCGAAGTGCACCTGCGCGAAGCCGCCGAACGCCAGTCGTTGTGGCTATCGGCCATCAATACCCTCTTGCGGGCCTCACACGACCAGCCCCTCGAGATCGGTTTACAAGATGCCCTCGAGGAAGCTACCCGCCTCTCTGGAGCAGAAGGGGCCCGCCTGATTGCTTTTGAAGGGCACGCCATCCGCACCCTGGCTCAAGCCGGCTGGGGTTCGGGGTTGCCGGTAGAAGCGGCCATCACCCGCCAGCTAGGCGAACGGCTCAAGAGCGGCCAGCAAGTTGGAATCCCCCGCTACGATTTATACCCGAGCCACCGTCCCGAGCTGGTCGAAGCCGGACTGCGCAGCTTGTTCATCCTGCCCATCCTGCGGCAGAGCAGCGAAGCCAGCGCCCTGCTGCTCTTTAGCACCCAGCAGCACTGGCTGCCCGATGCCCAGACCCAAGAACTCCTCAGCGATATGGCGGCCGCCATCGGGGTGGTGCGGGTTGAATGGACCCTACGGCGCGAGCTGGCCTGGGCTGCCTACACCGACCCCCTGACCGGGCTGGGCAACCGCCGGGCCTTTGAGCGCGATCTGGAAAAGCTGACCACCAGAGCGAACGACCGCACGGTGGTGCTGGTGCTGCTGGACCTGGATGGGTTCAAGGCCATCAACGACACCTACGGGCATGTGCACGCCGACCACGTGCTGGTGCGGCTGGGTGGGGTACTGCGTTCTAGAGCCCGGGCCGGCGACCGGGCCTACCGTTTGGGCGGCGACGAGTTTGCGCTCATCATCGAGGGATCCCCCACCCTCAACCCGTCCCGCACGGCGGAGCGCTACCGTGCGCTGCTAGAGGAAATTCGCGTCTCCGACAATGCCTATTTGCAGGTCAGTCTGGGTTACGCCGTCTACCCTACGGAGGTGCCGGATGTCCAGAGCCTATGGCGCATCGCCGACGATCAGATGTACAAGGACAAAGCCCTGCGCAAAGGCCGGGCCCCGCTATTTGACCCGGCGCTGGAACGGACCGACCCGTTCGTTGGCCTACAGACCCCGCTCTTCCGCATTGCCACCCGACTGGGACAGGTGCTCGAGATGGGGCCTGAGGAGCTACAGATTCTCAAAGCCAGTTGCTATCTGCTACAACTGGCCCTGGGGGAGCTCGAGCCAAGCCCAAGCCTACAGCTCTCCGACCGCCTATTGCGCGAGGCTGCCCAGGTATTAATGTTTGTGCAGAGCCACTGGGATGGCGGCAACCGCCCGCTGGGCTTGGTGGGTGAGCCCATTCCCAGGGCTGCGCGCGTGCTACAAGTGGCCCAACGTTTTACAATGGCCCTCCAAGGGGTTGAAGGCCGTGCCCCTCGCAGTGTGGAAGAGGCCCTGGAAGATATTTCCAAAGAGGCCTGGCAACGGTATGACCCGGTGGTGGTGGAAGCCTTGCGTTCTATTCGGGGCTTTCTGAGCGAAGATTCGGCGGCTTGAGCTCCCGCAAAATGTTCCCATCATTGTGTCTATCTGCCAATTCCCGTATAAGATTGAAGCGTTGAAGCCATGGATGCTATTGAATTGGCCCATTATCTGCTGGACGAGCCGGATCCGGCCAAACGACAGGCGTGTTTGCAGCAGGTTGCGCCAGCGATTGACTTAATTGAAATCCTCAAGACAGAAGTAGACCACCATAAGGACGCGGACACCGCCAGGGCCTTGCTGGCCGGGGAGCGGGCGGTAGAGGCTGCTGCCTATGTACGGAATGCCAAGGCCCGGCCACTGGCCTTGTGGGCCTATGCCCTGGGCCTGACGGTGCGGGGAAACTTTGCCGAGGCCATTCCGGTTTATGAGGAAGCCCGCAAAGGACTGCAAAGTCTGGGTCATGCCGAAGATGCAACCCGTGCGGGGATGCGGCAAATCCAGGCCCTGGCCATCGTGGGGGATATGAACGGAGCGCTGGCTTTGGCAGAGGAAACCCGCGAAGCCTTTATGGGATTGGGTTTGTTTCGAGACGCAGCTTTGGTCAGCGTGAACATCGGCATTATCCATTACCGCTCAGGCCGGATGCCTGAGGCTGAGACCGCCATCCGGTATGCCTTGGAGCAGCTCTCGAGGGTAGGGGATCAGGTCGGACAGGGCAAGGCCCACGGCAACCTGGCCCTGATTTACGAGGCTCAGGATCGCTACCGCGAGGCCGTGCAGCATTACCAGATTGCCCTGGATATTTTTCGCACCCACAACCTGACCGAGGACTTTATTGGGAACAGCGTGAATCTGGCCCTGCTTTATCGCAAGGAGGGCCGCCTGAACCAGGCCCTAGACCTGCTGAGCCGGGTGCGGGCTATGTATGGCAAACTCGATGGCAACCCCAACGCGGCTTTTGCCCAGCTCGAGGAAGCCCGCATCCACCTCGATCTCAACCTGCTGGCCGAAGCCCACAAGCTCTCGCAGGAACTGGTAGAGGTTTTCGCGGCGCGGGGTATGCAGATGGAGCAGGCCGAAGCCCTCACCACCCTGGGCAGCGCCCAGGCCAAACAGGGCAAACTCGAGGAGGCCCGGCAGACCTTGGAACGGGCCAAAGAGGGCTGGTTGTCGCTGGCAAACGCCATCCAGGCTGCTTTGGTGGATGTTTCGGTGGCCTCGCTGTTTTTGGAGTCGGGCCGTCAGGGGCAGATAGCCGCCCTCGAGCAGGCCGTGCTGGTAGCAGGGCGGGCCGTCGAGGTGCTGGGTGAGGTGCCCTCGGCCAAAGCCCTGGGTTTGAGCGTAATGGCTGAAGCCTTGTTGGATTTGGGCAATCGCCCCGGGGCCAAACGCTACTTGGAAGAAGCAGCCTCCCTGGCGGCAGGGCTGGGTATTCCCGACCTGACCATCCGTATCGAGCGGTTGCGCGGTCAGATAGCCTGGCTGGAAAAGCGTACCCAGGAGGCCGAGCAGCACTTCAAGAAAGCCATCGAGCGCCTCGAGGGGGTGCGGGCCAGCCTGCGTGTGGACGAGTTCAAGTCGGCCTACCTCGGCGACAAACTCGAGGTCTACGGGGATCTGGTAAACCTGCTCCTGGATGCCCAGCACCTGCACGAAGCCTTCGAATACGCCGAACGGGCCAAGTCGCGGGCGCTGGTAGACCTGCTGGCCCGCGGGGGTGAAAGCCCGCGTGCTGCCGCCGACCCCGAGGTCGAACGGTTGCAGCGCGAGCTGGCCGAGGCCCGGCAAGAGCTCAATCGGCACTTTCTGGTGGTGGAGGCCGAGTCGGCTGCCGGAACCCGTGGCAGCAGTTGGGAAAAAATGGTCGCCCTCGAGGGGCGGGTCACCCAGCTTATCCGCGAGCTCGAGCGCCTCCAGCCCGAGGCTGCCATGATTGAGAAGGTTCAGGAGTTCCGCCTGCACGACTTGCGGCAGGCCCTAAAGCCCGGCACCATCCTGCTCGAGTACTTCCATACCCGCCAGGGCTTGCTGGCCTTTGTGGTGGAGGGTGAGCAGGTCGAGGTGGTGCGGGGATTGGGCTCCCTTGAACAAGTCCAGCAGCACGTGGAGCAGCTTGAGTTCTTTCTCAACCGGGTGGCACAGGGCGGGGTCATGCTGAAAATATACGGGGAGGAAGCCCTGAAACGCTCGGTAGACGAGCAGCTCAAAGCCCTCTACCGGCTTCTCATCGAACCCATCCCGCTCAAACTCTCCGGCCAGCCCCTCATTATCGTCCCGCACGGGGTGCTCCATGCGGTTCCCTTTGCCGCCCTGTACGATGGCGAGCAGTACCTGCTCGACCGCGCCGAGATTTCCTTATCGCCCAGTGCGGCGGTGTATGCCCTGTGCCGCAAACGCCTTCGCCACGACCAGGGATCACTGGTGGCCTTTGGGGTGCCCGTCGAAAACATTCCGCAGGCCACCCTGGAAGTGGAGCAGATCAGCCAGATTGCCCAAGCCCCCCGTAAGTTTGTGGGGGAGGCGGCCACACTGCAAAACTTCTTCGAAGCTGCACCCCAGGCCGAGGTCTTGCACATCGCAACCCACGGGGCCTTTCGTCCCGACAACCCCATGTTTTCCGGCCTGAGGATGGCCGATGGCTGGCTGGCGGCCCGCGACCTCTACAATCTGCGCCTGGAGGCTGAGTTGGTGGTACTCTCGGCCTGCGAAACAGGTCTGGCCAAGCAGGCCAGTGGCGATGAACTGATGGGCCTGGCTCGAGGTTTTCTCTATGCCGGTGCCCCCTGCCTAATCGCTAGCTTGTGGCCGGTACGCGACGATGCCACCGCCAAATTTATGACTACCTTCTACACCAATCTGCGCTCGGGGATGTCGGTTGCAACGGCCCTGCGCGAGGCCCAACTGGCGCTACGGCAGGAATATCCCAATCCCTATTTCTGGTCGGCGTTTACCGCGACGGGCGATTCGCATCGCACGGTGCAAATCTAATACTGTTTCCGCTTGAATCCTTCACCGCTTCACCGTTAGACGAAGTTAGAGGTGAAGGATTCAAGCCGACCGAAGGGAGTAGAAAAGCATTTCGGTAGTATCGTTTAGGCTTGCCGAAGTGAACGATACTACCGAAATGCGTATAAAATGCCAGACTGCTAGAGCCGATGGTTCGTGCGGAGCTTTCGCGGCTTTACCGACCGCACAATCTTGACAATATCCTACCCCGCCATTAGGCTGTCTCGAGATGATCCTAAGTGCAAAAAAACCCAGCGCCGGGGGGCTCGACTGAGCCAGTCCGCGTAGCTGCGTATCCCCGGCCTGCGAACAACCCGCAGGCTGTTTTTTTATCAAGGACGCTATGGACGAAACCACCTCCGCAAGCCACGAAATCTCGCCCAAGAGAGCGAATGCCGAACCCCGCACGATCGAGATCGTGGACACCACCTTCCGCGATGGGCAGCAGTCGCCGCTTTTGTTCGACACCGAGAAATACCGCTTCAGTCTAGAAGAGAAAAAGCTTCTTTTGGAGGGCCTGATCGAGCTGGGCGTGACCCACTTCGAGTTTTTTTCGCCGGTAGTAGGGGCGGCGGAAGAACAGGACGTACAGGAGTTAATCGCCCATGCCCAAACCCTGACCCATAAACCTTTGCTGTTTTTAGCTCATTGCCGCTGTAACCCCACCGACATCCAGAAGGCGCTCGAGGTCGGCTGCAATGGACTCAACCTTTACCTGGGGGTTTCACCCCTGGCGCAGCAGCACAATGCCCAAAAATCCCTGGAAGAATCGGTTCAACTGGCCCAAGAGGTGATTGGCTCAACCCGCCAGGCCCACCCCGACCTGTACATTCGCTTCAGCGCCGAGGATGCCTTCCGCACCGTGCCAGACGATATGCTTCGCCTCTACGACGCGGTGTATCCCTACGTCAACACCTTCGGCATGCCCGACACCGTGGGCTTGGCCGAACCCGAAGATGTGACCGCTACTGTGAGCCTGTTGCGCCAGCGCTATCCCCAGGCCAGGCTAGAATGCCATTTTCACAACGACCGGGGTTTAGCCCTGGCCAATGTGATGGCTGCGGTACGGGCAGGCGTGCGCTACGTAGATGCCTCCATCTGGGGTCTGGCCGAGCGCTCGGGGATTCCTTCGGTCACGGGCGTGCTGTTCAACCTGTCCAAGCGCTATCCCGAAATTGCGCAAAGGTACAACCTGAGCCAGTGCTATCCCCTCAACGTGCTGATGGCCTCCATCCTTGGTACGCTGGTGCCCTATACCGAGCCGGTCTCGCTCACCAACCGCACCCACACCGCCGGGGTACACCAGAAGGCTGTACTGGGTGAGAAGAAGGTCTACGAGGCCCACCACCTGCACGACTTTGGAGTAGATAAAAACCAACTGCTGTTGGGGCCGTTGTCGGGCTGGAACCTGATTTACTACTATCTGAAGGAAGTGGAAAACTTCGTGATCAACAAGGAGCAGGCCAAGCAGATTGCCCAGGAGTTCAAGGGCCGCACCGCCGAAATTGGGCGCCACAAGAAACCCGAGGAGCTTTTGCTGGAGATTGCTACATCGCACGGCCTCTTGCGCCACACCCTACCCGAGGAGGTGCCCACCGCACGGTTGGAGAACCTGGATTGAATGTTTATGTCAGAGTTTTTGATATTCTTCCACAGAGATACCAATGTCCTTGAGAATTTTGCGAAAGGTGCCCATCGCCAGCTCTCCGCTATGGAATGGAACGACAGTGGTTCGACCGTCGGGGTGCTGATACAAGCGATGTCCACCCTTGGCTTTGCGCTCGACAAATCCAAGACGCACCAGTACGCGGGCCAGCTCACCTGGTCTAGGCGGCATTCACCTCAACCCTTTGGGTTTGAATGTCTTCTGGGAACGGTTGACCATCTTCTTGTAGCACTTCCAAGACCAGCTCGAGGGCCTCTTTTGCGTTTTGGATGGCCTCTTCCGGCGAGTAACCCCACGAGTGGGCCCCATGGACAGACGGAAACTCTGCCAGCCACTTTCCGGGCTCCTCGGGATCCTCAAAAACCACCACCGTGTACTGGCGCATGGCTTCATTATAGTGGCAGGAGGTTGCGATGGGCCTAACTTTAGCCGAGAAAATCCTTTCCAAACGGGCAGGCCGCGAGGTGCGGGCGGGCGAGCTGGTGGTGGTGGAGGTAGACCAGGTGATGGTGGTGGACTCCATCGCCGGGAGCTTTTTCAAACGCCTGGAGGAGCTTCAGGCCACCCCGCGCTTCCCCCACAAGGTAGCCATTGTGATTGACCACGTGGCCCCCGCCGCCAATGTGGAGGTGGCCAAGGCCCAGAAGGAAATTCGGGCCTGGGGTAACCGGTACGGCTGTCCGGTGTTCGACGTGGGGCGCGGGATTTGCCACCAGGTGCTGGTGGAGGAGCGCCTGGCCTTGCCTGGGGGCATTGTGCTGGGCTCGGACAGCCACTCCACCACCTACGGCGGTATCGGCTGCTTTGGTACCGGCATGGGGGCTACCGATATCGCCCTGGCAGCGGCCTCGGGGCGCACCTGGCTGCGGGTGCCGGAAACGGTCAAGGTAACCTTTCGGGGGCAGCTTGCGCCGGGCACCACCGCCAAGGATGCGGCCCTCGAGATGGTTCGGGTGCTCACAGCCGACGGCGCGACCTACATGAGCATCGAGATGCACCTGCTGGATGGGGCCGAGTCCCTGACCCGTAGCCAGCGCCTGACCCTGGCCAACCTGACGGTGGAGGCGGGGGCCAAGTGCGGCTTGGTGCTGCCCAGCGGCGAGATTCTAGATCTGTACGAGGTGCCCGGGTGGCTTTACCCCGATCCCGATGCAGTTTACGCGCGTGAGGTCGAGATTGATCTGGCCGCGCTCACCCCCCGCGTCTCGGTGCCTTTCTACGTAGACAACGTGGAGGAAGTTTCGGCAGTGCGCGGCAAGCGGGTGGATCAGGTTTTTGTGGGCACCTGCACCAACGGGCGGCTGGACGACCTGCACGAGGTGGCCGCCATTTTGAAAGGGCGCAAAGTGGCGCTGGGTGTGCGGATGCTGATTATTCCTGCCTCGTCGCAGGTGCTGGAAGAGGCCGCTGCCGACGGAACTTTGCTCACCCTGCTGCAGGCGGGTGCGACACTGGGTACACCCGGCTGCGGGCCGTGCATGGGGCGACACCAGGGTGTGCTGGCCCCCGGCGAGGTGTGCGTGAGTACCTCCAACCGCAACTTCAAAGGGCGGATGGGCGCGGCGGACGCGGAGATTTACCTGGCTTCGCCACGGGTTGCAGCAGCGACGGCGGTGGCGGGATTTATTACCACCCCGGAGGAACTGCCCGAGCTCGAGGGACAAACGTCGCAGGTTTGAAGACATGGGTTTGTCGGTTTCGTACTGTACCTTGCAGCGCTTCCTCGACCACTGGGACGGGGTACGGATGGTCACGCTCAAGCTGCTGGCCTGCTTCGATGAGGCCGACCTGCGGCGCAACCTGTGGCAGGGTTCCCGTACGGTAGGCGAGATGTTTCACCACATCGGCGGGCACCAGTTCTATGCGGCGCGAGGGCTGCTCAAGGGGCAGTGGGAACCCAGCGGGACGTTGGAAGAGAGCCCCGACGCCGACTGGGATCTGCACAAGCACCTGACTATCTACAAGGTAGAGACCCTGCACCGCTGGCTCGAGAGCGTTCACCAGCGGGTGCACCTCTGGGCGGCAGAAGTGCCCGAATCCCGCCTGAGCGATTTCGTGCCCGATAACCCCTGGCACGAGGGGATGCGCGGCTGGTTGCTCTTGCAACATGCCTACCAGGACGAGGTGCACCACCGGGGGCAGCTCTATATGTTCGCTCGGCAGCTTGGGCGCATCCCGCCCGATGTGTTCGCGGTAGACCATCCCGATTACTGGGAGCAAAGGAAGTGGAGATAATGGCTCGAGTCTGGAAATTTGGCGATTCCATCAACACCGACGACATCCTACCGGGCAAGTATGCCCCCTTTATGGTGGGAGAGGATAAGTTCCATACCTATGCTTTCGCCCATCTTCGTCCCGATTTCGCACCGAACTTCAAACCGGGCGATATCTTGGTCGCAGGTAAAAACACCGGCCTGGGCAGCAGCCGCGAGTATGCCCCGGAGGCGCTGCGCAAGCTGGGCCTGAAGGCCATCATCGCCAAGAGCTACGCACGGATTTTCTACCGCAATCTGGTGAACCTGGGCATCATGCCCTTCGAAGCGCCCGAGGTGGTGGAGGCTTTGCAGGATGGCGACGAGGTAGAACTGGAATTCGAACAGGGGGTTCTCCGACGCGGGGCCGAGACCTTCCGGCTCACGCCGCCGCCCGCTTTCCTGCTGGAAGCCCTGAAAGAAGGCAGTATTCTGGCGTACTACCGCAAATACGGGCGGTTTCCCGGCGAAGGGGCGGGGGGGTAAACTGGGGAGGTTGAGGGTTGTGATGGAAGACCTAAAAGTGATATGCCCGGTGTGTGGCGAACCCAACTACGTCCCAGCCGAAGACCAGGAAGAATTCACGCCAGACGACTACTTTGAATGTGAGTCCTGCGGTTCGTACCTGCAAATCCTCTCCACCGACCCCCTGGAAGTGGTGGTTCTCGAGGATGGCGAGGAGGGGCTTTTTGTAGACTGCCCCGAATGTGGCCTGACCTTCGAGGTGGATAGGGGTGAGGAAGAAGTGGTATGCCCCGAGTGCGGGCATCGTTTCGCTCCAGACTGGTCGGATATGGAGGAGGACGAAGAGGATATAGACTACCGTGGGTAACCGATGGACGATGGCGGATGGTGATCGTCTCACTGTTTAGCAACACGAACCAAACCCAAAGGAGAAACCATGACAGCCGAATGTGTGGAATGTGGAAGCCCCATTGAGATGAGCAACCCGGAGTTGGGAGAACTGGTGGTCTGCGATACCTGTGGCGCTGAGCTCGAGGTGGTGAGCCTTTCGCCCCTCAAGCTACAAGCCGCCCCCGAGGAAGCGGAGGACTGGGGAGAATAAAGGCGGAGGAAAGAGGAAGGAGAAAAGGGAAAGGTTAGTGCTTTTGACTTTGCTTTTCGCTTTCCTCCCAACTGCGAACCACCTTAAAGCCTCCTCCACAACACTATGCTCGCAATCCTATACGACCGTATCCGCCCCGACGAGGAGATGCTCTTCAAGGCTGCCGAGGGCTTGGGCATTCCCTTCAAGAAGGTCTATGCCAAGCAGCTACCCATGAGGCTGGGGCAGCGACCCCCCGAACTGGAGGGGGTGACCACTGCCGTCGAGCGGCTGGTGAGCCAGAGCAAGGGTCTGGCGGTCTCGCGCTACCTGACCTCGCTGGGGATTCCGGTGGTGAACCGGCCTGAGGTGATCGAGGTCTGCGGCGACAAGTGGGCTACCAGTTGCGCCCTCGAGGCCGCCGGGGTGCCCCAACCCCAAACCGCCCTGGCCCTCGAGTCCGAAGAGGCCCTGAAGCTAATTGAGCAGATGGGCTACCCTGTCGTGATGAAGCCGGTGGTGGGGAGCTGGGGCCGCCTGCTCTCGCTCATCCGCGACCGCGATGCTGCCGAGACAGTGTTGGAGCATAAAGAGGTGCTGGGCGGCTACCAGCACCAGCTCTACTATGTGCAAGAACTGGTGGACAAGGGGGGGCGCGACATCCGGGCCTTTGTGGTGGGCGAGACCTGCATTGGGGCCATTTACCGCAGCTCGGCCCACTGGATCACCAACACGGCCAGGGGCGGCAAGGCCTCCAAGTGCGAAGTCACCCCCGAGCTGGCCGAGATTGCGGTGCGGGCCGCAAAAGCGGTGGGGGGCGGGGTGGTGGCCATTGACCTCTTCGAGTCACCTAGGGGTTTGCTGGTGAACGAGGTCAACCACACCATGGAGTTCAAAAACTCGGTCTCGACCACGGGTGTGGACATTCCGGCCAAAATTTTGCAGCACGCCTGGAGCATCCGCCTGCAATAAGCGTTTCCAATGCAAACTGCAATAATACTGTTTCCGCTTGAATCCTTCAGCGTTGGACGCAGTCAGAGGTGAAGGATTCAAGCCGACCGAAGGGAGTAGAAAAGCATTTCGGCAGTATCGTTTAGGCTCTCAAAAGTGAACGATATTGCCGAAATGCGTATAAGGCTGGCGGTACATACAAAACCGCCAGCGCTTGCTTTGCTCACAACTGCAACCAAGCCGTATGGGCTTCTGCGCTTTTCTGGTGCCAAGGGGCGGA
The DNA here is from genome assembly GCF_037443965.1 of Meiothermus sp. Taxonomy (GTDB): domain Bacteria; phylum Deinococcota; class Deinococci; order Deinococcales; family Thermaceae; genus Meiothermus. Next base: position 37,528 of record NZ_JBBINI010000016.1, read on the forward strand.
ATCGAACCGCCGACACTGCGATTTTCAGTCGCATGCTCTACCGACTGAGCTACCTTGGCATAGTTTGCGCCGAAGCAGTTCATGGCACGGCGCAGATTTGGCGCTCCGGACGGGACTTGAACCCGCGATCTCCCACGTGACAGGCGGGTATGTTAACCAACTACACCACCGGAGCAGGTTGTAGCGCAGCGTCGGAGTCGTCCGAACGGGCACATAGGATAATAGCGGCTGGCCTATTGGGTGTCAAGCATGATGACCTGGAAAGAAGTACTCGCCAAGCACCAAACCCTGCGGGGGATAGGCCCACACAGCCTCTTGGTGGATCGGGGCGAGTCCGGCTATAAAAACCGCTTCCTGCCCGATGGCTCCATCCTGTATCCGGGCGAGGGGCTCTCGGGAAACCAGCAGCCAACGGGGGGAAACCGGATTCTGCTTCGGGCCCTGGCTGCCCACACCCCCTTGCGGGTGTACCGGCGTGAGCGAACCAACTGCTGGCGCGACTGCGGCTGGTTTCTTGTAGAAAGCGTGGAGTATCGGTGGGAAGAGTCCGAGCGCCGCTATGTGTACTGGTTCCGGTTGGTTCCGTTAAAGGCCGCGACCTGAGCCAAAAAGGCCCTAAGCTTGTGGGGGTCTTTGAGCCGGGGGGTGCTCTCCACCCCGCTGCTCACGTCCACGGCGTAGGGGACTAACTCCAGGGCCGCGGGCAGATTCTCGGGCGTTAGGCCTCCGGCGATAATCAGCCGGGGGTGTTGCCGGAGCGGCGCGATCCAGTCCAGCGGGTATGTCTGTCCGCTGCCGGGGCGTGCTCCATCTACCATGAGGGCATCGGCGGGGTAGCTGAGCCAGTCGGGCCGGGCCGGGCCCTTCAGCTTGAAGGCCTTGATGACCGGGTAGAAGCGGCGGATACGCTCGGCCCATTCGGGGGGTTCGTGGCCGTGGAGCTGGGCTACCTGGAGCCGGGCAGCTTCCATCTGCTCTAACACCTCTTCGGGTGGGGTATCCACAAAGACCCCGACCCGAACGACAAAAGGCCCCAGGGCGGTGCTGATGGGCCGAATTTGTGCGGGCTCGAGGTAGCGCGGGGTTTTAGGGGCCAGAATGAAGCCCAGGGCCCAGGCCCCGAGCTGCTCGGCCAGCAGGGCGTCTTCTAGGCGAGTAATCCCACAGATCTTGGCGCGTACCACTGGTTTAGTGTCGCATACTTTGCCATTACTGCAATCATCTAGCTGGCTCAAAGTAACGGGGGAATAACGGCAAGTATGCGATATAACTGTGGGTAGAGCTTTGCTCAGGAGGTGGGCCGGTGAAGATATCTCGTGTGTGGATGCTGCTGGTGGTTGCTGTGTTGGCCTCTTGTGGGGATGGGGGCCCCGCCTCGGGCAGCATCTCGGGCCTGGTGGGCTTTCCTTCGGGGGGTAGCCAGACCGGGGCCATCAAGGTCTCGCAAAAGCCCTTTGCCCAAACCAGTGAGACCGATTTTGTGCCCCGGAGAGGTGATTGTCAAGTTTCGGCCGGGGGTGAGCCTGCAAACGGTTGGGAGCCTCCAGGTAGCCGGGGTGGAGCTACAGCGGGTAGAAGACCTGGACACCCAGGGCATGGTGCTCTTCCGGGGCGTTGCCGGCAAACCTCAGACCCTCGAGGTCGTCCAGGCCCTGTCCCGCCGCGCCGATGTGCTCTACGCTCAGCCCAACTACATCCGCCAGGCTTTCAAAACCCCCAACGATCATTTTTATGACTATCAGTGGCATTATCCGGCCATCAACCTGCCTGCCGCCTGGGATATCGAAGATGGGGTTGATCCTACCGTGGTGGTAGCGGTCATAGACTCGGGCATCGTGAGCGCCCACCCCGATATCCCCAAACCCATCCTGGGGTACGACTTCATCTCCAACCCGCAAATTGCCAACGATGGGGGTGGGCGGGACAACAACCCCGAGGATACCGGCAACGTAGCGTCCGGTGTACCCGAAGAGGCCCTGACCGGCTATCACGGCACCCACGTGGCCGGAACGGTTGCGGCGGCCACCAACAACGACCTAGGCGTGGCGGGGGTCAGTTGGGGGGCCCGCCTGCTGCACATCCGTGCCCTGGGCGTGGGCGGGGGCAGCGATGCCGACATTATCGCGGCCCTTCGCTGGGCAGTGGGGCTCCCGGTCTCGGGCGTGCCTGCCAACCCCAATCCGGCGGCGGTGGTCAATATGAGCCTGGGGGGCCGGGGTACTTGTGCACCGGCCTGGCAGGATACCATCAACCAGGCCGCCAACCAGCCCCAGCGGCCCATCATTGTGGTGGCGGCTGGCAACAGCGCCGAAAATGCCTCCGGTTTCACCCCGGCCAGTTGCAGTGGGGTCATTACCGTGGGAGCTACCGAGACCCGGGGTTTTCGCTCCTACTACTCCAACTATGGCGCCCGTATAGACGTCATGGCGCCGGGTGGGGATATATCCATTGACCGTAACACAGATGGCTTTGTAGATGGGGTGCTGAGCCCGCTCAAGGACGATTCGGCAACAGGGGACAATCAATTCAACTATGTTTTCTACCAGGGTACCTCCATGGCCAGTCCGCATGTGGCGGGCCTGGTGGCCCTGATGAAAGCGCGCCGTCCCGACCTGACCTATTCGGAGGCGCTGGACATTCTCAAGAGCACGGCGGTGCCGCTGAGCGGGGCCAGTTGCACGGGCCGCCCATCGAGTCAGATCGCCCCCAGCTTCCCCACCCTCACCAGCGGCGACTGTGGTGCGGGCCTGGTTAATGCGCAAGCCGCCGTCAATGCTGTGGGCAGCGTGACACCGAGCTTCACCCTGGTGCTGAGCCCCACCTCGGCCACCCTGAGCCCCACCACGGGCAGCAGCGTGGATATAAGCGTCAGCATCGCACGCATTGCGGGTTTCACCAATGCCGTCAGCCTGACCCTGAGCGGCGCTCCGAGTGGGGTGAGCGGGCAGTTCACCCCCAGCAGTGTCACCGGCAGCACCAGCTCCCTGCGTCTACAGGTGAGCGGTAGCCCGACCCCAGGAACCTACAACCTTACCATCCAGGGCAGTGGCGGCAGCATCAACCGCTCGGTGGGGCTTGCCCTGACGGTGGGCACGGCTGCGCCCCCGCCCACCGTGCAGGGTACGGCGGTCTTTGCCCTGTATATTGTAGGCAACGACATTGACCTCGACAAATCGGCGGTTGTGAGTATCAGCCAGACAGGCCAGAGTGCACCCTATCAGTTCAACAACCTGGCGGGCGGCGATTATGTGGTGATTGCCTGGAAAGACCTGGATGGTGACGACGACATTACGCCGGGGGATTACCTTGGAGGCTATACCAATGCCGATGGCGATCTGATCCTGGTACGCCCCACCGCCAACAACATCAACGTGCCCCTGTCGGTGGTGCAGGGTACGCAGAACCTGCGGCTGCCCGGTCCGGAGGGGGTTTCCCTGCTACCCAGCCTGCGGCAGCTTTACCGGCGCTAGGGCCAAAACCACGCTTCGCCTCCCCCGATGGGGGAGGTTTCGGTTTTGGTATAGAAGAACCACAGAAGGTTTTGGTTCATACCGTTTCCGCTTGAATCCTTCACCGTAGGACGCAGTCAGAGGTGAAGGATTCAAGCCGACCGAAGGGAGTAGAAAAGCATTTCGGTAGTGTCGTTTAGGCTTGTCAAAATGAACGATACTACCGAAATGCGTATCAAACCTCTCCGGCCTCCCACATCTGCTGAAAGCTTTTTTGGCTGGGTTTGAGGCCTGCGCGGCCTTCAGTCCAGGCCCTTATCACCGGCACGATGCTGTTGTCCAGGGCCTTTTCGGGCAGCAGGCGCAGGGCCTTGCTGGCTAAGCGGTAGATCCAGGGCTGGGTCATGGCCAGGGCAAAGCCTTGGATGGCGGCGGCCTCGAGCCTCGGCGTCAGACCCTCCGCTACCGCGCGGTTGCGCCAGGTGAGCAGCAGCTTGGGGATGGGGATGCGCACCGGGCAGGCCTGAAAGCAGGCCCCGCACAGCGAGGAAGCGTAGGGGAGGGGTTTGGTTTCCTCCAAGCCTACGAGCCCCGGCGACAAAATGGCCCCAATGGGGCCGCTGTACACGTAGCCGTAGGCGTGCCCGCCGGTCTGGCGGTAGACCGGGCAGGCATTCAGGCAGGCCGCGCAGCGCACGCAGCGCAGGGTTTCCCAGGCCTCGAGGTCGGCCAGCACGCTGCTGCGCCCATTGTCCACAAACACCACGTGCACCTCTTCGGGGCCGTCGGGCTCGCCCGGCTGGCGCGGCCCCTGGATGAGCGAGACGAACGTCCCCAGCCGTTGCCCGGTGGCGGCGCGGGCAGTGAGCTGCAGAAAAATCGCAAGGTCGGAGAAGCGGGGCAGGAGCTTCTCGAGGCCCACCAAAGCCACGTGGATGCGCGGGGCCGAGGTGGAAAGCCGGATGTTGCCCTCGTTTTCGATCAGGGCCAGGGTGCCGGTCTCGGCCACCACAAAGTTGGCCCCCGAGATGCCCATATCGGCTTTTAGAAAGCCATCGCGCAGCAGGCTGCGGGCCACGGCGGCCAGTTGCTCGGGGCTGGCCTCGGGAGGGGTCTGGAAGCGCTGGTGGAAGAGCTGGCGAATCTGCTCCAGGCTCAGGTGAATGGCCGGCCCCACAATGTGCGAGGGTGGCTGGTTCAGAAGCTGGATGATGTACTCCCCGAGGTCGGTCTCGAGCACCTCGAGACCCATCCCTTCCAGCATGGGGTTGATACCCAGTTCCTCCGAGACCATGGTCTTGGCCTTGACCACCTTGCGCACCCCGCCCTTGCGGGCAATCTCGGCCACGATGCGCCGGGCGTCGTCGGCGTCCTCGGCCCAGTGCACCTGCACCCCGTTTTGCGTGAGCCGGGCCTCGGCTTGCAGCAGGTACTCATCCAGGTGCATCAGCAGGTGGTTCTTGACCCCTTCGGCCCAGTGCCGCCAGGCTTCGGCGTCTACCTCGGCATAGGCCTGCCGCCGCTTGCTGTCGAAGTTGAGGGTGGCCCCCGTCACCGACGCGCGCACCTGGGGCTCTTCGCGCAGGACTCGAGCCGCTTCCTGGGGATACCGGTTGGCCGCTACCTTCATCCCACCGCCTCCCACAAGACCGAGGCCAGCGGGCGCACGGGAAGGTTAAAGTTCTGGTTCTGCATGCGCCCCATCAGATGCAGCATACAGCCGCCATCGGTGCTGGTGAGCATATCCACCTGTCCGTTGGGCAGGGTGGCGAGCTTGCGGTCGGCCATGCCCAGGGCCACCTCGGGCAGCTTGACCGAGAACAGCCCGCCAAAGCCGCAGCACTCCTCGGCAGCAGCCCAGTCCACAACCTCGGCCCCGGCGCTGCGCAAAAGCGTCAGGGGTTCTTGCTTGAGGCCCAGCTCGCGCAGGGCGTGGCAGCCGTGGTGGTAGGCGATGCGTTTGCCCTTCAGGCCCGAGCCCAGGTGGCTTTTCCCCAGCACCTTGACGATGAACTCCGAGAGCTCAAAGGTCCTCTGGCTCAAAGCCAGGGCCCGGGCGAACCTTTTGGGCTGGTCGCGGTAAAGCTCGGGGTAGAAGGTTCGCAACATGGTGGTACAGGAGCCCGAAGGCAGCACCACGTACTCCGCGCCCTCGAGCACCTCCAGCGTATGGTCAGCCACCTGCCGGGCCTCGGCCCAGTAGCCCGCGTTGTAGGCGGGCTGGCCACAGCAGGTCTGGCCCTGAGGGAAGTGGACCGTGCAGCCCAAGTGGCGCAAAAGCCGCACCGCCGCCACCCCCGCCTCGGCGAAAAACTGGTCGGTCAGACAGGTGACGAAGAGGGCCACTTGCATGATGCTGTAGATTATAGCCGGGGGAGAAGAGCCATGCGACGCAAGATTACCCTAACCACCTCGAGCCAGCTCGAGGGCTACCAGATTACCGAGTACCTGGACGTGGTGTTTGGCGAGGCCATTGTGGGGGCCAACATCTTCCGCGACCTCCTGGCCTCGGTGCGCGACATCGTGGGAGGCCGCAGCGGGGCCTACGAGGCCGAGCTGCGCAAGGCCCGCGAGATTGCCCTGGAGGAGCTCGAGCAGGCCGCCCTGGTTCGCGGGGCCGATGCGGTGATTGGCATAGACGTAGACTACGAGACCGTCGGCCAGGGCAACATGCTGATGGTCACGGCCTCCGGAACCGCGGTAAAAGCCAGCCGCAAGTACTGAGTAGCGGTGTTTTCATGGCCGGTCTGGGTGGCTCGAGCCGGCCGGGCCGTAGGTGAACCTTCGCCACCACCCTTCCAGTGGCCCCTGCCCGAAACGCTCGAGCCACCACCGGCTCAGGGCCACCTGCAACATCACAAAGCCCACCGCGATGAGCGGGAACCAGATGGGGTTGACCTGCCCGTAGAGCCCCAGCCCGTAGCCGTAGAACAGCAGGCTCATGGCGAGCGATTGCAGCAGGTAGTTGCTCAGGGGCATCCGGCCTGCGTAGTGCAGGGGGTGTAGCAGGCCGAGCCGGGGCCAGAACAGGCGAAACAGGGCCATATAAACCAGTGCAAAGGCCAGCCCGCCCAGCCCGCGCAAGGGCTGAAGGTCGGGGTGCTGGGCATTGTACCCGTTGGCCGGGATACCCACCAGCAGCCCCACCGCCACCACCCGCCAGAGGGTGGCCGGCCCGATGCGCTGCCAGCGCGGGGCCAGGTAGATGCCCAGTAAAAATAAGCCCACCAGCTCGGCCCCGAACAGGAGCGAGCCCAGCACCGTGCTACCTAGCCAGGTCTCGAGCCGGGCCGCACTGACTGCCCAGAAGCTTCCGCTGGCAAATACCTCGGCGCTGCCCGGAACGGGCGCCATATCGCGCAAAAAGAACACGAAGAGGCCATACAGGACATACCCCGCCAGCAAGAACTTGGCGATGTCCAAAAGCCGGTGCTCTTTTCCCAGGTAGCGCAGGGCAAAAAAGCCCAGGATGGCATAGGTGCCCAGGATGTCGCCCTCGAACAGAAAGATGCCGTGCAGGGCTCCCACCCCCAGGAGCCATCCCAGGCGGCGGCGCAGCAGCGCGTGGGCATCCAGACCTGCCGACACCAAACGCCGGTACTGCAAGGCCAGGCCCAGCCCAAACAAAATGGCGAAGATGGTATAGAACTTGCCGCTGAAGAAAAAGGCCAGAATCTCGCGGCCCAGGGTGTAGGTTTCCGAGGCTCCGTGTAGGGGGGTGTACACGCCGACCCCGGCGAAGTGCTCCAGATTGACCGCCAGAATGCCCACCAAAGCCAGCCCCCGCACGGCATCGAGGAAGGTGTCACGTTGAACCGAGGGGGTTGGCTGCACAGGGCGATTGTACGGGGATTGCTTTAGAATCAGGTGTATGCAAGCGCCGGTGCAAATCCCCCCCTTTTTGCGTGGTGATGTGGAAGGTGTTCCCCTGGTGGTTTCGGTTTGGTTGCGCAACCTCGAGGAGGTGGAGGAAATAGTAGCCAAGTGGGCTTCTGACCTAAGCCCGGAGGGTTTCTGGTGGGTTCCCGCGCCCGGCACCAACCCCATTGGCGGCCTGGTGCGGCATATTGGGGGGTCGTCCTACCGCTTGATGCTGCGTGGAACCGGGCAGGAGGTACCCGAGGCCATTCGCATTCGCCCTGCCGAAGAGATGGCCCCCACCGGACGCGACCCCCAGGAGGTGCTGGCCCAGTTTGCCGAGGATATGGCCAAGACCAAGGCCGCACTCCGAACGCTCCGGATGGGCGACCTCGAGCGGGTTGTTAAATTTGTCCAGTACGAGACAAAGGCGGCCTATATCCTCGACCACATTGCAGGCCACGCCCTGCAGCACGCCGGGCAGATTATCACCACCCGCAAGCTGTGGGATGCCCACCAGACCTAATCTCTGGAGCTTGCGCAACCCCCGCCGTCCCATCCCGACCTATAGGGTCATGATTCTCAGTCTGATTCCAATTCAACTCATGCACCGGATGGCAAGCTTTGAACATGGGTAAATTAAGCGCTAATAGGCTTCCCCTACGAGCCTTGCTGACGGTTGCCTTTTTGCTGCTGGCCTGGGCCGGTGCTTTCTCCACCGAGCGCATGCAGGCCGACCTGCAGGCCCTGCTGACGCAGGGGCCGCGGGTCGCGGGCCTGCCTGCGACCACAGCCGCCGGAGAATACCTGGCCGCCGAGCTGCGCAAGGTGGGCTATACGGTGGAATTCCAGCCCTTCACCTACAGCCGCACCCGCGACCAGGGCTCGAGCCTCCAGGTGGGCGCGGCCACCCTCCCGGTGAGCAGCGTGGCGGGCAGCCCGGGCCGACGGGTGGAGGGGCCGCTGGCGGTGGTGCCGGGGGCGGGGCTGGCCGCCGACTTTGCCAACCTGAACCTGCAAGGCGCCATCGCGGTGGTGCGCCGGGGTGGGATTCCGGGCCTCGAGAAAGCCCAGTTGGCAGCAGGGCGGGGCGCTGTGGGCATTATCTTGCTGACCGAGGAGCCCAGCGGCACCCGCTTTACCTTTGGCGGCAACAGCCCCATTCCAGGGGTGACCCTCTCGCAGAGCGATGGCGCTGGGCTCTTCAGCCAGGCGGGAACCCGCGCCGTGCTGGATGTGCGCATCGTGACCGAGGAGGTACAGGGGCGCAACGTTATTGCTAAGCGCGGCAGCCAGAATCCGCTGGCCATTGTGGGGGCCCACTACGACTCGGTTCCGGGCAGCCCAGGAGCCAACGACAACGCCTCGGGCACCGTGACGGTGCTCGAGCTGGCCCGCCAACTGGCCGACAGCCCCCTTGCAGCGCAGATCTGGTTCATGTTTTTCGATGGGGAAGAGGACGGGCTGTGGGGCTCGCGCCGGTTTGTCGAACAGAACCCCGAAATTGTGCGGGGCCTGAAGGGCATGCTCAACCTGGACATGGTGGGCGTAAACGTGAATGGCACCCTGGGCATCGGCGGGAGCGGTGAATTGCGGGCGCTGGCCGACTGCAACGCCCTTCAGGTGGCCTGCGGCAGTGCGCCGGGTGGGGGCAGCGACCACGTACCCTTTGCCCAGGCCGGGGTGCCGGTGCTTTTCTTCTTCCGGGGCCTCGACCCCAACTACCACCGCCCCACCGACACTTTTGCCGACCCCGTGCTGATGGCCCAGACCGGCCAGGTGGTGCGGGGGATTCTGGAAAGGCTGCTGCGCTAGGTGGAAGCCGAGGGATATTCGATAAGAACCTCGAGCGTTTCCTGCTGCTTCTCTAGAACAGTCCGGTGACCCGACCTTCTTCGTCCAGCCCAATCTGGAGTGCCGCTGGTTCTTTGGGCAACCCCGGCATGGTCATGATCTCGCCCATGTAGGCCACCACAAAGCCGGCCCCGCACTTGGGCCGGAGGTCGGTTACGGTCACGGTGAAGTTGTGGGGGCGGCCCCGCAGTCTGGCGTTGTCGGAGAGGGAGTTGGCGGTTTTGGCGATGACGACCGGCAGACTGCCCCAGCCCTCTTTTTCCAGCCGCTTGAGGGCTTTGCGGGCTTCCTGGGTGTATTCGACCTTGGCGGCCCCGTAAACCTGCTGGGCAATGGTTTCAATCTTGCTTTCCAGCGGCTGCTCGAGGGCGTAAAGAAAGCGTAAATGGCCGGGGTTTTGCAGGGCCTCCAACACCACCTGGGCCAGCTCCATCCCTCCCGCGCCCCCTTTGGCGTGCACCTCGGTAAAGGAAACCCGCAGGCCCTGCTCGGCGGCAAAGGCCCGCAGCAGACCGAGTTCCTCGAGGGAATCGGTGGGGAAGCGGTTGAAAGCCAGCACCGGCTCGTAACCAAAAAGCCGGATATTCTCGATGTGCTTGGCCAGATTGGGCAGCCCCCGCCGCACGGCCTCGGGGTTGGGACGGGTGTAGTCGTCGTGCCCGCCGTGGAAGCGCAGGGCCCGCATGGTCGCCACCAGCACCACGGCCTGAGGGGCAAAACCGGCCTGGCGGCAGACCAGGTTGAAGTATTTTTCCGCGCCCAGGTCGGAGCCAAACCCGGCCTCGGTCACCACATAGTCGGCATAGCCCAGGGCCATGCGGGTTGCTACCACCGAGTTGGTGCCGTGGGCGATGTTGCCAAAAGGCCCCATGTGCACGAAGGCCGGCTGGTGCTCCATGGTCTGTACCAGGTTGGGATAAAAAGCCTGTTTGAGCAGCACCGTCATGGCTCCGTGGGCCCCCAGGTCACGGGCGAATACCGGCTGCCCGGCCTGGTTGTAGCCGATGCGGATATGCCCCAGGCGTTCTTGCAGCTCGCCCAGGTTGGAGGCCAGGCTCATGATGGCCATCACCTCGCTGGCAACGGTAATCTCGAAACCGGCCTCACGGGGCACGCCCTGGCCGGGGCCTCCCAGCCCCACAACCACCTGCCGCAAGGCCCGGTCGTTCATATCCAGTGCCCGCTTAATCTCGATGCGGCGCACATCCAGCCCCAGCGCATTGCCCTGGTGCAGATGATTGTCAACCAGGGCCGAGAGCAGGTTGACTGCGCTGGTAACGGCGTGAAAGTCGCCGGTGAAATGCAGGTTGATCTCCTCCATCGGCAGCACCTGCGCATAGCCCCCGCCGGTGGCCCCGCCTTTGATACCAAACACCGGCCCCAGCGAGGGCTCGCGCAGGGCCACAGCCACCTTTTTGCCCAGCTTGCCGAGGGCCTGGGTCAGGCCAATCGCCACGGTGGTCTTGCCCTCGCCGGCGGGCGTGGGGGTCATGGCCGTGACCAGAATCAGCTGGCCCCTGGGTGGGGGTGGGGTTTGTGTTACCTTGGCCATGTAGGGGCCATAATGAAAAAGCGCCTGGGGTGGAATGTTCAGGCTGGCAGCCACTTCCGCGATGGGTTTGGGTTGGGATTGTCGGGCGAGCTCGAGGTCACTGGGCACGCGCAACGGGGTGGTGTCCATACTTCCACCCTACGCCCAAACCTCGGTGATAAACGTCCTCGGGCCCCCGGCTTTTTATGGCATCCAGTTCCCACCGCACACAATGACCGCCACCCGCCGGGGCAGGTGGTAGTTCATCAGGGCCGGCCCCAAAGCCAGCCCGGCGGTGGGCTCCACCACCTGTTTGAGCCTTTGCATCATCAGGCGCTGGGCCTCCAAAGTAACCTCGTCCGGCACGCTTAGGATGCGGTCTACGTGGTGCTGCATGACCGGAAAGGTCTTCTCGCCAATCACCATGGTGCGCACCCCATCGGCCACGGTTCTAGGAGCCTGCATCAGCTTCACGCGCACCCCCACCTGGAGGCTCTGCTGGGCATCGTTGGCGGTTTCGGGTTCCACCCCAATCACCTCACACTCGGGTCGTAAAGTCTTGATCACGGTAGCGATGCCCGAGATCAGCCCGCCCCCGCCCACCGCGACCAGGACGGCGTCCAGATCGGGCACCTGCTGCAAAAGTTCCAGGGCCTGGGTGCCCTGACCTGCCATGACCCGAAAGTCGTCGAAAGGGTGGATAAGCGCATAGCCCATCTCCTCGGCCAGTGCACGCACCACCTGCTCGCGGTTCTCTACCGTGACCCCCTGATCGTAGACCTCGGCGCCGTAGGCCCGGGTGGCCGCTTTTTTGGTAGGGGAGGCGTCCTCGGGCATCACCACCAGGGACGGAACCCCAATCACCTGGGCTGCATAGGCCACCCCCTGGGCGTGGTTGCCCGACGATACCGCAATCAGGCCCCTGGGGTTTTGTAACTGGAGGGCCGCGTTCAGGGCGCCCCGGGCTTTGAAACTACCGGTTTTTTGCAGGTGCTCGGCTTTGAAAAAAAACTGGCGGCCCAGAAGCTTATCCAGCCCCTGGCTGGTGAATACCGGGGTGCGGTGGATGTAGGGCGCGATGCGCTGGGCCGCGTGTTGGATATCTTGCAGGGTTAGCACAAGCCCCATGCTAACAGGCAGACGCGTAACGCCCGGGGCCTGCGTAACGCTCAGGGTGTGCCTTGGCCAAAGGGTGTCTGTTCTACAGTGGTTGCATGCGGATACTCGCCGAGGCGATCTACGAACTCGAGCCCGGCTCTATGCTGGTTGGCCAGACCCCCGCCTTGCGTGAATTGCTCAAAATCTGGATTCACCGGCACCACACGGGCTTCGACCTATACGTAACCAGCATTGTGGAGGCCGAAGAGGCAACCTTTCCAGAACGGACGCGCAACACCATCGGGCGGGGTCTGGCCTCCAGCTCGGAGGTGCTGGAGGTTTTACACTGCCTCGAGGATATATACCCGGTGGCCTTCCATGTGCTAAAAAACCTGCCTGTTAGCGTGCGCAAGGTCACACCGGAGCTTTTGGCGCTGCTCGAGGAGCAGGTGGTTCGCGTGGCCCGGAGCACCATCACCGGTGAGTTTGGCTCCGACGATCCGCCCGCCCAGGTGGTAAAGCTTAAGGCGGTGTGCGCCCTGGACGACTATGCCTCCGACGACGATATCTCGGGTCTGGTGCTCACCGACCCTTGACCGGAGGCGGGCCGTGGCCCACAATGCCCCTGATGGAAGGGGTGCGGCTGGCGGTCAAAACCCTGGGGTGCAAGGTTAATCAGGTCGAGTCGGACGCCCTGGTGGGGCTCTTAAGGCCCCTGCAGCCGGTGGTGGTGCCCCTCGAGACCGGGGCCGATCTGGTGGTAATCAACACCTGTGCCGTTACGACGTCTGCCGAGGCCGATGCCCGCAAAGAGGTGCGCCGGGCCCGCCGGGCCAACCCCGCGGCGTTCATCGTGGTGACGGGCTGTTATGCCGAGCTGGCCCCCGATCAACTGGCTGAGCTGGGGGCCGATGTGGTACTGCCCAACAGCCGCAAAGCCGAGCTGCCCGCCGTGATTTTGCAGCGCTTTGGCCTGCCCGCCGATCCCATCACCACCCCGCCCAACGAGTTCTGGGGGGCTGGCGAGCGGGGCCTGCTGAACAACTATGTGCGGGCCTTCCTCAAGGTGCAGGACGGCTGCAATGCGGGGTGTGCCTACTGCATCATCCCCCGTCTGCGCGGGCGCGAACGCCACCGCGGGCACCGCGATGCGCTTGCGGAAGCCGGGGCCCTGCTGGAAGCGGGTGTGCAGGAAATCGTGCTGACCGGGGTGCGGCTGGGTTCCTACAAAGGCCACCCCCGCGGGATTGCCGGCCTGGTAGAGGAACTTGCTCTGATGGGGGCCAAGGTACGCCTGTCCTCCATCGAGCCCGAGGACACCGGGGATGAGCTTCTGAAGGTAATGCAGCGCTTTGCGCCCCAGGTGCGCCCCCACCTGCACCTGAGCCTGCAAACCGGTTCGGCCCGGCTGCTGGCCCTGATGGGCCGCCGCTACGATAAAAACTACTACCGCGCGCTGGTGCAGAAAGCCTACGACTGGATACCTGGTTTCGCCCTCACCACCGATGTGATTGCCGGCCTTCCCACCGAGACCGAGGCCGAGCACCAGGAAACCCTGGCCTTCCTGGAGGAGGTGCGGCCCAGCCGCGCGCACGTCTTCACCTACACCCCACGCCCCAAGACCCGCGCCGCCTCGCTACCACAGGTGCCCATCGAAGTCCGCAAGCGCCGCAACAAAGAACTCCAGGCCCTGGCGGCCCGGCTGGCCGAGGCGCGGGTTCGGCCCAAGCTGGGCGGTGCGGTGGAGGTGCTGGTCGAAAGCTTTCGGGGGGGCAAGGCCTACGGCCACACCCCGGACTACTACGAGGTCGAGTTCACCGGACAGGCCCGCATCGGCCAGACCGCCTGGGTGCGCGTGGAGGCCATCGAGGGCTACACCCTGCAGGGTACGCTCGAGGCCGTTAAGCAAGAACCGGCCCGCTTCTTACTGCCCGTGGTATAGGACCTAAGCCTTGCGTCGGCGCTCTACCAGCCAGCGGATGCTGAAGCCCAGGCAGATGAACACCGTGGCAAACTGGGCCATGGTTGCCACGGGGCGCTCTACCATGCCACCCCCCAGGAGGGTGATGAAGTCGGGGATGCCGCGCAGCGAACCCAGCAGGCCCAGCAGTGAGAGCCCCAGCGCGATGTTCATGGCGAGGGGTTGTTGGCTGGGGGTTTTGTCGGCCCAGATGCCCAGCAAAGCAATCACCAAGCCCAGCACTCCTGGAATCAAGGCGGTGGGGGTGAGCGTGGAGCTCATGACGGCCAGGATGGAAACCAGAATCAGAAAAACCCCCGTCCACAGGGCTCGAGCCGGGAGGCTGCTGCCCATCAGGCCCCTCCTTTCTGGCGGGCTTTGATAAAAGACTGGATGCCGGGAATCAGGAGGGCCAGGCCCAGCCCCAGCATCAGAAGTTGCGAAACCACCGCCAGGCTAAACCCGCCTCCCAGCATTCCGAAGACCCGCAAACTGCCCAGCACTGCCAGCAAGGCCAGGAGCATGACCCCGTGCATGGCGTGGCGGCTGGCTTTTGGGTTGGTGAGTCCAACCCATCCCAAAGCCGCAATGACAATTCCCAAAAAGGTGGGGATGAGTGCAGTTATGCTGGCTGCGCCGGAGAGCAGGTAGCTCAGCAAGCCCAGCACGATCATGGCGATCCCGATATTCAGGCTTAGTCTTGGCATGGTTCTAGCCTAGACAAGACCGATGGAAATTTCTGTAATGTCATCGGTCATTGACGGTGCTTGAGGGCCTCACGGATGCTGAGAGGGGAGAGGCGGTCACGGTGGTTATCCACAAAGGTATACACAGCCTGGGGGTTGGTGCGCGCGTACTGCCGAAGCGCCCAGCCGATGGCTTTGCGGATGAAAAACTCGGGGTCGGCAGCATTGTCAAGGCAGTAGCGAAACAGCCGCTCCGGGTCGGTCTTGTCTTTGTAGGCCAGTTGGTGGATGATTGCGCAGCGCCGCATCCAGAAGTTTGGGTGCCGAGAGCACCTGTCCATCTCTTTTTTGAGCTCGGGGAAGCGCCACACCAGCGGCCCTACCACCTGGCCGGTCAGAGCGTCTACGCTGTCCCACCAAGATTTTTCCACCATCAACTGCTCGGCGAAGGGCAGCGTGGCGGGTGTGAGGGCCTTGCGACTCATCCAGAGTAGGTCTGTGGCTACATACTGAAACTCCCGCTCGGGCAACTTCCATAGACCCAGGGTGGCCTCGAGCAGCCAAGCTTCGTCGCTTCCTTTTACCTGGGCCAATAACTGTCTGGTCAAAAGGTCGCGCTCAGGCCGCTTCAAGCCCAGGAAGGGGAAGAGGTTCTTCATGTACCTGGCCATTGGGGCCGCCTGTGCAGGATTTTGGTGGCTCTGCAAGAGTTCCTTCACCTGAGCTACGAATTCACCTGGGCCCATGCGGTAGATTATGCCTCATGGTGAACCCCACGGTTTTTGGCAAAATCATCCGCCGCGAGCTACCTGCCAGTATTGTTTATGAGGACGATGAATTTATTGCGTTTAAGGATATCCGCCCGCGTTCAAAGGTGCACATTTTGGTCTGTCCCAAGGAATATATCCCCACCCTGGCCGACTATCCCGATACCCCGGAAGGCGCGCTCAAGCTGGGCAAGTTGATGTTGACGGCCAACCGGATCGCCAAGCAGATGGGCCTCGAGGGCTACTTTATCCGCATCCATGTGGGGGAGAAAGGCGGGCAGGAGGTCTTTCACGTCCACGTGCACCTGCGGTCGGATGCGTAGAAAAAGCGGTTGGTCGTTCACTCTTTTTATTTCTTCAACTCTACGCGGTCTATCACCTCATTCTTCTCGTTGTAGGCCGTTACCAGCAGGCGCTCTGCGGTGGCTTCCAGGGTCAGGTAGTTGGGGCTGACCAGCCGGACTTTGCTCTGAGGCTGTACGGCTCGAAAGTTGCGTAGCCAGGCCCCACCGCCGCCCGTAACAATGTGGACGATGCCCTTGGCCTCGAGCCGCTCGTAGCTGTGCTCGTGCCCGGCCAGCACCAGCGGCACGCGGTACTGGGTGAGGAGGGGCTCAATGGACTGCCGCAGGCTGCGGGCCCCCCCATGCAAACCAGAGGAGTAGAGGGGGCGGTGCAGGGCCACGATTTTCCAGGGGGCCTTGGAGGCCTGTAGAGCTGCTTCCAGCCAGCGACGCTGGGCCTGGCTAAAGTTTTCCGAGTAAACCACAAACACTTCGACGTTTTCTAGTTTGGCGCTGTAGAAGGGTTGTTCAACCCTGAACAGCTCGAGCTGCTTGGCCAAAGCGGGCACATCGTGGTTGCCAAAGGCCGGGTAGATACGAACCTGGGGCAAATCCTCCACATAGCGCAAGATAGGCTCTCCCACAGGGTAGAAGTTGTCCCCCACCGTCAGCAGGGCATCGAAGGGCTTTTGCCGGTGCTGTTCATTCATGGCCCCTGCGATTAGGGAGCGGTGGGGGCTTTGTGCACCCCAATCCCCAATCACCGCCAGCCGTTGGGCAAAAGCACCCAGCAGGAGAAAAAAGATAAGCAGCCAAGGGATTTTACGCATAAAGATGGCCACGCTACTATGCCTGTGGATTCTCGCCCTGCTTGTTGATTTGCGACTCGTTAATGCCTGCCACACTCAAGACCTGTTCTGCAATCAGAATAGGAGCCTGAGCCCGAATCGCCAGGGCCATACCGTCGGAAGGACGGCAGTCTATGTCATATTCCAGTCCGCGCTGTTCCAATACCAGCCGTCCATAAAAAGTACCATCCTTGAGTTCGACAATCTCTAGGCGCAACACCTTCACCCCCAGTAAATCCAGGGTGTTGAAGAACAAATCGGGCCCCAGGGGTCTGGGCGGTTTCTCACCGGAGAGGTGAATCATGATGTTTTGCGTCTCCAAGGCCCCAATTACCACCGGTAGGAACAGGTTATTTTCGGCCTTGAGCATCACGATCAGGTTGCCATTTCCCGGATCTACCCCCATACCTTCGATACGCGCGGGTACCATACTTTGAGTATACGCAGGCCCTCGGGGGCATGTGTGCCATAAGTCATGTGCTTGCCAATCTTCCAGAACCCTATAAACTATGACCGTGAAAACCTATGCGGTGGAAGTAGCCGGGGTTCGTCGTGAGCTACCGGTGGTTCAGGTGGGCCCCGATGTGGCGGTGGCCTTGTTCAACATGCTGGGCGATACCGAGGTAGTCGAAGAAGCAGCGGCAGCACTAGCCAATCGAATGCCCGCCGATATTGATGCACTGGTTACGCCAGAGGTCAAGGCGGTGCCGCTGGCCCATGCGCTCTCGCGCCTCACTGGAAAGCCCTATGTGGTAGCGCGCAAAACCGAAAAGCCCTATATGATCAGCCCGGTTTCGCGCACGGTGATCTCTATTACCACCGGCAAGCCCCAGCTTCTAGTGCTGGACGGAACCGATGTACCCTTCATTAAGGGCAAAAAAGTAGCCATCGTGGACGATGTGGTATCGACCGGCAGCACCCTCAAGGGGCTTTCCGACCTCATTACCGATGTGGGCGGGCAGGTGGCGGCCGTGCTGGCCGTGTTTACCGAGGGTTCCCCCCGCGAAGATGTGATCGCCCTGGGGCATCTGCCGCTCTTCAAGCCGGATTGATGGAACGGCCAACCTACGGGGCTTCCAACCCCGTAGTTCTTGGAACCCCATGACCTTTGTATGTGGCTATTCATACCGTTTCCGCTTGAATCCTTCACCGTTGGACGCAGTCAGAGGTGAAGGATTCAAGCCGACCGAAGGGAGTAGAAAAGCATTTCGGTAGTATCGTTTAGGCTTGCCGAAGTGAACGATACTACCGAAATGCGTATCACACGTATACTCATGGTGCGCGGATAAACTGAGCGTTTGGTGCAACAAGGGAGTGCCACTATGGAAACCTATCCCATCACAATAGGCAAAATCACCCGTCACGTGCCGGTGGTCGAGACCCTGCCGGGCGTGCACATCCCGTTGGTCGAGATCATGGGCGATGTGGAGCTGGTGCAGGCGGCCGCCGAGGGGCTGGTCAAGCACCTGCCCCCCGAGACCGATGCCCTGCTGACCCTCGAGACCTCCCCCATCGTGCTGGCCCATGCCATGAGCGCTATTTGTGGCAAACCCTATGTGGTGGTACGCCGTAAGCGCCGCCCGTACATGACCGACCCCATCATCCAAGAGGTAGAGTCGCTAACCCTGGGCGTAACCGAGACCCTCTGGTTGGACAGCCGCATGGCCGAGAAACTGCTGGGTCAGAACGTGGCCCTGGTGTTCGATGTGGTCTCGTCGGGTGGTACCATGATGGCCCTGGAAAAGGTTGCCAAAAAAGCCGGGGCCAACGTAGTAGCCCGCCTCGCCGCCTTCCACCAGGGCAGCAGCAAGCTTCCCCTCACTTTCCTGTCCGAGATTCCCATCCTGCAAACAGCCTAGAACCCAGTGTCCTGGGCCCCCAGGTGCCAGAATGAGGCCCTGGGGCTTGCTTTATACCATTTCCGCTTGAATCCCTCACCGTTGGACGGAGTCAGAGGTGAAGGATTCAAGCCGACCGAAGGGAGTAGAAAAGCATTTCGGTAGTATCGTTTAGGCTTGCCGAAGTGAACGATACTGCCGAAATGCGTATTATTGGCCTGCCCGCTGGTGCTGCTCAAACAACCAGTGGATAAACTCGAGCTCCCGATACACCCGATTCCAGACATCGTGCTTTTCGATTGGATACTCGGTGAAGCGGGCGCTGGGGTTCCCAGACTTAGCCACGGCATCGGCCAGTGCCCTAGAGAAGCTCACCGGTACCACCTCGTCCGAGGTGCCGTGGAAGTTCCAGATCGGCACTTTGCCCAGCCGTTGCCAGACCATAAAGGGGTCGGCGGCCCCGCAGATGGGCGCGATGGCGGCAAAGCGCTGGGGATACAAACAGCCTAGATTCCAACAGCCATAGCCCCCCATCGAGAGGCCGGTCAGGTAGACCCGCCGGGGGTTGGTTTTATGCTGTTGCTCAATCAGGTTCAGCAACTCGTAAGCCTGTGCCAAGGGCTGCCCGGCCCACTGCTGTCCCTTGGGGCACTGGGGCATCAGCACCACTGCGGGCCAGTGGTCGGGTTGTTCTTGGATCGCTGGGCCAATGCCCACCGTACTCTGTTTCTTGCCGTCGCTGCCGCGCTCACCAGAGCCGTGCAGGAACAGAATCAGGGGCCAGCCACCTCTGGGGGGCTTTCCTTCGGGTAGATAAAGGGCGTAGGGGAGCTGCGAGCGGGGCTTGTGGTAGCTAAATGGATTCATGATCTGAGTCTAATACCAAGGTTGGCGGCGGGTTTTACCTATCCAGTACCACCAAGGTTACTGTCGCTTTAGAAAAGAGCTTCTCGGCAAACACCACAGACTCCACCACGCACAAGGAGCGGCCCGGTTTAAGCACCTCGGCCCGGCAGCGAAGGAGCTCGCCCTGGGCAGGTCGCAGCAGGTTGATTTTGAACTCCACGGTGAGCACATACTGATCAGGCTTAATCAGGGTTGCGGCGGCAGTTCCGGCGCTGTGGTCGGCCATGGTGGCCTGTACGCCGGCGTGGATGAAGCCATCTTGCTGCTGGTGGTGTGCCTGGATGTCTACTGCCGTCTCGCACCAGCCCTCACCCACGTCAAGCAGCCTCAGGCCGATGTGCTGAACAAAGTGGGCCTGGGTGTAGAGGCGCTGGATCTCCTCGAGTTTGCTCTGATGCATGGGCGCTATACCAGCACTGGCTCCTCATAAACCCCGTACACAGCCCGGAGTTCGTCCATCATCTCACCCAGGGTGCAGTAGGCCAGCGCACACTCCACGAAGTGCGGCATGGTATTGCGTCCTTCTTTGGCGGCTTGGCGCAGCCCTTCCAGGGCCATCTGCACTGCGATGGGATCGCGTTGGGCACGCACCTGGGCTAGGCGCTGGTTCTGCACCTTTTCGACCGCTGGGTCAATCAGCTGGATGGGCACGTTCAAACCCTCGTCCTGGAAGGCATTCACCCCTACGATAATGCGCTCACCACGCTCCACTTCCTGCTGGTAGCGGTAGCTGGCGTCGGCAATCTCGCGCAGGAAATAGCCCTCGTCAATGGCCCGCACCACCCCGCCCATGCGCCGGATCTCCTCGATGATCTGCATGGCCTGGGCCTCCATCTGGTCGGTGAGCCACTCCACGTAGTAGCTGCCCCCCAGCGGGTCGGCGGTATGGGTCACGCCCGACTCGTAGGCGATAATCTGCTGCGTACGCAGGGCGATCTTGGCGCTCTCCTCGGTAGGCAGGGCCAGGGCCTCGTCGTGGGCGTCGGTGTGCAGGCTGTTGGTGCCCCCCAGCACAGCAGCCAGCGCTTGGATGGCCACCCGCGAAATATTGATGAGGGGCTGCTGCGCGGTAAGCGAGACCCCGGCGGTCTGGGCGTGGGTACGCAGCATCCAGCTCTGGGGGTTTTTGGCCCCATAGCGATGCCGCATTTCCTTGGCCCAGATGCGTCTGGCTGCACGGAACTTGCAGATTTCCTCGAAGAAGTCGTTGTGGGCATTGAAGAAGAAGGAGATGCGAGGAGCGAACTCGTCAATGTCCAGACCCCGTTTGAGGGCCCACTCCACATATTCAAAACCGTCGGCCAGCGTAAAAGCCAGTTCCTGCACAGCGGTGGAGCCCGCCTCTCGGATGTGGTAGCCCGAGACCGAGATGAAGTTCCACTTGGGCACGTTGCGCGGCCCCCACTCAAAGGTATCAATCACCAACTGGGTCGAGGGCTCGGGTGGGAAGATAAACTCTTTCTGGGCGATAAATTCCTTCAGGATATCGTTCTGGATGGTGCCGCCCAGCTTGTTCCAGTCGTAGCCTTTTTTCTTGGCGGCGGCCAGGTACATGGCCCAGATGGCGTTGGCGGGCGAGTTGATGGTCATGGAGGTGGTCACGTCCTCGAGGTTGATCCCCCCAAACAGGATCTCCATGTCGGCCAGGCTGCTTACCGCTACCCCACACTTGCCCACCTCGCCCTTGGAAAGCGGATGGTCGGAGTCGTAGCCCATCAGCGTGGGTAAATCAAAGGCAGTGGAGAGCCCACTCTGACCAGCTTCTAAGAGCTTTTTGAAGCGCTCGTTGGTCTGCTCGGCGGTGCCAAACCCAGCAAACATCCGCATAGTCCAGAGGCGGCTCCTATACATCGAGCCGTAAACCCCCCGGGTGTAGGGGTACTCGCCGGGGTAGCCCAACTTTTCGGCGTAGTCGGAGTCCTTCAGGTCTTCGGGGGTATAAAGCGGCTCGGGGGCGATATCCGAGAGGGTCTTGTGGGCCACCTTGCGCTCGGGCATCTTGGCCAGGGATTTCTGGTAGGTCTCCCGCATCCAGGCGTGCTTGGGTCTGGGCTGTGCCATGTGCCGATTATATAACGGATTTGAGACAGTAGGAGGATAATCCGTCAGACAATTTGGATTAAATGCGCTAGGTGGGCTCCAAGCCAAAAGGCCATCATAACCCCCTCGAGCGCAGCCCATTAGAGACATTTGCTTGGGTACAGACTCACCTACCGCTGCTTTGTTTTTGGCTGTACTTTGAATCTCGAAATAGGAGGAGGTGGGTATGGCAAAGGCAAGAATCAACACCAACCTACAGGTTCCCGAGCCCAAGATCACCAGGTTCCTCTTTGCAGACCTGCGGCTTTCGCCCATCTGGTTGGTGCTCAGGGTGTACCTAGGCTGGCAGTGGCTCGAGGCGGGCTGGGGCAAGCTCAACAACCCGGCCTGGGTGGGTGACAAGGCAGGCGTGGCGGTGGGCGGCTTCCTCGAGCGGGCCCTGACCAAGACCACTGGCGACCACCCCGACGTGACCGGCTGGTACGCCTGGTTCATCCAGAACGTGGCCCTGCCCAACAAGGTGCTCTTCAGCTACCTGGTGACCTTCGGCGAGATTCTGGTGGGCCTGGCGCTCATCCTGGGCCTCTTTACCGGCCTGGCGGCCTTTTTCGCCGGCTTTATGAACGCGGCCTTCCTGCTGGCAGGTACGGTGAGCTCGAACCCCTGGATGTTCATCGTGGCCACCTGGCTGGTGCTGGCCTGGCGCACCGCTGGCTACATTGGTCTCGACTACTATGTGCTGCCCCGCTTGGGGGTGATGTTCCGGAGGAACACAGAGACCACCGCGTAGGCGCTGGGCTGGTGTAGAACCCCGCGCGACCGCCGCGGGGTTTTTAGCGCTGAGCGGTATTGAGCGTGGTGAGGGTGGTACCTGGGTAGAAGTGCTCGAGGATCGCCCGGTAGCCATACCCCCGCCGGGCCAGCCCCAGCGCGCCGTATTGGCTCATGCCTACCCCATGCCCGAAGCCCCCACCCCAGAAGGTAAGGCCCAGAAGATTTCCACGCTCGTCGCGTTCCTCTTGCAGGGCAAAGGCTGTGCTGGGCAGGCTGGGGAAGTTGAGGCGCGGCCCGCCTTGCCAGCGCTCTAAGACCACATCACTTCCGCCGGTGAAGGTTTTGTTGGGACGCAGCAGGTTGCGGATGTTGGACTCACGTTGTACCACGTAGCGTCCGGTGGAGGTCAGTATTTCCAACTCGGTCACATAGCCACCCCTGGTTCGCTTCAGCACAGCGATTTTTTGTAGGGTTCCCAGCGTGAATCCCGGTGCGTCCGGGGAAAGGGGGCCTTCGGGGGTTTGCACGAACTGGGGGGCCAGCCTGGCCCTTTCGGGCAGGGTGCGGCTTAGGAGGGCCTCGAGCTCCCCCCGGCTCAGGCTGATCTTCCAGCGCCATAAAGGAGACTCGGCGTCGAAAAAACCTTCGGGGTTCCAGTTTTGGAAAAAAGCCATCGCATCCGCCTCACTGTCAATCGAGACGGTAATGGGATTGGTCTGAGTACGTGCCTTCAGGTAGGGTACGGCGGGCCGATCCGTCCAGACCTCCTCAATGCTGGCGGTGGAGCCAGGGCTGGTAGAGAAGTAAAAGGTCTGAATGGGCATGCTTTGAAAGGTCAAGATCTGATTCAGGGTCGCGTCCACGGCGACATCGGTGGCAAGGTGGGTGCGGGTGTTGTTGTAGACCTGCTCGCTTACCGAGTCGTCTACATCCGCTCCAAACTGTTTCCAGAAGCTGTTGCTTTGTTGTCTGGAAAACGCATACGTGCGGGCCGCAACCGCCTGGGCCTTGAGGGCTTCGGGGTGGAAGTGGATGGGCATTTCGCTGGGCAGTACCCGTTTAAGGTAATCCTGATAATCCACCTGATTTACCACCAGCAAGCTATTGCTGCGCACCTCCAGCCAGAGTTCGCCAGGGTACTCCGGTAGTAGATTTTGCCTTGTGGTGGAGAGCAGACGGTACTGTACGGGTATGGCGGGGTCGGCTGGTTTGAGGTTAACCACGTTTCCCAGGGCAAAGGTAAGCCCTTCAAAGGTAGCCACTGGACTACCATTCCGCAGGTTGAAGGTCAGGGGTTTGTCGGCAAAGACCGTAACGATGGGCCGTAGATTTTCGCGGCCTGGGCCACTCGAGACCTGCACGCTGCCACCCAGCGGAACCAGACTCAGGCTAGGGAAGAGGTACTGCGCATCGAAAGAGTCCGCCCCCAGCCGGTAGGAGAGCAGTACGCGAATGCTCTGGCCGCTGAGCGGTGCGGGCTGCGGAGGGTTGTTCTGGTTGAGGGAGGTGAAAAGCAGAGCTACGCCCAGGGTGGATGCCAACATAAAGGCCAGTTGCATCCGGGTCATTCTCACCCTTTTGCATGAGAACTAAAAAGGAGCTGGGCTGAGCCCAGTTCACCTACCGCATAGCGCACATGCGCCAGCAAGGCTTGCTGCAAACGATCTAAGGGTGCGTCCGCCTCCAGCATCGCAATGGCCTCGTTGCCGGGCAGCCGTAGCACTGCCGCCAGCGCCTCGAGCCCTTGGGGCCCCAGGTGCACCCCGCCCCGCTCCACCCGGTCGCCGTCCAGCAGGTTCATGCCCAGGCCGCTCAGGTTGGGAGCCAAGCCCGCAGCCTTGAGAACCCGCCAGCTTGCCCAGATCAGAGCCACACGGGGATTGGGGTGTTTGGCAATCCCCTTGAGGCCCGAGGTGAGCAAGGGCCAAATCCTGGTTGCCACTTCGGGTGAAGCAATGCGGAAAGCCAGCTCGGCTAAATAGCTGGCATAAGGGAAGCGTCCAGGGGCTTCCAATCCGTCCAGCCGTCCCACCAGCTCGACCTGGGTAAGGGTGGGAAGGTCGTTGCCGGGCTTCTGGTAGACCTGGTATTTGAGGTGGTGAAACAGCGAGAGCCGCCCGCTGCGTCCGGTAGGCCGCAAGGCCTTGCGGGCGATCGCTTGCGCGGCCCCTTCTGGTCCTACAAACGAGAGAATGACATCCCCTGCCGGGAGTGGTTTGCGCCCGACGACCAGTCCTTCACTAAGGCGATAACGTTCCACTACCCTCATGGTAAGGGAGGATCGGACAGTGGACTGGGCGTACAGGAGGATTTGGCTGGGATAGGGTGTAATACGCATTTCGGTAGCATTGTTCACTTTGACAAGCCTAAACGATACTACCGAAATGCTTTTCTACTCCCTTCGGTCGGCTTGAATCCTTCACCTCTGACTTCGTCCAACGGTGAAGGATTCAAGCGGAAACGGTATAAGAGCCGTCGCGGTGGAGGATTGGGGGTTCAGATAACAATTTGGACGGTTTGCTGGTCAATTCCTCCAAAAGAAGGATGAAGTAAGAGACCATTGTGCTATCCTAAACTCATGAATGAGCGTTCGTTGCAGGACATCCTCGAGTGGGTGGTACTGGGCCTTCTGATTGCGGTTGCGGTACTGGTCGTGCTCTGGGTGGGGGGCTGGCTCTTTACATTCCTGGGCGCTCTCCTGAAAGGGTTGGCCGGTATTGTGTGGGCGCTGCTGCGGGTGCTGGTTCCGGTGCTGATTGTGGTCGCGGTGGTCTATTTCGTGCTGCGCTTCGTACAAAAACCCAAGACGGCCTGATATCAGTTGTCATTCTAGCCCGCCCGAAACAGGGCGGATTTTTTTCATAGAGGGCAGGTCTGCTCGCTGGCTTCTGGCCAAGGTGACATTTGTCAATGACTAAATGGTAAGGTGTCTGCTAATATAGGCATTAGCCTATGAGCGTTTCTGACATTCTAACCTTTAGTGCTCCCGATGTGGAGATACCGAAAGTGGACGCGATGCCCTCGCCCACACTGGAACTGGCTTACGCCTTCTACGCCCTGACCCGTCCCGATAGTGCGCAACGCACCAACGAGCTGCCCTGGCTCAAAACCCTCTATACCAAACATGGCAATTTGATTGAGGCCATCCAGGTGTTCTGGCCCGAAGACCAGCGATCTGAAGCAGGTGGGGATTTATTCATGATTGTAGGAGATTTGGGCTATGCAAGAGATAAAGATGTGGATCGGCTATTCGCTGAATTTAGCAAAATTCCGCAGCTTCTGATCAAGCGAGGCGAGTCTTATCGCAAGAAGTTTCAGGCATATGAAGACAAAGGCAAGCGAGAGCACGAACTTAAGAGCCTGAAAGGGATGCTCGAGCGGGCAGAGATGCTCAAGCAACCCGAAGTCGGAAAGCGTTATCTAGGCCTGCTTAAGCAACTTTGGAAAGTACTGGAACCTATTTGGAAGGAAGAAGGCTACGCCGAATCCAAGCGAGCCAGTGAAGCTTTTTTGAACAAATATCGCGAAACTGGCAACGTGCTAGACGCCATCCCGGCCCACCACTTCACCCAGTTTGAGGCATCCCAAAAGCATATCCAGACCTCACTAGAGAAAGGCAAGCTGCTGGTAGTACCACTTTTCTTCGCTGCCGCTGGGGGTTTTAGCTTCGATTTTGCCGATTCACATTATATCGGCTACGGCATTCAAAGTGAGCATTTGTTTGAAAAGCTGTTGACCCGGGTGGAGAAAGTGGCTCCAAAAATGAAGGCGTTGAGCGATCCCACGCGCCTGATGATGCTCACCCTGATCGCACGCTACGAAAACTTTGTGCTGACGGTGGGAGACCTGGCGACGCAGTTGGGTGTTACCCAGCCGACCGCCAGCGGGCACCTGAAGCTGCTGAAAGAGGTGGGGCTGGTTGCGCTGAAAAAGCATGGCAATAAGTCGTTTTACTATGTTAATAGCGATGCGATTAAGCAGGCCATAGCCGAGATATCGGATTTGGTGTTGCGTCCCAAATAATAGCCTATTGACAATATAGCTAATCTCCTATAAACTAAAGATATAGGAGGTTGGCTATGATCATTAATCCAGAACTCATCACCATTACGGCAAACAATTATCTAGATCAGTTGCGCCGAGAGGCAGAGACACAACAGGCTCTAAGTAACCAAGACGTTGCTACACCGACCTTCAAACCTACTCATTTGACCGCGAGGACAGGGCGTATCCCTTTCGGCCCAAGGCTCAAGAACCCTCGAGTTCAATAGGAGGATAGCTATGAACTTCAATCCCACTTTGCTAAAGGCCGCTGTTGATCAGCACATGGCTGAGCTGCTCGAGCGAGCCCAAACCGAACAATTGCTGCGTACTGCTCCTATGTATTTGTCCGCCCGCCATGTATTACCCCCCAACCCCAATAACCTGCCGCGTAAACGGGTAATTCCGCCCGAGGATAAGCCCAAGGTAGCCTGAATTCCCTAAGTTGAGACCCTTCAGCTTAGGGGTCTTTTCAACCGACCAACCCTAACGCAGGGTCATTTCCCCAGCATGGTTTGCCAACAGTACCGTGTCTAGTGCTCCGGTAACTTAATTCCTGGGATGGATTTGGCTCCCCTAATATCTGGAAGTTGCTTTGAGCACTTCATTTTGGGAACTTCACTGCATATCAATCCTTAACTTGCCTAACCACTAGCCTTCTGGCAGGAGTGGTTTCATACGCATTTCGGCTGTATCGTTCACCTCGGCATGCCTAAACGATACTACCGAAATGCCTTCGGTCGGCTTGAATCCTTACACCTCTGACTGCCTCCAACGGTGAAGGATTCAAGCGGCAACGGTATCAGGGCCACTCCTGCAACGTTGGTGTATGGAGGATGCCTCCGTCCCGTTGGTGCACGGGTATCACCTATCTTTTGTTATGCTAAACCTTGCCCATGAAACCTGGCCCGCTCAACTCAATCACCGATGTACCTGGTATCCAGGTAGGCCACTACACCGATCTCGAGCACCTCACAGGGGTTACGGTCATCTATCCTGAAAACGGCGCGGTGGCAGGGGTGGATGTGCGTGGTAGTGCGCCAGGCACGCGCGAAACCGATTTGCTGAACCCGGCTAACCTGGTCGAGCAGGTGCAGGCCATCGTGCTCTCGGGGGGGAGTGCGTATGGCCTCGAGGCCGCTTCAGGGGTGATGCGCTGGCTCGAGGAGCACCACAAGGGCTACCCGGTGGGCAACGCCACCACCCAGGCCATTGTGCCCATCGTGCCAGCCGCAGTGATTTTCGATTTGCTGGTGGGCAGCGCTGCGGTGCGGCCCAATGCCCAGTACGGCTACTGGGCGGCCCAGAACCTGAAGGGTGGGCCGGTGGAGCAGGGCGTGGTGGGGGTGGGGACGGGCGCCCGCAACGGTGGATTGAAAGGGGGGGTGGGCACCGCCAGCCAAGTCATGCCGGGGGGGGTGATGGTGGGGGCTATCGTGGCGGCCAACGCCCACGGGCGGGCCCATGACCCTGTAACCGGCGAGCTTTACGCGCGTTTCCTGGAGCAGGAGGGCGAGTTCAAGCTCAAGCATCCCCCCCGGCAATTGTCGGCCCCAGACTACACCGAGGTCTTCGCCGACGCCTTTGTGCGCAGCAACACGGTAATAGGCTGCGTAGCCACCAACGCCAGGCTGAGCAAGGCCCAGGCCCAGAAGGTGGCCCAGATGGCCCACGACGGCATCGCTCGAGCGATTTTCCCGGCCCACACCATGTTCGATGGCGATGTCATCTTTTGTCTGGCCACCGGTGAGATAGAGATTAACGGCCCTGCTGAACTCAGCCGGATTGGAGCGGTGGCCGCCGACGTGTTTGCCCGGGCCCTAGTGCATGGGGTGCTCTTCGCCTACTCGGTTGGGGGGCTGGTTTCCTACCGCGATTTGTACGAAAAATAGGCGTTAAGAGCCACGCCCTTTCCACCCCTGTAGGATGAACAATGGACAGAAACAACCTTGCCCTCCAAGCTGCCCAGGCTGTAGACGCCGACGAACTGGTGCACCTGACCCAGGCCCTGATCCGCATCGCAAGCTATTACCCTGGGCCGGGGGAGCAGCCGGTGGTGGATTTTCTGGAGGCCTACCTGCGCGAGCGCGGTTTCAAGACCACCGTGCAGGAGGTGGTTCCGGGCCGCCCCAACCTGATTGCCGACCTGGGGCAGGGCGAGGGGGGGCTCATTCTGGAAGGCCATACCGATGTGGTCACGCACGGCAGTCTGGATCAATGGACAGTCCCGCCCTACGAGGCCCGAATTGTGGACGGCAAAATTTACGGGCGCGGGGCCTGTGACATGAAAGGCGGGCTGGCTGCGGCCATTTGCGCGGCGGTGGCGGTGCAAAAGGTGCTGGGCCCGCCCCAGAAAGCCCTGCGGCTGTGCATTCCCTGCGATGAAGAGGGCTTGATGATCGGCATCAAGGCCTTTGTCCGCGCGGGTTATGCCGAGGGCTTTGCCGGGGCCATCATCTGCGAGCCCGAGGAAAACCAGGTGTGCCTGTGGCAAAAAGGGGCCATGCGGGTCTGGGTGCACTTTCAGGGGAAGATGGCCCACGGGGCCATGCCCTATGCCGGAGCCAACCCCATCCCGTCGGCATCCAGGTTTGTGGTGGAACTTGGCAGGCTGCAAGCGGCCTTGCAGGCGGAAAGCCAGCACGAGTACCTGGGCCTGCCCTGGATTACCCCGACTGTCTTCCAGGGGGGGGCCGGGGAGGGGCAGTTCAACGTGATACCCGACCGGGTACGGGTGGGGCTGGACATCCGCACCAACCCCGGACAGGATCACCAGGTGCTCGAGGCCCGGCTTCGGCAGGCCCTGGAAGGGAGCCTGGAGGCCGGGGTGAGCGCGAGCCTCGAGGTCTTCGAAGACCGCCCCGCCACCGAGACCCCGCGCGAGACTGCGCTGGTACAGGCGGTGGAACAAGGCTTGCAGCTTTTGCAGATGCCGGTGCGGTATGGGGGTGTGCCGGGGGCCACCGACGGCACTTTTTTGTGGGCCTGGGCTGGGCTCCCCATCGTGACCCTGGGACCGGGCGGCAAAACCATCCCGCACCAGGCCGATGAGTACATAGAGATTGAAGAACTGGTAGCCGCCGCAAGGTTGTATGCGGCCACCAGCGTGCTTATGCTCACCTAGCGAAAATCTGACAATCGCGTTAGATTGTAAGCAAAGCTGAGTTAGCGATAGCTGGAAGCAGGTGCCTGCTTAGATCTGCCCAGCGCCTGGGTGGTTGTCAACAGCTTCGTTTTCAGTAGACTCAGCGTCAAGGAGGCAGGGTAATGAAGAAATACTTGGTTGGACTGCTGGCACTCTCAGCGCTAAGTCTGGGTCTGGGTTTGGCCCAGCAACGAGGCGGTGCAATCACCATCGCCATCCAGACCGAGCCCGCGGCCTGGGATCCGACCCAGGTGGCCGGGGCGGACATCTCCCGTGTGGTTTACGACAACGTGCTGCAAGGTCTGGTGAAGCGCAATCCCAAGGGCGAGATTGTGCCCTCGTTGGCTACGCGTTGGGTGGTGTCTAACTCGGGCCTGACCTACACTTTTACCCTTAGGCAGGGGGTGAAGTTCCACGACGGCTCCGACTTCACCGCCCAGGATGTGCTGGCCAAGTTTGCGCGGGCCCGCAATCCCGATACCCGTGCTTCGGGCCACCTGCGCCCCGACCTGTACCGCGACATCACCAATGTCACCAGCCCCAACCCCAACACGGTGGTGTTTAGCCTGCGCCAGCCCAACAACGACTTCCTCTTCATCCTCTCCCGTCCGGAGTCGCTGATTGGCCCCCGGCAACGCCCCCTGGCCGAACAACGGGTACAGCCGATTGGCACCGGCCCCTTCCGCTTTGCGGCCTGGGAGCGGGGGGTGGCGGTGCGGCTCGAGCGCAACCCCAACTACTACGTGCAGGGCCTGCCCTATCTGGATCGGGTCAACTTCCGCTTTCTGGGGGATGGGGATGCCCAACTGGCCGGTCTGCGGGCCGGCGACCTGGACGTGATCGCCTACAGCCTGCTGCCCGAGAACGCGGTGGTACTCTCACGCGACAGCAACTTCAAGGTGTTCTCTGGCTCGGCCACCGCCGAGGCCGTGGCCGGTTTCAACAACAGCCGCCCGCCCTTCAACGATGTGCGGGTGCGCCGGGCCATCACGCTGGCAACCAACAAGGACGAGCTAATCCAGGGGGCCATGCTGGGCTATGGAACCAAAATCGGCTCCATGCGCTCGCCGGGTGAGGCCTGCTACGTGGACTTGAGCAACTTCAACGCCTACAACCCCGATGAGGCCCGCCGCCTGCTGGCCGAGGCCGGTTTCACCAACCAGAACCCCCTGCGCTTTACCTTCAACCTGGCCGCCGAGTTCCCCTACGAGCGCCGCATCGGCGAGGCCATGGTGGCCCAGCTCAACAAGCTGGGGCCGCTGCAGGTCACCATCCAGGTCACCGACTTCAACACCTGGATCCAGCGGGTTTTCTCGCAGGCCGACTACGCCATGACCATCATCGGGCACGTGGAGGCCAACGATATAGGTAACTACGCCAACCCCCGCTACTACTGGCGCTACAACAGCCCGCGCTTCCAGCAGCTCTTTACCCAGTACCTGCGGGCCCCCAACCAGACCAAGGCCTGCGAGGCCCTGGCGGCGGCCCAGCGCCTGCTGGCCGAGGATGCCGCGGGCGTCTGGACCATGAGCCTGCCGGCGCTGGGTGCGTATCGTGCACGTATCCAGAACTGGCCGGATGGCTTCCTGACCCCCGCCATTAGCGTGGCCGAGGTGTGGGTACGGCCGTAGCTAGCTGACGTGGGCTTTGAGGGTCGAGTGTCAAGGGCGTTTCGGCCCGAGACCCTCGACCCTTGACCCCTGACTATGTTCGCCTACACGGTTCGTCGCCTTGGCTTTGCCCTCGTCACCCTGTGGCTGGCGACACTGCTGGTGTTTGGGGCGCTTTTGCTCATTCCCGGCAACCCGGCCCAGGCCATTCTGGGGATTGACGCCACGCCTGCCGACCTCGAGGCCCTCGAGGCCCGATTGGGATTGGACAAACCGCCCCTCGAGCGCTACATAAGCTGGCTGGGCGGGGTGCTGCGGGGCGACCTGGGCCAGTCCATCCGCTACGAGACTTCCATTTCGCAACTCATTCTTGCGCGTCTGGGTATCACCTTGCCGATTGTGGTGGCCTCGTTGTTGTTGGCAACACTGATTGCTGTGCCGTTGGGAATTCTAGCTGCGCGTAGAGCTGGAAGCCCGATTGATCTGGGGGTTTCGATGGCATCGCTGGTGGGGATTGTGCTGCCCTCATTTTGGGTTGGACTGATGTTCATCTACATATTCATCGTCTGGCTCAAATTGCCCTTGCCCACCAGTTTTCCTATTGGGGGCTGGGAAAACCCCGAGCGGGCCCTGGCGGCCCTGGTGTTGCCGGTACTGACGGTGGGGCTGGCCAGTGCTTCGTTTCTGGTGCGACTGGTGCGTGGGAGTGTGCTCGAGGTCTTGTCACAAGACTACGTGCGCACGGCCCGTTCTAAGGGTTTGTCGGAGCGCATGGTGGTGTATAAGCATGCCCTGCGCAATGCCTCGCTGCCGGTGGTCACGGTGCTGGGGCTCGAGTTTGCCCAGCTCCTGATCGCAACGGTAGTAGTCGAAACCGTTTTTGGTATCCCCGGCCTGGGCTCGCTTTCGCTCCTAGCCATCAGCGCAAGAGACTATCCCTTGGTACAAGGTGTGGTCTTGGTGATAGCGGCCTTTATCGTTTTGATGAACCTGCTGGTGGATTTGCTCTACGCCTTGCTTGATCCGAGGGTGAGCTATGCGTAGCCAGGTTGTCCAATCGGAAATGTCCAAAAGACCCTCGGGGTGGGCCAAGCTACCCATTGCCCTCAAAGTAGGGACCTTCCTGATTTTGCTGATTCTGCTGATGGTGCTTCTGAGTGCGCTCAACCCCATCAACCCCAACGCCACCACCCCCAACCGCCTGGCCCCGGTTTTTGCCGAAGGACATCCTCTTGGAACCGACATCCTAGGGCGCGATACCCTGGCGCGGGTGCTGGCGGGGGCGCAGAACGCACTCTATGTGGGCCTGATTGCGGTGGGCATCGGGTTATCGGTGGGGCTTCTGCTGGGGGTGCTGGCGGGGTATTTTGGGGGTTGGCTCGATCAGATTCTGTCGGTGTTTCTGGAAACCCTCTACGCCCTTCCGGCCTTGCTTATTGCATTGTTGTTTGCAGCCATCTTCAACCCTGGCGTAACCACCTCGATGGTGGCGATTGGCCTGGCGGCGGTGCCGGCTTTTGCCCGTGTGGCCAGGGCCAGCGTGCTGTCGGTCAAGACCTTGCCCTACATCGAGGCGGCCAGAGCCCTGGGCATGGGCAATGGGCGCATTATGCTGCGCCACGTGCTCCCCAACATCATCGGGCCGCTGGTGGTGCAGGCCAGCCTGGCCTTTGCCGTGGCAATTCTGGCCGAAGCCGCGCTCTCGTACCTGGGCCTGGGCACCCAGCCCCCCAACCCCAGTTGGGGCCGGATGCTACGTGAGGCGCAGAGCTATCAGGAGCTGACGCCCTATCCGGTCATTTTTCCCGGTCTGGCCATTGGCCTGGCGGTGCTGGGCTTCAATCTGCTGGGCGACGGGTTGCGGGATTACCTCGACCCGAGAAAAAGAAGCTGAGGAGGTAAGCATGAACTATGCGGAGATGTTCCGACTGGATGGCAAAGTGGCGCTGGTAGTAGGGGGCGGCTCGGGGATTGGACAGGCCTCCTGCGAGGCCCTGGCGGCCCAGGGGGCAACCGTCGTAGTGGCAGATGCGAAGGCCGAGCTGACCGCCGATACTGTCGGCCGAATTGAGGCCGATGGGGGCCGGGCCGAGGCCAACCAGGTGGACATTACCGACCTCGAGGGGGTCAGGGGCCTGATCAAGGGTATTCTGGAACGCCACGGACGGCTCGATGTGGCCGTGACCACGCCCAGCATCAAT
Source organism: Meiothermus sp. (assembly GCF_037443965.1). GTDB lineage: Bacteria > Deinococcota > Deinococci > Deinococcales > Thermaceae > Meiothermus. The sequence continues at coordinate 70,418 of NZ_JBBINI010000016.1, forward strand.
GTCCGCAAGCCTGCTTTGAACTATACCGGCGAGGAGTTCGACCGGGTGGTGAACGTCAACCTCAAAGGCACTTTTAACCTGCTCACGGAAGCGGGCCGGGTCATGGCCGAGCAGGGCGGGGGCTCACTCATTGCTTTTTCCTCCATCCGCTCGCTGGTGGTGGAGCCGGGGCAGTCGGTCTATGCCATGACCAAGGCCGGGACGGTCCAGCTTATCCGGGGCCTGGCCGTGGAGCTCGGCCCCAAGGGGGTGCGGGCCAATGCGATCGGCCCTGGGGTGATTGACACCCCCCTCACCGCCCCCATCAAAGGCAAGCCCGACTGGTACAACGCCTACGCCGAGCGCAACATCCTGCGGCGCTGGGGCCGCCCCGAGGAGGTGGCGGCGGCAGTGGTTTTTCTGGCTTCGCCGGCGGCTTCCTACATCACGGGCACCATTCTGTTTGTGGATGGAGGGTGGACGGCCATTGACGGGCGTTTTAACCCGCCTTTGTAGAGCAGGCTTCGCTTTAAGCACATCTGTGGGCAGTCTGGTCGTGCTTACCGCGTACAACCAAGAGTGTTGTACTGGGTATTCATGGGAACCGCTCTGATATAGTACCCTGATGCTTGGTTCTGGCGGGCCGGGAAGGACGGTGCATGGGTCGGAATAATGCTCACTGGTTCGCACTCCCAGCAGTTGCGCTGCTGGGGCTGTTTTTGTTGTATCCCTTCCTGGACGTGCTGCGTTTCTCGACCTGGGACTGGTCGGGGCTGTCGGAGCCCAGGGCGATTGGCCTCGAGAACTACCGCAACATTCTGCGCGACCCCGACTTTTACAACAGCCTGCGCATCACCCTGGTCTTTGGAATCATGACCCTGGTTCCATTTGTCATCCTCTCGATTCTGCTGGCCCTGGCCCTGGATGGTCAGCCCTACGAACGCCCCATCAAGGCCCTGCTTTTTTTGCCAGGGTTGGTTACGTTGGGAGGGGCTACAGTGGCCTGGTACACCTTGTTTTCCCCTGAGTACGGCGCGCTGGCCTCGGTGCTGCCGGTGCCCCGCTGGGATCAGAACCCATTCTGGGCCCTGGTGCTGATTATGCTTTTTACCATCTGGCGGCACATTGGTTACGGGGTGCTGGTGGTCTCGGCCCGGCTCAAGGCCATCCCCAAAACCTTGCTCGAGGCGGCCGCCGTGGACGGGGCAACCTATGCCCAGGCGTTCCGCTACATCACCCTGCCCCTCCTGCGCCCGGCCATCACATTTTTGGCGGTGATTGGAACCGTACTAACCCTACAGGGTTACACGGCGGTTTTTTTGCTAACCAGAGGCGGCCCCTTTGGGGGCACCGAGGTGCTGGGCTACTACCTCTACAAAACCGGCTTTGAGGTGGGTCGCCTGGGTTATGCGGCGGCCCTCACGGTGATTATTCTGCTGCTTACCCTGGCTTTTGCCCTGGCCCAGGCCAGGTTGTTGCGGGAGGAACGCTGATGCGCTGGCTGGGACACCTGCTGGTCTGGATGGTGGCCTTCCTGGTGGCCCTGCCTTTTATCTGGATGGCCTATGCGGCCTTCATTCCGCCGGAAGCTGTTTTTAGCGGCAACATCTTTGGACAGTTGGGCTTCAGCCTGGCCAACTTCGAGGTGCTGGGCCGGGGGGGTTTTTGGGAGGGTTTTTGGGGGCGCTTGTTGTTCTCGGTGCTCTTGACGGGAAGCGTGACCCTGCTTCAGCTCACCACCGGCTTTCTGGCGGCCTATGCCATCAAAGAAGGCACCAAGATTCTGCCCTTCTTTCTGGTGCTGCTGGCCATTCCGGTAGAACTATTGCTGGTTCCTCTGTACGGCTTGCTGGTGGGCCTGAAGATATTGGACACCCTTTGGGCCTTGGTGCTGCCTTTTGCGGCCAGCCCTTTCATCGTGTACCTGCTCTTCCAGGGGATGCGTACCGTGCCGGAGGAACTGCTCGAGGCGGCCCGACTGGATGGTGCAGGCCACCGCGTTCTACTCACGCGCATATTGCTGCCGCTGTTGCGACCGCAATTGATTGCAGCGGGGGTGCTGGCCTTCGCGGCCCACTGGAACCTGGTGCTTTATCCCCGGATAGTGGCGGGCAGCAAGGAACTCAAGACCGTGCAGACCTGGATCACCGACCTCCAGCGCCAGAACCCCGCCGACTGGGGGCCCCTCTCGGCCGCGGCCCTGGCCGCAACCTTGCCCCTAATCATTATTTATTTGCTCTACGAACGCCGGATTGTGGAGACGTTTGAGGAAGGTCTCAAAGGCTGAGCGGCTGCCTTGAGTAGCGCTGTCGCCCCTACTGGCTGCATGGGCTGTAGGGGGATTTGGTCTTTGGACTTGCCCTATCCATAACCCGTTTTATCCTCCCGAACGCTTTTCTCATCCTGGGTATGGCAAACTGATGGGGTGGTTTGCCTGGGCAAACCGGGGACGAACCTTTGGAAGTTCACCAACGTTCGTGCACCCAGTGGAGGATGATTGAGTTCATGCGCCTGTTGATGCTTGCTGTGGTTGGACTGGGGCTGGCTTTTGCCCAACGTCCGGTAGATATCCCCTTCTGGCACACCGCCGGGCCGCCCGGTCAGGAAGTGCTGGAAGGCGCGATCCGAGAGTTCAATGCCTCGCAGCGGGAGTACCGCATCGTGCCCAACTTTGTAGGCGACTACCGCGAAGGCGGCCTCAAGTTGCTGGCGGCGCTGCGCTCGGGCGGTGCACCGGCGCTTTTCCATGCCGAAATCTCTTTTTTGGGCCGGATGGTACAGGATAACGTAGCGCTGCCCCTGGACGATTATCTGGGCAACCTGCCCAACGACTTTTATTCCAACTTTTTGGAGACGGGCCGGTTGCGGGGCCGTACCTATGGCCTTCCGATTGGCCTGTCTATTCCGGTATTTTTCTACAACGCCGACCAGTTTAGCGCCCGTGGTCTGGGGGCTCCGCGTACCTGGGACGATGTGGCTACTGCTGCCCAGCGCCTGACCACCCGCGCAGCCAAGGGCTACACGGTCTCGAGCGACATTTACAGCTTCAATGTGCTGGTGATGAGCCGGGGTGGGAGCATTGTCAATGGCCAGGGTCGCCCCGACTTTACCAATGCCAAAGCAGTCGAGAGCCTGGAGTATCTGCAAGGGCTGGTGCGGCGCAACATCGCCCAGAGCCGCAACATTGCCGAAGCCCAGTTCTCGGTGGCCGACTTTTTGCGCACCAAAACCTTCATGGGCATTGCGCCCATCACCATGTGGCCCCTGATTGAAAACCGCGCACCCATCCCCTTCAAGCTGGGGGTGGCCGCGGTGCCGCGTTCCAGCGACGGCAAGGTACCCCTGGCAGGGGGCAGTCTGGTGGTGTTGCGCGGGGCCAGCGAGCAGCAAGCACGGGGAGCCGTGGCCTTCTGGCGCTTCTTGATGGAACCGCCCAACATCGCAAGGTGGGTTCGGGCAACCTATTACATGCCCATGCGCCGGGCGGCCCAGCCCTTGCTGGAGGACTTCTACCGCGAAGACCCCCGCCGCCGGGTGGCCTTTAGCCAGATTGAAAACGCCGATGTCTGGCTGCAAGACCCCGAGTTTACAGTTTGGTACAGCTTTTTGGAGGATGCCCTCGAGCGTGCCCTGAAAGGTAATGCCAACGCCCGGCAGGTACTGGAAGAGGCCCAGCGCAGGGCCAACGCCGTCGAGCGGCGCTAGATCTACTCTGAATGGAAGCCCCGGTGAAAGCCGGGGTCTTTGCCTTTTCGCAACCTCGAGAGGGCCAATCTTGCCATATCTTGCTGGGATGGTTTTCTCTTATACCGTTTCCGCTTGAATCCTTACACCGATGGACGTAGTCAGAGGTGAAGGATTCAAGCCTACCGAAGGGAGTAGAAAAGCATTTCGGTAGTATCGTTTAGGCTTGTCAAAGTGAACGATACTGTCGGAATGCGTATTATCGCGGTTCCCACAACTTGTGCAATCTGCCCACCCAAAAACCGTGGCAATGGGTATCCGTGGGAACTATTTGCACCCCTTCCTGACCTGCTGCTGATGGCTGGATGGTTTTCTATTTGTGCGTAGAATAGAGCTATTCACAGGAGGTAGGTGTGAAGCGTCTCTTTGCTTCGTTGGTTTTGATAACCGGATTGGCCTCGGCACAGACTGAAATTTCGTTCTGGCATAGCATGGATGGCCCCGCCGAGCGGGTGATTGCCCAGTTTGCCAGTGCGTTCAACGCTTCGCAGCGAAACTACCGGGTGACCCCGCGCCTGATTGGCGACTACCGTGAGGGCGAGACCCGCTTGCTGGCGGCCCTGCGGGCGGGTGGTGCGCCGGTACTGTTCCAGGCCGAGATTCTGTTGTTCCCGCGCCTGGTGGCCGAGGGGGTGGTGTTGCCGCTGGATGAGCTGGCGAATGCCCTGCCCAAGGCTTTTACCGATGACCTGTTCGAAGCGGCCTGGGATTACGGCCTGATTGGTAACCGCCGCTATGGGCTGCCCTTCAATACCTCTACGCCGGTGCTCTTCTTCAACGAAAACCAACTGCGGGCCAGGGGGCTCAAAGTGCCTACCAACTGGCGGGAGTTTGAACAGGCGGCCAAGGGCCTGACTAGCCGTACCTCCAAAGGTTTTATTGCCTTAAGTGAGTCCTGGACCTTCGAGGCCCAGGTTACCAGCCGGGGCGGCAACCTGGTGACGGCCGATGGGCGGCCCAACTTTACCTCCCGCGAGGTGGTGGAGGCGCTCGAGTTCCTGCAACGCCTGGGACGCGAGGGCAGTACCAGCGTGCGCAACCTCTCGGAGAGCTTTTTCGCCCAGACCGACTTCATCCGCACCAAGGGCATGATGGTGATGGCCTCGATTGCCAACTGGCCAGCCGCCGAGAATGCTTCCTTTGCCTTCAAGCTGGGCGTAGCCCCCATCCCACGCGAGCCCAACGGAAAAGTGCCGCTGGGCGGGGCGCAACTGGTGGTGCTGCGTGGGGCCAGCGCCGAGCAGCAGCGCGGGGCCTTCGAGTTCTGGCGCTTCCTGATGGAGCCGCAAAACATCAAGACCTGGGTGGAGGCCAGCTACTACGTACCGCTGCGTAAGTCGGCCACGCCGCTGCTGGAAGCCTTCTACCGCGAAAACCCCTACCGCAAGGTGGCCTTCGAGCAGGTTGCGGTAGCCCAACCGCGCCCTCGAGTACCGCAATTTGCGGTGTGGCGCAACTTTTTGGAAGAAGCCCTGGAAAAAGCCCTCAAGGGCAACGTGCCGGCCCGCCAGGCCCTGGAAGAGGCCCAGCGCAAAGCCGAAGCGGCCCGGTGAGAGCTTTTTGGCCCGTAGTCTGCTTGTATACGACCCACAAGAAAGGGGTGCCTTAAGGGGTTCTTGTAACAACTTCGGGGTTCGTTTATGGGCAGTCCTGGGGTACAACGGCTGGGTAACGTTCCGCTGACGAGGATGTTGTAAAAATACGAAGTTGTTTTTGCACAGCCTGTGCAAAGGCTTGTGGCAGACTGTGCATGGCTGGGCTTGTAGCTGGGTTTTATGAGGCGATTCCTGTTTGCATTGGGCGTGTGGGGTTTGTTGGGCGGGATGGTTTGGTCGGCCTGGCAGTGGTATGGGTTTCTGCGACCTGGACAGAACTTCCAGACCCTGCAAAGCATTGGGCTCGAGCCTTTGAGTGCCCGGCTCGAGCGGAAAGTTCGCCCTCCAAAAAACCAACTCAACCCCGCTACCCGGCGGTTGAAAAAGCAACTCCTGGAGGCAGTTTACCGCCCCTTGAACCCCCGGGCCTCGGGCGAGGCCATCGTGCTCAACTACCACGATGTGTTTCCCCGCCGCACCCCAGAGAGCGTCTGGTGGGACGTAACCCCGCAGGAGTTCGAGCTGCAAATCGCCTGGCTCAAGGCCAGGGGGGCTAATTTCATCTCGCTGGATCAGTTGCGTCGCCACCTGACCCAGAACGCGCCCTTGCCCAAAAACCCGGTGGCCCTGACCTTCGACGACAACCACCAGGGCTTTTACGACCACATTTACCCCATCCTTCGGCGCGAAAAGATTCCTGCGGCCATGTTCGTCCACACCGACTTTGTGGGGCGGGGTGGGGCTAGGGCCCGCATGAGCTGGGATACCTTGCGCAAGCTGGATCGGGAAGGGTTGGTGACGATTGGCTCGCACACCGCTTCGCACCGCGACCTGACCCAGATGTCCCAGGCCGAGCAACGCCGCGAGCTGTTGGAGTCGAAGTGGGTTCTGGAACGGCAACTGGGCCGCCCAGTTGCCTATATCGCCTATCCCGAAGGCAAGGCCGATGCCCTGACCCTCAAGCTGGCCCGCGAGGCGGGCTATACCATGGGCTTCACCATTGACTGGCGCTTGCCGGCCGAGTCGCCGGATATGCTGGCGATTGGGCGCTACATCCAGACCCAGATTCCCCGTGCCTGGTACACGCTCAATCCGCAGGACAGACCCCAGCCCCGCACTGGCATTGTAGAGCGCCGCCTGAAAGAAACACCGGTGCGCCTCGAGTACCGCCGCGACCTGGGCATTCGCTGGGCCATGATCCGAGGAGGCCGGGCCGAAAGCCGCCTCTCGCCCTACCGCGAGAGTGTGCGTGATTTTGTCGTTCAGGCCGGGGCTGTGGCTGGCATCAACGGTACCTTTTTTGCCGACCCGTACCTAAAAGCCCAGGACAACACCATGGTGGGGCCGATTGTGGCGGCGCCGAATCGGGTGTTCATCCCGGAGCGCAACCCCTATGTGATGTACCGCATCGTAGAGCGCCCCCTGGTGGCCTGGAACCGGCAGCGGATGGTGTTTGTGCCGCTCAAGTTCGATATGAACCGTCTGCAAACCATTAAGAGTTTTTTTTCCGATTTTACCGATATCTTTGTGGGCGGCGTCTGGATGGTACGCGGTGGCAAGGCGGTCTGGCCCTTCAAAAACCCGCCCGCCGACCACTGGGAGCCCCGCCCCCGGGTGTTTTTCGGCTATGCCCAGGGTGAGCCGGTGCTGGGCGCTTCGTTGCAGCCGGTCAGCACGCTTCAAATGGCCCAGGTCGCGGCGGCAGCCGGGGTAGAGGAGGCCGTCTTGCTGGACTCGGGCTACTCAACCTCGCTGGTGTACCGTGACCAACTGGTGGCGGTGGGGTGGCGCTGGGACGGGGTGCCCAGCCGCCCGGTACCGCATGCGATTGTGCTCTTTGGGTCGCTCGAGCAGGCCCAGAGTCCGGTTCCTGCGAAACAGAACTAGAGGGGTTCGGTACTACAGAATGCTGTCTATCTTGCTTTTGGGCCGGGCCAGCACCGCGCCCTTTTCGGTAATCACGATGGGGCGCTGAATCAGGACGGGGTGCTCGCTCATGGCTTGTAGGATGGTCTCTTCCGAGGCCCCGTTGTAGAGGCCCAGTTCCTCGCCCTTTTTCTCGTCGGGGCGCAGCAGCTCCGAGGGCTTCATGCCCAGCTTCTCGAGCACTGCTTGCAGCTCGGCCTTGCCGGGTTTTTCCTTCATGTAGAGGTAGATTTCGGGCTTTTGGCCTTTGGACTCGAGGTACTGCAAGGCCCCTTTGGAGGAGCCGCAGGAGGTGTGGTGCCAGATGGTGATTTTCATACCCCAATCATAGCCAGGCTATGTCAGCTAAAAGCAGACACTGGATGACGGTGTTTTTTGGAATGTCCTTGCCTCGCGGAAGTTCCCGAGGCTCACGCAACCGAGTTGGACGCAGCCCGATGCAGATAGAACGCTTTTGCAGGTGCTCACATCAAAGTTCGTCCTCCAGCAGCGCCTCCCAGGTCTGCTGCCGGCGGATCACCTCCCAGCCCTGGCCCGTCCACAACAGCTCGTTGGGGCGGGGGGTGTCGAGGTAGTTGCTGCTCATGCTGCTGGCGTAGGCCCCGCCTTGCAGTATGGCCAGCAGGTCGCCCTCCTTGGGTTCGGGCAGGGTGACATCGCGGGCCAGCACATCGCCCGACTCGCAGGCGGGGCCGGCCAGGTCGTAGGTGGCTTGGCGGGGGTTGTGGTACAGCGGCTCCACCGGGTGCACCGCGCCATAGAGCATGGGCCGGATCAGTTGGCTCATACCGGCATCTATCAGCAGATAGTTGCGCCGGGTGCGCTTGGTGCCCCAGCAGCGCGTGACCAGCACCCCGGCCTCCGAGACCAGATAGCGGCCCGGCTCGAGCCACAGCTCTGCGCCGTGTTTGTGGGCTAGGGCAGTCGCCTGTGCTCCCAACGCACCTAGGTCGAGGCCCAGCCCAAAGCCCCCGCCCAGGTTCATGACCTGGAAGGGGCCGTGGGCGCGGTAAAGCTCGTCCATCACCCTGTAGCCCGCCTGGTAGTCTTCGGGGTGTTCCAGGGCCGAACCCAGGTGAATGTGCAGGCCCAGCACCTCGAGGCGGCTCCGGCGGGCCAGTTCCAGAGCCTGTCCGACTTCCTCGGGCAGGATGCCAAACTTGCTCTCGCCACGCCCAGTAGCCAGGTGGTCGTGGGTGACGATGGGCAGGTCGGGGTTGATCCGTAAGAGGACGCGGGCCTTGGGCAGCACCCTCGAGACCCGCTTGAGGTCGGCCAGGGAGTCGAGGCCCAGAATCGGAATGCCAATGCGTTTCAACTCTTCCAGCATGGCCGACGTTTTGACCGGCCCATTCAGCAACACCTCGTTGCGCTGGAAACCGGCCTTGTAGGCCCGGTACACCTCCCCCAGGCTGACCGCCTCGACGAAAATGCCCCGCTCCAGGAGCCGCCGCAGGATGCCCAGGCGGGGGTTGGCCTTGATGGCGTAGAAAACCTCTGCGCCAGGAAAGGCTTTGTGGATGCGGTCTATACGCTCAAAAATGACCGGCAGGTCGTAGGCATAAAAGGGGGTCTGGAAGTTTTGGGAGGCTTCCTTGAGGGCTTCCTTAAATTCAGGCCGCAGGGCAGTGTAGGATTGGGACATGCTCATCGGTGTAACCCCTCAATCGCGCAACACAGAAGGACTTTTTCGCACCAGAATCTGGGGCCTGCTCGAGCCCTATGTGCGGGCCCTGGAAAGCCAGGGTGCCAGCATTGTAATCCTTCCCCCCCAACAAAAGGACCGGCTGCCCGACCTCCTGCACAAACTGGATGGGGTGTTGTTGCCCGGCGGTGTGGATGTAGACCCGGCCCAGTTTGGTGAAGAGCCCATCCCCGAGATGGGGGAGGTGAGCCTCGAGCGCGATGCCCTCGAGCTGTTTGTGGCCCGTTATACCGCCGAGCAGGGCATCCCCACCCTGGGGATCTGCCGCGGTATCCAGGTCATGAACGTGGCCCTGGGCGGTAGCCTGTACCAGGACCTGCCCGCCCAGGGGTTTCGCACCGTGCAGCACAGCCAGAAAGCCGAGCCGCCGGTGCTGGGGCATAGCCTCGAGCAGACCGGGCAAAGCCCCCTCGGCAAGCTGTTTGCGCCGCGCTTCCGGGTCAACTCCTACCACCACCAGGCCATTAAGGATCTGGCCCCCGGCCTGCGGGCGGTGGCGGCTGCGCCCGATGGCATCGTGGAGGCGGTGGTGCTCGAGGGGCACCCGTTCTACTTCGGTGTGCAATGGCATCCCGAACTGCTGCCCGAGCAATGGGGTCTTTTCCGGGCGCTGCTCGAGGCCGCTGCCAAACAGCCCGTGGGTTGAGTGCTGCATGGTCGGGATGGTTGGGCAGTAGCCAAGCCGAGCTATTGATGGTGCTCTCCAGCCTTCCGTTGGGAGTATGCTCAAAACGATGAGCCTCGAACGCTACTCAACCGCTGTTTTGGCCCTGCTGCAAACCATCCTCGAGCAAGAGACCCCTGTCCTGCGTACGGCTGCGGCCTGGATCGCCGACGCGGTGGCGCAGGATCGCTTGATTTACACCTTTGGCACCGGGCATTCCCACGTGCTGGCCTCGGAGATGTTCCACCGGGCAGGGGGGCTGGCGTCGGTCAGCCTGATGATCGAGCCGGGAACTACCTTTCAGGTAGGAGCGCTGGCTGGAACTTTGTTGGAGCGCACTGCAGGCTATGGCTCCATCATCGCTGAACGCTACCCTATCGAGCCAGGGGATTTGCTGATCGCTATTTCCAATAGCGCCGCCAATGCGGTGGTGCTGGAGGTGGCCCAGGCTGCTAAAGCCAAGGGGGCCAGGGTGATTGCCCTCTTGAGCCGCCAGTATGCCCAGATGAAACAGTCGCCCCTGCTTGGAATAGCCGATCTGGTGTTGGATAACCACGGTCCTGTGGGAGATGCCATTGTGGCAATCAACGGCGAGACGGTCGGGCCGGTCTCGACCGTAGCAGGCGCTTTTATCCTCAATGCGGTCTGGTGTGAGGCAGCCGAATTGCTTTATGGGCGCGGCCTTCCGATCCCAGCCTACCGCAGCAGCAACATGCCCGGAGCCGAAGCCCACAATGCCCGCTGGATCGAACACCTTAAGGGAAGGGTGCGACATCTTTGACAAACTGTGGCGTACCTCTTTGCCAATGAGAGATGTCCTCAGGTTGGTTTGTGTACTAGACGGAATTAATCACTTAAACTGAAGACACCTTAACCCGGCAATGAGGATTTCTTAATGTCGTTTTGAACCATGCTACTACTGGGTGCGCTATACACTGGGTTGGGTACTGGTATCCTATGGTTTTGTCTGGAGGTCAGGGCTTGTCGTTGTATCAGACTCTCAATAGATCCCTCGAGCCTATGCTAGGTGAACGCACCCGGATGGTGCTGGAAGAGGGTGTGCGCCGGCTGGGTATCAGCCCGGATACACTGGATGCAGCGCAGGCCGAGGTCATTCTCAAACGCCTGGTGTACCGTGAACTTCAGACCAAAATGAGCCCCAACGCGGCCCGCAGCCGCATCGAAGAGATGCTCAAGGAATTGGGTATTGGCAGCGGGGAAAACGGTTCTAAATCCGGTGTGGGCAAGCTTTCGGCCCATGCCAAAGGGGTACTGGCCGACCTCGAGGCCGGCCTCAAGCGCTTCAGCCTCTACCTGGACTGGCCCGAGGTGGGGCGTTTGCGCGGGCTAATCAACGTGATCAAGCAAGACCCTGAAGCCTCGACAGTAAGGGCTCTGCTGCGGGAAGGGCAGGAGGTGTTGGCCGCGCTTGAAGAAAAGCTTCAGTCGGCCCTGCTGCGCCAGACCCGCGACCTGACCGACCTCGAGCTGGCCTTGCAGCGGGTGCAGAGTGTGGGGGGCCCCAAGGTGCGCCGCCTGGAAAACCTGATCCGCCAGATTCAAGAGGCCCATGCCCAGGAGACCCTGGCCCTAGCGGAAGTCGAGCGGGCCCGTGCGCTGGCGGCCGAGATGCGCAAGTTGGTCGAGTCGTCGGTGGTGCAGAATCCGACCAGTGAGATGGCCATCACCCTCGATACCATCGAAGATATTCCGGCAGCGGATCGTCCCACCGAGCCTCAGGTGATGCTCAAAGATCCCACCCTGGAGGTGCCGGTAGTAATGGAGTCGGCACCCGATGGCTTTGACGACGAAGCCCTGGTGCTCGACCTCGACTTCGATGCCCTGACCGCCGAACAACAGTCGCGCATCCGCGAGATTGACGTGGCCGAGGATACGCGGCATCTGGAAGCCTTCAAGGAGCGCTATGGGGCGGTACTGGGTATCCCTAACGTTGCCAGTGAGCTAGCCACGCTAGAGGCCGAACTAACCGCCGGAAACCCCCTGGGCGAGCGCCTGACGGCTTTTGGTGAACTGCTCAAGGCTACGCATGTTGAAGCGCTCTCCGAAGCGCGGGTACGCTACGAGTGGCTGGTCGATCGGCTGGGCCGCCTCGAGCTGCCGCCAGAAAAAACCGCTGGGGTGCAGGCCCGGCTGGCAGTGGTGCTGGAAACCTTGCAGGCCGGAGGCCTCCCGCTGGAGCTGGCTGAGCTGGATCGAACGGTGACCGGTCTCGAGGCCGAAGAAAAAGCCAACCGCGAGATCCGCGAGCGCCAAGCCCGCCTCGGGTCGGCCCTAGCGACCCTCCGCACCGAAGCCGAGCACGCCCTCTCGCCCTTCCGAGGACATCCCCGGGTGGAGTCTTTCATGGTGGCCCTGGCCAGCCCGGACGTGTCCGAATCCTCGCTCCAGACTTTGCGCCAGGAACTTTCTGAACTCTTGTCCCAACTGGCCCGGGAGCGTGAGGAGGAAAGCCTCAAACGCATGGGTTTGCGGGCTGCTGTACAGGCCTTGCCAACACTGGAGATCCTCGATCTGGACAAGAAAAACCTACTCAACCAAATTGAGCAGATGGGGGGGGGCCTGACCGAGCTCGAGCAGGCGGTCAGCGAGCTGGTAGGCCGTGCCAAAGGGCTGGTGGCCAACAAGCTGGATGCCCTCGAGGCCCGCATTCACTACCTCGAGCAGACCCTCAAAGAATCCCTAATCGAACTCAAGCAGCCTTTGCAGGCGACCCGCGAAGCTTTGACCCACGGTCGTATCGCCGACCCCACCCCATTGGAGCGCGCCCTAAACGAGCTAATTGCAGCCCGTCGTGCCTCCATAGCCGAGGAGCTTTCTCGCTACGAGATGGCTGCGCGCAGCATGAAGGGGCTGGGGGGCGAAGAGCTCGAGGACAGGGTGGCCCAGGCCAGGGCCTATCTCCAGGCCGGCGAACTGCCCGACCTGACCGAGATTCACGGGCTTCTGGGCCGCCTGCGCCGCGCGCAAGAAACCCTGCGGGCCGAGTTGGGTGAGCGCATAGGTGCCTTGCTCGAGGCCTACCACACCCACAAAGGTGTGGGCGGCGAAACCGCCCTGCGCATCAAACCGTTGTGTGATTTCCTGCTTTCGGCCTCCGATCGCCTGCCCCGCCTGGGAGTCAGTGGTCTGCTCGAGGTGCGCCGAGCCCTGGAGGATGCCGAACGTCTGGAGACCCAACTGGCCCAGGAGTTCGCGGCAGCCCAAAGCCTGATGCAAGAGTTTAAGGGGGCGGACCTCGAGTCCTTGCTGGATGTGTTCGAGCCGCCCACCCAGCTAAGTCCACCTTCCCAGCCCGAACCCCCCAGGCCTACCCCTCCCGAAACGACTCTGCTACCCCAACCCCAAGCCTCTGCCTTGGCCCCATCCACCTTTGCCGAAGTGCTAAATCTGTTTCATATCCGGGGTGTTGAGGCCATCGCGGTAATTGAGGCAGGTAAGGCTGTAGCTGGAAGCCTCCCCTTCACCCCCGGCAGTGCCCAGATGGTCTTTGACGATCTGCTGAATCTAGCCAATGAACTGGCTGGAGAGTCGGCCCAACTCTCCGTAGTTTCGCTGCCCCAGTGGGTGCTGGTGCTGGTGCCCTTGAAGCAGAAAGGGTTGGTGATCCTGGCTGAAAAAGCCCTGCTCTCGCGCTTGCTAGCCCTCATCGAGCGCCAGCGCGACGCGCTGGAAGCACTGTAGTTCAACCAGGTTTGTCTGATACCATTTCCGCTTGAATCCTTCACCGTTGGACGGAGTCAGAGGTGAAGGATTCAAGCCGACCGAAGGGAGTAGAAAAGCATTTCGGTAGTATCGTTTAGGCTTGCCGAAGTGAACGATACTGCCGAAATGCGTATGATACCGATTTTACTTGTAGCTGACCCAAAAAGCCACTTGAGAGACCCTCGGAAGCGCCTCCAGGCAAAGTTGCTTGCGCGATTCCGGCAAAGCCGGAACCTACCCGGCGCGGCAAGTGAGAGTGGTGCCCACGAATACCCAGTACAACGGTGTTGGTTGTACTGGGTACATCACGCTGCAGGGCGTGTAGTGTGATGGTGGGCAACGCGATTGGGGCGCGTTTAGCGCCCCAATCGCGCAGAGTTGGTCTGATCAATCCCCGCTTCCATGTACATACTGAAGCTCGTACAGCTTGGCGTAGTAGCCGCCCTTCTGCAGTAGTTCGTCGTGGCTACCTTCCTCCAGCAGCTTGCCCTTGCGGAAGACCAGAATCCGATCCACGTGGCGAATGGTCGAGAGGCGGTGCGCAATGACAATCGAGGTGCGCCCTTGCATTACCCGGTAGAGCGCAGTCTGAATCTTCTGTTCGGTCTCGGAGTCCACGTTGGCGGTGGCCTCGTCCAATATCAACAGGATGTCGGGGTTGTGCAGGATGGCCCGGGCCAGGGCCAGCAGTTGTTTCTGCCCCGTGGAAAGCCCCCCGCCGCGCTCGTGCAGCACCGTCTGGTAGCCCTGGGGCTGCTCAGCAATAAACTCATCGGCTCCTACAAAAGCGCAGACCTCGCGGATGCGCTCCGAGGTGATTTTCTCGTTGCCCAGCCGCAGATTCGACTCGATGGTGCCGCTAAACAAGAAAGGGTCTTGCAGTACGATGCCGATGGAGCGGCGCAGGTCGCGCTGCCGGTAGTCCCGCACATCCAGGCCATCAATCTTGACCGCGCCCTGCTGCACGTCGTAGAAACGGGCGATCAGGCTAATCACGCTGGTCTTGCCCGCGCCGGTAGCCCCTACCAGGGCAATTTTCTCGCCAGGCCGCACCCGGAAGTTGACCCCCTGTAGCACCCAGTCCCACTCGGGTTCTTGCAGAGGGTCTGGAAGACTCTGGCCCTCTGCGCTCTGCTCTGCTTTAGATTCTTTGCCCAGCGTTCCATCCAGTTTGGCCTCGCCCCGCTTCCCGTAGGCAAACCATACATTCTCGAAATCAATCTGACCCCTAAAGCGTTCGACCTGCTTGGCACCGGGCTGATCGGCTACGTCTTCCTCGGTGTCCAAAAGGCCAAAAATGCGTTCGGCTGAGGCCATGGCCGCCTGGAAGATATTGAACTTATCCGAGAGGTCTTGCAGGGGCTGGAACAACTGGCGCACATAGTCGGTGAAAGCCACCAGTAAGCCCAGCGTGAGGGCCTGTTGAACCACCTGCCCCCCCCCATACCACAACACCAGGGCCACGGTGATTTCCCCCATAAAACCCACCAGGGGAAAAAACAGGGCAAACCATTTGATGATGTCCACCCAGGCACTGCGCAAGTCGGTGGAGAGCAGGTTGAACTGGGACTCGTTTTTGGGTTCTCGATTGAAAAGCTGTGTGGTCTGCACCCCGGCCAGGTTTTCTTGTAGCGAGGCATTGACCCTGGCCAGCCGCAGCCGCATGGCCCGGTACGAATCGCGCATTCCGTTGCGAATCCAGGTAGTGACGGCCAGAAAGATGGGCATGATGGCAAACGACACCAGGGCCAGTCGCCAGTCCAGTACCAGCATGAAGGTCATCAGGCCGATAATCAGGGCGAAGTCGGCAATGAGCCCCACCAGCCCGCCGGTGATGAACTGGTTGATGGCGTCTACATCGGAGGTGATGCGGGTCATCAGACGCCCTACCGGATTGCGATCGTAGTAGCCCAGGTGCAAGCGCTGGAGCTTGGCGAAGATTTCCGAGCGCAGGTCGTAGAGGATGTGCTGCCCCACCCAGCTAATCAGGTAGGTCTGGGCGTAGTTGGCAATAAAGTCCACCACCCGTACGGCCAGAAACAGCGCACAGATGAGGAGCAGGGTTTCGTAGCGCTGGGCCAGCGGTAGCACCTCACGCGGCACGATGGCGTTGTCAATGGCGTATTTGAGGAAAAGTGGGGTCGAGGCGGCGGTGAGGGTGCTCACCACCAGCGCCAGCAGGGCCAGCCCCACCTGCTTCCAGTAGGGCCGCACATATACCAGAATGCGGCGGGCCAGTTTGGCATCAAAACTCTTCTTAAAGGCTTCTTCTTCGTGCATAAGGCTCCACTGCTGATAGCTGGTTGCTAATGGCTGATAGCTTTTGCTCGGCTATTGGGCTATCTGCTATAGGTGCTGAGTGTCTCCATAGTTGAAATGCGGGATACGGATCCCGAAAGATTGGTGGAAAATTGCGCCAGGTACGCATTACCGATTCCACTGGTTTTGTCAATCTACCCTGGCGCAACTTAATCCACCTCGGCTTGCAGGCGCTGTATGCGATCGAGTTCAGCATAGATGCCACCCGTGGTCAGTAGCATCTCGTGGGTGCCCTCTTCGGCAATTTTGCCGTGCTCCAATACCACGATCCAATCGGCATATTGCAGGGTGGAGGTGCGGTGTCCGATCAGGATGGTGGTCCGTTGACCCAGCACACTTTTGAGGCCGGAGAGAATCCGTGATTCGGTTTCGGTGTCTACCGCGCTCATGGCATCGTCTAGAATCAGGATTTGCGGTCTGAGGGCCAGGGCACGGGCCAAGGCAGTGCGCTGGCGCTGTCCACCCGAAAGGGTCACGCCGCGCTCCCCCAGCGAGGTATCGTAGCCCTTGGGGAAACCCATAATGTCGTCGTGAACACCAGCCAGCTTGGCGGCCCACTCGGCCCGCTCTTTATCGGTATGGGCGAGGCCAAAGCTGATGTTTTCGGCCAGGGTATCCGAGAAGAGGAAGGGCTCTTGTGGCACCATGCCGATGGCCCCACGAAGGGTCGCTAGGGGAAGTTCCTTTACGTCGTAACCCCCTACCAGCACCCGGCCCGAGGTGGGATCTAGGATGCGCGGAATCAGGCTCACCAATAGGGTTTTGCCGCTGCCGGTACGTCCGGTGATGCCCAGGGTGGTGCCCTTGGGGATGGTCAGGGTGATGCCATCCAGCACCTTGCGCCCCCCCAGCTCCAAACTGACATCCCTTCGTGTGCTACCTGCAGTCTACCCTTCCACCCCCGCCATCCTGAGCAGAAGACGGCTGCGGATGAGGTTGTGCACCAGCAGAATCAGGTTCACCCGCGCCAGGAAACCTGCAAACGACCGGGCC
>NZ_JBBINI010000017.1:0-83271 GCF_037443965.1 Meiothermus sp.
GGCCCGGTCGTTTGCAGGTTTCCTGGCGCGGGTGAACCTGATTCTGCTGGTGCACAACCTCATCCGCAGCCGTCTTCTGCTCAGGATGGCGGGGGTGGAAGGGTAGACTGCAGGTAGCACACGAAGGAATGGCCTGGTTGCAAGAACGGGGTTGCCATTTGCTCCAGGGATTCGGCATCGCCCGTCCCCAGCCCAAAGAAAGCCTGATTATTCCCAGAGAGCCGGTGCTGCTTGGGGAAGAAGTTGGGTTTTAGAGTGATCTTCTAAGCCAACCTCGAGGCCAGAAATCCCGTCAGAGTCGAGGCGGTTGGCTCTGGGCGCGGACTTCTTGTGAGTGAAGAACACCATGGGTTGCACCACAGGGTGTTGGTGATGTTGTGCGCGAACCTACGGCCTCAACTTACAGAGGGTGGGCCCAGCCTGTGCTAAGGTAGGCTTCTGGTATGGTTGAGCGAGTCTATCTAGCCAAACCCAGGGGCTTTTGCGCCGGGGTGGTCATGGCGATTGAGGCGGTGGAGAAGGCGGCTCGAGAGCTGCGCGATGAGGGCGAACTGGTGGTGTACCACGCCATCGTCCACAACGATGTGGTGGTCAAACGGCTGGAAGAACAGCACGGGGTGCACTTTGTCGAAGACCTGGCCGAGGTGGATCAGCTACGCAGCGAGCTGGCTAAAGGCGGCAAAAAGCTGAACGAAACCGTGGTTTTCTCGGCCCACGGGATTCCCCCCTGGCTGCGTACCGAGGCCGCCCAGCGCAACCTGCACCAGATTGATGCAACCTGCCCCCTGGTGACCAAAGTCCACAGTGAGGCCAAGCGCTACGCCCGGGAGGGCTACTGGATTTTGCTGATTGGCGACTCCGCCGACCATCAGGAGATCAAGGGCACCCGTGGCGAGGCTCCGGAGCAGACCATTCTAGTGGCGGTGCACACCCATGTGGGGCGCGATGCCCGCCTGGCCGACCCCCGCACGGTCGAGGTGCCCGATCCCGAAAAGGTGGTGGTGCTGACCCAGACCACCCTCTCGGTGGACGACACCCTGGCCACCGTCGAGATTCTCAAGCAGCGCTTCCCCAAGCTGGTGGTGCCCAGCCGCCACGACCTGTGCTACGCCACCAAAAACCGCCAGGATGCCGTCAAGCAGATTGCGCCCAATGTGGACTTGTTTCTGGTACTCACCAGCCTGGCCTCTTCCAACGGGATGCGGCTGCTGGAGCTGGCCCAGAGCCTGGTGGGCCGGGCCGAGCGCATCAATACCGTGCACGACATCAGGCCGGAGTGGCTCGAGGGGGTGCGCAGGGTGGGCATTACCTCGGCGGCCTCGACCCCGGATGATCTGGTGCAGGAGGTGGTGGCTCATTTCCGTGGGCTCAACCCCAACCTCGAGGTGATCGAGGAAGGCGAGTGGGAGGATATCGAGTTCCGCGAGCCCAAACGCTTGTCGCCCCAGGAAGTTCTAGCTGGCGCCTGAACGCCCGTACGCTTCAAATGATTACTGCCCCGATTGCCAACGGTATAAATCCCTACCGGCTGTCCGTCGCGCCGATGCTGGACTGGACCGACCGGCATTTTCGCTATTTGGTGCGGCTCATTAGCCGGCAAACGCGGTTCTACACTGAAATGGTGGTGGATCAGACGATTTTGCTGGGAAACCGCCCCAAACTGCTGGACTTCAGCCCCGAAGAGCACCCGGTGGCCTTGCAGCTTGGGGGTTCGGTGCCGGAAAAGCTGGCCGAGGCGGCCCGGATTGGCGAAGCCTGGGGCTACGACGAGATCAACCTGAACCTGGGCTGTCCTTCGGAGCGTGTACAGGGGGGTGGGTTTGGGGCCTGCCTGATGCTCGAGCCCGATCTCGTTGCTGAGAGCATGGCGGCCATGCGACAAGCAGTGAAAATTCCGGTCACGGCCAAGCATCGGCTGGGAGTAGATGAGGTGGAGGACTACCGCTATATGGCCCGTTTCGTCGAAAAACTGGCCGGGGTGAGGGTGGAGGTGTTTATCGTCCACGCCCGCAAGGCCTATCTCAAGGGTCTTTCACCCGCCGAAAACCGCGCCATTCCCCCGCTGCGCTACGACTGGGTCTACCAGCTCAAGCAGGACTTCCCCCACCTGACCATCGTGCTGAATGGGGGGGTTCGCACGCTGGAGGAGGCCCAGGCTCACCTGGCCAAGGTGGACGGGGTGATGCTGGGGCGGGCGGTCTACGAGGATCCCTTCGTGCTCGAGCCAGCGGATCGGATGCTGTTTGGAGAGGCCCACGCCACCACCCGCCTCGAGGTGGCCCAGGCCATGCTGCGCTATGCCGAGGCCCAGCTCGAGCGGGGCACACCCCTATGGGCCATCGCCCGGCATATGCTCAACCTGTTCAAGGGGCAGCCCCGTGGCCGCCTGTGGCGAAGGATACTCTCCGAGCGGGCCTGCCGGCGGGGGGCGGGGGTGGAGGTGCTCCAGGAGGCGCTGGAGCAGGTTTGGGCGGGCAAAGAAAATGGAACTCCGTCGCTGATGACCCTATAAGCGCGTTCAAAGATGATTTTTCAACTTGTTCGCTTGGCCGTCCTGGAATCGAGTCGCTGAACCGGGAGCCTTGGGGTAATGCGGCTTAACTGTCCTAGACTCGATTTGTCTTCAGATACTGACTGCTCCCTCCGTAGCCTGGCCCCGTTGCCTGCTGGTGTGTTAATATCCCGTTTATCCATTGGGGCTAGGCTGTTGGATGAGCTCGAGGTGTGAAAGGGCGGGCCAGAGGTTGGCCAGGGTCTGCCTGCAGACTTCAAGCGATACAATCAGGATAAATCATGCGCATTCTACTGGTCGAAGATGAAGCCGGTCTGGCGGGGCCGTTGGTGGCGCTTTTGCGCCGTGAGCGCTACGAGGTGGAGTGGGCCGATAACACCTCCCAGGCCCAGACCCTCGTTGACGAGCACGAGCCGGATCTGATTGCCCTGGACGTGATGCTGCCAGAGGGAGACGATGCGGGGTTTCGCTTCGCCCGGCAGCTCCGTGAGGGTGGGTTCAACGGAGCCATTCTGTTTCTGACCGCCCGCGACACCGTAGAAGACCGGGTACTGGGATTGGATCTGGGGGGCGACGACTATCTGGTGAAGCCCTTTTCGCTGGAGGAGTTTCTGGCGCGGGTACGGGCTTTGTTACGGCGCGGGGGCACCACCCGCCAGACCATCTTCGAGCGCGGCCCGTTGCGGGTGGAGTTTGCCAGTCGCAAGGTGTACTGGAACCAGCGGCTGGTTTCGCTATCCGACAAGGAGTTTGCCTTGCTGGAACGCCTGACACTGCACCCAGAGCGGGTGTTTGGGGTGGATGAGCTGCTGGAGAAGATTTTTCCCAACACCGAGTCGGGCCACCGCATTCTGCGGGTATATGTACATCGCTTGAGGGAGAAGTTGGGGGAGAATGTAATTGCCACCCTCCCAGGGGGCTATGTGCTGGGGGTCTGACCGATGCGAGTCTTGCGGCGCAAAACCGTGCAAACCATTCCCATCACCCTGCCCAAACCCAAAGGCTGGGTGCCGGGGGGGTTTCGCAGCCGCCTGGTGCTTAGTTTGTCGGCAGTGGTGTTGCTGACAGCTTTGCTGGTGGGTGGGCTGGGGTTTGTGCGCTTCCAGGATACGCTGGGCCGGGAAGCCCGGCAGGACCTCGATTCGCTGACCAATGCGGTAGCCCAGGCCCTGGTCATCACGCCCGAGCAGGTTCAGCTCGAGCTCAGCCGCCTGCCCAAGCTGGCCGAACTGGGCAGCAGCCGGTTTCGGGTGATGCGGGAGGGGCAGGTTTTTCTGGAAATTGGGGGCCGGTTTCCTGCCGAGGCCGCGGGCTGGCTCAAAAGCGAGCGGGTGTTGGCGGAGGGCTTCGTGTTGCACGCGGCCCTCGAGACCCGCAACCAGAAAGAAGCCTTGCAAGCCTTCTGGCGTACCGAGCTACTGGCCCTGCCGCTCTCGTTGTTGCTGGCTTTGATTGCGGCTTACCTGCTGTTTGGCTACCTGATGCGGCCTGTGCGCCACCTGACCGAGGCCACCCACGCGATTGCCCAGCAACGCTTCCCCAAGCCGGTTCCAGTACCGCCCGGTCAGGATGAACTCTCCGACCTGGCCGAGAGTTTCAACCGCATGACCCAAGCGGTAGAGGGATTTTTAGAGCGGGAGCGTAATTTTTCCCGTTACACCTCCCACGAGCTGCGAACACCGCTGGCGACGCTTCGCGCACAGGTAGAGGCCCTCGAGCAGGGGCTCTTGCCGCCCGAGGAGTCGTTGCCAGCCATCAAGGGCAGCCTGGAGCGTTTAGAACGTCTGCTGGCCGGTTTGCTGGCCCTGACCCGCAGCCCGCAAACAGACCCTCAGCCGGTTGAGGTTGGCTTAACGTTACGTTCTGTTGTTCAGAACCTTACTCCAGAAGAGCGTTTGCGCATTACGCTAGAAGGAGATTTGGAGGCCCAGGTCCTGGGCTACGAGGAACTGCTCCAGCAGGCCCTGGGCAACCTGGTCAGCAATGCCCTAAAGTTTAGTCAAGGGCCGGTGCGGGTAGAGGTTAGGCAGGATTCCATGATCAGTATTCACGTACAAGACCAGGGCTCAGGAGTGCCCGAGGAGGCGCTGCCACGTCTCGGCGATCCTTTCTTGCGGATGCAGCCCAAGCTAAAGGGGATGGGGCTGGGTCTGGCCCTGGTTCGGCACATTACCGCTTTGCTGGGGGGTACGCTCGAGTTTCGCAACCGACCGGGGGGTGGCCTCGAGGCCATTCTGAGCCTGCCCAGGCTCGAGGTGAACCGTGCTTAGTCTCCGTGGCGCCCTGGTACTGGGCGTCGCTGTTGCCCTGGCGGTGCCCCCGGTGCTGGCGGGTCAGGTTAAGGTTGGCAGCCAGCCCGATTTTGCCCCCGATACTCCAATAATCGTGCAGCGGGGTAATGGCAACGGGAACGGCAACGGAAATGGGAATGGCAACGGCGGGGGCAATGGAAACAGCGGTGGGAATGCCGGAGGCAATGGGAATAGTGGTGGCAACGCTGGAGGCAACAGCGGTGCCAACAACAGCAATGCTGGCGGCAGCAACCAAAACCCCAACTCCAATTCCAGCCCCTCGAGTGCCCGCCAACCCCGTAATTACATGGGCCAGGTCACGGTGAGCGCTGGTGGCCAGGTTATTTCGGGCAATGTACGCATCCAGAGCAACTCTCCCTGGTTGAGCCTGGCCATTCCCGGTATGTGGCTCGAGGCCACCGGCGTCTGGGAAGGCGAGGTGTTTGTCGCGAGCGAGATCAAGCTACATAGCCCTGTTCCCTGGGCTTTCTATCAGGGGCCAGCCAGCCTGGTGGGGGCCAGCCAGTACCAGTTTGTGAGCGCCTGGCTTTCCAACAACCGCAACGACCCCTTTATGGCCCTGCGGGCCGCCAGCGAACAAACCCAGGTGCGGGTAGTGGCCTACTTCGATGGAAACAAGTTCCGTGCCTTGCCCGCCAGCTTCCCAGTCCCGCCGGGGCTCAAGCCCGGCTGGTACGAGCTGATGGGCTCCATAGGGGCCCAGGGGCTGGTCTGGTCTTCGGTCAAGCCGTTTCCGTAGCAATCCCTTGTTTGACCCAAAAAGCGGTGAGGGCGAGCCTCGTGCGCGGTGTGGGTAGCTCGAGGGTTCTGGGGTCGGGGTGTTCTCGTAAGCAGGGTGACGGGCCGGTCAGACAGGGCTGTAGCGCCCTGCGCTGCTCTGTACCATGCCTTTGAGCTCGAGCATCATCAGCACCGAGAGAATCTCGCCGGTGGAAAGGCCGGTGCTCTGGGCGAGGTCGTCGGGCAGGGCTTCGGGGAGCTCGAGCAAAGCCCGGTAGACCTGGGCCTCGCTGCCCTCCAACTGCAGGGCCTGCTTTTTGGGGGCCAGCACCCCCAGGGCATTCAGTATGTCCTCGGTGTTCAGCACCAGCCCGGCCCCATCCTGAATCAGCCGATTGCTTCCCAGCGAAAAAGTATCGCCGGGTCGTCCCGGTACGGCCAGCACGTCGCGGCCCAGTTCTGCGGCAAATTTGGCGGTAATCAGGCTACCGCTTTTTTCTCCGGCCTCCACCACCAGCACCGCCTTGGAAAAGGCTGCCACAATCCGGTTGCGCCGGGGAAACAGCCCAGGCTGTGGCGGGGTGCCCAGCGGGAACTCCGAGAGCACGTTCATTCTCTCGGCCAGGGAGCGGTTCTGGGACGGATAGAAGCGATCCATTGCGCTCCCCAGAACCCCCAGGGTGTAGCCTCCGCCCTCTAAAGCGCCTTTGTGCGAGGCGGCATCTATCCCTAAAGCCAGCCCGGAGATGATACCGATGCCAGCCTCGGCCAGCTCGAGCGCCACCTTGTGAGTCCAGGCCAGGGCCCAGGGGCTGGCCTTGCGGGTGCCCACGATGCCGATATTGCGTTCCGAAGGGGGCAGTTCTCCTTTCAGGTACAGCACCATGGGTGGGCTGTCCAGATGCCGCAGCTCTTCGGGGTAGCCGTCCTCCCAAAGCCCAATCAGCCTCAGGCCTAGCTTGGCCGCTTGCTCGCGTTCTTTGTTGGCCATGCCGTCTTTGAGGGTTTTGGCATAGGCAACCGCAATCTCGGGGCCCAGTTCATCGGCCACCGCCTCTGTGCTCAGGTCGGTCGAAAGGGCTTGCTGTAAACGCCGGGGGCCAATCTGGGGGGTGAGTGCAAGGGCCAGAGGGTCGGGCATAGCTCCGATTAGGATAGCGGATAGGGGTGGGGCTGGGGATCAACCTGTGCTTACCCCTATACTAGAACGGTGACTGAAGGAACCACCTATTCCGGCTTTGTAGCGCTGGTAGGCAAGCCCAACGTGGGCAAATCTACCCTGCTCAATTCCATGCTGGGCGTGAAAATCGCCCCCATCAGCCCCAAGCCGCAAACCACCCGCAAGCGGGTGCGCGGCATCCACACCGAGGGCAACCGCCAGATTGTTTTTGTGGACACGCCCGGCTGGCACGAGGCTGCCGATGCCATGAGCGAGTACATGATCCGGCAGATCACCGAAGCCCTGGCCGAGGTGAATGTGGTGTTGTGGCTGGTGGATCTGCGCCACCCGCCCACCCACGAAGACGAGCTGGTTGCGCGTGCACTCCGCCCTCTAAAGGGGCAGGTACCCATTTTTCTGGTGGGCAACAAGGCCGATGCTGCCAAGTACCCCGAGGCCGCGCTGCAAGCCTATGCCGAGCTGCTGCCAGGTTTGGAAACCCGCATGATTTCGGCTCAGAACGAGCGCGATGCCAAAACGCTGCGGGACGAGGTGCTGGCGCTCCTGCCCGAAGGCCCCTTCTTTTTCCCTGAAGATTACGCCAAGGGCGACCAGACCCCCGAGGAGTGGGCGGCCGAGATTGTGCGCGAAGAGGCCATGAAGCGCCTCAAGGAAGAAATCCCCTACTCGATTGCCACCAAGACCGAAGAGTTTGAGTTGCGCCCCGCCCCCGCCGGCGGGGGCGGAGGAACCTACTATATCCAGGTGAACATCTATGTCGAGCGCGAGAACCATAAACCCATCCTGATTGGGGCTGGGGGGCGGATGCTCAAGGAGATTGGGGCGGCGGCCCGCAAGCAGCTCGAGGTCTTTCTGTCTCGCAAGGTTTACCTGGACTTGCAGGTTAAGGTTTACCCCAACTGGCGCAAAGACCCCGAAGCCCTGCGCGAACTGGGCTACCATTGAGGCATGGAAGTTGGGCGCCTTCTGCTGGCCCTGGGCTTGGTCTTGGTGGTGCTGGGCCTGGTGTGGCTGTATGCCCCAGGACTACTGGCTTGGTTTGGCCGCCTGCCCGGCGACATTCGCATCGAGCGCGAGGGTTTTCGTTTTTACTTTCCCATCACCTCGATGCTGTTGGTAAGCCTGGCCGTTAGCCTGCTACTCAATCTGATTTTGCGCTGGTTTCGCTAGGGGTCTCCCGAATGCCGAGCGGGAGGCCATTTTGCTGGGAGACTCGAGCGTAGATGGTCTGGGCTACCGAGTGAGCGAACCGCTTCATGGTGTTGGCGTTCTCGCCGGCAAAGTGCTCGTCTATGGTTTGCGTAAAGAGCTCGAGCCAGCGCTGGAAGTGAAGGAGCCTGAGGGGCTTTTGGGCATTGAGCATCAGGTGCTTGTACATCATGCCGCCCTTGTAGGCTCCGGTGCGAAACAGAATGTTTTCCCAGAAGTCGTAGATGGTGGGCAGATGCTTGGGAAGGTCCAGTCCTTCGAACAGGTAGCCAATGATGGGGTCTTGCATGGCCTTGGCATAGAAGCGATCTACCACCACGGCGATCTCGGTTCTAGACAGCACATCTTTCACAAACCAAACCTTACGCCAAGGAATTGCCCAGCCGTAGTGAGCAATGCCCCTATTCGATTAACTAAAAAAAACTTAATGCAAGTTTTGTCGCCAGGCAGGGCCCTTCGGTATGAGAAACAGCCGTCTCGACTCATCATACTCGGGTTTTTAATCTAGCTTCCACTGGGCTGCCATCAAAAACGCCCAAGCTGGTTTTGGAGAGCATCCTGGCCAGGACTCCACACTATCACAGGAGGAAAAGCCATGAAAAAAGGTCCAGCGGCACTGTTGGTTTTGGCCTTGTTGAGTTGGAACGCCTTCGCCCAGTCTGATTCTCAACCTGCTGTACCACCTGGCTCGGAGATGATGGAACTGGCCGCGCAAATTGAAGGAATTGGGAAACTCCTCGAGGGCGATACCAAACTTAGCAAAGAGCAAGCCGAAAAACTCTTGCCTTATTTTCGGGCCATTCGTAGTTCTGCGGCTCTTTCTCCGGCTATAGCCAAGTGGTATACCAAACAGATTCAGGCTCAACTCACCCCTGAGCAACTGGCCGCTATACAAACCGCAGAAGCCGCCCCCAAATCTACAGATCAGACCAGCCAAACCGGCGATACCTCGCAAAGCAACAGCGCACAAAACCAGACCAACACACAGACCAATACAGAATCCAGCACCAAAACCCAGCAAACCACGACCACAATGCAGCTCGACCTGAACGCCCCCAATCCTTTTGCCCAGGCTCCAACCGATGCCATGTTGGACGAAGTAATTGCCAAGTTGGCCCAGCTAGCGGAGGCATAGAGGAACCGCGATAAGTAATACCATTTCCGCTTGAATCCTTCACCGTTGGACGGAGTCAGAGGTGAAGGATTCAAGCCGACCGAAGGGAGTAGAAAAGCATTTCGGTAGTATCGTTTAGGCTTGCCGAAGTGAACGATACTGCCGAAATGCGTATAATTCTTCATCCAGATTGGGCCATACACCCAGCTTAAGAGGAGCCATCGGCTCCTCTTTTTGTATCTTGCCGCGGAGCACCTGGTCACCCGAATTAATGCGATGTTAATGTGAAGGGTTACGTAACGTGTATGCTTTTAGGGAAGTTTGCCAAGTTATGAAATGGGGTTTTGTGCGATTTTGAAGGGCTAAATCAACGTTGCGAACCAATTCGATTACCCCCCCAAACAGGGGCACTATATAGGCTCTAAAGGGTCTACAATTAATATCAATTATGAGGCGGGGTAGGGGCTTAAGTTTAATTGAGATCATTGTTGTATTGGCAGTTTTGGGCATACTGCTAACGATTGGGCTGGGCTACTTCAACCCCGATCGTATTGCGGTCTCCCAGGCCAGCCAGGTGTTGTCGTCACAGGTCAACCGGGCACGTCTGGAAGCCATTCGCAACAACACCAGCGGCGGGATTACAATAAACACAGGCGGTAATGGAAGCTACCAAGTCTGGGTGCTGGATAGAACCACCAACAACCAGGTGGTGCTTCAGACCATCACCCTAGGCCAAGGTGACTTTCCTAGAGTTCGCTGTCAATCCGCTACCCTGGCAGCCTCGACTTCCTCTACCACCAACTGCCCCAACGCCGGAACCTACCAGTTTACTTTCGATGCTCGAGGGGTTCCACAAGACCAGGGTCGCCTCAGCATTGTGCTGAGCAATTTCGCCAATAACTACCAACGCACGGTTTGTATCAACCAGCAGGGCCGCAGCCAGGTGGTGAGTGGTACGTGTCCGTGAAAGGTGGGGGGATGCGCAAGTCAAGCGGAATTAGCATCGTAGAACTTCTGGTAGCACTCGCAATCATTGGCATTGCTTTTGTGCCACTGGTGTTGAGCCAGCTTTCCAGTTTACGGGCCAGCGCCCAGACCGGGCTGGCCTCGCAGGTTAAGGCTGATGCTACGGCGGAATTGGAGCGCCAGACCGCCCTGGTGCTGCAAGTGGAGTCTCCTCCCTCCAATAACAACTTGCGAGACGATGTTAATGCCAATAAGAGTTTCTACTTTGTAGATTACTTCTATACCTGCCCCAACCCCGCCATTTCGCTACCTTCACCAGCCCCAAGCAACTCATCGCGTACGGCCTTACGTACCGGCATCAACTGCGACAACGGCAGCGGTACCACCAGCAACCTGATTACCACCCGCTGGAACGTGATCCGCGAGAGTGGCCTCTTGGGTGAAGGGCTCATCACCATTACCGTGACCGCCACCCACAGCCGGGGCCCCACCATTACCCTGGTCAACCGCATCAGTTGCTACGATGTGTTCCCCTCGCCTACTTCCGATGCCCCGGCTCCTTGCCCTAACCCTGCTGGAGGCCCCTAGATGCGTAAAGGCGGTTTTACCCTGGTTGAGCTGCTGATTGCCATGGGCATTCTGGCCGGAATCCTGACCCTGGTGGCGGTTTATTTTGGCGACCAGCGCGACCTGACCCAGCGTACCCAGAGCCGCAACGAAGTGCAGGATCGGGTGCGGATGGTGATGCAGATGGTGACCCAAGATTTGCAGATGGTGGGCTCGAGGGGCTTCCTGGACTCGAACGGCAATCTGGTAACAACGGTCTCGAGTGGATGCAATGGGGTCAATTGCCTCACCTCTACCGATGGAGGTGTACAGGACGGGTTCGGTGCGCAGTATGTAACCAATCTTCGCTCCAGTTCTACACAGGCCTGTCGCGCGGTTAGTTATGCCTTTAGTGGAAATACACTGCAACGTTCGGACGTGCCCTGCGGTAGCGCGGCCTCTCTGGTAGGTCTGGCCCCGGACATCCTGGCAATGGATATTCAATACCAGTGCAGTGACAACACCACCTCCAATATCAGTTCGGGCTGTCCTTCGGGTAGCTATCCCCGCAGTGCGCGGGTAACCGTCATAGGACAATCTGCTACTACCGTTAGTAACATCGCAGCCTCCAGCTATACAACGGCAAGTGGAAGTACCGTCAACTGCCCGGCAGGGCGTATCTGCCTGGCCCTTACGCAGGAGATTTTGATGCCCAACCTCAAGAACTGAGGCAGGAGGAAGTATGCGCTCCAAGTCTGGTATCGCTATCGTAGCTACCCTGGTTATTCTGGTCTTGGTGGGGTTGCTGGTGTTTGGTACCTTCTACACCACCCAAATCGAGCAGTTCGTGACCCGCAACGATTCCACCTCCACCCAGGCCAACTACATTGCCCAGGCCGGGCTGCAAAAGTACAAGACGGCGTTGTTTCAAAACTTCCGCTGGGCTATGGGCCAGTCGGCGGTAAACGCGAACGCTTGCGAGAACCCGCTATACATGGGTATTGATTGGGACCGCAACGGCCCTGGAGCTATGCAATCTTTCGACAGCCAGGGCCGGATGGTGTTTACCGAGAACATCGCGGGCGGTCAGGCCAACGTCATCATCCGGCGCGATGCCAATGACCGCAACTACATGACCATCACCTCAGTGGGTCGGTTTGCTGGGGCGCAGTCGAGTGTAAGGGCAGTGTTTAACCTAGCCAATGCTGGTTTATTGCGTTATGCGGTGGTAGCCGGTTCTGGATCGGGGCAGCGAGCTATTAATGGAAGTGCAAATATTCGTGGTGGTGTTTTTATTGAAGGTGATGAGACGGACCCAATGCGACAAGTATTTGTGGGCAGCGGTAATATGCAGGTGGCGAATTCCTACGACCTGTCAGGTAGTAGCTTGTTGAGCACCCGTGTAACCCCAACTCGGGCAAACAACTTATGCGCCTCCTTTCGAGTGCGTTGGGGCACTATAGGTATAGGTGGCAGTGCAGGGCTTGGCTCGGCCAATACATCGCAAAACCCTAACAATAACCTAGTGGATATCAAAATTGGTGATCCTAGCTTGGTTCCCAGCCATCCTAATCTGGCCCTAGCCTACACCACCAGTGGTAACTCCCAACTAATCACCAATCAGAGTTGCGCACCTTTTTGTGCTCCATTTGTTGGAAGATATGACATTTCCCCTTCCGAGTCGCCCCGGTTTCCTCGTCTTGACGGCCCAGGTAACTGCGGTTCGAACCAGACCTGGCGGCAGTGCATTATTGCCGACGCTCGCAATGTTGTATTCACCAGAGGCAGTTCTTTGCCTGCACTGCCGGCGGGTGCAACCTGGAACAACTCCGCAAGCTGTAGCGCTATCTTGAATCTAACCACAATCAGCCTGGATGCCACTACGATTGATTGTCGCTTTAACCTAAATGGCAGGGCTGCGGGGGGCTTCTACTATGCACCCAACGGGACAGATGGATTACTTGAAGTATACGGTTCAGTAGTGATGCGAGGGTTTAACTTACGGACGATTCGAAGCAATAATCAAGCTCGGGATATTCTTTATCGAGCCTACGGTTACGATCAGAACGGGCGTGCCGCAACTATCCTATTGCAGTCCTTCACGAGTGGTCAGAACCGTGGTGGCGTTTTGACGCTGAATGGTGATGTTCTGCCGGATGGAACTGCGCCTTTCCCCCAACAAGCCCTGTTCTTGATGGCGGAAGGCAATGCAAACGAAGTGGTTTCAGTCGATTATGCGCATCAAAATATGACGGTAGCAGCCATGATTTATTCGGGTAAGCGGTTTATCCTGTCTGGTTCGCAAGCTACATTGGCTGGCATGGTTCTAGCGGATTCTTTTTGTACAAATAGTAACTGCAACGGCGGAGGTAGCGCAGATATTTATTACATTGATCCAGGAATCAATCTGCCTGGTGCGCTGGCGGCAGTTCCTGGAACTCGGGTTGCGGTGTTCCAGATTCTTTCCTACGAACGCTTCTAAGCCTCTAGTCCAGTTCGGTCTACCGGGGTCTTGTATTCTCGGCAGACTTCTGTACACTTTCAAGCGGAGCATGGCAGGGCCCGTTAGGCCCTGCGATATTCTGGCGTTCGGCAGGTGCAGGGCACTGCGTGCTTGCACTCAGGCCCAAGGGGGGAGCCCATTCGCCCACCCCGCGAGAACTAGGAGGGTCGCCTCCGCGACTCCGGCAAGGTCGTAACCTGGAGGAAGACATGTCTCGGGGAGAAATTTCGAAATTCATCAAGCACCATTTTCGCCATTTCAACGCGGCCTCGTTGGTCGAGGCTGCTGAAGCCTACCGCGCCCACCTCGAGCAGGGGGGGGTGATGATGGTTACGCTGGCCGGGGCCATGAGCACTGCCGAGCTGGGGCTTTCGCTGGCCGAGATGATCCGGCAGGATAAGGTGCAGGCCATAAGCTGCACCGGGGCCAACCTGGAAGAAGACCTCTTTAACCTGGTGGCCCATCACCACTACGAACGCATTCCCAACTGGCGCGAACTGACCGTCCTGGATGAGCAAAAGCTCCTGGAGCGCCACCTCAACCGGGTGACCGATACCTGCATTCCGGAGATGGAGGCCATGCGGCGGCTCGAGCAGGCCCTGCTAGACGAGTGGGAGGCTGCCGACAGAGCCGGGGAGCGCTACTTCCCGCACGAGTTTTTGTACCGGATCATCCGCTCGGGAAAGCTCGAGCCCCACTACCAGATTGACCCCAAGGATAGCTGGATGGTGGCGGCGGCGGAGAAGAACCTGCCCATCGTGGTGCCGGGCTGGGAGGACTCCACCACCGGCAATATGTACGCCGGCCACTGCCTCAATGGGCACATCAAAAACGTCCACACCGTGCGCACCGGCATTGAGTACATGATGATGCTGGCCGAATGGTACGTGGAGACCTCCAAGCAACACTCCATCGGCTTCTTCCAGATTGGCGGGGGCATTGCGGGCGACTTCCCCATCTGCGTGGTGCCCATGCTGCACCAGGATATGCAGCGCCCCGATATTCCGGTCTGGGGCTACTTCTGTCAGATCTCCGACTCCACCACCAGCTATGGCTCCTACTCGGGGGCCGTGCCCAACGAGAAAATCACCTGGGGCAAGCTGGCCGTGGACACGCCCAAGTTCATCATCGAATCGGACGCTTCAATTGTGGCACCGCTGATGTTTGCGCTGGTGCTGGGCTGGTAGGCCGCGCCCCGCGCGCTTGACAGGGAGGGGGCCTGGGGATATCATGGCCCCCAAAGGTTCAGTTATCGGTTAGGTGGTTCATTCAATGAAACCAACGGAGGCCATTCCCACCCTCGAGCGCCCCCTATACCTGCTGGGTTTCTTCAGCGAGGAGCGGCCTTTCTGGGGGCTTTCCGAGCTGGCCAGGGCCAGCGGTTTTGCCAAGGCCACCTGCCTGCGCAGCCTGCGGGCCCTGGAAAGCCACGGGCTGGTGGTGCGGGAGGGCGAGCGCTACCGCCTGGGCACCCGGCTTTTGCACCTGGGGGCCCTGGTCAAAGCGGCCTACCCGGCCCGGCAGGTGGCATTGCCCACCATGGCGGAGTTGCGTGAGGCCACGGGACAGTCGGTGCAGTGGGTGGTGCGCGACGGCCAGGAGGGGGTGTATCTGGAGGTGCTCGAGGCCCGCAGCCGGGTGCGGCTGTACATCGCACCGGGCCGGCGGGCCCCGCTCTACGCCGGGGCCTCGACGCGGCTCTTGCTGGCCTTTGCCCCGCCTGCGGTGCACCAAGCGGTGCTGGAGGGTGCGCGCAGGCGCTACACCCCGGCCACCCCGGTGGCGCGGCCCCGGCTGCAGGAACTGCTGCGCCAAACCCAACGGTGCGGCTTTGCGGCGAGTTTTGGGGAGCTCGAGCCCCATTCTGCCGAGCTGGCCGCACCGGTTCGCGGGGCCTCGGGCGAAGTGCTGGCAGCACTGAGCCTGGCCGGGGCCGAGGCCCACTACCGCGAGGAAGCGGTCTTACACAACTACCTACAACAGCTCGACCGGGCCGCCCACGAGGTCTCCCGGCGGCTGGGTTATGTGGGGGCCTGGAAAGCCGATATAGAAGGCTTTTTGGGGTCACTTTTTGCAGTGCGCTAGGAGGAGGACATGAGAAAACCAATCGGTGTCTTGCTGGGTTTGTTGCTGGCCGGGCTGGGGTGGGCCCAGAACCAGGTCTGGAACATGGCCACCCCCTACCCCGACGGCAACTTCCACACCATCAACATCCGCGAGTTCGCCAAAGAGGTCGAGACCACGACCCAGGGCCGCCTGACCATCCGGGTTAGCAGCGGGGGCTCCCTGTTGCCGCACCCGCAGATTCTGCCGGGGGTGCGCAACGGCCAGATTCAGATGGGCGAGGTGCTCATCTCCTTGCTGGCCAACGAGAACCCGGTCTTTGCCCTGGACTCGATTCCCTTTTTGGTGGGGAGCTACGACGATGCCCAGCGGCTCTACCGGGCTTCCCGCGCCGAGATCGAAAACTGGCTGCAAAGGCGCGGTATGACTCTGTTGTTCTCGGTGCCCTGGCCGGGCCAGGGGCTTTATACCAAGCAGCCGGTGAACAGCGCAGCTGACCTGAAGGGCCTCCGTTTTCGGGCCTTCAACCCAGCTACGGCCCGTATCGCCGAGCTGACCGGCATGACGCCCACCCAGGTGGAGGCCGCCGATATTCCCCAGGCCTTTGCCACCGGTATTGTGGCGGCCATGATCACCTCCCCCTCGACCGGGGTGGACAGCCAGGCCTGGGACTTCACCCGCTACTTCTACGACCTTAGGGCCTGGATTCCTAAGAACATGGTGTTTGTGAGCCGCCGGGCCCTGGACAGCCTGAGCCCGGCCGACCGCGAGGCCGTGCTGGCGGCTGCCCGTCGGGCTGAGCAGCGGGGCTGGCAGGCCAGCCAGCAGGAAGCCGCCAGCAAGACCGCCATCCTGGCCCAGCGGGGGATGCAGGTCTTGCAGCCCAGCCCCCAACTGGTGGCCGACGTCAAAAAGGTGGGCGAGACCATGACCAACGAATGGCTCAGGCGGGCCGGGGCCACCGGGGTCAAAATCTACCGAACCTACCTGGGCCGCTAGGACGAAGGCTCGAGCACCGTGAAGCGGGAATCCCTCGCCCGTAACTGTCCGTGGGTGAGGGTTCTCGCGGGGTGAGGGGGGCATATGCGCAAGTTCCTGGATGGCCTGTACCGCCTATCAGGCTTTTTGGCCGGGCTGCTGGTGGTCTTTATCTTCCTGATTATCCTGGCCCAGATTGTGGGGCGGCAGTTTGGGGTGGCCATCCCCTCGGCCAACGAGCTTTCCGGCTTTGCCATGGCCGGGGCGGTCTTTCTGGCCCTGGCCCCCACTTTGCGGGCGGGGGCCCATATCCGGGTGGGGGTCTTGATTCGGCGGCTACAGGGTAAGGCCCGCCGGGGGCTGGAACTGGGGGTGGGGGGGTTCTCGCTGCTGGCCTCGAGCTACGCCACCTTGCAGCTCTGGCGGCTGGTGCTGGATTCCTATAGCTTTGGCGACCTGGCCCCTGGGCTTTTGCCGCTGCCCATCTGGATCCCGCAAAGCCTGCTGGCGGTGGGCATCTCCATCTTTACCGTGGCCCTGGCCGATACCCTGGTGGTGCTTTGGCGGGGTGAAATGCCCTCCTATCTTTCCGAGGGTGGGGGACAGGAGTAGCCGTGGAGTTAACGCAGATTGCGCTTTTTCTGGTGTTGCTGCTGCTGGTGTTGCTGGGCAGTGGGGTCTGGATTGCCCTGGCGCTCCTGGGGGTGGGCTGGGCGGGGTTGCAGTTCTTCACCAACACCCCCCCTGGGGCCAGCGTGGCCAGCAGCCTGTGGGGTTCGGTCTCGAGCTGGTCGCTGGCGGCACTGCCCATGTTTATCTGGATGGGCGAGATCCTCTACCGCACCCGCCTGGCTGCCGACCTGTTCGAGGGGCTTTCCCCCTGGCTGCGCCGGATTCCGGGCCGCCTGCTGCACATCAACGTGCTGGCCTCGGGCATTTTCGCTGCGGTGATCGGCTCTTCGGCGGCCACCACCGCCACCGTGGGCAAAATTGCCCTGCCCGAACTGCTGCGGCGGGGTTATCCGGAGCGGCTGGTGCTGGGCTCGCTAGCCGGCTCGGGCACCCTGGGCCTCCTGATCCCCCCCTCGGTGATGATGATCGTGTACGGGGTGGCCGCCGAGGTCTCGGTGGCCCGGCTCTTTATTGCGGGCCTCCTGCCGGGCCTGCTGGTGATGCTGCTGTTTATGGGCTGGGTGATGCTATCGGGGCTCTTAAACGCAAGGGAGATGCCCCCGCCCGACCCCCCCTTGCCCCTAGGCCAGCGCCTGCGCGGCCTGCTCAAAATCCTGCCGGTGCTGCTCCTGATGGTGGCCGTGATCGGCTCCATCTATGCAGGGGTGGCCACCCCCACAGAGGCGGCCAGTCTGGGGGTGCTGGGGGCCCTTATTATTGCCCTTTGGACCCGCAGCCTGAGCTGGCCGGGTCTGCTGGAGAGCCTGATGGGTGCGGTACGCACCAGCAGCATGATTGGCTTCATACTGGCCGGGGCGGCGGTGCTCTCCATCGCCATGGCTTTTACCGGTATCCCGGCGGCCCTGGCGGCCTGGGTGGCCGGGCTGGGGCTTTCCAAGTACGCTTTGCTGGCCGTCCTGATGCTGCTGTTCTTGGTGCTGGGGGCTTTCCTGGACGGCATCTCCATCATCGTGCTGACCACCTCGGTAATCCTCCCGCTGGCCAAAGCGGTGGGGATTGACCTTTTGTGGTTTGGCATCTTTTTGGTGATTGCGGTGGAGCTGGCCCAGATCACCCCGCCGGTGGGCTTCAACCTGTTCGTGCTGCAGGGCCTCTCGGGGCGGGATATCTTCACCATTGCCCGCTCGGCCCTGCCCTTTTTAGCCATGCTGCTGGTAGCGGCGGCCTTGATCACCGTTTTTCCGCAAATCGTGACCTGGCTGCCGGCCCGGATGACCGGTGGATAGGGGCGCTATGAAGATTGACCTGAATGCCGATGCGGGCGAATCTTTTGGTAACTGGAAGTTGGGGCGGGATGAGGAGCTGTTTCCCCTGCTGAGCTCGGTGAATGTGGCCTGCGGGTTTCACGCCGGCGACCCGCTCACCATGGAGCGCACCCTCGAGCTTGCCCAAAAGACCGGCCTGGCGGTGGGGGCTCACCCCGGCTTCCCCGACCGGGTGGGTTTTGGGCGGCGGGAGATGGCGGCCACGCCCGAGGAGGTCTACGCCGACGTGCTCTACCAGGTGGGGGCCCTGAGCGCTTTTCTGAAGGTGCGGGGCCTGCCCCTGCACCACATCAAGGCCCACGGGGCCCTGTACAACCGGGCCACCAAAGACCCCCCGACCGCCCGCGCCATCGCCCAGGCGGCCCGGGACTTCGACCCCCAGGTGCCGCTGGTGGTGCTGCCCAACACCCCGCTGGAGCAGGAGGCCCAGCGCCTGGGGCTCCGCACCGTCGCGGAGGCTTTCCCCGAGCGGGGCTACAGCCGCGACGGTCGGCTGGCCCCACGGGGAACCCCTGGGGCCTGGATTCACGACCCTGCCGAGGCGGCCCGTCGGGCGGTGCAGATGGTGGTGGAGGGCCGGGTGGCGGCGGTGGAGGGCGGCTGGGTGGAGGTGCGGGCCCAGACCCTGTGCATCCACGGTGATAACCCCAGCGCGGTTGAGATAGCCCGGGCCGTGCGGGAGGCACTGCAGGCCGAAGGGGTGATCATCGAGACCTACTGAGCGCCTAATCGCTGCTCCATGCGTTGTGGGTTGTGCTCCCATTGGGGCCCCCGGCAACGGCTCGATTCTGTTTAGGGGATGTATTCTGACCTTCCATGACCCTGAGCGGCTTCTACCTGCCCTTTTCCGAACAGCTCGATCTCGAGGCCAACGCTAAAATGCTGGCCCTGACGCGGGCCCTGCTGGCCGATCCGCTGCCGGGTGTGACCGATGTGGTGCCTGGCTATGTGAAACTCTACCTCGAGTACGACACCGACCGGGTCTCACAGGCACGGGTTCTGCGCTGGGTGCGCCGGCATCTGGAGGCGTTATCCGATGCGCCAGCAGGCAAAGAGGTTGAGATCCCCGTCCGCTACGATGGGCCCGACCTGGCCTGGGTGGCCGAGCAGACCGGCCTTTCGGTCGAGGAGGTGGTACGGCTGCACAGCCAGGCCCCTTACCGGGTGTTCGCCACCGGCTTCACGCCGGGGTTTCCGTTCCTAGGGCCCCTGCCCGAGCGCCTACGGCTGCCCCGCCGAAGAACGCCCAGAGCCCTGGTGCCGGCCCATGCGGTGGCGATTGCCGGCAACCAGAGCGGAATTTATCCGCTGTCCTCCCCCGGTGGGTGGCACCTGATCGGCACTGCGCTCACCCAGGTCTACAACCCCCACCGCGCCCCGGTGTTTTTGCTGGAGGCGGGCGACCGGGTGCGCTTTGTGCCCAGCGAGGGCCCCACCCCGGCGGTGCCGGCCCTGAAGCCCTTGCTGCCAGCGGCGCCGCGGTATCCGGCGCTGCGGGTGGAGGAGCCAGGTTTGCTGGATCTGGTAATGGACAGCGGGCGACGCATGGCCGGGCGCCTGGGGCTGGCGGCCTCGGGGGTGCTGGATGGTCGGCTGGCGGGCCTGGCCAACCGGCTGGTGGGCAACCCCCCGGATGCGCCGCTCCTGGAACTGACCCTCAAGGGCCCGGTGCTGAGCGCGTTAAGGCCGCTGGTCGCTGTCTTTGTTGGCTATGGGATGCGGCCCCTGGTGGGTGGCGTGCCGGTGGCGGTGGCCCAGACCTTTTTTTTGCGCGCGGGTGATAGGCTGCACTTCGAACCGGCCCCCGAGGGCGCGCGGGGCTACCTGGCCCTGGCGGGGGGCCTCGAGAGCGCCCGTTTCTGGGGGAGCGCCAGCACCGACCTTAAGGGTCTGATTGGGCGGCCCTTGCAGGCCGGCGATGTGCTGGGGGTGGCGGAGGTGAGGGAGGCTCGAGCGGGCTTTGGTTTTGCGCTACCCCCCCTGGGGCCGCGGCGGGTTCGCCTGCTGCCGGGGCCCCAGTACAGCCCGGAAGCGATGCAGGCCTTGTGCAGCGCCCCTTTCGAGCTGGTCTCGGGGGATCGGATGGGGCTCCGGCTTTTGGGGCCGGAGGTGCCGGGGGGCGAGCTGATCAGCGAGGCCACCCCGCTGGGGGCGGTGCAGATTACCACTGAGGGCCAGCCCATCGTGTTGCTCAACGACCGGGGCCGCATTGGGGGCTATGCCAAGCCGGCGCTGGTGCATCCCCTCGATTTGTGGTGGATGGCCCAACTGCGACCAGGGCAGAAGGTGTGGTTTGCACAGACCTAGTCGCGGATAGCGCTCGATTCCTTGCTGACTTACCCTAACCGTGTGCTGGATTGTTTACAGTCTGGCTCCAGCTTGCCACAATACCTTTCTAACTGAACGCCCCTCTCGGGAAGGTGGTTGATGGATACCCGCGTCAGACGTTACTTCCGTAGCCAGTTTCACCTCGAGGCCCCCCTCTCACCAGGGCGCTTTGAAAGTGAACTGGCCAAGCGAATCGGCAGCCCCTCGAGGCGAAGACCGATTCTGAACGCCTGGAAAGCCTATCTGGAGGCTGATGGGGGCAATTTAGAGGCGGTACGAAGTTTTTATGCAGGGCTTCTAAGCCATCCACAGGGGCGTCTGGAAGCGCTGGTTTATGCCATGCATCTGCCCTTTATCGAATTTTACGTAAAGGTTTTGCCCCAGTGCCTTCCCGCACAGGGCAGGGTTTTGGAGGTAGGGGCCTTTACCGGAGCCTTGGTCAAGCTGCTACAGGAAGCCAGACCCGAACTGGAGTGGCATGCCTTGGAGGGGGTGTCGCAGGCGGTGACGCTGGGGCAAGCCCGCACCGGGGATGCGGTGCAGTGGCACGAGGGCTGGTTTCCACTGGTTGGTTCGGGGCCAGAGCTAACCCTGCCAAAGATGGATGCGGTGCTGCTGCTTTCCTGTCTGCCAGAGGGCTACCTGGGCGGGCTGCCAGCGTCCCTCGAGGAGGCCGCATACTTCAAACAGTTCGACTTCTTCGAGCGCTTGCAGGGTCTGCAGGGCTTGCTCAAGCCAGGGGGATTGCTGGCCTATGGGCATGGCCCTTTTCTGGGGAAGAACCCCCAAGCAGCGAGAAGCGCACTGCAGCAATTGGGTTTTACCGAGGTAGAGCAGGTAGGTGAGGGCGAATACACCCTCATCACGGCGCGGATGCCACCGGGGTTGCTACCGCTGGAGGTACAGGTGTCTCTACCTCAACCGATAGACCAGCCCCCAGCCATGGCGGAGCCTGCTGTGCTGGGCGATGCCTTGCCGACTGCCAGTGAAATCTGGGCCTTGCTCGAGGAAGGAGCCTATGCCGAAGTGCTAACGCGGGTACCGGCGGGCACGGTGGGTGAACTGGGCTACTTGCGGGGACGGGCTTTGTGGGCCCTCTCGCGCTTTGCTGAGGCCGACGAGGCGCTGGCCCTGGCCGGTCGCCCGGAGGCCGAGGATTTGCGGGTAGTGTGCTGGGTCGAACAGGACGATTACCGCCGGGCCTTGCCACGGCTGGAGGAGCTTGCCAGCCGTGGCGGGCGTTTCAAGCTGGCCCTGGGGAAGGCCTATCTGGGTCTGGGGCGCTTGTCGGAAGCTTTGCGACAGCTCTACGAATGTGGTTTGCCCGAGGCCGAGGTGTACTTGAAAATGGCCCTAGAGCGCATAGAGGAACGGGCCCTGCGGCTCTCGCGCGAGGGCGACTGGAGCGAGGCCAGCCGCCGGGTGGAGTTTGTCGAAGACCTGTCGCCCGACCTTCTCACGCGTGGGCTGCTGCGGCTGGGTTTGCAAGCTACCTTGCAGCAGGGTTTGTGGAGCCGAGCCAAGCGCTACGCCCAACGTCTGTACGATCTAGGAGAATCCTCCGGTGCGCTAGGGTTGGCGTTGGTGGGTCTAAAAGTGCGGGGACCAGAGGCATTGGACAGGATGCCACTGGGCGACTTGAAAGAGGTTGAGCCCTACCTGACCGACGCTGTGGCGCGGGCCGAAGACGCCACAGCACTGCTGGCCCTGGGCATGCTGCGCCACCGTGAGGGGCGGCATCCCGAGGCGGTGCGCTATTTGGAACGGGCCGCCCGCGAATCCAAAGGGGAGCCTGCCGGGATGGCCTATCACCTGCTGGCGATTTCCAAGCGTTCGCTGGGCCACCCGATGCGCGAAATCCTGGGAGATCACAAACGCGCTCACGCCCACCGGGCCTATCCGGTAACACAACTCTTCGAGCTGGCCCAGGAGGCACGGGAAGCCGGAGAGCCGGTGCTGGCTCGAGAGTTCCTGGGCCGGGTACGGGAAGCAGGCTTACAGCACTTCCACGATGTAGGGCCGGTGCTAAAGCTGGTCGAGGCCCTGGAAGGGCCCTGGGAAGCCTTCCGCATGCTGGTTCAAAGTTTGGAGCGTACCCTCGAGCCCCCCCTCGAACACCTCGAGCTGGCCTACCGCCTTTCCCGCAGCTTCTCCCAGAGCAGCGAGGCCGAGACCGTGCGCGGACAGTATCTGGCTGCCCTCTACGGCGCTGGGCAGGCCTTGGGGGCCGAGGGGCTTCTGCTGGCTGAACATGACCGGAATCCCGAGGCCCTCGAGGTGCTCTACGACTTGGCCGAACACTATGAGCGCACCGGAGCGTACCAAAAGGCGGCCCAGACTTGGCGCAAAGCGCTGGAGGTCGCCTACTACTGGGAAAAAGACCTGGAACTATCGCGCGAAATTCTGCGCAACCTGCTTTTTCTTAATCCTACCGACCCCGACCTACAGTTGTACCTAGAAGAACTCAAAGCCACCTCCAAAGCCCTTTCCCAGCTCGAGAGGGTACCCGATGCCTGGGTTGGAACCACCCCCGACAGCCTGATGCGCGAGGGTCTGCCGCGCTTCCACGGCGAATTCCTGGTTGTGGTGGGGGGGCATACCCAGCTCCGCAGCCGCATGTTGCCCTATCTGGAGACCCAGGGCCTCCGGCTCGACTGGTTCGACTCCGATACCTACACTGCCGGGCGGGAGGTGATACGGCGCATCCAGAGCCGCTTAGAACGTGCCCACGGCCTCATGGTCATCAGCAGCTACGTGGGCCACGACCTTTCCGAGCCCGTGCGGCTGGAAGCCGAGACCCTGGGGGTGCCGGTCTACATCTCCCCTGGCCGGGCCCGTGGCGTGACTGGCTTTTTGCGAGCGGTGGCCGAGTTTGCCCCGCAGATTTATAAGCGGGCGCTCAAGGGCAGCTAGAGCGAGCTATTCCCGCATCGCGGCCAGATAGCGTTCGGCCTGGCGAACTGCCGCCTCCAGGCTGGGCTGTCCGTCGGGATAATACAGCGCCCGGCTGGCAGAGTTCAGCAAGCCCGGCCCCCGCACCACCGCACCCCCTTGTGCCCCCAGGCCTGGCAAGAGCAACAACGAGTGAGGTAATCGCTTGCGTATCTCGGTAATTGGCTCGGGGTAGGTAGCCCCAACCACCGCTGCCACGCGCGACCAATCACCTACCCGCTGCTGCTCGGCTTGTGAGGCCAGATAGTCCGCTACGAACTGGTACAGCCGACCTCCCTGTTCCAAGGGCAGATCCTGGAAAAGCCCCGAGCCGGGGTTGGAGGTCTTGACCAGCACAAACACCGCCCCCCCCGACTGCTGGGCGGCCTTGAAAAAAGGCTCCATGGCATCGCTGCCCAGATACGGGTTGACCGTCAGGGCCGAGCCTCGATAGGCCTCTAGATACGCCTTAGCGTAGGCTTCGGCGGTAGAACCGATGTCGCCCCGCTTGGCATCCACAATCACCGGTAGCGAGAGCACCCTGGCCGCTACCATCAACTCGTGCATTAGGGCAAACCCCTGGGGGCCCATGGCCTCGAAGAAGGCTGCCTGAAACTTTACCGCGCAGACTTTGCAGGCCAGAGCTTCCAGCAGTTCTAGGGTGTAGTGGCGGATATGTGCGATGGGATTGCTTCCATGCAGGGTGGGGCGTGGGTCTATACCCAGCACCAGGGGTGGGCGGTGGGTTACCTCTTCAACAAACTCCATTGTTAGCAGCCTACCTTTTGTCATCCGATTTTCAAGCGTTGCTAGAAAAAAATCTGACTGAGCCTGATTATTTTGGCGAAGGAGGCCATTTATGAAGCGAGTGAAGCGAGTCGTGTTATTGGGTATGCTCCTTACAATTGGGCTAGCCCAGGCGCCAAAAGTCGAACTGGCGGGGTTTGCTGTGTTGCCGGCGGATACCTTTGCCGAAGGGCCACCGAGCGGGGCCTACCGCCAGAACCCGGGGTTTCGCGCTGCGCCTGTCCCTTTCAGCAGCCAGCCGGTGCAGGGCTTTAGTGCAGTCCAGTTTGGGCCGCAAGCCGGGAGCTACTGGGTGCTGAGCGATAACGGTTTTGGCTCCAAGGCCAACAGCCCCGACTACTTGCTGCGTTTGTACCTGGTGACCCCCCGTCCCCGTACCGCCCAGGGTGGTGCCGGCACGGTGGAGATAAACCGCTTCATCCAGCTGCGCGACCCCAATCGTTTGGTACCCTTTCCAATCTTGAATGAAAACACCGCCGACCGCCTGCTGACCGGTTACGACTTTGACATCGAGTCGTTTGTGGTGGCTGCCGACGGTACGATCTGGGTTGGGGAGGAGTTTGGGCCTTATCTGCTGCACTTCGATGCAAATGGAGTCCTGTTGGATCCGCCCTTTGCCACCCCCGACTACGGTGCAGGCAGAGACTCCAACAAGGATCAGGTGCGGGCTCCGCAGAACCCTGCTCTACTCTTAAAGCCGGTGGGCCCGGGACAGCCGGGTGCAGCCAACCTACCTACCACAAGGGGCTACGAAGGACTGGCCACCAACCCGGCCCGTAACCGAATCTTTGCCATGCTCGAGGGCACCGTGGTCGGTGATCCGAGCGGAACGGTACGCCTAATGGAGTTCGATCCGGTAGCCAAGCGCTGGGTGGGTCTGGTAGGTCGCTACCAGTTCGACGACCCTGCCCATGCAATTGGTGAGATGGCCGTAATCAACGAAAATGAGTACCTGGTTATCGAGCGCGACTCCCGGCAAGGCGCGGAGGCCCGCTTCAAGCGCATTTACAAGATTGATCTCAACCGCCGTGATGCTAACGGGATTTTGGCCAAAGAGTTGGTGGTTGACCTGCTGAACATCGCCGATCCAAGGGGACTGGCCCCCAGTACCCAGGGTGGGGTTTTCCGCTTCCCTTATGTCACCATCGAGTCGGTGCTGGTGTTGGATGCCAGCACGCTGCTGGTCATTAACGACAACAATTATCCGGCCACCGGCGGGCGCGGGGCCGAGGTCAAGGATGCCAACGAGTTTATCTGGCTCCGACTCCCCACCCCGTTGCGCCCGGCACCTGGGGTGGGCCAGCCTCGAGGCTAATCTGGGCCTCACGCTGCGTGCTGATGGCGCTATATACGTAGCCTTTGTATCTCCATAAACGTGGAGATATGGTTCCGTAAGACCGATGCGGACGATTCCCTGTGGGACGGAGTGTGCTCCCTACACCAGGGGGACGTTCACTTTTCGAGACATTAGTGCCTTTCACGCCCACTCTGGTTTATCACTGCACACGGGCTATCAGTGAAAGGCCTTTGATCAAGTGCGGAAGAGTTGATTGACTGAGATATAAAGCAGCAAAGGGCTTAGTGGTTTGGTAAGTTAAAGATTGATACGCGGCAAAGCT
Source organism: Meiothermus sp. (assembly GCF_037443965.1). GTDB lineage: Bacteria > Deinococcota > Deinococci > Deinococcales > Thermaceae > Meiothermus. The sequence continues at coordinate 25,748 of NZ_JBBINI010000017.1, forward strand.
TCCGGAATGAAGTGCTCAAAGCAACTCCCGGACATTAGAGGGGCTAAATCCATCCCAGAAATTAAGTTACCAGAGCACTTAGGCCCAGCAGAGCTCGAGCCTGGCTTCCAGATGCCCCACCTCGAGTTTGCGTACATTCCGAATGAGCGGTCTGCGCCACTCCAGCTCCACTTCCGGCGAGAGCAGGCCCAGTTCCTCCAACAACCGGATTACCATCGGTTCCCTGGCCTCGTTGGAGCCGCTTTCTATTTTGATTGTAATTCCGATGTGGCCCCAACGGGTATCCCGTAGGGCCATACCGTAGTAGCCGTCGGCCCCGCGTTTGGCCACCAGGTGGGGTATTTTTTCCATAAGCACGGTGTCAATGCTCTGGGGACCGGCCACCAGGTCGGGGTGCTGCCGCATGGCCTTAAAAACTGCTTCTAGACCCTCTCGATATTTTGGAAGTGCGGCCTCAGGTTGGGCCAGCAGGGCAAACATGCGGGCGGCGGGGGCCAAGGGTAGCACAAAGGTGGGTACGCTGCACCCATCCACCCCGTAGGCAATCTGGCTGAAGCTCGAAAGGTCGCGCAGGGTTTGCAGGTTGAGTTGTTGCACCGGGTGCTCGGGTTGCTCGTAGCCTCTGGGCTCGACGCCCATGGCCAGCGCCGCGGCCATCATGCCGGTATGTTTGCCCGAGCAATTGTTGTGCAGTGCGGTAGGCGCCTGACCTGCTTGTTGCAAGGCTTTGCGCGAGGCGGGATCGAAAGGCAGGTGCGCCCCGCAGGCCAGATAACTGGTATCCAGTCCGATCTTGTGCAGATAGTTCGCTGCAATGGCTATATGTTGCTGCATTCCATCGTGCGAAGCGCAGGTCAGAGCGACCTCGGCAGGGGTGATGCCAAAGCGTTCCACCGCACCGCTCAGATAAAGGGCCTGTGCCTGGAAAGGCTTGGCCGAGGAGCGCATATGCGCTGCTAAATGAGGGTTGCCACTATAGGCCAGCAATTGTCCGGTGGGGCTGACAATAGCCAACGAAACCTTGTGGCGGTTTTCGATCAGGCCGCCGCGATAGGCGTAGGTGTAAGCGTTCATCGTCCATAGCCTAATCGTTCAGGGGTGTGGTTGGTAAGCCTTGGCAAGGACACGCAAAAAGCACGTACACCTGAACATTCTTCTGTTACCCTTGGAGCATGCAAAAGGTATGGAGTGTGCTGTTGGTGCTGGGTTTGTCGGTGGCGCAGGCCCCACAAGGTGCGGTTCTGCTGCGTTTGAACGAGGCCCAGCAGGCTGTGGTAGTGGGCGCTTTTCAGGGTGGGCGCTGGATCGAGGCCGAGAAGTTGAGTCGCCTCGAGGCCCGCCGCTATCAGGTGTTTGGCCCGGCTGGACGCATCAACCAGGCCCAGGGAGCCGGTGGTTTGCAGACCCCCGAGATATGCGACTGGAATAGAGAAACCTCCCTCACACTGCTCGAGCGCCGTGCTATCCAGTACCCGGCTTATGCTATTTCGGCCCGCTGGAATCCCCAGCCCCGTGCCGTTGCGGTTCTTTCCCCCACCCCAGTCCACCGCCAAGCCGTGGCAGCGGAACTGGCCCGCCGCAAGATTGGTGGAGCGCCCAACATAACCCAGGCTTTGCGGGTAGACTTGGACGCCGATGGGCGCGATGAGGTAATCCTGAGCGCCAACAAACCAGGCTTTTCCGTCAATGACGGGCGGATTGAGGGCAGCTATGCCAGCGAAGTGGGGGATTACGGCCTGCTCATGGTACGCAAGCTCGTAAACGATACCGATCTGCGCACTTTTGTGCTGGACGTGACCCATCTAGACAAGCCCTTCGATGGCACCGAGGGAATGCCCACCGTGATTACCCGCCGCATTGGGGCTATTCTCGACCTGGATGGTGATGGCAAAATGGAGATCGTTACCGAGGTCTGGGTACACGAGGGATGGGGTAGTACAGTATGGCGCTGGAACGGACGACAGTTTGTAAAGGTGTTGGAGTGGGGCTGTGGAGTGTAGCCTGATCCTCCTTGTTTGCTGACCAGGGCTTGACAGGCTTTGTTAAGCATATAAAACGGAGGTACAGGCATGAAACGCAGAGACCTAATCAAAGCAGGGGTAGCAGCCGGAGCCGCCGCGGCCCTCTCGGCCCAGGCCCAGAGCGCCCAGGCCAACCAGCCGGGCATCCTGACCCGCGCGCGCAACCTGATCTTCCTCGCCTACGATGGGATGGGCTGGGAAGACTACGCCATCGCCCAGTTCTACTCCCGGCGGGTGCTGGGCAAGCCCATGGCCCTGGAACGCTTCCTGGCCAGTGGCGTGAGCGGGTTGCAGAACACCAACAGCCTGACCAGCTTCGTTACCGAGTCCAGCGCAGCTTCCAACGCCTGGAGCACCGGGGTCAAGACCGTCAACGGGGGTCTGGCCATCCACGTGGACGGGCGCAAGCTCACCCCCATCTTCGCCCTGGCCAAGCAGCAGGGCAAGGCGGTGGGCCTGGTCTCCACCGCCACCATCACCCACGCCACCCCGGCGGGCTTCGTGATCTCCAACCCCAACCGCAACGCCGAGGATCAGATTGCCGAGCAGTACCTCGAGTTCGGCGCCGAGGTGTACCTGGGTGGGGGCCAGCGCTTCTTCGACCCGGCGGTGCGGCGCGATAAGAAAGACCTCTACGCCGCCTATGCCGCCAAGGGCTATGGGGTGGTGAAAAACCTGCGGGAGCTCGAGGCCTCCAACGCCTCCAAGCTGCTGGGCGTGTTCAGCAGCAGCCACATCCCTTACGAGGCCGACCGGCGCTTCCAGGGGGTGGACACCCCCAGCCTGGCCCAGATGACCCGTGCGGCCCTGCCCCGTCTGGCCGCTTCCTCCAAAGGCTTTGTGCTCCAGGTTGAGGCTGCCCGCATTGACCACGCCAACCACCTCAACGACCCCGCGGGCTCGCTGTGGGACATCCTGGCCGCCGACGAGGCCCTGGAAGTGGTGATGAACTATGTGGATCAGAACCCCGACACCCTGCTGATCATTGGCTCCGACCACGTCTGCGGAGCGCCTGCGCTGTATGGCACGGGTTCTTCGTACCGTGAGAGCAGCGCCGGAGTGCTGATGCTCGAGGCCCAGAAAGGCACCTTCGAGTTTATGCTGGGCCGCCTCGGCAACAACCCCAGCCCCGAACAGGTGGTAGAGCTCTTCCGCACCGTGAAGGGCGTGACCCTCAAGCCCGAGCAGGCCCAGGTGGTGGTGGACGCCATCACCAAGCGGGCCTACCTGCCCGACGCGGTGCGCTATGGCGTGCAGCCTGCCAACACCCTCTCCTGGGTGATGCGCCAGACCGATGCCCGGAAGCCCGACCTGCCCAACATCGGCTGGAACTCGGGCCAGCACACCGCCGGCCCCACCCTGTTTGGGGTGTATGGCCGGGGGATTGGGGCGGCCCGGATTGGCCTGATTGACAACACCTACAACTTCACCCTGATGACACGGGCCCTTGGCATTCGCTTCCAGAACCCGGTGATGAGCGAGCAGGAGGCCCTCGAGGTGCTCAAGAGCCGGACCGAAGTGCCCTGGAACCACCCCGAAGACACCCTGGCGTTGGCCTAAAAACTTCCACACTACACGGCAGGAGGTTCCTGGCCTCCTGCCTTTGTTACAGGAGGGCAAGGTGAACAGACGCGATGCCGGTAAAACCCTGCTGGCCGGCCTTCTGGCGCTGGGTGGAGCGGGGCGGGGCCAGACACCGGCGCCGGCCCCGGTGCGAATTGCCGAACCCAGCCGCCTGTTCGAGGTCTGGGCCGACCTCGAGTTCCGCTTTGTGGGCCAGCCCTGCTTGCTGGTGAGGGTGCCACCCCCGGCCCAGCCCAGCCCGCGGGTCCTGGAGGCACAGGGTGTTTTTCTGACTGCCTTTTCTCGGGTCTGCCCCCACGCGGGTTGTACGGTGCCTCTGCCGGATCAGCAGCGCTTTATCGAATGCGGCTGTCATGGCAGCCGTTTCCAGGCCGATGGCCTTAGGGTCGCGGGGCCCGCACCCACCGACCTGCCGGGGGTTCGGCTCGAGCTGCGCGATGGGGCGGTCTGGGCGGTGGGATGGCTGGACTCTTAACTTTCGCACAACTCCTGCACACCTATCCTGTAAACTGGCCCCAATCTGAGCTTGCATAGCCCCCAACCGCCACCCTACCGCCTGGGTTGCCTCGAGGGCCTACCACAAGCAGGATTGCTATTATCTAGGCTGTACCCAGTGCAGGAGGAAGCGTATGGCAGGTAAATTCGTGCTCTCGATGACCAAAGACGGGCAGTATATGTTCAACCTCAAGGCCGCCAACGGCCAGACCATCCTCACCAGCGAGCGTTACCAGGGCAAGGACGGGGCCCTGGGCGGCATTGAGTCGGTACGTAAGAACGCCGGTCTGGATGAGCGCTACGAGCGCCGCACGGCCAGTAATGGCGAACCCTACTTTGTCCTCAAGGCCGCCAACCACCAGGAGATCGGGCGCAGCGAGATGTACAGCTCACAGGCCGCGATGGAAAACGGCATCGCCTCGGTCAAGAAAAACGCCCCCGAGGCTACCCTCGAGGATCTCACCACCTCATAACAGGGGAAATGGTGGAATCTGACCAGGGCCTTTTTGTAAGGCCTGGTAGGTTTCCTTAATCAGCTCTGTGACCCGGATACCCTGGTAGTTGGCTGGAAGGTTCTTTAGATGCTCGAGGGCTTTGTGGAAATTGCGCCAGCCACCGGTGGAACTGCTTCGCGCTTTATGCAGGGCCGCTGCCAGCAGGATAATGCCGTGGGTCAGCTCGCGCTCAGGCCCCGAAAGCCGGAGCCAGAGGGGTTCCAGAGCCTCGTGCACCTCCCAAAAATGGCCTTGGTGCCATAACTCCAAGGCTTCGGTGTATTCTGGCGTACCCAACAAACCAGCTTCTCCCACTATAAAAAGTGTATCGGCTTCCCCTAGGTGCTGCCAACAGTGCTAGAGTGTAAAGCCGGAAGGGCCTGATCCCTGGCCCTGTGTGAGAGGTAAACAGCCATGGCAAAACCCATCGAAGTGAATGATGCAAACTTTGACGCGACCCTCAAGGAGAATCAGTATGTGCTGGTGGATTTTTGGGCCGAGTGGTGCGGCCCCTGTCGCATGGTGGCCCCGGTTATGGAAGACCTGGCCAAGGAGTACGAAGGCAAGGTGAAAGTGGCCAAACTGGACGTGGACGCCAATCCCCAAACGGCCATGAAGTTTCGGGTGATGAGCATTCCTACCATCATCCTCTTCAAAAATGGGCAGCCGGTTGAAGTAATGGTGGGCGCGGCTCCAAAAGGTAACTTTGTGGCTCGCCTGAACAAACACGTCTCCGTAAGCGCCTAAAATTTTTCCCCTACAACCCCTCCTGCCAGGAGGGGATTGTTTTGTCCCTCTTATCAAGGAAGGTTGGGAGGATTATTCTTGCAACCATGCAAACCTACCATCTCAACATCAACGATCCAGCTTTTATCTACGATCCCTATCCCACGCTAAAGAGCCTCCGGGAGCACCTTCCGGTCTTCTACGACGAGGTCTGGAACAAAATTTTTTTCCTGCGCTACGAAGACATCGCCAACCTGTTGCGCGACAAACGCCTGGGGCGCTCGATCACCCATATCCTCTCCCGCGACGAGCTGGGCTGGCCGCCGCCCAACCCGCTGACCCGCGACTTCGACCACTTCCAGGAAAACCACATGCTCGACAACGAGCCGCCCAAGCACACCCGGCTCAAGGGCCTGATGATGAAGGCTTTTACGCCGGCCCGGGTGGAGGGGCTGCGCGGGAAGATTCAAGCCATCGTTAACGAGCTGCTCGACCAGGCCGAAGACCGGGGCCAGATGGATCTCCTGCGGGACTACGCCGAACCCCTGCCGGTTACGGTGATTGCCGAGCTACTGGGTGTACCTGAGGAAGATCGCCACCACCTGCGGCCTTGGTCGGCCAAAATCGTCAAACTGTATGAGTTGGGATTTTCCGATGAGCAGGCCACCGAGGCCAACCAAGCGGTAGTGGACTTTTCCAACTATGTCAAAATACTGGCCGATGAGCGTCGAAGGAAGCCTGGCAACGACCTGATTTCAGCCTTGGTACAGGTGGAGGAGCAGGGGGATAAGCTCACCCCCGACGAGCTGGTGGCCAACTGTATTTTGCTTTTGAACGCCGGCCACGAGGCCACGGTCAACGGCACCACCGCCGGCTTCCTGGCCCTTGCGCGCAACCCCGAGCAGATGGAGCAGGCCAAGGAGGCAGCAGCCAAGAACCACCCGGAGTTTTTCAAGCTGGCCGTGGAAGAGCTGCTGCGCTACGACACCCCTTTGCCGATGTTTGAACGTTGGGTGTTGGAAGATTTCGACTATAAAGGTATTCCACTGAGGCGCGGCCAGGAGTTGGCCCTGATGTATGCCTCGGGCAATCGCGATCCGCGCAAGTTTTCCAATCCCGATCAGTTGGATCTGACTCGTGCCGAGAACTATCACCTGACCTTTGGTCTGGGCATCCACTACTGCATCGGCGCACCGCTGGCGCGGCTCGAGCTCCAGACCTCCTTTCAGACCCTGCTCAAGCGCCTGCCCAACATCCACCTGGCCACCGACCGAATCGAGTACGCCGGTGGGTTCGTGATCCGGGGCCACAAGGCCATGCCGGTAGCGTGGTAGGGAAGTTGGCCTTAGGCTATAAACCGTGAAACCGATTGCTCTTGATGCGATGGGAGGCGACCACGCCCCCAAAGTCACGGTGGAAGGTGCCCTCTTGGCCCAAAAACAGGGGATTCCGGTCATACTGGTAGGCCCCAAGGCTGTGTTGAAACAGGAATTGCAACAACAGGGGGGCGATCTGCCCATTGTGGAGGCCCCCGAGTACATCACTATGCAAGACCAGGCCACTGATGTGCGCAAAAAGCGCCGGGCTTCCATCAACGTCTGCATGGAGCTGGTCAAGCAAGGCGAGGCCTCGGCGGTGGTGGCCATGGGGCACACCGGGGCCACGCTGGCCTCGGCCCTGTTCAACCTGGGGCGCATTCGGGGGGTGGATCGGCCCACCCTGCTGATCGAGCTACCCAGCGAAAAAGGACGCACCTTCCTGACCGACGGCGGGGCCAACGTGGACTGCAAGCCCGAGTGGTTGGTGCAGTTTGCGGTGATGGCCACGGCCTATGCCCAGGCCCAGGGGGTGGCGGAGCCCAGCGTGGGGCTGCTTTCCATTGGGGAGGAAGAGCACAAGGGCAACGAACTCACCCTGCAAGCTTTTCCCCTGCTCAAGGCTGCACCGGGCCTTCACTTCTACGGCAACGTGGAGGGGCGCGACATCTTCAAAGGCACCACCGATATCGTGGTAAGTGATGGCTACACCGGCAATGTGGTACTCAAGCTCTCTGAAGGTGAGGCCCGTACCATCTTTAAGTGGATTCGCGAGGCTTTAAGCGGGGGTTCGCTGTTGACCAGGCTGGGGGCTTTGCTGGTGCGCCCAGCCCTGCAAAGCCTGCGGGCCAGGATGGATCCCGCCGAGTACGGGGCCATGCCCCTGCTGGGGGTAGAAGGCCCTGTATTTATCGGGCATGGCTCTGCCGATGGGCGGGCGGTGTGGAGTGCGATTCGTAAGGCCAAGGGTGTGGTAGAAGCCGGCTTGGTGGAGCGGGTGCGGGCCGGAATAGCCCGCTTGGCGGGGTAGTGGGAGGAACCGTGGAGACCTCGAGCCTCTGGCTACGTGTTCTGATCAGCCTCGGCCTGTTGATTCTGGGATTTTGGGTAGGGCGGGCCGGAGCGGGCCTAGTGGGCTGGCTGGCCCGCCTCACCCCCGATACCCGTGATGACCACTACTGGCGCCTCGCAAGCTGGGTGTGGTGGGGCATAACCGGAGTGATGATAGCCTCGCTGGCGGCGCAGGTGTGGCAACTCGAGCTCGAGCCCTTCCGCAGTTGGGGCCAGACCCTGTCTGGCTGGCTGGGGGAGCGGGGCTTGGCCTTGCTGCTGATTATTGGAGCCACTTCGCTGGCCCTTCGCTTGGTACCCCGCCTCTTGCAGCGCGTGCCGCTGGGTAACTCGGACGAGTTCACCCGTGAACGGGTACGGGCCCAGACCCTCAAGAGCGTGCTCGAGTCGGTGTTGCAGGTACTGATTGTGGTGCTGGGGCTGCTCTTTGCCCTGTCCAATCTGGGACTTAACGTCACCGCGCTGCTGGCCGGGGCAGGGGTGGTGGGGCTGGGCATCTCGCTGGCCGCGCAGAACCTGATCCGCGATGTACTCAACGGCTTTTTTATTCTGCTGGAAGACCAGTATGGGGTAGGTGACGTGATTACGGTGGGTCAGCTTTCAGGTGGGGTAGAGCGCTTCAACCTGCGCATCACGGTGCTGCGTGACCTGGAGGGCCGGGTGCACTTCATCCCCAACTCCACCATCCAGCAAGTCACGGTGATGAGCCGCGACTGGGCCCGTGCGGTGGTAGATGTCTCGGTGGCCTACGAGACCCCCGTAGACAAAGCCTTGGCGGTGGTGCAATCAGAGGCCGAGGCTTTTTACAACGATCCCGAGTGGAAGGACAAGTTCACCGATAAGGCTCCTGAAATGCTGGGCATCCAACAACTTGCCGATTCCGGCATCCTCATTCGGGTGCTGTTCAACGCTAAACCCAAAGAACAGTGGGCGATTGGCCGAGAGTTCCGCCGCCGTATCAAGCTGCGCCTAGATGCCGAGGGAATCGCGATTCCCTATCCTACCCGTCGCATTGTAAATGTTTGAGCTGCGCCATCGTAAGTTTGTCAAACCTTGGAGGCCCATCTTTCAAGTTATACCGTTTCCGCTTGAATCCTTCACCGCCATGCGTAGTCAAAGGTGAAGGATTCAAGCCGACCGAAGGGAGTAGAAAAGCATTTCGGCAGTATCGTTTAGGCTTTCAAAAGTGAACGATACTGCCGGAATGCGTATGACTTTTTCAAACGGTCAACCGCGATAGAGCGTCAATTCTTGAACAACGGTTTATCAATCTCAGCATAGAATAGTTGGGATGAAAACCTGTGATTACCTCATTATCGGTGGGGGCATTGTCGGCCTAACGATTGCCCTGGAAATCAAAAAACGCAACAGCTGCGCAAAAATTGTGGTGCTGGAAAAAGAAAAAGAACTGGCCGTACACGGTTCGGGGCGTAACTCAGGGGTGTTGCACGCGGGCTTTTATTACACTGCTGATTCACTGAAGGCTCGTTTTACCCGCGATGGCAACATACGCTGGAAGCAGTTTGTGGAGGAGCGCGGACTGAAAATCAACCGCTGTGGCAAGCTGGTAGTGGCTAAAAATGAACAAGAAGTAGAGGGCTTGCGTGAACTCAAGCGCCGGGGAGACCTGAATGGTGTGGAAACCCATCTGATTTCAGTGGAAGAGGCCAAAAAGATCGAACCCAGGGTCAAATCCACCGAAATTGCCCTGTGGTCACCCAACACCGCCACTGTTGACCCTAAAGAGTGTATGGCTGCTATCGCCGCAGAGTGTCAGACCAGGGGGATTGAAATTCACTTGGATAGCCCCTATCAAGGGCGACGGGGGAACGATGTCATCACCCCCCAGGAAGTCTTTAGCGCAAACTTTGTGATCAATGCGGCGGGCCTGCACGCCGACAAGGTCGCCCACGACTTTGGCATCGGGGTGCGCTACCGTATTCTGCCCTTCAAGGGCTTGTATGTGTATGGTTCGGAGCCAGCTGGCTCGCTCAAAACCAACATTTATCCGGTACCCGACCTACGTAATACCTTTCTGGGGGTACATTTCACGGTTACGGTAGATGGCAAAGCCAAAATTGGTCCTACCGCCATTCCGGCTTTCTGGCGCGAAAACTACGAGGGTCTGAAAGGCTTTGATGCTGCCGAGGCCCTCTCGATCCTGCGCGATGAAGCCATTCTGTTCTTCCGCAACGACTTCAACTTTAGGGGGATTGCCCTCGAGGAAATCAAGAAATACTCCCAAGCTTATCTGGTCTCCCAAGCCACCGCCCTCTTGGAAGGGGTGAAGCCGGAAAACTACCGCACCTGGGGCCGTCCCGGCATCCGCGCCCAACTCTACGACCACCAGGACAAAAAGCTGGTGATGGACTTCATGATCGAGGGTAATAACGAGGGCCTGCACGTGCTCAATGCCATCTCGCCGGCCTGGACAGCCTCCATGCCCTTTGCCGAGTATGTGGTGGATAGGGTAGAAGAGCTGCACACGAATCAGGAGTTATCTGCGACGAAAGCATGAACGAACGTAAAAGCCCTCACCAGTACAGTGTCAATCGTTTATTTTTAGTTGGTGCAGGCGTGGAATCTCAGCCATCCTTGTGAGGTTTTTTGCGTCGCGCCACAGCACTTCACAGGAGCCGCGGCAGTCCACTAACCTACTTAGCAATTTCTGGATCGCTTCGTGTTTTTTTGAAAGATTACCATGATGATTGGTACCTGTAAGGGGTAGTGAACAAACCCAAAAAGCATGGTGTGATACTGGTTCCGCTTGAACCCTTCACCTTTGGTTCTAATCAAAGGTGAAGGGTTCAAGCCGACCGAAGGGAGTAGGAGTGCGTATGAAGCCTTTCAAGCGAACTGTACGGCAAGTGGTTTGCAAAACCGCTCTAAGTTTGTCACGGTGCGGTGTTTTTCCTATAGCCAGGGTCTTCTTTTCGGAATGGAATTAAGCTAGCGCGTTGCTCAACTAGGCTTGGCTGGAATAGACTCCTACGTGAATAAGGAGTCCTTATGTCGCTACATCCTCTGGCGGGAAAACCCGCACCGCATAGCATTCTGGTCAACATCCCCCGGCTGGTCAGCAGCTACTATGCCATCCAGCCCGACTCCCAGAACCCAGCCCAGCGCGTAGCCTTTGGAACCAGCGGCCACCGAGGCAATTCATTGGCTGGAACTTTCAACGAGGCGCATATTTTGGCGGTCTCGCAAGCGGTAGCCGAGTACCGGGCCGAGCAAGGCATTAGCGGGCCGCTCTTCCTTGGGATGGATAGCCATGCCCTCTCCGAAGCTGCCTGGATCACCGCAGTGGAAGTACTGGCTGCCAATGGAATAGATGTTCGGGTCGAAAAAGGGCGTGGCTATACACCTACACCCCTGGTTTCCCATGCCATCCTGGAATATAACCGGGGCCGAAGCAGCGGACTGGCCGATGGCATCGTCATCACGCCCAGCCACAACCCACCACAGGACGGCGGCTTCAAGTACAACCCACCGAGTGGTGGCCCTGCCGACACCAGTGTGACCAAGGTGGTGCAGGAGCGGGCCAATCAAATCTTGTTGGATGGCCTGACTGAGGTGAAGCGCTGGCCGCTCTACCAGGCCCTAAGAACAGTGCAGGAGTTCGATTTTGTCACCCCCTATGTGAGCCAATTGGAGAGCATCATTGATATAGCAGCCATCAAGTCTGCGGGTATCCGGATTGGCGTTGATCCGTTGGGCGGCTCCTCGCTGGCTACCTGGCAAAAGATTGCCGCGTACCTTGGACTGAACCTGACCATTGTGAACGAAAGAATTGACCCCAGTTTTGCCTTCATGACCGTGGATAAAGATGGCAAGATTCGCATGGATTGTTCCTCACCCTATGCGATGGCCTCGCTAATTGACCTAAAGGATCAATTCGATGTGGCCATCGGCAACGATCCTGATGCCGACCGGCATGGTATCGTCACGCCAGATGGCTTGATGAACCCCAATCACTACCTGACCGTGTGCATTTTCTACCTCTATCAGAACCGCCCCCAGTGGCGTTCAGACATGGGTGTAGGGAAGACCCTGGTCAGCAGTAGCATGATTGACCGGGTAGTGCACAGCCTGGGTAAGAAGCTGGTGGAAGTGCCGGTGGGCTTCAAGTATTTCGTGGATGGGCTGGCGAGTGGAACGATTGGTTTTGGGGGCGAAGAAAGTGCAGGAGCGTCGTTCTTACGCATGGATGGCTCGGCCTGGAGCACCGACAAGGACGGCATCATCCTGGGGTTGCTGGCAGCAGAGATTATGGCCAAAACCGGCAAGTCACCCAGCCAGCATTACCGCGATTTGGAAGCGAGGTTTGGTTCATCGGTCTACAACCGTATGGATGCAGAAGCGAATGGTGCACAGAAAAAAGCCCTGTCCAACCTTTCTCCGGAGATGGTTACGGCTACCCAACTAGCCGGTGAACCCATCATTGCTAAGTTGACCCGTGCACCCGGCAACAACGAACCCATCGGGGGTCTTAAGGTGGTGACTGAGAATGCCTGGTTTGCGGCCAGGCCTTCTGGTACCGAGGATGTGTACAAAATTTACGCCGAGAGCTTCAAGGGGCCCGAGCACCTCGAGCGTGTGATGAACGAAGCTAGAGAAGTGGTGAGTGCGGCTTTCCGGGCAGCGGGGGTGTCGTGAGGGTTGGGGTGATTCCTCGAGAGGATCAAAGACTTCGATCCACTCGGGATATTCCCGAAATAATCGGGGTGGGCATGGATGCCGATGGCCTAACCTTGATGGCCGAGGAGTTACCCCAAACATTCTTCGATCTGCACACAGGTTTTGCCGGTGAGCTTTTTCAAAAGCTGGTCAACTATCAGATTCGCTCGGTACTGGTGCTGCCTGACTTTAACGCTTATGGCCAACGCTTTAGCGAGCTGGCCAATGAGCACCAAGAGCGGTTCCCACGAATACCCAGTACGGCGCTTTTTGCTGTGCTGGGTAGATTACTCCGCACCGCGTGCGGAGTAATTGTGGGAGACGCGAAAGAACACCCACAGATACGCTTCGTCCAAACGTTGGACGAGGCCTGGGCCTGGCTTTGGGCTGAGCGCAATCAGTGTGCACATGGCCGAACAGGTTGCTAAAGACTTGCTCAACGCTAAGGTTAACTTTGGCTGAATAGCTTCTCACGCCTACTAGACGGTGTATCCTACCCTGGGGGTGAGGAGGCAATACATGAAGCAAATCTTCTCAACCACGGCACTCGGACTTCTGCTATCGGGCCTTGCACTGGCCGCGCCCGAACTGAGCCCACAGGGCATTATCGTCAACCCAGTGCCCACCGACCTGCAGGTGCGCACCTGGGTCAACAAAGACCCGGGCAAGACCGGCAACCCGGTCTATCAGATTGGGGAGCGTATCCAGGTCTCGGTGCAGGTCAACCAGGATGCCTACGTTTACCTCTTTAGCGTCAAGTCCACTGGGGAAATTGGCCTGATTCTCCCCAATGCCTTCGATCAGAACAACTTCTTGCGAGCGGGAGAAACCCGCACCTTCCCGCCTGCCACCGGCGCACGCTATACCCTCGATGTGGGTGGCCCCGAGGGACAGGATCGTGTGTTGGCTGTTGCCAGCCGTCAGGCCCTTTCACTCTCGCAGATTGCCAACATCCAGACAGGACAGGTCAACGTTCAGGGCGCGGATAACCTAGCCAGGGCGCTCTCGATTGTCGTAACCCCGCTCCCACAGCAGGACTGGGTTTCCAATGTGGCCTTCTTTATTGTAGGACGCGCAGCGGTAACGCCCTCGCCGCAACCCCAACCGGGAACGGGCACGCTCAGCGTCAACTCCACGCCCAGTGGTGCACAGGTGCTCATAGAGGGTCGGGTGGTGGGTAATACGCCCCTCAACCTCGTATTGCGTCCTGGCCGTGTGGATGTGGAGTTGCGCCTGGGAGGATACCAGACCTTCCGTACCTCGGCCCAGATTCGGCCCGGCGAGACCACAGTTGTGAACGCCAACCTGACCCCGGTCGTGCAGAACGGTCTGCTACAAATCAATTCCAATCCGCAGGGTGCCCAGGTGCTGCTGAATGGCCGGGTGGTGGGCAACACCCCCCTCAACCTGACCGTGCAACCGGGCCGCTACGATATCGAGCTTCGCCTGGGTGGTTATCAAGGTTTCCGTACCTCGGTAACGGTGGGTAATGGCCAGACCGTGCCGGTGAATGCCAACTTGCAAGGCCTGCGTGGGTCGTTGGAGGTCTTCACCAACGTAGAGGCACGTATCTTCCTGGATGGTCGCGAGGTGGGCCAAACCCGTAATGGTTTCCTGCGCCTCAACGACCTCGAGAGCGGTAGCATCCAGATAGTGGCCTTGGCCCCTGGCTATCGCGTGGTGTTCCGGGATATCCGGGTCGAACCAGGTCGGGCCCAGCAGGTACGGCTCGATCTCATGCGGGCTAGGTAACAAAAAGCAGCCGTTCATCCGATCCTCCCCTTGCCATGCAGGGGGAGGTTTCGTGTGGCGCGTCAAACAGCAGTCTTCTGGCGAAACGAGCAAACTCCTCGGGAACTCATACCGTTTCCGCTTGAATCCTTCACCGCCATGCGTAGTCAAAGGTGAAGGATTCAAGCCAACCGAAGGGAGTAGAAAAGCATTTCGGCAGTATCGTTTAGGCTTTCAAAAGTGAACGATACTGCCGGAATGCGTATCAGACCTACCTTCATACGATTTCTAGGATGGCGAACTTCAGGTAATGTGTCTCGGGCACATTGAGCAGTACAGGATGATCCCAGCCCTGGCTGCGCTTTTCCACCACCCGCACGGTGCGGTGGGCATCGGCGGCAGCCTCGGCGAGCATCTGGTAGAAAAGCGGTTCGCTCAGATGGTGGCTGCAAGAAGCAGTTGCCAATATACCTCCGCTCAACAGCAGCTTCATGGCCCGCAGGTTGATCTCTTTGTAGGCCGCATAAGCCCGTTCCACATCGCGCTTGCCTTTGGCGAAAGCAGGTGGGTCGAGTACGATCAGATCGTAGTGGGCGCCGCGTTTTTCTTCCTCGCGCAGAAACTCAAAAGCGTTGGCTTCCTTGGGCGTAATGTTGGTTAGCCCGTTGGCTTGGGCGTTCTCGAGGGCGCGGCGCAGGGCAACTGCCGAGCTATCTACCGCCATAACCTGTTCAAAACCTTGGGCCAAGTGCAGGGCAAACGAGCCGTGGTAACTAAACACATCCAGGGCAGTTTTTCCCTTGAAAGCTTGTAAGCGAATGCGGTTGTCGCGCTGGTCTATAAAGGCCCCGGTCTTCTGGCCTTCTTGGAGGTCTACGCGGTACTGAATAGAAGCTTCGCGCACCATGACCGAATCGGGTACTTGGCTCAGCAGGGGCTTGATTTGCAGGGGCAGCCCCTCCAGGCTGCGGGATTTCTGGTCGTTTCTGGCCAGTAGACTTTGTAGAGGGATTTCAGCCCGAATCACCTCGGTTAGTTCGGAGGTGAGGGGTTCCAGGGCTGCTGACCCCACCTGCAAGACCCCGTGTCCAGCGTAGTAGTCAAGCACCAGGGCGGGCACCAGGTCGCCCTCGGCATGTACCAACCGGTAGCCCCCCACTGGCTCCTGGGCAATGGCCGCCTTGCGTCGCTGCAGGGCTTTGCGCAGGTTCTCGAGCAGAACCTCCTGGGGGCGACCTGCATCCGTGAAGCTAAAGACCCGTACAGTGATTTCGGAGACAGGGTTGTACAGCGCCAACCCCAGAACCCCCTTGGTTGATTGAACTGGGTATAAGCCGGGGGAGTTAGGGCCCTCCAGCACATCGCTTTTATAGACCCAGGGGTGGTGTGCCAGCAGGCGAGCCGCGCCTCTGGGAGTCACGCGAATCTTCATCTTATGAGTCTAACAGTACTGCTCACACCTACACCCCATCTGGAAGCGTAAAATATGCGTCGCATACGTCATAATTCGGCTGTACGGTCCATTTGTGGTAAGCGCTGTAACACCGGCACGGAGACCCCAATTCCGCTTTTCTGCCCATTTGAACATAGAAACTTTCTGTAATCTGGAAGAGGAAGTAACGGCTTAAGTGCTGCAGGAAACGCCTAAATGTGTGCTTCCAGACAAAAAGAGAGCGAACGCATCTATTGTATGCTATCTCGCGTTGACATGAATCCTGAGAAATCGCTATGATTCTTGGGGTTCATTTTTGAGCAAGTTTTCACTTGCTCTCTTTCGCGCTGTACAAAAGCCGCGTGGGCGGCACCAAGAAAGGAGGGAACATGGCTGGATCAGGACTTATTAAGAGCCTAGCGGAGCGTGAGCAAGCCCTGGCAAAACAACTGGAAGACGCCAGACAGGCCGCCGAAGCAAAGGTCAGGGAGGCCGAGGCGAAGGCTTCCCAGATTCTGGCAGAAGCAGAGCGGGCCGCACGGGACTTGGAAACGCAATTCCGAGCCCGCACTGCCGAAGCAGTAGCCAAGATCGAAAGCGAAGCCAGGGCCAAGGCCGAAGTCGAGGCCAAGGCCATTGGCGACGCAGCAACTGCCAAGGTGGCCGGGGCGGTTCAGGCGGTGCTGGGGGAGGTTTTGCCTTGATAGCTCCAATGGAAAAGTTGATAGTGGCCGGCCCCAAGCGGCTGGCCCGGGAGCTTCTGAGCGAACTCCAAAAAGCAGGGGTCGTGCATATTGACCCCCTGCGACCCGATGAGCTGGGCGAGTACCGGCTTTCCCCAACCGAAGAAGCCGAGCTCAAGCGCTGGGAAACAGTGGCTTCACAGGCCGAACAGTCGCTGGCCGTGGTCGGCTTGACGGCTGTGGCGGGGGGCAAGTTGTTTGGGGGTTCGCTGGAGGAAGCCGAGGCCACCATCCGACCTGTTGTCAACCGAGCCGAGGTTTTGGGCAAGGAGCGGGCAGCCCTCGAGGAAGAAATCCAGACCATCGAGTTGTTTGGCAAAGCGGCTGATCAGTTGGCGGCGTTGGTGCAGGGGTTGGATCAGAGCCCCCGGCTGGCCGTGATTCCTTTCCTGGTTTCTAAGCCAGAGGAACTCGAGTCGGTGCGCACTGCCTTGCAGCAAGCCATGGCCGACCGTTTTGTACTCGAGGCCGAGCCCCTAGAGAACCAGGTGGCCGCCGTGGTGGTGGTCAAGCGTGGCGAACTCGAGACGGCGCGCTCGAGCCTTTCCCGCCTGGGCCTGGCTGAGCTGCGCTTCCCGGGTGTTTACGGCACCTTACCCCTTGGGAAGGCTGCCGCCCGCATGAAGGAGCGGGCTAAGCTGGCCCCCGAAGAGCTGGTGGGTATCCGCGAAGAGGTCAATAAACTCGCGCGGGAGTCCAAGGAAGCCCTGCTGGCTTTGTGGGTCCGGGCCAAGGACGAAGTGGCCCGCTACAAGGCCTCCGCCGATATGGCCGCTGGCAAGTATGGCGCTGCCCTCATGGGCTGGGTGCCCCAAAAAGCCAAGGGCCGGGTGGAGGAGGCCCTGGCCCGCCTGCGCGACCAGATCGTCTACACCTTCGAGCCCGTAGACGAGCACCACGAGGGCCTCCAGGTGCCGGTAACCCTGGAAAACCCGGCCTGGGCCAAGCCCTTCGAGCTCTTGCACAGCTTCCTCAACACCCCCCGCTACGGCTCCTACGACCCCACCCTGATGATTGCCGCTTTCTTTCCCTTCTTCTTTGGGATGGTGGTGGGCGATATCGGCATAGCCCTGCTTTTCGGCCTGCTGGCCTACTGGCTGGGCTCGCTGGCCAAGGCCCGTAAAAACCTGGTGATCGGCTTCCTGGGGGCCAACTTCGGGCCGGATGTGGTGGGCAGCCTGAGCAAGGTGCTGTGGTGGATGACCGGCTGGGCAGTGGTCTGGGGCTTCATCTACGGCGAGGCCTTTGGTACCTTCCTGGAAAAACTCAAAATCCTGCCGGGGGGTGGCACCATCTTCTATGACCCCAACCACGGGGGCCAGGGGCTCATCCCCATGACCATCAACCGTCTCGACTTCGAGCAGACCGCCACCTTCCTGATGCTGGCCAGCATTGCCTTCGGGGTGTTGCAGGTGCTGTATGCCTTTATCATCCGCATGCAGCAGGGCCTCAAGCACGGGCATATGAGCCACTTCTGGGAAGGACTGGGCTACCTGGCCGGTAGCCTGGGCCTGATCGCCTTTGCCTACAACTACCTGACCCAGGCCAACAACGGCCTGCTGACCGCCATTCTGGTGGTGGGCTTGCTGGTCTTTGTAATCAGCGCCCTGCTGGCCAAAATGCCTCTGATGATTGCCGAACTGCCCTCCAAAGGCGGCCAGATTCTCAGCTACATCCGTATTTATGCGGTGGGGGTGGCCGGTGCCTTGCTGGCCAGCCTGGCCAACCAGGTTGGCTTCGGGCTGGCCGAGCGGATGGGGTTTGTGGGAGGCATCCTGGGCTTTGTGATTGGCCTGATTATCCTGCTGGCGGTGATCATCATCACCACCCTGGGGCACGTGCTGCAACCCATCCGTTTGCTGTGGATCGAGTTCGGCACCAACTTCGGCTTTTACGACGAGAGCGGTCGTCCTTACCGCCCCTTCAAGTCGGTTCGGAGAGAGGACATCTAGGCTGTGCGTACCCATCGCACGCAGAACATGAGGCTAGTCCACAATAGGCCGGTTTTCCCGGCTGGCTGGAATCTAAACCTAAATAGGAAAAAGGAGATGAACATGAAGATTGCTAAGGCTACCAAGTTGGTTTCGGTGTTGGTGTTTGCGCTGCTGGTGACCGTCGCTTTTGCCGCCGAGGGTGAGGCGGCAGCGGGTGCGAACTACGCGGCCATCGGTAAGGGGCTGGCCATTGGTCTGGGTATCCTGGGTACCGGTGTGGCCCAGTCGGCCATCGGCGCTGCTGCTTTGGGTGCTGTGGTGGAAGACCGCCGCAACTTCGGTACGGCCCTGCTGTTCTTCCTGCTGCCCGAAACCCTGGCCATCTTCGGTTTGGCCTTCTCGTTCCTCATCAACTAATGCGGGTGGCCGGTAGCTCTCGGTGCATTGGAGCCATCGGCTATCGGCGAGAAGCTTAGAGAGGAGCCAAATGTCGAAACTCGAGGACATTCTTCAAAACGAAGTTGCCGCCGAAATCGGGGCGATTGCGGCCGAAGCCGAGGCCAAGGCCCAGGCTATTTTGGGTGAGGCCGCGCAGAAAGCCGAGGCCCTCAAGGCCAGCAAAGAACGCCAGCTCGAGGCCGAACACGCTGCGGCTTTGCGCCGGGCGGAGAGTGCGGCGGAACTGCTAATCAACCAGGCCCGTATCGCCGCCAAGGGTCGGGTGGTTGAGCAGGTCAAGGTGGACGTTCTGCAAGCCTTGCAAAACCTAGCTACCCAGCCAGCCTTTGGCGATACGCTCAAAAAGCTGGCCGAGGAGGCCCTGGCCGAGGTAGTACAGGCCGAGGCGGTGGTGCTTAACCCGGCCCACACGGCCCTGCTGGCCGACTGGGCCAAGGCCAAGGGCCTTGAGCTCAAGGCCGACCCCGCTATTCGGGATGGCGTGCGCCTGGTGGCCCAGGGGGGGCGGGCCTACGTGCAAAACGCCCTGAGCGAACGCCTCGAGCGGGCCTGGGACGCGCTTTCTGCCAAGGCGGCCAAGGCCATCTGGGGGTGAGTATGGCTGGTAGCGGCTTCGCTTACCTAAATGCACGCCTGCGGGCCCGGCGGAGCCAGATGGTTCCTGAACTGTTTTTTCAGCAAGCGCTGGGCCAGTCTTTCCCCGATTTCGTGCGCGCACTGGGGGATACGGTCTACGGCCCGGATATGGTCGGTGATGGCCTGGCCGACGTGGATCGGGCGGTAGCCAGCCATATGCAGCGCATGGTGGGCGACCTGCCGGGGCTGGTGACGGGCAATATGCGTGAGGCGGTCAATCTGTTGCTGTTGCAGGCTGACCTGAACAACCTCAAGACCATCCTGCGGGGCAAGGCCGCTGGCCAGAGCCCCGAAGAGATTAAGGGCCGGCTGGTAGGGGGAACCCTGCCGGAAGTGCTGGTCAATGCCATGCTACAGGCCCCGGATGTGGCCAGCGTGGCCCAGGTCTTGCAGCTTCCGACCCACCCCCTGGCCAAGGCCCTGCGGGCGGCGGCCAGCCTTACAGACCCGCTGGCGCTGGAGGTGGCCCTCGACCGCGACTTTTACGCCAACAGCCTGGAGAAAGCCCGCCGCTTGCGCGAACCGGCCCTGGCTTCGTATTTCGGGCTTCAGGTGGACGCCACCAACCTGACCACCGCCTTCAAACTACACGCGCTGGGTGTGACGACCACCGAGGGTTACTTCGTGCCGGGCGGGAGCCATGTCAGCCCGGTGCTGTTCAACCGGGTGGCCGCCGGAGACTTTGCCGCCTTGGAGGCCCTGAGCGGCACGCCGCTGGCTCCGGCCAGTGCGGCCCGTAACCTGGGTGAGCTCGAGCGTGCCCTACGGCAGATTCTACTCAGTAAAGCTGCGCAGGGCGGCAAGGATACCCTGGGGGCCGGGCTGGCCCTGGACTACATCCGCCGCAAGGAGTGGGAGGGCGCGCGCATCCGCCTCCTGGCCCGGCGGGCCTACTACAACCTGCCGGCCGATGCAGTGGCGAAGGAGGTCGCATGAAAATTGGGGTGCTGACCGATGCCGAAACGGCCTCCGGCTACCGTATGGCCGGCCTCGAGGCCGTTGTTGCGGCCCCTGAAGAAGCGGCGAGCAAGCTGACCGAGATGATCCAGTCCAACCAGTACGCGCTGGTGGCGGTAGACCAGAGCCTGCTGCCCGATCCCAACAAGGCTACCGAGCGGGTCATGCGGGGGCGCAATGCGCCGGTGTTGCTGTCGTTGCCCAATCTGCTCGACACCTTCAGTGGTGGCGGCGATGCCAAGGCCTACATGCGCCAACTGGTACGCGAGACGATTGGGTTTGACATCAAGTTGTAAAGGAAGAGTGAAAGAAGGTTAGAAGAGAAAAAGGTAAAGTAATAGAGAAACACAGGACTGTTTGCCGTTACTTTTCACCTTCCATAATCCCACAAAGGAGGAACTTAGCGTGGGTACGATCAAAAAAATCGCAGGGCCGGCAGTCATTGCCGAAAACCTGCAGGGCGCCAAGATGTTCGACATCGTGCGCGTCGGTAACGAAAAGCTCGTGGGGGAGATCATCCGCTTGGATGGGGAGACTTGCTTTGTCCAGGTCTACGAAGATACTAATGGCTTGCAGGTGGGTGAACCCATCGTGACCACCGGATTGCCGCTGGCCTTGGAGCTGGGCCCCGGCCTTCTGAACGGCATCTTCGATGGGATTCTGCGCCCGCTGGACAGGATTCAGGCCGCCTCGGGCATCTTTATCTCCCGTGGCATCGAGGTATCGTCGCTTGACCGAAGCAAGAAGTGGGACTTCACCCCTACCAAGAAAGTGGGCGATGTGGTCAAGGGGGGCGATATCCTGGGCACGGTGCCCGAGTACAGCTTCACCCATAAGATTCTGGTTCCACCTGATAAGAGCGGCAAAATCAAAAGTATTGTGGGCGCTGGCCAGTACACCATTGACGACACCATCGCCGAGTTGGAAGATGGCACCAAACTGCGCCTGGCCCACTTCTGGCCTGTGCGCAAGGCCCGCCCTTTCACCCGTAAACTCGACCCCAACCAGCCCTTCCTGACCGGGATGCGGATTCTGGACGTGCTGTTCCCCCTCACCGCAGGCGGCACCGCCGCCATCCCTGGCCCCTTCGGCTCGGGCAAGACCGTGACCCAGCAGTCCATCGCCAAGTTCGGCGATGCCAACATTGTGGTCTACGTGGGCTGCGGTGAGCGTGGCAACGAGATGACCGACGTGCTGGTGGAGTTCCCCGAGCTGGAAGACCCCCAGACCGGGCGCCCTCTGATGGAGCGTACCATCCTGGTGGCCAATACCTCCAACATGCCGGTGGCAGCCCGTGAAGCCTCGCTCTACACCGGAATCACCCTGGCCGAGTACTTCCGCGACCAGGGCTACAAGGTTTCGCTGATGGCTGACTCGACCAGCCGCTGGGCCGAAGCGTTGCGCGAGATTGCCTCGCGCCTCGAGGAGATGCCGGCTGAAGAAGGCTACCCGCCCTACCTCTCCTCGCGCCTGTCTAGCTTCTACGAGCGTGCCGGTAAAGTGACCACCCTTGCTGGCGAACAAGGCGCGGTTTCGGTGATCGGCGCGGTTTCTCCAGCAGGTGGCGACTTCTCCGAGCCCGTCACCCAGTCCACCCTGCGCATTACCGGCGGTTTCTGGGCGCTGGACGCTCAGTTGGCTCGAGCCCGCCACTTCCCGGCCATCAACTGGGCCCGTTCGTACTCCTTGTTCCTGAACATCCTCGAGCCCTGGTACCGCGAGAACGTGGCCCCGGACTACCCCGAGGTGCGCACCCAGATCATCACCCTGCTGCAGCGCGAGGCCGAACTGCAACAGGTGGTGCAACTGGTGGGCCCCGACGCCTTGCAGGATGCCGAGCGGCTGGCCCTGGAAATTGGCCGCATCGCCCGCGAAGACTTCCTGCAGCAAAACGGCTACGACCCGGTGGACGCGAGCTGCTCGATGGCCAAGGCCTACGGCATCATGCAGATGATCCTGGCGGCCTACAAGCAAGGCGAGCTGGCCCTTTCCAAAGGGGCGACCATCGCGGACTTCCTGAACGACCCGGTGATCGAAAAAATCGGGCGGGCCCGCTACGTGCCCGAGGCCGAGTTCCCCGCCTACAAGGCCGAGTTCGACCAGATGATCAAGACCGCCTTTATGGGTGCGGTCAAGGCGTAAGGAGGTTCTGATGCTCAAGAAAGAATACAACGCCGTAACTTACGTCTCCGGCCCGCTTTTGTTCCTGGAGGGGGCCGCCGATCTGGCCTACGGCGCCATTGTGAACATTGACGACGGCACCGGCCGCATCCGTGGCGGTCAGGTGATCGAAGTCTCGGACCAGTACACGGTTTTGCAGGTCTTCGAGGAGACCTCGGGGCTGAACCTCGACAAGACCACTGTCTCGCTGGTGGAAGATGTGGCTCGTCTGGGCGTTTCCAAGGAGATGGTGGGCCGGGCTTTCAACGGGATTGGTCGCCCGATAGATGGTCTGCCTCCAGTGGTGGCCGACAAGCGCCTGCCCATCAACGGCGCGCCCATCAACCCGGTGGCCCGCGAAAAGCCCGAGGAGTTCATCCAGACCGGCGTCTCGGCCATTGACGTGAACATGACCCTGGTGCGCGGCCAGAAGCTGCCCATCTTCTCCGGCTCGGGCCTGCCCCACAACGAGCTGGCCGCCCAGATCGCCCGCCAAGCCAAGGTGCTGGGCGAGGGGGAGGGCTTCGCGGTGGTGTTCGCGGCAATGGGGATCACCCAGCGCGAGGTGAGCTACTTCATGCAGGAGTTCGAGCGCACCGGCGCGCTCAGCCGCTCGGTGCTGTTCTTGAACAAGGCCGACGACCCCACCGTGGAGCGCCTGCTGACGCCCCGCATGGCGCTCACTGCCGCCGAGTACCTGGCCTTCGAGCACGACTACCACGTGCTGGTCATCCTCACCGACCTGACCAACTACTGCGAGGCCCTGCGCGAGATCGGTGGGGCCCGCGAGGAGATTCCGGGCCGCCGCGGCTATCCCGGCTACATGTACACCGACCTGGCCTCGCTCTACGAGCGCGCCGGCGTGGTGCACGGCAAGAAGGGCTCGGTCACCCAAATTCCCATCCTCTCGATGCCCGGTGACGACATCACCCACCCCATCCCCGACCTCACCGGCTACATCACCGAGGGCCAGATCTTCATCGCCCGCGACCTGGCCCAGCAGGGCATCTTCCCGCCCATCAACGTGCAGCCCAGCTTGTCGCGCTTGATGAACAACGGCATCGGCAAGGGCAAGACCCGCGCCGACCACAAGGAGCTGGCCGACCAGCTCTTCAGTTCCTACGCCCGTGGGGTGAACCTGCGTCGTCTAGTGGCGATTACCGGCGAAGATGCCCTGACCGAGATTGACAAGAAGTATCTACGCTTTGCTTCCAACTTCGAGCAGAAGTTCATCAACCAAGGCCAGAACGAGCGCTCCATCGAGGAGAGCTTGAACATCGGCTGGGCCTTGCTTGCCGACTTCCCTCCCTCGGAACTCAAGCGCATCCGCCGTGAGTACATCGAGCAATATCATCAGAAGACCGGCAAGCTGGAAGAGTTGGTGGGAGCGTAGTGTGGCAGAGGGCAGAGGGCAAAAGGCAGAGGGCTAAAAAAGCTCTTGGCTCTCAGCTCTCAGCCCTCAGCACACCTCGAGGTGCTTATGGCTGAACAAGTCTCACCGACACGCTCAACCCTGTTGGCCAAGCGCGATCAGAAGCGGCTGGCCTTGCAAGGCGTGGAACTGCTCAAAAACAAGCGGGATGCCCTGATCGGGGAGTTTTTCGCCCTGGTGCAGGACTCGCTCAAAGCCCGCGAGGCCCTCAACGACGCGGCCAAGGAGGCCTACTTCAGCCTGTTGATTGCCAAGGCTTTCGATACCCCCGAGGCGGTGGAGTCGCTTTCGGGCACGCCCATGGATGTGCATATGGAAGTGGAGAGCCTCTATGGGGTCAAGGTGCCGCGAATTTCCGCCCCCGAGGCGGGGGGCGGGTTGTCCTTCAGCCCCATCGGGGTGGGGGCCAAGACCCTGGAGGCAGCCACTGCTTTCCGCAAGCTGGGCGAGGCCATCCTGATGGTAGCCAACACCGAAAACCGCTTGCGCAAGATCGGCGAGGAGATCAAGAAAACCAACCGCCGGGTGAATGCTTTGGAGCAGATCTCCATCCCCGAGATCAACGAGCAGATCAAGTTTATTACCGATACCCTCGACCAGCGGGCACTGGAAGAGGTGACCACCCTCAAGCGCATCAAGGCTGCCATTCTGGCCCGCGATGCCGAGGAGCAGGGCATCGTCTCGGCGCATATCGAAAAGGGTGCTGGGTTGTAAGGAACAATGCTGTTTGCAAGCCCCGCCGAAAGGCGGGGCTTTAGCTCACCCTCGAGCCAGCCGATAGAGCCTGTAGCCCACTGTAGTGCTTCACCTAAACGATACCAGTTTCCTGAGCTGACCGAATAACCTCCAGTGGGGTCTTGTAATCCAACGCCTGGTGCGGACGCCGGGTGTTGTAATCCTCGCGGAAGCTCTCCAGCACTCTATTTGGCTCATCCAGACTCTCCACCTCCTCGTACTGTAAGGATTCCACCTCGAGGGTGCGGTGAAAGCGTTCTACTCGACCCATGCCCTGGGGCTTACCTACCGCAGATAAGGTTTGACCCCAGCAGCTAGCCTCCAGAAACTCGGTAAAGGCCTTGGCCTTGAAAGCTGTGCCCTGGTCGCTCTTGACCTCGATGCCTTGCGTGGGGAGCTTGAGCCGCTCAGTCTGAAGAATGGCTTGGCCCAGGGCATTGCTCGCCGCCTGGGCATCTTCGGTCAGGGTGGCTACTGCCGCCAGGCAGTAGCGGCTCTGATACTTGATCACATTGCAAAGCCTGTCTTTACCCCACCTGGTAAAGTCCAAACCCATGGTCAAACCCATACGCTCGGGTCGTGGGGGTGGACTGTAGCGGTAGCCCCCGCGTCTAGGGCTTTGCTGCAGCCGCCCAAAGCGCTTCATCAGGCAATAGACCGTGCTGGGGCTGGCCGGGATACCCTGTTTTCGGCGGTAGTAGGTGGCCTTGGCTGTCCCCGCCAGTTGCAAAAAGCGATTCACCCCCAATCCCATCTCCTGTGGTACGGTTTCCATCTGCTCGAAGCTCAAAGACCCTTGAGTTTTTTTGGATCTCCAGCTTCAGCAGGTGTACGGAGCCTGCTCCGTCCCAAAGGGAATCTACCTGGCCGTTTCGGCCAGGGCCTCCTTGAGCTGGCGGTTCTCCATCTCCAGGGCCGTCAACCCCTCATCTTTGCGTCCTGCCATACCTGCGGCACCACTCAGCCGCGCTGACCTCACCCCGCAGCAAGCTCAACACGAGGGCTACCTTTTCTTCCACGCTGCGTTCCTTTGGCTTGAGTTTTCCTATGCTTCACCTCGGCTTGCCAACATCTCAGGTGGTCTCGCTTTTGTGAAGCACTACAGCCCTTCGAATGCACCGCCAGGTCAGCCAGGAGACCGACTATGCCATCACCTCGCTTGTCCGCATCCCTCAGGATTTCTATGCCCTTTGGCGCGGGCACTGGCAGGTGGAGAACTGTCTGCACCACCCCCGCGATACCGTCTTTGGTGAAGACGCTTCCCGCAGCCGCAAGGGGGCCGCTGGGCTGATGTATTTCCGTGATGTGCTCCTCAACCTTTTACGTCTCAACAACCTATCCCCACTGCGCTCCATTCGCTACTTCTCTGCCAACCCCAACGAACTCTATCGGATGTTGTGCCCTTCGTGATAAAAGCCTACTTTTGTTGGCAAATGCCCCAAGGAGATGCTATACTTTCAAGGCTGCCGAGTTTTAGAGTCCCTCCTGGGGCACTCAGGCCGCAGATACAGGAGCAAAAATGGCCAAGATGAAGACCCACAAGGGCGCCAAAGGCCGTGTCAAGATCACGGCTACAGGCAAGGTAGTTGGCAAGAAGCCGGGAAAACGCCACCTCAACTGGCACAAGTCGGGCAGCAGCCGCCGTCAAAAAGGGCGCGACTTCACCTTCTCCAAAGGCGAAGAGCGCCGTGTCCACCAGCTCATGCCCTACGACGTATAAGGAGAGGTGATACTGAATGCCACGTGCAAAGACCGGTGTCGTCCGTCGCCGTAAACACAAAGCCATCCTCAAACGCGCCAAGGGCTTCTATGCCCTGCGCTCCAAGAGCGTTCGCAAGGCCCGCGAGACTCTATTCAGCGGGGCCATGCGCTCCTTCAACGACCGTCGCAAGCGCAAAGGCGATATGCGCCGTTTGTGGATCGTGCGCATCAACGCTGCCGTTCGCCAACATGGCCTAAGCTACAGCGTGTTCATGCACGGCTTGAAGAAAGCTGGTATCGAGCTCGATCGCAAGATTCTGGCCGACATTGCCGTGCGCCAGCCCGAAGCCTTTGCCGAGCTGGTAAGCAAAGCCAGAGCCTAGAGCAGTTCTGCCAAGACCTCGCATAGCGAAACCCAAGGCTGTGCGAGGTCTGATTTTCAGGTATATTTTTCGCCCCGCACCACCTCCACAGTCTCTACATAGGCGATCACTGCGTAGTTGGCAAAGTAGACCTCGGCTAGGTGGCTGAGAATTTTTTCCGCGACAGCAGGGCTTACGATTGTTTCCAATCGGATATTGCTCCCTTCCCATTCGCTGGCCCGTACCCCACGGCTGCCCTCGCCTCGAGCGGGCGTTATGGTGTAGCCTTTGGCTCCTAGCTTCTTAATTTCTCGAACGAGTTTCTCCTCCAGAAAACCTTCGGCGATGATGGTGACCAATTTGAGAGCGACCAGGGCCATTAGCTACCTCCGTGTAGCCAGCGAGAAAGGGCAAAGTAGATGGGAATTCCCAGGGTCAGGTTGAAGGGGAAGGTGATGCCCAGCGAGGCGGTGAGGTAGTAACTGGGATTGGCCTGGGGCAGGGCAATTCGCACCGCGGCGGGTGCGGCAATGTATGAGGCACTGGCGGCCATGGTACCCAACACCATTGCACCCCCTACCGACATACCGGCTAGGCTACCCAACCAGACCCCCATCGCGCCGTGTATCAAGGGCATGACGATCCCAAAACCAATCAGGAAAACCCCCACTGTACGCAAGTCGCGCAGGCGCTTGGCGGCTACCATCCCCAGCTCGAGCAGAAACAACACCAGTACCCCGCGAAACGGGTCTACAAACACCGGGGCAATTTGTTGGAGCCCCTCTGGCCCGGCCAAAAAGCCCATCAAAGAACCCCCCACAAGCAGCAAGATGCTCTTACCGGCGAAAATTTCCCGCACCGCCTCGCCAATGGAGCCTTCCCCCAGGCTGCGGCGGGCAATTAACAACGCAATTACGATGGCTGGAACTTCCAGAATTGCCACCAGTGTCGGCATAAAGCCCTCCACTGGTTGCTTCGCGGCCTGCATAAAGGCGGTGGCCGCGATAAAAGTAACAGCCGATACCGAGCCGTAGTGGGCGGCGATGGCGGCGGCGTTTACCACATCGAAGCGCCCCAACCGGCGCAGGATGGCGTAGGAAAGCAGGGGCGTGAGCACGCTCAGCGCCAGCGTTGCCAGGGCAGGCTTCCACAACTCGGCAAAGGGTGTGGTGGCGAGCGCCGCTCCACCCTTTAGGCCGATGGCCAGCAGCAGATAAATCGAGAGGGTGGTGTAGAGTGCATCGGGGATTTTGAGGTCGGACCTGACCAGCGTGGCTACCATGCCCAACGCAAAGGCCAGCACAGCAGGGGAGAGCAGATTGATACGAAGCAGTTCCAGCGTATCCACTATTCCGGATTTTACAGCGTGATACAGGTTCCGCTTGAACCCTTAACCTTTGCACAAGAGTTTGAACCTTCTCAAAGCGAGGCCTTCAGTACGGCTTTTTTGATTCTTGCATCAAAGGAAGTTTGGTCAGTAAGGTAAAAACGCAGACATCACTCAGATTTGCATATGGTTGATTGTTTTATCGAGAGGGGATTGGACATCCAGTTTTGCGCCAAGTTCAATCTTTGCGTAGGAATTGGGCCATTCTGAGAGCCGATAGCTTGAAGAATCTCGCCCAGCACGATTTCCCGAAAAAATCTGATACTCACAGCGATTTTCCTATTTGCCGCCGAACAAGAATTTCCATCCAAACGGCGCGTCAGAGGTGAGGTCAAACTCCTGACCAAAGGCTTTTTGTCGGGGGTATTTGTGCGGGCCTGCTCCTCTGGGGGTTCCCTCTTTTCGGTGGGCAAATCCCAGGGTTCGCAGGTACTGGCAAATTAAGAGCCAAAACAAACCTGGTTGCGGCGTCTCTTTTTGGCTTCGTAGAGGTACTGGTCGGCAACCATCAGCAGTTTCTCGTGGTTGGAGGTACTGGGGGCGTCGCTCACACCAACGCTGACCGTGACCGCCAGATCGGGATGGATGAAGCTCCAGTCGTGGGCTTCGATGCGCTGGCGCAGGCGCTCACAAGCAGCAGCGGCTTCGACGGCGGTGGTTTTGGGGAAAGCGATGGCAAACTCCTCCCCACCGTAGCGGGCGATAAGCTCTACCTCCGGTAGGGTCTCGCGGAATAGGGCGGCGGTGGTTTTGAGTACCTCGTCTCCAGCCTGATGGGAGTAGGTGTCGTTGATGGCTTTGAAATGGTCGAGGTCAAGCAGGGCCACGCTGAGGGGCCATTGTTCGGTGCGCGACTGTTCAAACAGGTTGCGAAGCTGTTGCTCGAGGTAGCCTCGGTTGTAGATCTGGGTGAGGGGGTCGGTGCGTACCATCTGCTCGAGCTGGGCCAGCAGGCGGCTCTTCTCGTGGTTGGCTTGCTCCAGGGCTTCGTTGGCCGAGACCAGCTCGACGTTGCGCAAGCGCACGATCTCGGCCTGCTGGAGAGCCTGCTCGGCCTGAAAGCGAATCAGGAGGGCCAGGGTTTTGCGCTCGAGCTGCTCCTTGAGGGTTGCAGTGGTGAGTTCGTGGTACAGCCGGTGCTGCTGAAGGGCCAGGGCAAACTGGCCTTTGTGCTGCCAGACTTCCGAGAGGTAGAGGTGTACCTCGGTATGGGCCTTGCGGTTGCCGCAGGTCTGGGCCACCTGGAGGGCTTCCTCGAGGGTGTTTTGCGCCATCGTATAGCTGCGTTTTTCCAGCCAGATGCGGCCAATCTGCACCAGCAGGTCGGCCTCGCTGTGGCGGTTGTGCAGCCCGCGCTCGAGTTCCAGGGCCCGTTTGTTGAGTTCCAGTGCGGTGTCGTACTGCCCCAGCGCAAAGTAGGTGAGGGCCAGGTTGCCCAGTGCGCTGGCCTCGATGCGCCTATCCCGCAGTTTTTGAGCCAGTTCCAGGGCCTGCTGGCTATACTCCAGCGACGACTGGTAGGCTTCCAGCCGGTAGTGGGTCAGGCCCAGGTTGTTGCGCACCACTGCTTCGCGGTGCTGGCTGCCCACCCGCACATAAATTTCCAGGCCCTTCTGAAAAAGCTCCTGAGCGCGGGTCAGCTCCCCTTGTTCCAGGTAGACCGCACCCAGGTTGCCCAGAGCGGCGCCTTCGGCATCGAGGTTGCCCAGGCTTTGGGCCAGCCCCAGGCTCTGTAGGTACAACTCGGCGGCCCCCTGGTAGTCGAAGAGCGAGAAGTAGGTTCCGGCCAGCCCATTGAGGGCGGTAATTTCCTGGTTCTTGTCCCCCAGGGCGTGGGCCAGTTCCAGGGCCTGGTTGTAGTGCTGGATGGCCGTGCGGTACTCCCCCAGCATTCGGTGCACATGGCCCATCACGGCCAGCGCCTTGGCTTCGAGGCCCTGGTCGGGCTCGAGCGAAAGTAGGGTGCTGAGGTTGGCGCGGGCCTCGAGATACTGCCCCAGCCGGTACTGGCTTTCCCCCATCAGACAGAGGGTGAGCGGTTGCAGCTTGGAAAGCCCATGTTCCTGGCACAGTTGCGCGGCCTGGTTGGCCATGTCCAGGGCTTGGGCTGGGTTGATGCGCAACACTTCGCTGCCCAAATCCACCAGGGTTAGAACCCGTTCGGCAGCCGAAGGAGTTTTAGAGGAGGTTGGCTGGGAAGAGTGATAATTCATAATGGCTTCCTGAGGTTTGGGGTGAATACTCTCCAAGAGCAGATGCGTAGCGTTCTAGGCTGAGCCTAGGGGTATCTGGGGTTAATTCGGGTGACATTTGTCACACCCGAGCGTTAAGAAGTGAGTTATTTTTCATTAATATTCGCTATCAACCCTCAATCCCCATACTACCGTCATGGGAAAACAAACGCTGGATTAAGCACGATTCCAACGGTTGGTTTTGCTTTACTCAAACTAGATTGAACTAAAAACCGCAGTTTTGTTGCTCGGAGTATGCCATCCTGCGCATATGGCACGATGGTTGATGTTGGGTTGCTTTGGTTTTTTGCTGTTTTTGGGGTTGGCAGGTTGGGCGGCCTACTCTTTCTTAATCCGTCCGGCCCAAACCCTGGTCAACGACTTCCGCCAGATTATCGCACTGGACAACAAGGTGGAGCGGCAGACCGCCTACACCCCGCCTGCCAATGGGCAACTGAGCGCCGATCAAGTGCAGCGCTTTTTGCGGGTGCAGCGCAGCGTTAAGCAGCAACTGGGTGAGCGCTATCAGCGCGTCGAGGCCCGGCTCAATCAGTTGGCCAACCAACAGGTGGGGCAGCTTACGCTGGACTACCGCACCGCGCTGGATTTGTTCCGCGAAGGGGGTTCGCTGGTGCTGGACGCCAAGGGCATTCAGGTACAAGCCCTCAACCAGCAGGGCTTTTCTTCGGAGGAGTACGCCTGGGTGCGGGCTCAGGTCTATGCTGCGCTGGGCTACGGGGTACCCAACCTTAACCCGCAGGAAATCCTGCGCCAGATTGGGGCCGGCGACTTCAACCCGAGGGTCGATCTAGTCAAACCCGAGGCCCCGGCGGCCAACGTGCGGTTGGTGGAGCCTTACCGTGCCGAGTTGGTGAGCTACTATCCGTTCACCTGGTTTGGGCTTTAGTGGAGATGTGCTAAAACTAAGAAACTGCTTAAAGCCTTTGTGCGAAACAAACACTGAACCTGATTTGGGTTTTTTACAATATATAAGTGCCGGATCGCAAGCGCCTGGCAAGGGCTTCGGAACTCCTCGAGACCTACCCGGCTCGGGGCCGCCTCGAGGTGCTGGGTGTTCCGACTTTGCACATCCAGAACCGCCAGCTGCGCCCGCTCGAGCGTAAGACGGCGGGTCTGCTGGCTTACCTGAGCCTGGAAGGCTCCACCAGCCGCTCTAAACTGGCGGGCCTGTTGTGGCCCGAATCCACCGAGTCCACCGCCCGCAACAACCTGGCCCAGGCCCTGAGGCGGCTCAAGCAGGCCGCCGGGGCCGAGGTGGTGCGGGGAGGCGATGTGCTCGAGCTGCTGGGCCTGACGGTGGATGTGGCCCTGTTGCAGGTAGCCCACTTTGCGGGACGGCACCAAGAGCTGGCCGAAGCCCGAGGGGTGTTGCTGGAGGGCTGCGATTACGACGACTGCCCCGATTTCGACGACTGGCTCTTGGTGCAGCGGGAGAAACTGGCCGAGCTGCGACGGATGTCGCTGGCTGCCCTGTCCGACGGGCTCGAGCAGGCCGGGCAGTACCGCGAGGCCCTGGCCTACGCCGAACGGCTGCTCGAGCAGGACCTGCTCTCGGAGGTGGCCCACCGCCGGGTCATGCGGCTCTTGTACCTGAGCGGGGACCGGCCCGCTGCGCTCAGGGCTTATGAGCGTTGTCAGACTGTCCTGAAGCGCGAGCTGGGGGTGGCCCCGCTGGCCGAAACCCAGGCGCTGGCGGCACAGATTACCCAGGGTGCGGGGCTCGAGCAAAGCGCCCCCCCGCAAAAAAGCGCCATCCCTCTCAGTTTGTTGCGCCCGCCGGTGATGGTGGGCCGTGAAAAGCTTTGGGCCCAGATGGAGGAAGCCTACCAAAAAGGCCAGGTGGTGTTGTTGCGCGGCGAGCCAGGGGTGGGAAAAACCCGGCTTGCGCTCGATTTCGCAGCATCGAAGGGGCGGGTGGTGCTGTTGGCGGCTCGTCCTGGCGATGCCGGAGTGCCTTACTCGAGTTATGCCCGCAGCCTGCGCGAATCTTATGCCGAGCGGCCCGAACTGCTGCACAACCTACCGGCCTGGGTACGTCGCGAGGTGGCCCGTATTCTGCCCGAGCTGGCACAGGATGCGCCCCCACCCCTGCTATCCGAAGCTGAAAAACTGCGCTTTTACGATGCCCTGGCCGAACTCACGCTGTATTCACACCCTGGAGACAGGCCCAGCATTCAGGTTAGCGACGACGCGCAGTACCTCGACCGGGCCAGCCTCGAGGCCATGCTGTACCAGCTCAACAAATATGGCGGGGTGGGGGGCCAAGGACAGCCCCCCTTCACCATCGAGATTTATCGTCGGGGCGAGATTGCGCCCGAGGTCGAGCAGGGAAGTTTTTTGCCCCTGGTGGAGGCAGGGTTGGCGGTGCTGCTGGACGTGGATCCATTGCAGCCCGCCGAGGTCGAAGCCTTGGTACAAAGCCTCGAGGTGCCGGGTCTGGAGTCGCTCGCGCAGACACTGGTGCGCTACGCTGGGGGTAACCCATTTTTTGTGCTCGAGACGGCCCGGAGCTTGGTGGAGTCGGGGGCCTTGCAGAAAGGAGTTCCACAAAAGCTCCCGGCTTCGGGCCGGGTGCGCACCCTCATCAAGGCCCGCCTCGAGGGCCTTTCTTCGCCAGCCCAACGGCTGGTTCGCACGGCTGCTGTGGCCGGGCCCGACTTCTCGCCCGAGCTGGCCGCTTCGGTGCTGGAGGCCACCCCCTGGGAGCTCTTGGAACCCTGGGCCGAGCTCGAGGCGGCCCAGATGTTGCGAGGCAGCGCCTTTACCCACGACCTGCTCTACGAAGCTGCCCTGGGGAGCATACCGGCCAGCATCAAAGCCTATCTACATCGGCAAATCGCGGCGTATTTGGAAGGGGCAGGGGCCGATCCAGCCCGCATTGCAGACCACTGGCTGGGGGCTGAGCCTTCTCGGGCGGTTCCTTTTCTGGTACAGGCCGCCCGCAGGGCCGAGGAGGCCTACCGACTGACCGAGGCCGCCCAGTTCTACGAGCAGGCCCTCGAGCACACAGGAGAGGCCCAGGCCTTCGACTTGCTGGAGGTCTTAAGCCGGGTGATGGTTCGCTTCGATACCGGCCAGCGCCACGCCAGGTTGATAGAGCGTATGCAGACGATAGCCGATACCCCCGAGAAGCAGGCCAGAGCCTGGCTGTGCGAGGCCATCCGGCAGGCCGAGCATGGCTATGGCCTCGAGGCCGAAGCAGCGGCCCGGCAGGGCTTGCAGGCTGCCGAGCAAGCCGGGCTGCCCGAGCTGCGTATCCGCCTGCTGGACTCGCTGGCCCAGTCGCTCTATGTGCAGCGCAAAACCCCTGCCCTGGTCGAGGCCCTGGAGCAGCTCCGGCAGCTTCATCGGGAACGGGGCGACGTGCTTCAGGCCGCCATCTGCACCTCGCGTCTGGGCATCGCCTACGATCAGCTCGAGCGCCATCGCGAGGCCTTGGCCTACTACCAGGAGGCCGAACCGGTTCTGGAGCGCTCCGAAAACCGCATCATGCGGGTGGGTTTTCACCACAACCGGGCGGTCTCGCTGGCTGCGCTGGGTCTGGCCGAAGCAGCCCTGGAGGCGCAGCTCCAGGCCGGGCGCTTGCTCGAGGGTACGCAGGGCGCGACAGGCCGCGAGGTGCACCACCTCAACAACCTGGCCCTGCGCTACCACGACCTCGAGCGCTACGCAGAGGCCCAGCAAGCCCTGGAACGCGCACTGGAGATTGTTCCGGAGGAGTGGGGCTGGACACGGGCTTTTAGCGAGTACCAGATGGCCCGGCTCCACTGGGTGTGGGGGGCGTGGGATACTGCCTCGGACTGGCTGAACCGGGCCCTGGGCGCACCCGACCTGCCCCAGCGCGACGAGGCCACCTACCGCATCCTGGGTCTTTTGCTGGCGCACCGGCGGGGAGAAGAAGTCGGTTCTTGGATAGAAAAGCTGGGTGAACTTTTTGATGGCCAGCAAGGCCAGGCCTATGGGCGCTTTTTGTTGGCCAAAGCCCGCATACTGCCCGATGAAGCACCTGTGTACCTCAAAGAAGCCCTGGCGCTGGCCCAGGAAAGAGACTTTCCCGCCCTGCAAATATCCGCCCATACCCTTTTGGCCGAGGCCTTGTTGTGTCGGTCTGGTTCGTCCCGAGGTGGTTTGAAGGAAGCTCAAGCGCACGCACAGGCAGCAATAAAGCTGCTGGAAGGCTACTGGCCGACGGGTTGCACAAAACTCGAGGTGCTGTGGGTGCACTGCTGTGCCCAGGCGGCCAGCCAGCCCGCTGACCTATCCTTGTTCGAGCAGGTGCTAGACCACTTGATGAGAATCGTCGAAAATGAAGTACCTTCCCAGTACCGATCCAGCTTCTTGAGCCGCAACCCTCTAAGCCAGGCGATTCTTCAGGCGGCTCGAGCGGCCGGCTTCTCGACCCCTTAGCCCACAGTTATCTACCGGTCATGCAAGTGGGCCTATGGTGAACGAGGTGATACCCATAGGAGGAATCATATGAAGATGAGATGGCTACTGGGTGGGGCGTTGCTGGCACTCCACACGGCCCGTCCCGGCGAAGGGCCGGGTAACATTGGGGGCACCGTTTCGCTGGGCTCGAGCAGGCCAAAACCAAGCAACCCTCCACCCATCGGATAGATCCCTCCGGGGGCCTGTTTCCAGTCATCCTCCAGTCATGCTGCTTGCCCTACCCTACCTGCATTACATGGAAGGGTTGAGCAAGGAGGGACTCGTGCGAGGGATACGAAGGTTGGCTTTTGGAGTTTTGTTTATGTTGGGCCTGTGGAACCCGATTGCACAGGCGGCCCCTGGCTACGTGGACGGAAACGATGTTCCGGTATGGCAGATATGCCCTATAACCAACATTAGTGCGATCGCCTCACAGAACAAAGTCGGCTTTTTTACTGATCCCAGCACGTCTTATCCCAAAACTGGTGATGTGGGCTATGTGCGGGCAGTGGGCTCCAACATAAGTCCGTGTACCAACGATACCATCGGTTTTGATTTTTTCCTTCCAGACGGGGCTACGCTGGCAATTGATAGTACCAACCGGGTGCGCTGCTACGCGATCAAGTTCACGACCCCCACCCAGGTGATTGAGTTTACCGATAACCCACCGGGTTTCCAGGGAGGTTGTTCGCAAACACCTTCCACCGGAACCAGCGGGGGCTTGTTTTTTGGCTATGCAGTAGTTGCTCCCGGTTGGCAGGTGGATATTCGTGTACCGGTGCGTTACAACAGACAACTTTTGGGACTCGCCGGCCCGACCACTCACCGCTTGACTGCAGTGGCCCAGACCGCTTGGGGCAATGTTACACCGTTTGTGCCGGTCACGGTTTACTATCAGGCCAGCTTTCAGAACCTGCAAAGCAGCGGGATTGGCGCTACCACTGCGACCCTTGGGGTGAATCTTTTTAGCTATTTCAAGGGTGGCCTGCTGTATGTGGATTATGGAACCACCAATTCCTTCGGCAACTCGACGCCCCCAGCGACCGTGCCCAACACCGCCCTCAATTTTCCCAGCGTCAGCACCAGCCTAACCGGCCTTACCCCCAACACCACCTATTTCTGGCGCTACCGCTTCGTTACCGACGCGGGAACTTTCAACAGCCCTACCCAGACCTTCACCACCTCGGCTGCTCCCACCTTTGCCCTCACGGTCAATAAGAACGGTACAGGTTCAGGAGCCGTAACCAGCAGCCCAGCGGGTATCAACTGTGGGGCCACCTGTACCGCCAGCTTCGCCCAGGGAACCACAGTAACGTTAACCGCGGCACCAGCGTCGGGTTCGGTTTTCGCAGGGTGGAGTGGAGGTGGTTGTAGTGGTACAGGTACATGCACGGTCACGATGAGCGCTGCCCAGAGCGTCACCGCAACCTTCAACACCGCGCCCACCTCTACCTTCAACCTTACCGTCAACAAAAGCGGCACCGGTAGCGGCACGATCACCAGCAGCCCAAGTGGCATCAACTGTGGAGCTACCTGCTCTGCGTCGTTCAATGCAGGTACGGTCGTTACTCTTAGCGCGGCTGCTGCCAGCGGCTCTACCTTTGCTGGCTGGAGTGGGGGTGGTTGCAGCGGTACGGGCACCTGTACCCTAACCATCAACGCAGCGCAAAACGTGACTGCTACCTTCAATACTGCTCAGAGCTTCGGTACCCTGAACCTGCAAGTGACGGGTCTGCCCAGCGGCAACAGCGCGACCCTCACCATCACCGGCCCGGACGGTTTCAACCAGCAGCGCACTATCCTGACCGGTACCGGCCAGTCGCTTTCCGATGTGGTGACAGGTACATACACGGTTACCGCACCCAGTGTGGTGGTGAACAGCACTACCTACAACCCCAACCCAGCCAGCCAGACCGTGAACGTGACCACCGGTAGCGTCACCGCCAGCGTGAACTACACCCAGGCCCCTGCAGCCAGCTTCGCGCTCACAGTGAATAAAGGTGGTACCGGCAGCGGCACGGTGAGCAGCAGCCCGGCGGGCATCAACTGCGGTGCGACCTGCAACGCTGCCTTTAGCTCGGGGGCTAGCGTGATCCTGAGTTCGGTTGCTGATGCGGGTTCGACCTTTGCTGGCTGGAGTGGGGCCTGTACAGGTACAGGTACCTGCTCGGTTACGATGGACGCTGCCAAGACGGTCACGGCTACCTTTAACACCACACCGGCAGGAAGCCCGACCATTACCGCCGCCAAGCCCGCCAACGCCCCCGCCGATGCCACCCGCAACAAGGGCCAGAGCAACGTCTCGATGCTGGCCTTTACCCTCAATCCCTCGCAGGCTACCCAGATCCAAAGCGTCACTCTGCAGGCCACGGGTACCGGCCACGACGGCCTCGACCTCACCGCGGTCAAGCTAATCCCCGACGCTAACGCCAACGGCCAGGTAGATAGCGGGGAAACGCCCATCGCTACCGGAACCTTCAGCGCTGACAACGGCACCCTCACCCTCAGCCTGTCCAGCCCGCTGGCGCTCAGTCCGGGCAACAGCCAGTTCCTGGTGGTGGCCGATATCGCCAGTACGCTGGCTGCTCGTCCGGCGGTGCTGAAAGCCCAAAGCCTCCCGGCTCTACCTGCGCCACTGCTGCTTACTATGCTGCCCTTGATGCTGCTTGGTGCATGGCGCATGCGCTCTTTGCGGGCGGGCTTCTTGGCGCTGGCCCTGGCCCTCACACTGGCAGCCTGTGGGGGCGGAGGCCAGAACACGGTTCCAGTTAACAAGACCTACCAGATCAACCTGACCGCGCTGTCTGCTCAAGGCAACCCAACTGTGAGCGGCCTGCCCATTAGCGGCGCGACCATCACGGTGCAGAAGTAGAACCTCGAGGTGTCGGTGGAGTGCCTCCTCCTGCCGACACCCAACCTTACATGCAGAAAGGAACCATCAAACTCACTTGCATCAATGAATTTGTGCCCGAGTCTAAAAGGAGCAACTATGCCAAACTCTTTCAAGACCATGCTCACCATCGCCGCCAGCCTCGCGCTATCTCCGGTGCTGGCCCAGTTTGGTGCACCTAGCAGCCTTAGTTTTGCCAACATGAACGCTTACCTCAGCGTGCAGACCAACTCGGCAGCGGTGCGTACAGCTCAGCAAAACCTAGACCGTATCAACCAGCGCAACAATGCCAACGCCAGCGCCCAGACTGCCGCCCGCAATCAAGCCCAAACCGCGCCCCAGACTACCTTCCGCCCCAACGGACAGCGCTTGCTGCTGGGCCAGTTTGTGCGCAGCCTCAGCAACGACCCAGCCATCATCCGCGAGATGAATACAGCCTTCAACGAAGCCTTCAAGGCCTTTGAGGCCGAGGCCAGGCGGCTGGGTAGGCCCAACAAC
Source organism: Meiothermus sp. (assembly GCF_037443965.1). Classification (GTDB taxonomy): domain Bacteria; phylum Deinococcota; class Deinococci; order Deinococcales; family Thermaceae; genus Meiothermus. The sequence goes on from NZ_JBBINI010000017.1 coordinate 63,869, forward strand.
GTGGCCATAGCCTTCACCTATCTGGTGGGCGTGTGCTACATGGTGCACTATGGCGAGGAACCCAGCGAAACCGCGCTGATGAACCTCCAGGCCAACACCGATGCCGCTTTTGGGGCCTCGAGTAGCTTTAAAGCACTTACGGATCAGGATCGGCAAAAGCTCTACGAAGCCTTCGTGCTGATGGCGACGCTGCCGCTGTTGGGTTACACGGTGGCGACCGAGCAGAACGATGCCCAGTTGCTCGAGACCTACCGCGAGGTGGCGGGGGTGGCCCTCGAGAGTGCCCTGGGGGTGCGCCCAGATCGGCTGCGGTTTACTGCAACAGGCCTCGAGCTGCGCCGGTAAGCGAGGCGATTTGGATATGAACCTGAAGCCCAGCCAGGTCTACGTGTTGCGCGTTTGGTATGAGCCGAGCCCCGAGGGCGAGGTCTGGCGGGCCTCGGTGAGCCGGGGTGAGGAGCGCCACTACTTTGCGGATTCCCGCAGCCTCACCGATTTTTTGAAGCAGGAAATGGAAGCCGAGCAAGAGGAGGCTCCAGAGTAGGGGGTTGTGTGGGGTTCGCTACCCCTGGCACAAGGAGGTAAAGCTTGTACAAGGCTATTTTTTTACTGGTAACATCCCTTTTTCTAGCGGCCTGCGGTGGAGGCGACAGCGGTAGCAATCCTCCCGGTGGGGGCAGTCCCCCCACTGGCAGCTTTCCAGCCGAACTCAGCGGCATCTGGCAGGACACCCTGGCCAGCGGTGGCGAGTTCACCAACCTCTATACCGGGATTACCTTCAACATGACCCAGGGCTACTCGGCGCAGCTCAAGGTTAGGCCCAACGGCGAGTACTACTTTGCCCACTACTCGCAGGGTGTGTCGTCAAATTGCGCGCTGGTCAGCTTCTTCGACCAGATGGAAGGGCAGGCTGAATTGAGCGGCAGCCGCCTAATTCTGCGGCCCCGTCAGCGGCGGTTGGACTGGCAAAACTGTACCAGCCCTGCCACTCTCAACCTGCCGCTCGATCCCGTGATCTTTGATGTAGCGCTCTCGAAATACGAGACCTTCCTGGACACCACTGTGCAGATGGTTCTCTCCGGTGGCCCCTATCCCCTCAAGTTTAAGCTGCTCAACCCCAGCCCACCCGCAGACCCTGCCCAGCCCCCCCAGCCCCAAGACTTCCAGTTGGGTACCGATGGCCCATACGACGAGATGCTGGGAGTGTGGGGATACCGGGATACCCAGTTCTACAACCCGCAGACCGGGGCCTACCAGTTTCCTGGGGATACCGGGCATCACAGGTTCATCCGCTGGCTACCAGGTGGCTACGAGCTGGCCTTGGCGTATGTCCGGGTTAACTTCGAGGGGGTCTGCAAAAAAGACCTCATCTACTTCGAAAAGGGCAACGCCCTGTTCAAGATCACCAACCAGCGCGATGAATACACCTACCAGGGGGATGTGCGCCTCGAGGCCACCCAGGCCAGGCTGATCGTGCGCATCCGTGAGTGTGGTTCGGAAGATGGGGTGCAGGAGTACACCCTCAAGCCCCTCACCAGCTACCACCGCTGGAGCTATACCCTGCCGGCGGGTGGTGAGGACTTCATGCTGGGCTGCCATTACCCAGGCCACGCCTGGAGCCCCTACATTTGCTACACCAGCGGGCAGGGGCCCTGGTACAACCTCGAGCGCCGGCAATAGATAAGGGGCTGTTATGCGAAAGGCAATGCTCCTTGGCTGGGTTTTACTGACAGCCTGTTCGGGGGTGCCGGCGGTCAGTCCCCACTATGTGCTGGTGAGCCAGGCCGGCTCGAGTACGTTGGCTGTGGTAGATCCTGTGCAGGGCAAAACCCTCCAGCACATCACCGTGGGGGGGTTGCCACACCGGATGGTCGTGAGCCCGGAGGGAGACAAGGTATACGTGGTGCTGGTGGGCTCGCAGGCGGTGGCCGAGGTGGATGTGCGCACGCTATCGGTTCGCCGCACCTTCCTGACCGCCCCGGTGCCCGAGCGCCGCCCCGACGGTACGGTGATCCAGGCCCACCTCGAGCAGGATGCTTTCTCCCAGACCAGTTGCTTTGCCTGCCATAACCCCGGTGGGGCCAGGCCCTTCATCGTGGGTGAACGACCGGTGGGTATCGCCTTCTCGAGCGACTTTGCCAGGCTCTTCGTCTCCCACATCCGCCAGGGCCGCCTGAGCGAGATTGACCTGGCCAGCGGGCAGGTGGTGCGGGCCGTCAACCTGCCGCCCTCGGGCAGCGCGAACGAGGCCGCCGATGTGGCGCGGGTGAACGCCCGGCTGGTGGTGGCGCTGCGCCCCCGCCAGCCCAGCACCGAGGCCAGCGCGGTGCGCTGGCTCGATGAGGACACCTGGCAAACCCTGGCCGAGGCCCCTACCGGCTCCGACCCGGCCTTTGTGTTGCCGCTGGGGGAGGGGGCTCTGGTCTCCAACTTCGAGTCCAACACCCTCAGCCTGCACGCGCCCGGCGCAAGCCCCAAAAGCTTCACCGTCACGCCGGGGCCGCTGGGGATGCTGGCCGTGGGCAAGGGGAAAATCCTGTCGCTCAACTACTACTCCAACGCGGTCTCGCTGGTGGATCTGGACTCGGGTCAGGTGCAAAACTTCCGGCTCGAGCTCGCCAATAAAGTCTTTGTCAACCCCACCCACGCGGCCCTCTCGCCCGACGGCAGGCGGGTGTACATCGTGAGCAGCGGTACCGAGGGCCACCTGGTGGTCTTCGACCTGGAGCGCAAGCAAGTAACCCAGGCCATCCCGATAGATGGCCTCTCGTTCGATGTGGTGGTGGTTCGTCGGCAATAGGAGGAATTATGCGAAACAGATTATGGCTGGTGGCTCTGATGGGGCTCCTTGGGGCCTGCAACGGCGGCGACAACAGTGGGGGTAATACGGCCCCCAGCGCTCCCAACACCGTGGCGGGGCTGGTAACGGATATTGGCTCGGGGGTGCGGCTCTCGGGCGTGACGGTGCGGGTGGTGGGCAGCAGCCGCACCACCACCACCGACGCGCGGGGCGAGTTCGAGCTGCGCGGTTTACCAGCAGGCCTGGTCAAGCTCGATTTTGAGAAGACTGGCTACGCCCCCGGCCACGGCATCGCCGAGTCGGCCGACAGCGCCCAGACCGTGCTGGTGGCCCTGAAGAAAGACGGAACCGAGCAAAGCTACAACCCCACCCAGGCCCGCACCCTCTTCCAGCGCACCGAGGCCGGGCCCTATGCGGTCATCTTCCAGCCCAACAGCCTCGAGACCACCGATACCAACCTGCGGGTGGTGGTCACGCCGCTCGACCCCACCAAGGAAGACGCAGCCCTGCCCGGCGATCTGGTGGCCGGAGGGGCCAGCCCCACGCCGCTGGCTCCGGTGACCTTTGCCGAGTTCAGCATCCTCGACTCACAAAACCGCCGCATCAACCTCAAGCCGGGCTCGAGCGCCATCGTCGAGTTGCCCATCCCCCCGGAGCTGCGCAGCCAGTATAAGATTGGCGACAAGATTCACTGCTACGCCTACAACCCCCAGACCGGGCGCTGGGAAGACTTTGTGGAGGGCACCGTAGAGCGCTCGAGCGTAGACGGCACCACCCCGGTGCTCCGGGCCAGCATCCGCCACTTTTCCTGGTACGGCGGGGCCCCAACGGTGCAGGAACAGGAGTGTGTGGATATAGAGGTGCGTGGGCGAGATGGGCCACTGGACGGAGCGGTGGTCACGGCACGTCCAGGTCTTCGGGCAGTTACCAACCGGCTGGGGCAGGCCAGCATCACAATACAGAAGGGGGTGCCGGTCAACTTCGTGGCGACCAAGACCTACACCGATACCTTTGTGGACTCGAGGGGAAATCTAATCCCCAAGCCGGGCGCAAAGGTGATTGATATTGGCAAGGTCTACGAGGACGACCTGATCGGCCTGGACGGCCAAAACTACAGCCGCAGGCCAGGGCCCTGCCCTGCCGCATCCAGCCAGTCGGTAAGGGCCGCAGCCACCAACCCGCTCCCCATCCCCGTGGCCCCGGCCCCCGAGGGCTTTTTCGAGGCTTCTGCTTTATTGCAGCCCGGAGGGGCGGTCTTCGTACTGCTCGAGAAAGGTATCCCCAACGCCGACGGCGACCTGGAGGACGCCGAACCAGCTTCCGGCGCCCAGATCACCCTCAGCGACAGTTTGGGCAACACTGTAACCCTTAGCGAGCTGGCACCGGGCACGGGCAACTATATTGCCAGCAACTTCAACATCGTAGCTGGCAGGCGCTATACCCTGAGCATTGATGCCGACGGTAACGGCAGCATAGACGGCAGCGGCTCGGCCTTTGCGCTGGGCAATGTGAACTGGAGCAACCTGGCCGATGGGGGCAGCTACAGCGCTGCCAGCCTGACGGCCACCTGGAACGACAGCGCCGCCAGCCAGCCTGGCTATAGTGCGCTGTATCAGGTGATCTTCCAGCGCCAGGGCGGTTCGGGGGTTTCCGACTTTGCCTTTTACCTTGGCTCCGAACTCAGCTTTGCGCCCCGCGCCCAGACCGACCCGCCCACGCCGCTTGCGCCGGGCACCTATACGGTCATGCTCAACGCTTTTAGCGGCGCCTTTAATGGGGGTAATCTGGACATCACCGACAACATTACCGGCATCGGGATGCAGGGGCAGATCTTCAGCCTTCAAGCTATCAACCCGATCACCATAACCTTATCCCCCTAGTCAAAACCGAGAGGAGGCTAGATGAGAATTCCGGTTCTATTTTTCTGGCTGCTGGCTGCCCTGGCCCTGGCCCAGCCCCCGCGCATGGCCGCGTTGAGCGATTTGCAGATCAACATTGGCGCACAGTGTCCCAAGCCCGATTCGCTGGGCACCAGTTTCTCGGCCCTGACCAACCCCGACCGCGATGTAGAGACCCGCGGCGGCCAGGCAGCTTTGGGACAAAACATAATGGCGGGGCTCGATGAGAGCATCAGGGAGCTGGAGGAGGAACTGCGCGACCTCGAGGCCGACGACCCCAGCCGCCCGATGCTGCAACAGCAGTTGCGGATGCTCCAGGCCCAGCGACAGCAGCTACAACGTGTGGCCCCGCCGAGCTCTGGAACCCAGCCTGTGCCCACCCAGGCTGCTGCCCTGGCCAATCTGAAACGCGCCCTGAACGCAGCCTCGGGGCCGGGTAGTGTGCGGCTGATGGAAACCCAGCCGGAGTACCGCGAGGCGGGCAACGCCAGCCGCACCGCGGCGCTGGCGGCGGTGATGGGCAAACCGCAACTGGCCCTGGGGTTGCTGCTGCGGGCCCAGGCCTTGGAGCCACGCAACCCCGCGCATCTGGTGAACCTGGCGGGCCTCGCCAACTACTACGGCCTCTTTGCCGAGGCCCTGGCCCTTATTACCGCTGCCGAGCGCCTGAGCCCGCCCGCTGCCCTGCGCCCGCTGCTGCTCAATAACAAAGGCCACGCCCTGATGCGCCTGCGGCGGCTGCCCGAGGCCGAGGCCGCCCTGCGCGCGGCGGCCCAGGCCGACCCTAACCTGCAAGAGGCCCGTGTCAACCTTGCCTACACCCTGGGTGCGCAGAACAAGTGCGCCGAGGCCGAGGTGTGGGCACGTCGAGCCTGGTGGCGGCACAGCCTGCCTAGGGCCGAAAACCTCGAAACCCGCCCTCTCGCAGAGGCTTTTTCCATCGTCCCCACCGTACCTGCTTTGCCCAGCCTGGACTTCGTTCCCCCCGGCCAGACCAAAGGGGCGCGGGAGGCGCTCGTAGCCCTGTATCAAGAGATCGTGAACCGCCGGCCCAAGCTGGAAGATTTTCAGGCCGCCCTGGCGGCACAGGGCCGTCGCCGGGTTGAGATCGCCTCGGAGCGGCGGGTGGGGGCCATCAAGGCCAAGTTCGTGGAATTCCTGGCCGATGCACTGGTTTCCGCCGCCCGGTTGAACGGCCTTAACGACTATGCCGCGGCCCTCGAGGCTGCCCAGGCCACCCTCGACCGCACAGTTTCCGAACTCGGTACCCGTTTTGGTGCTAACCTCGGTTGTGCCAGCGCCACTGCCTGGCGCGAGGCAGCCCTGCCCGCCTTCCAGGCTGCCGATCGCGCCCTTCGCGCCCTCTACGCCGAGGCCTGGCGCGCCAGCGCCACCCTCGCCACCCGCTTCTCCGAGCCGACCTACCGCGCTGTTGCCCTGTTGCGGCTGCGAATCGTCTACTACCAGGCTGCCGAGCAGGTTTACATGAACGGTTTACGTTACGTGACGAACCTCGAGCTTGTTCAAGGCCTCGAGAACTGCGGCGGGGGAAGCGCGAACGTCATCGGCAGCCTCGCCACCCCACAGTTGCCCGCCGCCTGCACGCCCGCCGCCGCGCCTGCGACGTCCGCCAAGGGCTGGCGCCTGGCGCTTTACTGCGACCGCACCGATTTCAATTTTGCCAACCCACCGTGGATGGACCGTTACCAAATCCTGCGCGATAGCCTCTCGCCGGTGGTCTTCTCGCAGCTCGACGCCCGCCTGGCCGTCTTTGTCCCAGGCGGTTTCGTGTGCCTCGATGCGGAGGGGGCGCTCATGGATGCCGGCCTCCTGGTTCCAAGTGGAAACCGCAACTGGAGCTTTGTGTGGAACGCGAGTAGTGGGAGCGTGGGGTTTGCCAGCAGCGAACCGCAGTTTGGGGTGAAGTAGTGATACCTTTTTCGCTTGAATCCTTTACCGTTGGACGCAGCTAGAGATGAAGGATTCAAGCCGACCGAAGGGAGCAGAAAAGCATTTCGGTAGTATCGTTTAGCCTTGCCAAAGTTAACGATACTGCCGAAATGCGCGTGAAGACGTTTTGGGTACGCCCGTAAACGCCCCTAGCAGACCGAGTCGGTGGGCCTGGGGTTGGAGAGCCCAAACCAGGGGCGTAGCCTCAGCCCGGCGCCTGTGCCCAGCAAGGCCATGACCAGCCAGACCCAGCCGTGCAGGCTGAAGGAGGCCACCCCGCCGATGTAGGCCCCGATATTGCAGCCGTAGGCCAGCCGGGCTCCATAGCCCATCAAGAGCCCGCCCAGCACGGCTGCCAGCAGGGCTTTCCAGCCCAAGCGGGGGTTTTTGCCGAATACCCCGGCGGCAGCGGCGCTGAGCAGCGCGCCCAGCAGGATGCCCAGGTTGGTCAGGGCGGTGGGGTGGCTCAGGGGGGAGCGCCCCAGGGGCGACTCACCGTTCCAGAAGCCCCAGAAAGCCGGCTGGGCCAGACCCAGGGCCTCCACGGCCTGCGAACCCCACAGGGTCAGGCCGTAGGTAACGCCCCAGGGCCGCCCACTTGCGTAGAGCACTGCTGCGTTGAGCACGGCCAGCACTAAAGCAGCGACCCACAGCGGCCAGGTGCCGCGCAACACTCGAGCCCAGCCCTTTGGGCCTCGAGGCTGAAAAAGCGGTGGGGGCTGCCGTTTGCGGATGACCCACTTGGCCAGCAGGGCCAGCCCCCCCACCAGCGCCAGGGTAAGGGCCAGGGCCCCCCATAGGCCCAGGCGCTCGGCCAGCGAGATGGGCGGTAAGGTGCCTGCAGCCCCCGGCCCGGTTGTCCAGAACTCGAGGTTCCAGGCCCCCAGCACCGAGCCCCCCACAAAACTCACCAGGGCCACCAGGCCCAGCAGACTGCCGCCCCCCGTCGTGTATAGCGTACCCGAGGCGCAGCCCCCGGCCAGTTGCATCCCCACCCCAAACAAAAAGGCCCCCAGCAGCAGGCCAGGCCCGATGGGGGCCAGGTAGCCGCTCAAGGGCTGGCCGCCCAATCCCTGCCCCAGGGCAAACAGAATGGCAAACAGGGTCGCGGTTACGCCCAGCAGCAGCATATGGGCCTGCAAAGCCCGCCCTTGTCCTACACTCAAAAGCTGACGGAAGGTCGAGCTAAAGCCAAACCGGGCGTGAAAGAGGCTAAAGCCCAACCCCAGCCCCAGCAGCAGCAAAAGGCCCTGGGCTGGGGGCAGTTGCACGTACAACCAACCCGCTCCCAGCAGCGCCAGCCCAAGCAGCCCGTACTGGGGCCGGGTGGCCTGTTGAGGCGAAGCCGAAGCAGCAGGCCTGGATGGCGAACCCTTACGCAGTAGCGACATCTATCCTCCCCCTTGGCCGGTATTGCACCAGCCCGTGGAGGCCAGGTTATCAAAGATGACAAAACTTGTAAACTATAGGCGGCTCAAGGGTGGTCGGGCTACCATCCCTGGCTCTCCGGCCCGCCTTTGAACGGCCCCACGAGGTCCTGGGTTATCCAGCCCCCATAAAAGCGGCCCGGTTGGGGCTGGGCCTTTTCGCCATCCACAAAGCCCTCGAGGGGTTCCAGATAAAAAGCCAGATAACCCTTGATGGCTGCAAAACCGGGGGTGGGGTCTTCGTAGCTCCAGGCCACGTTGGGCAGCACGGTGTCGCCTGCTTTAAGCGTCCAGTAGCTGGCCTGGCCCTTGAACTCACAGTAGGTTCGGCGGGGGGTGGCTTCCAGCAGGTCCATGCGAATGTCCGCGGGTGGGATGTAGTAGACCGGCGGGTGGCTGGTTTCCAGTACGCGGTAGGCAAGGGTGGTGTCAGCGATCACCAGCTCACCAAGCTTTACCTGGACGCGCTTTGCGGTGGGCTCGCAGCGCGGTGGGCGGGGGTAGTCCCAAACCGATTCCATAAGTCCTCAGGGCTGCTTCCTGTGCAGAGCCTCGAGGAAGGCCCAGAGGGTACTTTCCATATCCTCGATGGCTTTTTTACTGCCCATCACCAAAAGCGGCACAGGGTTGCCGTCGTACAGGTACAGCACCCGGATGGGAAAGAGCAGATAACTCAAAAAGGCAATCGCTGCGAGGGCCAGGGCGCCGTACTCCAACAGCGCAGGGGCGATTTTTAGGAGCTGGGGGATGTTGAGCCAGCCCAGCGAGCGCAGCCCCAGGCTCGCAAGCCCCACGAAAAGGCCCACAAAAGCCACCGCCAGCAACCAGTCGCGCATCTGGTAGGAGAGCTCGAGCCGAGTCAGCAGCGGAAGGTTAATGCGAACCGAGACCGCGCCATTTCTGAAGCACAGCCAGCCGGTCTCGATGGTGGCTTCGCGAAAGCGCGAACCGCTGGCCGAGTAGCGGTGGGGCAGGGTGATTTTTTGCATGCAACCTCCAGACAATCAATGCTCTTGGGAAGAGCAAGGCGATCAGGACAGGCTCATTTTGTCATGGGAAAAGGGGTTTTGCGTAGGGTGGACAAATGGGTATTCCCGCGCAAACCCTGGGGGCTGGCTGGGCTACAATTTCTTTATGGTCGGGTGGTTCCGGCGCTATTTTGCAGGTCGCCCCGTTGCACAGGTGGTGGTGGTACTCACCGCGCTCAACCTGTTCACGGTGCTGGCTTTTACCCTGCTGGTGCCGGCCAGGCCGCTCGAGGTGCCCACCCTGCTGCCCTGGCAAGACCCAGCCCAGACAGCCTGGCGGCTGGGGGCGGCCCTGGCCTTGCTGGGGGTGGTGGTCTGGGCGGTACGGCCTGGACGGCGTAGGGCCTGGGAATTCGCGCTTCTAATCCTGATTGGGATTGCGGTGGTGGCCTGGCTCAGCCAGAACTACCTGCCTTTTTTGGCGCTGGGCCTGGTGCCGGTGGTGGCCCGCTACTGGTTGCCGCTGTGGGTGGTGCTGTTGATTGTGCTGGGCTTGGGTGGCTTGTCGGTTTGGTGGGCCCAGCAGGAGCCACTCCAGATCACCTTCGAAATTTTGTTGAGCCAGGGGCCGCAGGGAACCACATCCTGGAGTGCACTCCCAACGCCTGCCAAGTATCCTAACCTGAGCCTAGCCTTTTTTATCTTCATCGCATTTTTATACTCGGGTTATGCCCTGTTTACCCTCGAGCTCCTGGTACGGGAGACCCGGGCGCGGGAGGAGCTCGAGCGCACCCGCCGCGAGCTCGAGCAAACCTCCCGCCAGGCCGGGGTTTTGGAGGAGCGCCAGCGTCTGGCCCGCGAGATACACGACACCCTGGCCCAGGGGTTTGCCAGCATTGTGGTGCAGCTCGAGGCTGCCGAGATGGCCTCGGAAAACGAGACTTCCGCCGCGCGCTACCTCGAGCAGGCCCGTACCTCGGCGCGCGAAGGCTTGTCGGAAGCCCGCCGGATGGTCTGGGCCCTGCGCCCGGAGATCCTCGAGAACACCTCCCTGCCCGAAGCCCTGCAACGCTTGCTCCAGCGCTGGCAGCAAGAGAGCGGCATCAGCGCTCAGTTCGCCCTGACCGGCGACCCCCGCCCGCTGCACCCGGAGCTCGAGGTGGGCCTCTTGCGCATCGCCCAGGAGGCCCTGGCCAATGCGCGTAAGCATTCCAAGGCCCGTCACGCAACCCTGACCCTTTCTTATTTGGAAGATGTGGTGTTGATGGATGTACAAGACGATGGGGTGGGCTTGCAACCGCCCAGCTCGGGCAGTTTTGGCCTGCGCTCGATGCGCGAGCGGGTGGAAGCACTGGGGGGCCAGATGGCGGTGGAAAGTGAGGCCGGGCAGGGTACAACCCTGGCCTTCAGCCTCCCCCTTTTTGGAACGCTGGATAGACCAAAGGCGGAAATTTTATGAACCAAGTCACGACGATTCGAATTCTCTTGGTGGACGATCACCCCGTGGTACGGGCGGGGCTCTCGGGCTTGCTCTCTTCTCAACCCGATTTCGAAGTGGTAGGCGAAGCCTCTAATGGTTTGGAGGCGCTGGGCTTACTGGACAGGCTCAGACCGGATGTGGTGCTGATGGATTTGCGCATGCCCCAGATGGACGGGGTGAGTGCCATTCGGCAGATTCGTGCCAAATCTTCCAAATTTCAGGTGTTGGTACTCACCACCTACGACACCGACTCCGAAATTGTTCGAGCCGTGGAGGCCGGAGCTACGGGTTACCTACTCAAGGATGTGCCCCGTGAGGAACTCTTCCGGGCCGTGCGACTATGTGCCAGGGGCGAAACTGTACTGTCTCCCCCCATTGCTGCCCGGCTGCTGGGCCGAATGCGTGGCCCCGCCGAAGAAAACCTCTCCATGCGCGAGTTGGAAGTGCTTTCGTTAGTAGCCAAGGGCTTTTCCAACAAAGAGATTGCGCGCCAGCTCAAAATCAGCGAAGCTACGGTCAAAACCCATTTGTTGCACGCCTTTGGCAAGCTGGGCGTGGACGATCGCACCGCCGCCGTAACGGTAGCGCTGGAAAGAGGCATTCTTCGACTTGAAAGTTGAGTTAATACCTACTCTGCCCATGAGGGGGCGCGTCCGAGGATCTCTTCTATTGCCATCTGGGTCGGTTATAGACAGAACTAGCATCAGTTGAGATTCGCAAGCAGCTTGCGTCGGGGGATTCCTTGCGGTGGGCCAATGCCAGCACAACAACTTAGAGCACTCTTCAGAATTATTGAGCCACATACCAGCTCGATAGCTGTGTCTTGACAGCATAGCGGCCTCCTGGATAGGAGGCAACGTCTGCGAAAGCTGCGATATGTTACTGAATAAACAATTTATTCCATGCCACAAGCACATCTTGGCAGAAGGCCCAAACTAAACATATGCGGCTTGTTGAAGGTGAAACAGCTCCACTCCTAAAGCTCGAGGATTCCTACGGAAAAACCATAGACCTCGCTCAACTCGTCCAGCAAGGGCGCTACATCGTGTTATGGTTTTACCCCAAGGCCAGCTCCCCCGGTTGCACCGCCCAGGCCAAGCGCTACGCCGACTTTTACGACGAGTTCAGGCGACTGGGGGCCGAAGTGTTTGGGGTGAGTGCCGATCCGGCCGCTGCTCAGTGCAGTTTTATAGACCAGGTGGCCCTCAAAGGGGCCATGATTCCCGATCGGTCTGGGGCGGTAGGGCGTGCCTTCGGGGTGGGGGGCTGGCTGGGCTTTGGCCTTCTACTGGGCATGTACAACCGTGATACCATCCTGATCAACCCCGAGGGCAAGATTGAAAAAATCTGGCGCAACGTCAACCCCTTTCAAGATGCCCAGATTGTGCTGGAATACCTGAAATCGAAAGTGGGAACCTCCCAAATCCAACCTGAACCTAACCCAACTTGAAGTCTGGCCCACAACAACCTTGGCCCTGTCCGGGCACACTCTAGTACATGAAACGCCTCTGGTGGATGCTTCTTGCGTTTGCGCTGCCGGTGTTGGCGCTGGCCCCAGGTGACCCAGTAGCCTTACCTAAAGTGCAGGACTCCTACGGCAAACCTATAGACCTAGCAGCCACAGCTAGGGAAGGGAAATACTTGCTGTTTTGGTTCTATCCCAGGGCCAGCTCGCCGGGGTGTACGGCGCAGGGCAAGCGCTATGCCGAGCTTTACGAGGAGTTCAAAAAGCTGGGCGTCGAAATTTTCGGTGTCAGTGCCGACCCCGCCGCCGACCAGTGCACCTTCATCGAGCAAATGGCCCTCAAAGGGGCCATGCTGCCCGACAAAGATGGCACCCTGGCCCGGCTGTTCAAGGTAGGTGGGGTTTTTGGCTTCTACAACCGCGATACCATTCTGGTGAACCCCCGAGGCCGCATCGAGCGGGTCTGGCGCAACGTGAACGCCTTCCGCGACCCTGATACTGTGCTGGCCTACGTGCGCGAAATCAAGCGATAGGCGCCTATTTGCTCTGACAGGGCGCTGTGTTGGGCTGGGCCTGGCCCAAACCGGACTGCTGGGGGGCTTTGCTGTTTTGTAGCGGGGCTTTCCCAATCGAGAAACCACCTCGAGACTGTAGCCACCCCGTAAGTCCCGCGTGGCGGGGAGGCGCAGAATAAAGTTCGATGAAAGTTGTGGTCATCGGCGCGGGGGTGGGTGGGCTCACCACCGCTGCTTTACTGGCCCAGGTGGGCCTCGAGGTCACCGTACTGGAACACCACACCTACCCCGGCGGTTCGGCGGGAACCTTCTGGCACCAGGGCTTTCGCTTCGACGCCGGGGCGACCTTGCTGGCAGGTTTCGACGAGGAAGGGGTTTTTACCCGCCTCGAGCGGCAACTGGGGGTGGCTTTTCCGGTACACCGGCTGCCGCCGGGCGAGGCCCTGATGGAGGTCTGGTTGCCCGATGGCCGGGTAGTACCCCGTCCGGTGGGCCGAACCCCCGAACTCGAGGCCCAGCGGGCGGCTTTTGGCAGGCCAGTGCAGAGGTTCTGGCAATGGCAGGAAAAGCGCGCCCTGGCTCTGTGGAAGGTGGCCCAGGGTTTGCCGTTTCCGCCCGCCGACGGGCTGGAATTTCTGAGCCTGGTTCAGAAAGGGCTCCCCTGGGCGCTAAACAACCTGATGGATCTGCCGGGCATTTTGGCAGACTTGGTACGGCCTACCCTGGCCCATGCACCCAACCATGCGGCCTTCCGGCGCTTCCTCGACGCCCAGCTCTTAATCGCCTCCCAGACCGATGCTGCCGATACGTATGCGCTCTTTGGTGCGGCAGCCCTCGACCTGCCCCACCGTGGCCCCGTGGTTCCCCTGGGGGGCATGGGCGCGGTTGCGGAGATCCTGGCGGAGGCGGTGCGAAAGCACGGTGGGCGGGTGCTTTACCGCCACCGCGCAGAAACGCTGCGAGTAGAGCACGGTCGGGTCAGGGCGGTGGAGGTGGTGATGGGCGGACGTCGGCGTGGGGAGCGCGAGGTAATCCCCGCCGATATCTTCGTTGCCAACCTGACCCCAGGTAATCTGGCCGCGCTTCTTCCCAGCTCCAGGCCCCTACCGGCCCCTGCCGATGGTTGGGGGGCTTTCATGCTGCACGCCGTAGTACCCGCAGCGGTAGTGCCCAGGGGGGCCCTCTACCGCCAGTGGGCCGGCGAGGGCGACTGGACTTTTGTCAGTCTGGCCGATCCGAGCGATACCCTGCGTGGCCCATCTGGAATGCGGGTGCTATCTGCCTCGGTGCACACCCCGCTGGCGGAGTGGCGAGGTCTGGATAAGGAAGCCTACCGGGCCAAGAAGCAGGCCTGGCAGGCCAGGGTAGAGCACCAGCTCGAGCGAATAATTCCGGGCTTTCGTGAATCGGCCCGGCTCATTCTGGGGGCGACCCCCAGAACCTACCAGTTCTACACCCGGCGGCAAGACGGCTGGGTAGGGGGCTATCCCCAGGTGCATCCGCTCCGCACGCCCAGCCCTAAAACGCCCTTTCCCAACCTGTGGCGGGTGGGAGAGACCATTTTCCCAGGGCAGTCGGTGCCGGCGGTGGCCATGGGCGGCGAGCGGGTAGCGGCGTTGATACTGGGCCGTTTGGGCGTCAAACCGTTTCCGCTTGAATCCTTCACCGTTGGACGCAGTCATAGGTGAAGGATTCAAGCCGACCGAAGGGAGTAGAAAAGCATTTCGAGAGTATCGTTTAGGCTTTCAACAGTGAACGATACTGCCGAAATGCGTATCAAACCGCATGGGGTCCAGCCCGATACTCCAGAAGTTGACCCCAAGCTGCAAGGTCTTGGCTCATAGCCATAGATACCTAGTTTGAGGCGAAATCCTGCCCCACCTTCCAGTACGCTGCCATCACTTTACGCGCCGCAGGCAACGCCACTCCGCTGCCTTCCCCGCCGTTTTCGAAGAAGGCCACCACCACCAGGGGGGGGCGGGGATCGGCGGGGTCTACCGGGCCATAGCCCATGTACCAGGCGTGCTCGAGGCCGGGGGTCATGGTCTCGTTTTGGGCGGTTCCAGTCTTGCCGGCGGTGGTTACCGGGAAATTGCCCAGCACATGTTTGGCCGTGCCCCAGGTCACGGTCAGGCGGAGGCCGTCTTTCAGCTCCTTCCAGTGCTTGCCCGCAACCGAGGTACTGGGCCGCTGGATGGGCACATTGCCAATCCGCCGAACCAGGTGCAACTCGGGCTGCTGGCCGTTTTGCGCGATGGTAGCCAGCATGCGGGCTATCTGAACCGGCGTGGCCTTGTTGTAGCCCTGCCCGATGGCAATCGAAAGCGTCTCGCCCGGCCACCAGCGGGGGTCGCGGGGGATGTTCTGGCGCTTCCACTGCAAGGTGGGCACAATGCCGCTTTGCTCGCCGATCTCCAGCCCGGTGGGGCGGCCCACCCCCAGCTCCAGGGCACGCTTGTGCAGCTTGTCCACAATCCCGATGGGGTCGAGCATCGAGACCTGGTAGTACCAGGTGTTGCAGCTCTGGGCGATGGCTTCCTCGACGGTCATCATGCCCATGTCGTAGCGGGCCCAGTTGCGCCGGATACCTCCAAAAACAATGTAGGGGCTACAGCGAAAAGCTGTGTCGGTGGTGACATAGCCGCTTTCCAGGGCCATGCTCGAGGTGGCCAACTTGTAGGTCGAGCCAGGGGGATAGGCGTTGATCGCACGGTTTAGGGTGGGACGGTCTTTGTCGGCGAACAGCTCGCGGATTTTGTCGTTGGCACGCGGTCTACGGCCAAACAGGTTGGGATCGAAGGCTGGAGCGGTGGCCATGGCCAGCACCTCGCCGTTGCGGGGGTCGAGGGCTACGATGGCACCCTTGGCTCTGCTAGCTAGGGGTAGCCGGTTGCGGGTGCGAATTCGATTGATGTCCTCGACCCCTTCGCGCAGGGCCTGTTCGGCCGCCCGCTGTAGCTCTAGGTCGAGGGTCAGGTACACGTCGGTTCCGGCCTGGGGTTCTCTGAGCTCCTCAAAGCGCACCCGCTGGCCCCGGGCGTTCACCTCGGCCAGCACCACCCCCTTGATGCCCTTGAGCTGGGCCTCCAGGGCGGCCTCAAGGCCCGAGGCTCCCACCAACTCCTCGGGGTCGTAGCCTTCCTTAAGCAGTTCTGGGCTGGGGAGGGCAGTGTAGCCGATGACCGGCCCTGCAATGGGGTTGGGATAAACGCGTTCGATACGCTCCAAAAGCTTCAGGTTGGGTTCTCCGGCGGTTAGTTCGGCGAGGGTAGGAATCAGTGTTTCAGGTATATTCACCATCAACTCCACCGGCTCCCGCTCTACCCGGGGCAGTTCCTTCAGCCCAGCTATAGACAGAATACGCTCCTTGAAATGGACTTCCCCACCCGAATAAATCAAATCCACCGCCAAGCGGTTGGTAGCAATCACCTGCCCGTTGCGATCCAAAATGCGCCCCCTGGGGGCCAACGAGGTTTCGGTGCGCAGGTAGTTGCCCTGGCTGCGGGTGGCATACTGTTCGTACTGCACTACCTGCAACTGCCATAGCCGCCCCACAAACAGCAGTAGCAGTAGATAAAAAAAACCTAGCAAGATCCAGATACGGCTGTTCATGACATCACTCCGGATGGAGTACCAACAGATGTTGCCGGGGTGGAATCGCCCCTGTGAATGTTTGAGAATTGCGTGGCGTGCATTATTTATCGCCTCGAGACTCTATGTATACGCAACAGACATTCCTATTTGCTGCGAATCGCATAACGCTGCTGGTAAAGCTGAATAACAATCGGGGCGATGAGAAGCGTCAACAGCATCTCCGGTAGGATAACCGACCACAGGGTGAGAGGGTTGAAGTTGCCCAGCCGTAGCCAGAAGGCCACCAGCAGGATACCCACCCACTTGGCTACAAAACTGCCTCCCAGAATAACTGCTTGCCCCGCCAACTCGTTCCAGTGCACCAGCCGTGAAAGACGATAGTAGGCATAGGCGGCAAACAGCAATCCCACAGCATGCAAACCCGGATACCCTGCCGACAGTAGGTCTTGCAGCAGTCCCAGGGTAAAAGCCAGCGGCAAGCCCACATACGGTGACACCGAAGCCACCAACAGTAAGGTAGCTAAGTAGATCAGATCAGGCGGTACAAAACTATCCCCCAGCAACCCGGAAACAAAGCCCTGGAGGAGAAAAGCTAAAATTATGATCAGAATGATCCGCATAGTCAGGAAAGAGTTGATTCAATCAACACATAGATAACCATAGATGGTAGTATAGCCGGGCCCAAGTGACCTCGAGCGGGCCAATTTTCTTTGTGCGGGGGCAATCGTTCGGCAGCCACCAGTGACGCATGGTAGCCGATAGCCCTTTGGTACGCAGTTCTGTATTGTTTGTACTCATAATGGCTTAAGCACCTGCACTTCCTCCAGCAGCGAGAGCTGCACTGCGGGTCGCACCATCAGAATCTTTTTCAGTGCCCCGGGTGAGAGAGGCAGTACCTGCTCGACGGTTCCCACCGTGATACCGGCCGGATAGAGCCCTTGCAAGGCCCCAGATACCACTTTGTCGCCAGGCTTAACACTGGCTTCGGGGGCAATCTCCACCCGCAGCATACGGGGCGGCGCACCATAAGCAATGCCGCGCCCTGGCGCACTGGCGAGCCGTACCCCTACCCTCGACTCGGGGTCGAGGACGGTACGAACCACGGCATTGTTTGCCGTGACCTCGGTGATCACCCCCACCAGTCCGTTGGCGGTGGTGACGGGCATTCCAACCCGCAGGCCCTGGGCCGCACCGGCCCCTAAATAGAGCCGGCGGTAGAGCCCTGAGGGGTCGTCATCAATCACCGGCGCGACCGCTACTACGCCCACGCCCTGCACGGCCTGCACCCGCAAGGTGGCTTGGAGCTTGCGGTTTTCCAGGGTCAGGCGCTGGTTTTCTTGCCGGAGTTGTTGCAACTCGGCCTGCATTCGGCGCTGTTCGGCCCGCAGGTCGCGGCGGTCAAAGATGGCGGCCAGGCTGGCCTTAGCGTTCTGGCCCAAGCGGAAGGAGAAGCCAAACAAAGGTGCGGTGCGGGCGGCGAACTCGCCCGGCAGGGTAGGGGCCGATTGCCGGGTGATGGTTGCCAACAGAACCCCCAGCAACAACAAACCCACCAGCAAAGCTCTACGAATAACGGTATCGCTCACGATTTACCGCCAGTCGAAGGGTGCAAATTGTAACTTTTGTTTTCCCAAGAAAGCATCCAAAAACCCAACTCCCAAACAAGAGTCTAGCGCAACTACTAACCCTTGGCCCCTAACCGAAGCCCGCTGTACTGTATAGAACACCAGTATGTAGCCCAGATTAGCGTTTGCCCCTGTGGCAGGCCCGCAGCGCAAACCAACCTATCGCAGCCTGCGTTGTAAAGTAAACACCTGCAATGCGCCGCCGTTCGATTTTGAATGTGCTCCGACCACGCCGACGAAGCCGTGACCGTATCTGGCTTTTCCTGCTGTTGTTGGGGGTGGTAGGGTATTTCGTCTGGGACACCTACTTTCGCCCGGTTCCACCCTCGTACAAAACAGCCGGGGGCCTCGAGCTTTACTTCGCACCCCAGCAAGGCCGCGAGGCCAAAAACCGCCTGATTGGCCTGATGGATGGGGCCCAGCGCCGCATCGAGGTGGCTACGCTGGAGCTAGAAGACCGCGAGATTGGGCAGGCCCTGCTTCGCGCGGCTGCTCGGGGTGTGCAGGTACGGATGTTCAACGATTCGGACTACCGCCGCGAGACTCGAGAAAGCCTGGGTGTGCGCAGCAGCAGTCAGGCCCGTTGCGAGACCCTAGAGCGGGTACAGGTCTGCTACGACAGCCGCAATAACGCGCTGATGCACCACAAGTTTGTGCTGATTGACGATCGAGGGGTCTGGACGGGCAGCACCAACCTGACCTGGAACGCCTTCCAGCGCAACAACGAGAATAGCCTGTGGCTGCCGGTGCTGGGCTTAGTGCAGGTCTACCGGGCCGAGTTCAATGCCATCTTCGCCGGTCAGGAAAGTGGGCTGGGACGGTCTGAGCGCTTCCAGATTGGCGCTACCGAAGGTACCGTGTACTTCAGCCCCGCGGGAGGCCGCGAGGGCCGGGGGGCCATCCTCGACCTGATCAAGCGGGCCAACCGGGAAATTTGGATTGCCGCGTTCGTACTGACCGATGTGCGCATGGTGGAGGCCCTGACTAAAGCCCACCAGCGCGGGGTTCGGGTACGGGTGGTGATAGATGCGCGGAACCTGGAAAACTCTCTGGATGAGGTGCTAAGCAAGGCGGGGGTGGACGTGCGCAAGGATGGCAACCCCTACACCATGCACCACAAAGTAATCGTGGTGGACGGGGAGTGGGTGGTCACGGGCAGTTACAACTTCACCAACTCCGGCTTTGGGCGTAACAATGAAAATCTGCTTATCTTGCGCGACAGCACCTTGGCCCTGCGCTACCAGCGGGAGGTGGAGGCGGTTTGGCGTGTGGGAACCAGGCAGTAGGATGTAATATGACCCACCTTCCCACCCTTATCCTGGCTTCCCAAAGCCCCCGCCGGGCCGAGCTGTTGCAGCGGCTCGCGTTGCCCTACCGAACCCGCCCGGCCAACATTGACGAGGAGGCCCTGAGCCATCTGGTCCCCGGCCAGATGGCAGGGGCCCTGGCAGCCCAGAAAGCCCAGGCGGTCTGGCAACCAGGCCAGTGGGTGCTGGCCGCCGATACTGTGGTGGCCATGGGCTCCGAAACCCTGGGCAAACCGCAAAACAAATCCCTTCGTGTGCTACTTGACCTACCCCAGGGGATGTAAAAAAGAGGGGGTGCTATGGAAACCCACAGAGAGCACCCCCTGTACTATCTTGACGCAGAAACCCTCCTGGTGGCT
This sequence comes from Meiothermus sp., assembly GCF_037443965.1. Classification (GTDB taxonomy): domain Bacteria; phylum Deinococcota; class Deinococci; order Deinococcales; family Thermaceae; genus Meiothermus. The sequence continues at coordinate 83,257 of NZ_JBBINI010000017.1, forward strand.
ACCTACGTCTGGGTG
>NZ_JBBINI010000018.1:0-75412 GCF_037443965.1 Meiothermus sp.
GCACCAGCTAGCAATTTCAGTCCTCTATCGCTCGAGGACAGCATTTCTTGTTCCTTCCTTCCTAGACATACGATTACCATATGTCTATTTCAGTCCTCTATCGCTCGAGGACAGCATTTCTTGCAACGACGGCGCGGGAACGGCCAGCAAGATTGACCTATTTCAGTCCTCTATCGCTCGAGGACAGCATTTCTTGTAGCCCCTAGCCCCTACTATAGATTTCGTAGTAGATTTCAGTCCTCTATCGCTCGAGGACAGCATTTCTTGCTATAGCCAAGGCCAAAAGGCCAAGGCCTAGGCCAAATTTCAGTCCTCTATCGCTCGAGGACAGCATTTCTTGAGCGATCAATACGCGGGTTTTTCCGCTTCACATTCTAGTTGTCAATGTGCTTTTGCGTGATTGGAACGCAACGTCATTATACAAGCAACAGCTTCTCGCAAATAAAAACTGGCGCCAATTTTATTCCGGTTTGCGAGCGAGATGAGCTGTCTGGCAGGACACTGGCGCTTTCGCTTGAGAATAGTCTTCTCTAAGGCAAGCAAAATTGCGCCCAAATCTCGCCGGATACGAGTTCGCAAATAGGTGTGATTTTGGTGGGGTCGAGTGATTTGCGACTAAAAAACGTCGCCACAGAAGTTCTTCAGCTCGCACTCGAAACACTTGGCCACTTGCGGCGTGGGGTCAGGGCAGCGCTCAGCTTTGATGAATGCCTTAATTTCTCGGATGGCTTGTAGGGTTCTTTTACGGAGTCGGGTATCAAACTCTATTTCAAAAGTCTCACGGGTGCGGGTGCTATGCCAAAACCCTTTGGGGCTTTTGGTTTGACGGGTGGCCTCGAGCAGCAATCCGTAGGCACACAACTGCATCCGATGCCCTAGGTCGGGTTCGCGGGTGCTGTCCTTGAACTCCACCGGGTAACTCTCTGCTCCAACTATCACCACCAAATCGGCAATACCGGTGAGCTCGAGCGCCTCGCTAGACATATGCACAGCAAATTCTCGCTGTCCTTGGTGCAAACCATAGCGCTGGAGACTCCTCTGCTTTTCAAGTGCCACTTCGACGTCGTGCGCCTCACGCCCATATTGCATACGCCGGGTCTCACGTCGATAAACCGGAGTACAACGTTCATAAAATACGACGCGTGGACAATAGTGGTACTGCCTCAATTCAACAGGGGTGATCACGGGTTTACCTTCTTCCAAGCTCCCTCGAACTGGCTTTGTTCTAGCTGAATCACTGTGATGGCCCCGCTGTGGTCGCCCAAGGTCTTATCCAAGCGTATTTCCAGCTCTTCCCTTGCTGCCCGGGTTAGCCTGCCGCTATAGGCGCTAAACTGAATCCGATCCAGTCCATAGTCCTTGCAGGCATCGCTTACCTTGGTTCTAATGCGGTCGTCGGTAATGTCATAAAGCACCAGAACGGGCTTACCTGGTTTGCGCGGATCTTGGATCAGCATGGTTCACCAACTCGCTACGTAGACTGGGTAATCTCCCTCATCTCGCAGAAATAAGGCCAGACTGCGAGCTTGGGCCACCATAATGCTCTTAAGCCGGAAGCGTTTGCCCTTATGGGTATCCCTGGCATCCAAGCGGTTGAGCACCGCCTCGGCCAAGCGCTTACGTGAAGAGGGCTGGAGCTTGCCCTTCTCGAACTCCGGTCGCCAGCCTCGCCCAAGGGCAGCAATAATGGCACGATCCACCACAGCGGCCCTAAAGCCTTCAACAAAGTCCAGCACCAGGCTGGGCTTACCCGGACGGTCGGTGTGCAGAAAACCCGCGAAAGGCTCGAGGCCCGCCGTCGAGAGTGCGCCCGAGGCCTGTGAGTAAAGGATGCCATAGCCATAGTTGAGGCAGGCATTTACTGGATCGGTGGCCCCGCGCCCCAGACGGCCTGGAAAGTTGAGGTCTTGGGGCAGCAAAGCTGCTATCGCGCCCCAGTACACAACCCCACCACGGCCCTCCACGCTCAAAAGCAGGTCGCGGGCAGCATCCACGTTGGGGGCCTGAATGGCGTCGAGTTCTGCCTCGAAGGTTTGCAGCAACGGCAGGGCCTCCTCGATGGCAGCATAAGCAGCGGGGTCGGCTTCGCGGCGGTACTTGCCAAAGTAGCGCAGCAAGTTAACCTGGTTGCGCAGCCGCACGCGCACCGCGTGGCGGGCCACCTCCAGGCCTTTAGGGGTGGTGTAGGCCAGCATTTGGGCACGACGGGTAGTAACTGTACCCACAAGGTAGGGGCTGGTGATCTTGGCATAGGGGTCGCCCTGGCCGTCCAGTAGGTCAATCTGTACGCCAAATTTGGCGCAGGCCCGGATGGCTTCCACCGAGATGCTAACCGCACTGGAGACGATGGAAAGGGTCTCGAGGTCGCGCAGGGCTACCTCACGCAAGGGTTGCCCTTCCACACGGAACTGTAAGCGCTCCGACTTGAGGCCAATGAAGGTGCCACGCTCTTCGATGATCAGGTTCATTGCTCATCCTTAGTCGTTAGTCGTCCAATTGCCCCCAGGTGTCTTCTCGTACTTCGGGAGCCTTCCACTCCATCCCGAGTTCTGCACTGTACGGCAGGTCAGCAATAAAGAGTTTTAGGGTCTCGCTCCAATGCACGTGCTTCCACAGTCCCGCCGTAATCCAGCGTGGGGCGTTCACCAGCAGGCTACATGCCTCAATAGGGGAATATTTCAGGGTATCCTCATACTCCTGCTGAAAGCACTTTGGCAATACCTGAATGCCGTCAAACAGGTCGTCAAACTTGTGCTCAAGGGTCTCATCTCGGGCAAAAGCTTTGAGGGTATTTACAGCAACCGCTCTGAATTCCTTTGCGCTGCGCTGCACTTTATCACGGAAAACCTTCAAGAGCGTCTCGTTATACACATTGTCGAGCCAACTTGATACCTCCAGGTCGTCAAACTCAGTACCTACATTGGCCTCGAGTTGTTCTAATCCCCGTTGCACGAGCTCATTGTCGTAGATCCGCTGGCCATCTCGAGGTTGGGTCAAGACAGTAACTGGTACAATGCCGTTCTCGCCCTTCTTACCTCTGCGGTTGACCCGCCCGAAGCGCTGCACTAAGGCCTCGAGGGGTGCAGGCTCGCTGAAGATGCAGTCAAAGTCCAGCTCAAGCGAGACCTCAATAACCTGGGTCGCCACAACCACAATGGGGTCTTGGGTATCTCGATTGGCATCGAGGCGGGCCTGAATATCCTGCTCTTTGGCGAGACGGTCTCGTCCCGTGAAGCGACTATGCAGCAGTAAAACCTTCTCGGGGGGAAGCTGCGTCTTAAGGCTTTGCCAAACCGCCTGCGCTTTTTTCACCGTGTTACAGGCCACCAGAACGCTGCGGCCTGCACGCAGCTCATTCACAATCCGTTTCTGAGCCTCTAAGCTTTCGATATCCTTGTCGAGCAGCTCAAGCCGATGTCGCCTGAAAGCCCGGAAAAGCTCCGGGTCGGGCGGCAAGGCCTTCACACCCAGACAGCGCTCGAGTTCCTCTCTTAGCCAGGCTGGCATGGTGGCTGTCATTGCACACACCCGCACGTCAAAGTCGCGGCACAGGGTCTCGGTGACTGCCAGTAACATGCCCAAGCGGGTTGGCTCATAGGCGTGGATTTCATCGAGGACAAGGCACGAGCCTGCCAGCATGGTCAGCAGGCCCTCATAGCCTGCAATTCGGTACATAGCCTTGAGTACCTGGTAGGGGGTCAGTACCGCCACGGCAGGCTGGTGTAACCGGTTAAAGTCATTCTGGCGACGCACGTTTTGTGCTAGCTCCTCGAGATCTTCGACCCCTTCTTTGTGCTGGCGGTACAGCACCTGTAAAGCTCGGCTGTGCAAAATAGCGACGCCGCCTTCTGGCCTAAGGTCGCGCTCAAGCCGATCTTTCATGGCATTCAGACTGGCTTGGTAGGGCAACGCGTAAATGAGCCGCCTGGGGGCCTGGGTTTGTTGTACCGCGGCCCATCCCAAGGCGGCTTCCGTTTTACCGCTTCCAGTGGGGGCGTTAAAAATAAGATTGCCTTCGATCCGAGCAGCTTTCTGATGCCCTCTTGGCTCAGCTTCCTTGTTTTTCCGCGCGATGAGTTGCTCAAGGCAGGGTAACCACAGAACCGAGGGGATAGGGGCGCGGGCGCTTGCCATCCGGTCGGACTGGGTAATAATCCCGCGCAGCAGGATATGCAAGCGGCGCTCGGCCTGGAGCTGGGCAAAACCCGGCTCATGGGGATAGGGCTCATCAAGGCGATGAATGTTAGCGTAAAGCTTGATACCCTTTTCAATTGCCTCCGCTGCCTGCTTAGGAAACTGTTTGAGGTCTATCTGAAAAGTCTTCTTCTGCACACCAAGCCGGGCCAAGTCATAGTGGTCTACCCAGTCATTGGGGACACGCTCGATCCAGTCTTTCAACCACTCAATGGCTCGGGGCTCAAACTCAGTCAGTAACTCCACGCCGCTCGAGTCCTGATACAAGGTTTTGATGACCTCGCTATCCCGGTGGTGTGAGATCACCCCAAGCGCGATCAATCGAGCCTCGTTCGGCTCGGCAACCCAGGGCAAGAAGGCCAGCGAAAGCACCTCGTGGCGGTGTAGATATTTCTGACCGCCGCCATTGAGTCGTGCCTGGAAGCCGCTGGCAGCTTTGCCAAAGTCATGGATCACCGCAGACCAAAACGCGATATGCCAGAAGTCGGGCAGGCCCGCTATTTGCGATAAGTGCGGCGTACGACTAGCAAGTCCTGCCAAACGCTCTACCACCCGTTGGGTGTGCTGTTCCAGGGTCTCGGGCTTTCCCTCAAAACCTAGTCGAGCGCTCTTAGCCAGTGGTTCAAAGGGCTGCGCTGGGTTCAAGGGACTCACTCTCCTCACCCAACAGGCTGTGCCAGACCAGGATACGCTGGCGTTCACTGTGGACAGGGCTGGTAGGATCTACCCAAAGAACCTCGCTGGCTCCGCTCACCGTGATCACCCCGCTAATAGATTCCTGCTGTCTTGGGTTGGGATGAAACAGGCGGCTATTAAGGATTACATACCTGGCCCAGCGCACCTCACGGCGATTAACAGGGTTTATCCAGCGCGGCATCAGAATGCCCTGACCAACCTGTACCCTGGGACGGTACGACCATGGCAGCAAAGTGTGCTCGTAATAGCCGGTGTCGCGTTGCTCGAGGTCTATCACCTCCACGCTGCGGTAACTAGCGAGGTCTTGTGAGCGACCCAGCAACACCGGATAGCGCGGCTCGAGGAAGGCCCTGCGCCAAGTCTCGAGGTTGGGTGTTTGCAGGTAAAGCGTAAGGCGCGGGGAAAAGAACAGCTCTCGAACGGTCGGGCTGAGGTTCGCACTGATATTGGCTGGGTGCTTCCATCCCCTAGCGCTGCGGTCGGCTTTTACTAGCCAGGTGTGCTCAAAGTCATCTACACTACCTTGATGGGTAAATACATAGGCGAAGCGAAAGGAATCGGGCTCGGGATACTCCCCTAAAAGGTAGCCTCAAGCCTAACCCGTTGCTCATCGTAGAAACCCTGTACCCAACCCACATACAAATCGCTCAGCAAACAGTCGCGCCAGACCTGCAAGGCTTCTTTTAGGGCTTCAACCTGAACCTTCGGACGGCCCTTCTCGTCAGCCCCAACCACGTAATGCAGCGGATTGTTTCCACCTTTGAACACAGCCGTCATTACAACTACGGGTGTTACATCGGTGTAGTGAATAGCCTGCTTGGCCCCACCCTCGAGGTGGGCTAGGCCCTTGAGAAGGCCTGCGATACGTTTTGCTCGTTCATCTGTTGGCAGGCGGAATTCTTTGTTCTTTTCATCATGGTGCAACCCTTCGTCTTTGGCAGCCTGAATCCGCACTTCGTCAAGGTTGCGTGATCCGCTCTGATCACGGTAGCTAAAGGTGCCTGCCCGGTTCAAATCAAGGGAAAAAAGACCCTTGAGCGTAGCCCGATAAAACTGGTGGGCGTGCGGCACAGGGTTGCCCTCGTGGCGGCTCATGGTGCCAAAATCCTTGACGATGTTCACGGGGGCAATGGAAACCAAAGTACTCATGCGAAAAGGCGATGTACGGGTAATGCTGGTCTGGGTTTCAGTCTCACTAGCGCGGGAGGCATCCTCAGTCCTGGCCTCCTTCGCAGTGGTCTTTTTAGACTCGGCCCGCATATAACCAAAAAGATCGTCATCCCAATACCTAAGCGGGTTGGCATCGGTATAAGCCACTTTGTTCTCGCGGAAAATAGGTGCAGTATGAGCCGCCCAGTCGGGTTGTTGCTCGAGGGTGCTGCGCAACCAAAACCTAAAAGATTGTGCCGACACGTAGGGCAGGGCCCCTTCTTTAGTACGAATTAGCTTCACACCTACTTCGTTGTCATAGTCGGCATCGAAGGCACGATTGGAGTTGTTAAGGGCGGAAGCAGGTGCATCCAGTAGTAGGGTTCCAGCGATAAAGGCCATGTTTATTCCTCCTCTTCTTCTTCTGGTATATCTTCAAGTACTTCCTTGTTGCTATCAAACCACTGCTGGTCAAACAAGGCTTCAATGAAGCGAATCCGAGTCAAATCCCAGGCCAGGCTGAAATCAGCTCGAGCCAACTCATCGCCCTCCTCAAAAATTTCCAAAAATTCATCGAACCTTACAGCAGGTTCAAGACCCTCCTTTAGCCGTCGCATCCCCATCTGAATCAAGAGTTGTCGAACCTCAAAGGGTTTTCGGGCGGTATAAATGCGCCGAAACAAGCGACGATCGTTATCATCCTTGACCGCATCTGCTAGACGGTCGGCTAGGGCTCGAATGGCTTGAATACGACTCTGCTCCATACCTAAAACCTCCCTTAGAAACAACTCGAGCAAACCCCACAAAGTTGCGGGACGTCGAGTAGATGCAGCATTCGCTGCGGTGGTTTCACTTTTTGATTTTTTGGCTCGTCTTTTCCCCTCAACTGGCTTCGCACCTTTAAGTTGGTCAACAACGGGTTTCCAAAAAAAGCGTCGAACGAACCTTGCGGCGTCTTGAGGCAAGTCGAATACCGCTTCATAGACATCATTGCGCCTCGCATACCGAGGATCCTTATCCTTATCCTTAACCTCTTGCCAAGCACTCGAAACCAGTCGGTTCCAGGCCTCACGGTGCCTAATGCCTTGGGCCTTTCGTACAAAGGCTAGGGCGGGCAGCTCAAGGGTATAAATGGTTAGCTCAGGCCCCTGACCGCTGTTACTAGCGTAGTAGATGGTGACACTACCGGTATACTCAAGGTCAGGGTCTTGGTTGTTTTCACGAAGTTGCTCAATCTCAACAATCTTTTCAATTAACCGCGAACGTGGCCCACTCCAACCTGAGCATTTTTCCCCAGAAGACTTCGAGAGCTGTACCCGTTTGCGAATCTCTGGCTGCCAACACTTCACTAAAAGTAACAATAGCCTGGGGTCGTCAGCAGCCACCACCATCAGCCGCCCGCCAACCAACGGAGAGGCCAGCGAGAGACCTTGCAACGTAGTGATTCCCAGTCCACTGATGGGCAGTTGAGGCTGCCCGTCAGGAAAGAAGTTCGATGGCTCGCGCCCAGTGAGCATCGGCACGAAATCGCGGGCGACCAATTGCTGGGCTGGGCGTCGGAAGTAGCTGCACCCAAGCGCTTTAAGGGTATTTGGGTTTTTGAAGCTCTCAAGGATTTTCTTAGCAACCTCGCGCTTTCTTTCCGGCTCGAAGCTGGGGTTGATGAAGTTGCTGGTAAAGGCAACCGCGATCCAACCCGTCATCTCTTTGGTAAAGTAGGCGTCCTTCGCCCATTCCACAAAATCCTCCAGGTCAGCTCCAGTCACTTCCGCGGGATTGCGCTTTTCGGCAAACACAGTCAGGCCGGCAACACCCATATCAACCAATGGGTGGCCCGTCCAACACAACCCAATAGGTTTGTTTCTGTTGTAGCTCATACCCCTCCCCTAATCCGATATCTTCCCGCCCCAAAGTGCGCCCATTTCCCCACTCCAACCAGTTCACCAAACCGTAGCAGCGTTGCGAAGGGCCGTAAATCCCCGCTGTAGGTCACGCTGCCCACCAGGCCGTTCATAAACACGGGGTATTTACCTTTTCCACTGCGAGCCTGTGCGGCGTGTCGGGTTTTTTGCTCCACGACATCCACTGTTCGGGCTAGTAAGGGCAACTCGCCAAAATTACTACCCAAACTCTTCCCGCCACCATATAGCTGCTCGAGGTTGCTTACCCTGCGCTGCAAGGCTCGTATTAGCACAGGAAACTGAAGGTTGTCCACTGCTTTTCCGCCACTGCGAATGTGGGTAAAGGTCTCGAGGTGCAGGGTCAGGCGGCCCTCAGGCAATGGAGGCAAACCGGCGGCATTCAGGGTGAAGGTCTCGAGGCGCACCACCGGGCTGTCGGCGCTACTAAGCAGCCGGGTCTCGCCGGTGTAGGGATGAATGCTGTGTACCTCGGTCAGCTCAAAGCGGCCCCGCGTCAGCCCGATCCCAGCTTCGCCCATCTGGCGTATCGCGGCCACCATATAGGGCAGGTGCTTGGCGGCCCGGCCCGCGATTCGCAAACCAAACTCGAAGGCTTCACCGGGGGCGATCAGGCGCTCTTGGCCCAGGTGGGTCTCGAAAACCAGCGGGCGCGGAGGGCTCTCCAGCGAGTCCACTTCCAGGTGTGCAGGTAGGGTCGGAGCGTAGAGCGCCGCGTATGGGCAGACCGAGCGCAACGGGCAAGTAGCACAGGTCTTTAGATCACGGCGGGTGCAAGCGATCTGGTAAAGGGTGCGGCCAAAGGCTCCCTCTAGCTTGCTGCCCGCAAAGGCAGGGAGGCGGATGGGCTGCTCGGCCCGCAGGCCAACGCGCAGCAAGCTCACTGGCAGGTCAAACTCAGGCATCTCCAACTCCAGCTTAGCCTAAAGAGCCCACCACCTCAAGGTCGTGTAGGGTCTGTAAGGCTATGTTGCGGTTCACACCATCCACCAAGCCTGGGATGCGAAATAAGTCTATCAGGGCCCAGAACAGCATCCCGCCAAAGGTTAGCCAGTAAAGTGGCTGCATTCCCCATTGTCCGAGGTAGGCGTAGTGCAAATCGAAAAAGAACCACAGCAAATAGGCCACCCCGGTGCTCTTGGCCTTGCGTTGAAAGCTTTGCTCGAAGATTAAGCAGTCATCCGGGCTTAGGTTGCTAGGGGCTTTTTGAACCAGTACTTCCTTGGGTATGTTGGCCATGTTCATTCTCCTTTTCCTGCTACTTCTTTTGCCTCCAAAAGCCACCGCTGCCGCAGGCTTTCCGGCTCCAGCACCTCCACCCGAGGCCCCCAGCTCTGCACCCAGGACAGAAGCTCCAGGGGGAAGTTGTCGTTGTTGGTACCCACGGTAATACAAACCTCGAGGCCCCCGTCGGGGAGCCTCGAGGCAATGCGCAGGTTGGGGTAGCCGCCCTCCAGGATGCGGTAGGCGGCCTCAGGGCGGAAGCGAAGCCGAACCTCTACCGGCACGCCGCCGCTGCTACCCACCACCCCCCAGGCATTGGAGAGGTAGTGGCGGGGATCGAAGCTGTCAGGAATGGTGTAGGCCCCCGGCTCGCCCACCGCCCGCACCCGCCGCATCCGGCTCAGCTTGTAGGTGCGCAGGGCCCGGTGGTAGCCGCGCTCGAGCCCAATCACATACATGCCCAGGTTGGTGCGGGAGACCTCGAGGAAGTAGACCTCGAGCACATTTTTGCGCGGCCTGCCCGAGCCACCGGGCTTGAGGTAGTCGAACTCGATGCGCTGGCGTTTGAACCAGGCTTGGGCCACCACGGCCATGGCGAACCCCTCGTCTTGATGTTGGAGGGTGCGGCGCTCGAGGTCTTCGGTGCTCTTGAGCGCCAGCTCCTGGGCCGAGGAGGGCAGCCGCCGGGCCAGTTTTTTGAGGGCCGATAGGTAGGTGGGCTCGTAGCCGGGGGTGTGGTGGTAGAGCATCCGCAAGGCGCTGTGCGTGACCAGCGCCTCCACCGGGCTCAGCTCGTGGCTTTGCAGCAACTGATACTGGGGTGAACGACCCTTTTTAGCCACCTCGATGGCTTGCAAATCCTCGAGCAGATAACGCAGGGCCGTACGCTTGTCCACCCCCAACACCTGGGCCAGCTCCTGGGCCGTGTAGGGCTTGGCCGCCAGCAGGTCGCGGGCTTCCATCAAGCGAAGTGACTTCTTGTGATCGGCACTGACCCGACGGGGTTCGCGACTCATATAGCCTCAGCTCAATAGATTTGTAGCTTATAAATCCAGCGTCGAAGGGGTGTCGAAATGAGAGAAAAGAATCGTTTGTGCTCAGAAAAACTGATATCAATACACTCATGTAAAACGAACCCGGTGGACTACTCGGTTAACTCCTCGCGGCGGGCCTGCACCCAGTTGGTGTAGATTCCTTCCAGGAATAGGTTCTTTTTCGTACCGGGCAGATGCAGGTCATAGCGCCACTGCACCCGAGGGTCTAGACGATAGGTTCCACCCTGCGCCTCCACGCTCTTTTCCCAGCCCAGGGCCTCGCGCAAGCGCTCGAGGTGGGGCCAGAGGGCCTGGCTGGCCTTCCTGCGGTTCAACTTCTGGGGGTAGAGCTTGTCCATCAGTTGGTCGAGGGTGACCTCTCCGCCATGCTCGAGCAGCAAGACCAAAACCTCCGCCGCTCGGCTGGTGGGGGCCAGGGGAATTTCCCGCTTGTTCACCCAGACCCGCAAAAGGCCTGCCGCACGAACCTCGACCGCCAGGGGTCGGCTTCTGCGCCTGCGCAGCTTGAGAAGTCCCCTGCGCTGCGCCTCGGCAAATAAGGCCGGCAAGCAGTAGCGTTCCTCTTGCAGCCAGGGCTGAGACCAGTCCAGAGTCGGCAAAATCGCCTCGAGGGTAGCCAACTGCCGCTGCTGACGGGCCAGTTCGGCCCGTGCCAACTGAGCTCTCATCGCGTCGCGCCCGGCTATCTGGAGGGCCTGGCTCAGCGCAGCCTCGGCTCCGCTGCGGTTACCCAGCATTAGATGAACAATGGCAATGTCTATGTACAGGGTATCGGCTGGTTCGGCAGCGTGGGCCTGCCAGAAGCAGCCCATCGCTTCGGCGGGCTTGCCACTCAGGCGATGGGTATAGCCCATGCCCCAGTAGGCTTCTTGTAGGTCGTCGGGTTCGACCGCGACCCTGGCAGCCTGCTGGTAGCTGAACAGGGCCCGATCCCATTCCCCCAAGACCCGGCGCACCGCCCCCAGGCCACAAAGCGCCCTGGCGCGAAACTCCTCTGCTTCCTTGCTTTTGCTCAATTCCACCGCTTGCAGCAGGTGGCGCTCGGCCTCTGATGGCTGGGAATGTAGGACGGTGATCCCCAGGCTGTGGTGCAGCCAGGCCAGGTAGTACGGATCGTGGGTGAGGTGGGCCAGCGCCTCTGCCCACAAGCCTCGAGCTAGGCCAGGCTCACCCAACCGGAAATGATGGTTCCCCCAGTCCATCAAGCAGCGGCCCAGCGCGCCTCCACGCAGGCATTGCCGGGCTTGTCTAAAAACCTCCATCCAGCCGGGCTGGTTCAAATAAGCCAGGGCATCGGCCCTAAAACGCAGCCACCATCCCCGATCCTCTGCCTCCAACTCGCTTTTTATGTCTTCCAATAGGGCCAGCGCCTCCGGGGTACGCTGGGTACGCAAAAGAGCCCAACTGCGAAACAACTGCACCCTGGCCGGAGCAGGATGGAGGGTGTCGGAGAGCTCGAGCAGGGGCTGGTGCATTCGGGCACTGCAAAGGGTGCGCGCATACAGCGCGGCCACCTCGGGGTGTTGTCTTAAGAAAGCAGGGGTCAACAGCGCAAAAACCTCTCTCACTAGGTTTTTCGCAGCCGCGTAACCATCGGCCTCACCCACCCTGTGCGCCAGCACCTGGGCCAGCTTGTCTGGATGGTGCTCGAGCAAGGCACCTATGCTGCTTCGAAGACCCTGGACATCTTGGCTGTACACACGCTCATGATAAAAAATTGGGAAAGGCCGTGTAGCCTCTCCCGCTAGGTTTTTCGCTGGCCTATACTAGCCGCCTGCACAGCACTTTGGCCCATCTCCTGCGACTAGCACAGAGACCGGCTGCCCAACCGTTCCCAAGTGCGGTTGCACTGCCAGGGCCAGCAGGGCCAGCGCCAGTACGATGCCTCCTTTCAACCAGCCAAGGGTCTTTTTGCCGATGCCAACAGGGATACTTGGAATGCCGTGGTTGTTTTCCACGCCTGTCAGTGTGGGGGTTGAGTGCGACAGTGCTTGTCGCGGATCTTTCCCACAAGCCTAGGTGGCTGTTCGTGCCGATCCGATGCCCAAACCCGAGCTCTATTTATTTTTTGAATCTGGTGCTAGTGCTCCGGTAACCTAATTCCTGGGATGGATTTGGCTCCCCTAATATCTGGGAGTTGCTTTGAGCGCTTCATTTTGGGAACTTCGCTGCATATCAATCTTTAACTTACCAAACCACTAGGGGCGAACCGCCTGCAGGGCCTCCACCCGCTTGGCCCCGCGATAGACCCGCTTGTAGAAAGGGCTGTCCAGGCTTTCGATCACCACCCGGCTACCATAGCTATTGGCGTGGGCGAACACGCCCCGGCCCAGGTAGATGCCCACGTGGTCAATCTGGCGGCCCCCAAAACTAAAAAACACCAGGTCGCCCTGGCGCATCGCGCCCTGTACGGTGCTGAAGGCCCCCCACTGCTCGCGGCTGGTGCGGGGCAGTTTGATGCCCACCTCGGCAAAAACCTGCTGTACAAAGGCTGAACAGTCCACCGCGCGGTCGGAGTTGGCCCCAAACACATAGGGCAGCCCCAGGTATTTGAGCACCACCAGAATCAGGGGGTGGGTGGGGTCGTAGTCGGTGTCGGCGGGCGGGCTGGGCTGGGGCTGTGGGGCGGGTTCGGGTGCAGGCTGGGGGGAAGCTGGCGGCTGAGGTGGGGTGGGACTGGGCAGTGGGCTCGAGTTAACCAGATTGGCCGAAGAGCCCGCGGGTGGGGCAGGATTGGGGTTGGCTGGGGGCGGGTTGGGCGTAGCGGCAGGTGGGTTGCTGGGAGCCGCCACGCTCACCTGGGGAATCCGGAGCACCTGGCCGGGCGAAAGGCTGGTGCCCTCGAGGTCGTTTTCTTGCTGGATGGCCTGCACTGTAGAGCCGTAGCGCCGGGCAATAGAAAAGAGCGTATCCCCCCGCTGTACGGTGTGCTGCACCACTCGAGGCGGCAGTTGCAGCACCTGGCCCACACTCAGGGTAGCATCGCTCAGACTGTTGAGCCGCATGAGAATTTCCACGGTGGTATCGTGGCGTTTGGCAATGGAGTACAGGGTATCGCCGCGCTGCACCGTGTAGGTGGGGCCGCTCTGGGCCAGCACCATCGCAATAAACCAGGGCAGCACCGCAAAAAGAGCGGTCTTCAGAAAGAGCGGCCCCGTCAGAGCTATGAGGTGTGCTTTTACGGGCCTGTTTTTTGCCGCTGGGAGCAGCAATAGCGAAGGCCGCGATATGCGCATCACAGCGTAAGTATACGCCCAACCATGCTGGTTTTGCGTTCATGGACGATTAATAAAGGGTTTGAGCTTCAGCCTGAGCCCTCCGAGCCGGGTCGGCCTTCGGCCCAGGCAATAGCAGGCCGTAGGAAAAGCGGGGCCAGCAGGGTGGTGCCCACCACCATGAAAAGCACCAGGGCGTACTCTTCTTCATTCACTGCCCCTGCCGACAGGCCCAGCGCGGCTACAATCAGGCCCACCTCACCCCGGGGGGCCATGCCGATGCCCACCACCACCGCCCGGCGAAAGCCCTGGCTCAGGGTTCCCAGAAATCCACCCAGGAGCTTGCCCAGCAAGGCAATGAGCAGCACCCCGCTGCCCACCAGCAACACCTTGGCGCTCACCAGCGCGGCCAGCTCGAGCCTCACCCCCACCATGGCGAAGAAGATGGGGGTCAGAAACTGGCCCACGGACCGGGTGGACTCCTCGATGGCCAGCTCCTCCCGCACCTCGGCCAGGAGCATCCCGGCCAGGAACGCCCCCACAATGGGGGCCAGACCGATGGCCGCCGCCAGCGCCGCCAGGCCCACCCCCACCAAGAGGGCAAAGCCAAAGGAGTTACCTAGGGTAAAGCGCGACAGCGGGATCCGCCGCAGCCAAGGCACCAGCAGCATGGCTCCGCCTACGAACACGACCGAGAGTAGGGTGATGCGCACCGCCACCGCCAGCTCGAAGGCGCCGCTTTGGGCCACCCCGTTGACCACCGCCAGCACAATTAGGCCCAGCACATCGTCAATCACCGCCGCGCCCAGGATGATGCGGCTGTAGTTGCGCGAGAGCACCCCCAGCTCCAGGAGCACCCGGGCGGTAATGCCCACGCTCGTCGCCACCAGGGCCGTGCCCAAAAACAGTGCCGGAAGCTGCTCGAGGCCGATGCTGAGGCCAAAGAAATACCCGCCCACAAAGGGAAACAGCACCCCCAGCACCGCCACCAAGAAGGCTTCCTTGCCCACCGCCAGAATATCGCGCAGGCGGGTCTCGAGGCCCACCATAAAAAGCAGGAAGATGGCCCCCAGCTCGGCCAAAAACTCCAGGACTTCGCCGTCATGTACCAGCCCCAGCACCGCAGGCCCCACCAACAAACCGGCCAGCACCTCGCCGATCACCACCGGCTGCTTGAGGCGGGCAAACAGCCAGCCCACCACCTGCGCAGCCAGCAGCAGAAAAAACACCTCGAGCAGAGGCCCCGCACCGTGCATCAGCGCCCCCGCACAAACAAGCGCAGGAAGTCGGAGCGGGTCAGGGTACCCAGCAGTTGCCGCTGTTCATCCACCACCAGCACCCGGCGGTACTGTCGATCCTGCAGCATCAGGCTCAGGGCTTTTTCGATGGGGTCGTGGGGCCCCACCGTGGCCACTTCGGTGCGCATTAGGCGGTGTACAGGGGTGTTTTTGTAGCGCTCGACCAGCCGATCAAACGAGCCGGGGTCTACCCACTCGTCCAAGAAGCGCAGGGCCTCCACATCGGAAAACGGCACCTTTTGTGGCTCGGGTAGCATCTGGTCAATCTCGAGCAGCCCCACCACCGCGCCCCCATCGTCCACCACCGGCAACCCCCCCAGGCGGTGCTCGAGCATGCGTTCGGCAGCCACGTAAAGGGTTTCGTTCTTGTGTACGGTGTAAGGACGCAAGCCCATCAGATTTTTAACTTGCATACTGCGGATTTTACCAAGGGCGGCCAGCCGTATTGACAAAAGAGCCAAAGGTGTGGCATGCTTTCATGCAATCGTTGTCATAAAAATCAAAATACGGCCTGTAATCTGCTTTTGGCTTAGCTTGTTTCGAGAAGATAACCGTCGAGCTTACGAAAATGACAACGATTGCAGACTATGATCAAAATCGCCGACGTAGCCATTGCCGCCAAGGTCTCCCCGTCCACGGTCTCCCGGGCTTTGACCAAGCCCGACCTGGTTGCCCATGAAACCCGTGAACGGGTTCTCAAGGCGGCCCAGCAGCTAGGCTACCGGCCCAACAAACTGGCCAGGGGTCTACGCAAGCAAAAGAGCCGTCTGCTGGGCCTGATTGTGGGGGACATTCTGGCGCCTTTCCATGCCACCCTGGCCAAAGGCGTCCAGGATGCAGCAGAAAAACACGGCTATATGGTTTTTCTGTTCAACTCCGACGAACAACCCGAAAAGGAAGCCCGCTATCTGCAGGAGTTGCAGAGCCACTTACCCGAAGGCTTGCTGATCGTCCCCACCGCCAAGACCCGACAACACCTGCAGAGCCTCCACAATTTGCGCGACCTGCCCATCATCGAACTAGACCGCACCAGCGGCAGCCCAGGGGTGCACGCGGTGCTGGTGGAGAACGTCCTGGGGGCCCGCGAAGCAGTGGAGCACCTGATTCAGCTTGGACACCGCAGGATTGGCATGGTTGCGGGGGAGCCGGTCATCACCACCGCCCAGGAGCGCCTCGAGGGCTACCGTCAGGCCCTCGAGCAGGCCGGAATTCCATTTGACGACCGGCTAATCGCCAACGGCTACCACAAGGAGGAGGGCGGATATGCCGCCGCCATGGAGCTTCTGCGACGTCCGCTGCACGAGCGCCCCACCGCACTTTTTGTGGGCAACAGCGAGATGGCTGCCGGAACCGTGCAGGCCATCCGCGACCTGGGCCTGGGCATACCCGATCAGATCTCGCTGGTATCCTTCGACGATACCCGCTGGGCCCAGCTCATGGAGCCCGCCCTGACCGTGGTGGCCCAGCCCGCCTACGAGATTGGCTTCCTGGCCTGTGAAACCCTGGTCTCGCTCTTACAGCAGAAAAAACAGATGCAGAGCCGTACCTTGCGGCTCAAGACCCGGCTGCTGATCCGGCAGTCCACGGCCAGACCGTTTGAGGGGGCGTAGCATGCGGCTGTTTCTGGACTCGGCGAACCTAACCCGGCTGGACCCGCTGCTGCACACGGGTGTTTTTTATGGGGTGACCACCAACCCCCTGATTCTGAAGGAAAGCGGCCTGATGGTAGCCGATCTGCCCGCCTTCACCAAAGCGGCCCTACAAGCCGGGGCCCGGGAGGTGTACCTTCAGGCCTGGGGCCCGCAAACCGAAGATCTCTACCGCTGTGCGGAATCCCTTGCCCGCATAGACGGACGGGTGGTGGTGAAACTGCCCGCTACCCAGGAGGGCCTGAGCGTGGCCAGCCGGCTGGCTGCCGAAGGCGTGCGTACCTGCATCACGGCGGTGTATACCCCTTTCCAGGCCCTGCTGGCCGCGGCGGTGGGCGCGACCTTTGTGGCCCCCTACCTGGGGCGCATCAACGACGCGGGGCGTGATGGATACGCAATTATTGCCAAAATGGCCGAGGCCTTAAGGCGCACCGCCTCTACAACTGAAATCCTGGCAGCTTCGATCCGCAGCACCGCCGACCTGGTCACCCTGGCCCAGGAAGGGGTGCGCTGCATCACCTTCTCGACCCAAATTGCCGAACGCCTTTTCCAAGAACCGATGACCCTCGAGGCTGCCCAGGCCTTCGAGCAGTCCATGCAGGAGGTAGGCGCATGATTATCGTCGCCGGAGAAGCCCTAATTGATTTGAAACCCGTGCGGGGTGAGCATGGTTTTTTGCTCAGCCCGCACCCTGGCGGCTCGCCCTACAACGTGGCGCTCGGCGTGGGGCGGCTGGGCGTCCCGGTGGCTTTTTTGGGCCGTTTTTCCACCGATGCCTTCGGGGAGCTGTTGCAGGCCCATCTGCGCAAGAGCCGGGTGGATCTCGGCTATGCCGTGCAAGGGCCCGAACTCACCACCCTGGCGGTGGTGACCCCCGGCGCGCAGGGAGAGTCCTTCTCCTTTTACGCGCACCACACCGCCGACACCCTGCTAAAACCGGCCGATCTGCCGCCTCTGCTTCCCGAGGGGGCACTCCTGCACTTTGGCTCTATTTCGCTGGTGCTCGAGCCTACCGCCAGTACCCTCGAGGCCCTGATGCAGCGGGAAGCCGGACGGCGCCTGATCTCGCTCGACCCCAACGTAAGGCCCTTTCTGATTCCCGATAAGGAAGCCTACAAAAAACGCCTGCGGGGCTGGCTGGCCCTAAGCGACCTGGTCAAGGTCAGCCAGGTTGATCTGGACTGGCTTTACCCCGGCCATTCGGTGGAACAGATTGCCAGGGAGTGGCTCCTGCAGGGCCCCCAGATGGTGGTGGTGACCCTGGGCTCCGCCGGAGCAGTGGCCTTTACACCGGCGCACCGGGTGCAGGTAGAAGCACCACAGGTAACCGTGGTAGATACCGTGGGCGCCGGCGATGCCTTTATGGCCGCCCTTCTGGTGGGCCTGTACCGGTCTGGGTCTACTTCCCGCGAACAACTGGCTTTGCTAGACCTCGAGCGGCTCTCTAGCCTGCTCTCGTTTGCAACAAAGGTGGCCGCCCTGACCTGCACCCGGGCCGGGGCCGATCCACCCTGGCAGGAGGAGGTGATGTAAACCCTTGGTGGCGAGGCACTTCAGCCAGCGCGCCAACGATGTGCCGTAGAGCCACGCCAGCCTTGGGTACCCCCACACTCAAGAAAGCGATTCGGCCTAAGTCAAATCTCTCCCATAGCGGAGGTAGTTAGCATGATACCAAATCTTGCGAAATGGCTGGTTTTCCTGGTCTTGTTCTCAGTTCCGGCCCTGGCCCAGTCCGGGCGCTTCCAGGGCGTCAGCATCAACGTGCTGACCTTCACCGGCCCCCAGATCGCCGAGCCCCTGCGCCGCCACGCCGCAGCCTTCGAGCGGGCCACCGGGGCCAAGGTCAACGTGACCGTGGTGCCCTTCTCCGACCTCTACCAGCAAATTCTCACCGACGCCACCACCGGCACCAACAGCTACGATGCCTGGATTTTCGCGCCCCAGTGGATGGCCGACTTTGCCCCGGCCGGCATCATGGAAGACCTGACGGCGCGGGTACGGGCCGACACCGCCCTCCAGTGGAACGATATCGGGGTGTTCTTCCGGGAGTTTAGCGCGCTTTATGGCGGCAAGATCCTGACCATCCCGCTGGACGGCGACTTCCAGATGGTCTACTACCGCACCGATGTGCTGCGCCAGTTGAACCTCCAGCCACCCCAAACCTGGGACGACTACCTCAATATCGCCCAGCGGGCCAACGGACGGGATATGAACGGGGATGGCCGCCCGGACTTTGGAAGCTGCATTGCCAAGAAGCGCAACGCCCAGAGCTACTGGATGTTCATGAGCATCCTGGGGGGTTACGTGCAGACCCAAGGTACCCGCCAGGGAGCCTTCTTCGATACCCGCAACATGCAGCCCCTGGTGAAAAACCAGGCTTTTGCCGAGGCCCTGCGGGTCTACAAGGAAACCACCCGCTTTGGCCCACCCGACGAACTCAACCTAGACGTAGGCGATACCCGGGGGCTCTTCACCAGCGGGCGCTGCGCGCTTTCGATTGACTGGGGCGACATCGGGCCGCTGTCCATTGACCCCCAGACCTCCAAGGTCAAGGATCTGGTGGGCGCGGTGGTTCTGCCGGGGAGCCGCCGGGTGCTGGACCGCAACACCGGCAACCTGGTGAACTGCACTGCGCAGCTCTGCCCGCACGCCATCAACGGGGTTAACCGGGCCCCCTACGCGGCTTTCGGGGGCTGGTCGGGCGGCATTAATGCGAAGGCGGCTGCCAACAAGAAGGACGCGGCCTATGCCCTCTTCAGCTTTATGGCGCAGCCCGCCCAGGCCAATAAGGACGTGACCATCGGGATTACCGGCTTCAACCCCTACCGCGTCTCGCAGTTCCGGGACATTCAGAACTGGGTGAGTGCCGGTTTTAGCGAGGCCGGGGCCCGCAACTACCTGACGGCCATCCAGCAGAGCCTCAACAGCCCCAACATGGTGCTCGACCTGCGGATTCCCAAAGCCCAGCAGTACCAGCAGGTGGTGCTGGATCGGGTGCTCTCGGAGTACCTGGCGGGTCAGCTTACCATTGCCCAGGCCCAGGAGCAGATTCACAACGGCTGGGAGGAGATCACCAACGCGGAAGGACGGCAGAAGCAGCTACAGGCCTATCTGGCCTCGCTGGGGATTACCGGGCGGTAGCCCACACCAGGGGTGGGGGGCTGCCTACCCCCACCCCGCTTTGGGGATTTGGAGATGAAAAAACCGGAAAGCAAGCCGTCGCAAGCCGGCCTCTGGATCAGGTTCGTGGGCTGGCTCGAGCGCCACGCAGCAACGGCTTTTTTACTGCCTTCGGTGCTGGTCATCCTGGCCTTCGTTCTGTTTCCGCTGGTGGGCTCGCTGTATAGCTCCCTGGCCCGACTGCGCTTCAGTGACGGGGGCCTCGAGCTGAGCTTCGTGGGGCTGGCCAACTACCGCAAACTGCTTTTGGGCAGCGAACAGGGCCACTTTTTGGGACAGCCGGGCGCAACGGCCTGGGTCTGGGTGGTGCTGGCCTTCTTGGGGCTGGCCTTGGGCGTGGTGATGTACCGGCGCTGGCGGGCCGGGCGGCCGGTGTGGGTATGGTTGGGGCAGCCCCTGCTGGGGGGCCTCTTGTTGCTAGCCTTTACTTGGCTTCTGCTGAGCCGCCTGCTGCCCGGCACCCGCATGGGCACCCTGCAGACCACCCTTTTTTACGTAACGGCCGGCACGGCCCTGCAATACCTGCTGGGCCTGGGGCTGGCCCTGCTCTGCGCCGAGCGCCTGCCCGGCACCCGCTTTTTTCGGGTGCTGTTCATTCTGCCGCTGGCCATCACCCCCATTGGGGTGGCGTATATGTTCCGGATGCTCACCGATACCGGCAAGGGACCCCTGGTGCCCCTCTGGGAGGCTTTGGGCCTGGGAGGGTTTTCCTGGGTCAACGACCCCTGGGGCGCCCGGCTGGCCGTCCTGATCGGGGATGTGTGGCAGTGGACCCCGTTCGCCTTCATCGTGCTGCTGGCGGCCTTGCAGAGCGTGCCCCAGGAGCAGGTTGAGGCGGCTGCAGTAGACGGGGCCAGCCGCTGGCAGGTCTTCCGCCACATCATCTTTCCCTACCTGCTGCCGGCCAGCGCCACCCTGGTGCTGATCCGGCTGATCGAAGGGTTCAAAATCGTGGATCTGCCCAACATTCTGACCAACGGCGGCCCAGGAACTGCCACAGAATCCATCACCCTTCACGCCTACTTTGCCTGGCGCACCTTGGATATCGGCACCGCCGCCGCCCTGGGCTTTTTGCTGATGGTGCTGGTGAGCCTGGTGACCAGCCTGTACGCGGCCTGGGTGCTGCCCCGGGCCAGGGGGCAGCTATGAGCCGCCCGCGTTCCCCGCTGGCCCCCTCCCCCTGGCAGGTGGGGCTTACCTATCTGGCCCTGGGGCTGGCCTCGGTCTTCGTGCTGTTTCCCCTGTACTGGTTGCTCATCACCTCCTTCAAGTTGCCGGTAGACGTGAACAGCGGCCCGTTTTACCTGCCCTGGGTGGACTTCAAACCCAGCCTGCACGCCTGGGAGTATGTGCTGGGCACCCTGGGCCCCGATGTGCGGCGCGCCTACACGAATACCGCGGTGGTGGCCCTCTGCAGCGCCCTGCTGGCCCTGTTCCTGGGCACCAGCGCGGCCTACGCCCTCACGCGCTTTCAGTACCGGCCCAGGGTGGGGGCCATCGTCTTGTTTGTGGCCTGCATGGTGCTGACGGTGGCCCTGGTGGCCCTGGGGATGCCCTGGCAGCCGGCGGTGGGCCTGGGTCTGGCGGGGTTTATTCTGGGCTTGCAAACCCTGGGCAAGCGCTTCAAGAAACACCTGGGAAACGACGAAATTGCGCTGTGGTTGATCTCCAACCGCATCCTGCCGCCGGTGGTGGTGGTCATCCCAATCTACCTGCTCTTTCAGCAACTGGGCTTGCTGGACACCCGCACCGCACTGATTATCAGCTACACCGTGATCAACGTGCCCATTGCGGTCTGGCTGATGCGGGACTACTTCCAGAACATTCCCCACGATATCGAGGAGTGCGCCCAGATTGATGGGGCCAGCCGCTACCGCATCTTCTGGACGATTGTGCTTCCGCTGGCGGCCCCTGGGCTGGTGGCCACCTTTTTGCTGCTGCTGGTGTTTGCCTGGAACGAATACCTGCTGGCCTTGTTTTTGTCCAAAGCCAACAGCCAGACCATGCCGCTGATGGTAGCCGCCATGAGCGGAACGCGCGGAACCGAGTGGTGGTATATGTCGGTGATTATCCTGTTGATGATTTTGCCGGTGGTGATCCTGGCTTTGGTGCTCGAGCGCTACATCGAGCGGGGCCTGATTGTGGGGGCGGTGAAAGGATGAGATCCCGCCTGCGCGCCCTGGTGGTGGGCGGCCCCATGTACGATGGCCTGTACGCGACCATCGAGCCCTTTGCCAGGCAGGAAAAGGTGGAGATTGAGGTTGTCCGGGCCGACAACCACCCCGACCTCAACCGGCGCATTACCGAAGCCTTTGGCCAGGGTGCAGGCTTCGACCTGATCTCCACCCACTCCAAGTTTGCGCCCGCCCAGCAGCAGTGGCTCCAGCCCCTGGATGGGCTCCTGGATTCTAGGGAGCTGGTCAATTTCGACCCACGGGCCCTCGAGCTCGCCCGCATCGAAGGCGCGCTTTTCGGCCTGCCGCGCAATATGGACATCAAGCTGCTGCATTACCGCACCGACCGGCTGCAAGAAGCTCCCCAAAGCTGGGAGAGCCTGGTGCAGACCGCCCAGTCCCAGCCGCCTTTTGGCTTTGTGTTTCCGGGCAAGGGCTCGGGGATATTTGGACACTTTTTCGAGTTGTGTGGGAGCGCCGGGCACTACCTGTACGAAACCGAGCTACCCCGCCCCCAGGCCCAGCACCCGGCCGGGCGCTGGGCCCTGGAAACGCTGGCGGCCCTGCTCAAAACCGCCCCCCGGGAGACCCTCGAGTGGGAGTTCGACGCTGTGACGGCCTGTTTTGCCGCAGGCGAGGCCAGCCTGACCACCGACTGGCCGGGCAGCTTCCACCGCTACCGGGCCAGCCCCATCCGCGACCACCTGGGCCTGGCCCTCTACCCCGTGGGCCCGGTGCGGCGGGCCACCTACGCCGGCAGCCACACCTTTGCCCTGGCCCGGTCGGCCCGCGACCTTCCGCTGGCCCTGGCCCTGCTGCGCCACCTGACCTCGAGGGAGGCCCAGCTTCTGGAGGCCCGGCAGGGCACCCTGCCAGGCCGCAGGGACGCCCTGGCCGCCATCCGCAGCGAGACCCCACCCCACACCCTGGAAGCCAGCCGCTGGGACCTGCTAAAACAGGCCCTGGAATACGCCTGGTTCCCGCCCAAACACCCCCGCTACCCGGCGGTGGAGGCGGTTGTATCGGAAAACCTGCGGGCCTTTTTGCGGGGGGAGCAGTCGGTCGAGACCACGCTCGAGCGCAT
Source organism: Meiothermus sp. (assembly GCF_037443965.1). Lineage (GTDB taxonomy): Bacteria > Deinococcota > Deinococci > Deinococcales > Thermaceae > Meiothermus. Next base: position 22,838 of record NZ_JBBINI010000018.1, read on the forward strand.
GGATCGCGAGGGCGGGCAAAAGGCGGAAGGAGGCTAGATGGCGGTTGAGGTTCGGATGCCCAAGCCCGGCAACGAGGTGGAAAGCTGTTTGCTGCTGGGGTGGAAAAAGGAAGTGGGGGAAGCCGTGCGGGCCGGGGAGGTGCTGTGCGAGATCGAGACCGACAAGGCCATCATGGAGGTGGAAAGCCCCGCCGATGGGGTGCTGTTGCAACGCCTGGCCGAGGCCGGTCAGGAGGTGCCGGTGCAGACCCCCATCGCCCTCGTGGGTACCCCCGAGGCCAGCACCCCCCGCGATGCGGCCTCTACCGGTATCTCCCCCCGCGCCCGGCGGCTGGCCGCCCAGGCGGGCCTGCATACCCATGGCATCAGCGGGAGCGGGCCGGGCGGGCGTGTAATCGAGCGCGACGTCCGGGCACTGCTGGAGAATCCACACCCGGTGCCGCCTCCGCCCAAGGAAGCCCCCAGCCCATCAACCTCCCTGGCCTTTGAGCAGCCAAGCACCCCACCCCCGGCTTCCCCTCATCCTGGAACCCCCGTGGGGTACACAGCCCCACCCCTACCCTGGCAGACCCTACCCCTGCAGGGTGTCCGCAAGCGGGTGGCCGAGCGCATGCAGCAATCGCTACAGCAAACCGCCCAGCTCACCCTGCACGCCTATGTCGAGGTGGAGGGTCTGCTGAAGCTGCGGCAGGAACTCAAACACCACCCCGACCCCGGCTTTCGCGAGATCAACCTCAACCACCTGCTGCTCTTTGCCCTGGCCCGCACGCTGCCCAACTTCCCCGAACTCAACGCCTGCCTGGTGGGCGACACCCTGTACCAGTACCAGGCCGTGCACCTGGGCTTCGCGGTGGACTCTCCCAGGGGCCTGCTGGTGCCGGTTGTCCACCACGCCGAGCGGCTGGGGTTGCTCGAGCTGGCCCAGACCGCCCGGCGCCTAACCGAGGCGGCCCAGCAGGGACGTGCGGCACCCGAGGTGCTGCAAGGGGGTACTTTTAGCGTGAGCAACCTGGGCCCGCTGGGTATCGAGGTGTTTACCCCCATCCTGAACCCGCCGCAGGTGGCCCTCCTGGGGGTGGGCGCGGTCTGCCTGCGCCCGGTGCAGGCGGGTTCAGAGGTGGTTTTCCGGCCCCACCTGCCGCTCTCGCTGACCTTTGATCACCGGGCGACCGATGGCGCACCGGCCGCGCGTTTCCTGCACAGCCTGGGCCAACGGCTGGGCGACCCCCTGCGCCTGCTGGCGCTTTGACGAGGAAGCTATGCCCAAAACCCTTCCCCTTGACCCTACCCAACTGCGGCAGTCGGGCTGGCTCGAGGCTCCCCGCCTGCCGCTCAACCGGTACCGACCCGACCCCCAGGCCGAGATGGCCCGCTACGGCGCGCCAACCCTCCGCGGCATCTACCGCGACATGCTGTACATTCGCAGCTTCGAGGCGATGCTGGATGCTTTCAAAACCCAAGGGGTATACCAGGGCCTGGAGTACAGCCACAAAGGCCCGGCCCATCTCTCCATCGGGCAGGAGGCCGCTGCGGTTGGGCTTTGCTTACCGCTGGGGCCGGAGGATTTCATTTTTGGCTCCCACCGCAGCCACGGGGAGATTCTGGCCAAAGGTTTTGGCGCCATCGCCCAGCTCGGTGAGGCCGAGCTGGCCTCCATTCTGGAAACCTACCAGGAGGGCCGCATCCTGCGGGTGGTGGAGCGCCACCCGCACCAGAGCCTCCAGGAGCGGGCCCTGGACTACCTGTTGTACGGTTTGCTGGCGGAGATTTTTGGCCGCGATACCGGCTTTAACCGGGGCATGGGTGGCTCGATGCACGCCTTCTTTCCCCCGTTTGGCATTTTGCCCAACAACGCCATTGTGGGCGGCTCAGCCGACATCGCCGTCGGCGCAGCCCTTTACAAGCGGGTGGCGCGCCAACCCGGTATCTGCGTGGCCAGCATTGGCGACGCCGCGCTGGGCTGTGGGCCTACCTGGGAAGCCATGACCTTTGCCAGCATGGACCAGTACCGCTCCCTCTGGCCCGCAGAGGTGGGCGGCGCACCGCCGGTGCTGTTCAACTTCATGAACAACTTTTACGGCATGGGCGGCCAGACCCTGGGAGAGACCATGGGGTTTGGGGTGCTGGCCCGGGTGGGGCTGGGGGTGAACCCCCAGGCTCTGCACGCCGAGCGGGTGGATGGCTTCAACCCCCTGGCCGTGGCCGAGGCCGTGGAGCGCAAAAAAGCCCTGTTGCTGGCCGGCCAGGGCCCCGCCCTGCTGGACACCCTGACCTACCGCTATAGCGGGCACTCCCCCTCGGACGCCTCCTCCTACCGGGACAAATCGGAAATTGAGGCCTGGCAGGCCCAGGATGCCCTCGAGCACTACGCGGGCTACCTGATCGCGCAGGGCCTCATGACCCAGGAGGAACAAGAGGCGCTGCAGTGGGAAGCCCAGGAGCGCCTGCGCCGCATCGCTGGCTGGGCCATCTCCGACAGCCTTTCGCCCCGCCTGCCGCCCAACTCCGAGCAGATCGCCCAGTGGATGTTTTCCCGCAGACCCAGCCCGGCCCGCGCCGAAGGGCCCCCCTGGGTAGAGAAGCCCCTGCCGGAGACCCGCTACGGCGTGTTGCAGTCCAAGCACCGCTCCGGCCTCGATGAAGCGGGCCGTCCCCTACCCAAGCTCAAGTGCCTGACCTATGCCGAGGCCCTGACCGAAGCCCTCTTCGAGGCCCTCTACACCGATCCCAGCCTGATCGCATATGGCGAGGAGAACCGCGACTGGGGCGGGGCTTTTGGGGTCTACCGCGGCCTGACCGAAGCCCTGCCCTACCCCCGGCTTTTCAACGCTCCCATCTCCGAGGCCGCCATCGTGGGCACCGCCGTGGGTTATGCCCTCTCCGGCGGGCGGGTGGTGGTGGAGCTGATGTACTGCGACTTCATGGGCCGGGCTGGCGACGAGATCTTCAACCAGATGGCCAAGTGGCAGGCCATGTCGGGGGGGGTGCTGGAACTCCCGCTGGTGCTGCGGGTCTCGGTGGGCTCGAAGTATGGGGCCCAGCACTCGCAGGACTGGTCGAGCCTGGTGGCCCACATCCCCGGCCTGCAGGTGATGTACCCGGCCACGCCCTACGACGCCAAGGGGATGCTGACCCTGGCCCTGCAGGGCAGCGACCCGGTGGTCTTTTTCGAGAGCCAGCGGCTGTACGGTGAGCCCGAGACGCTGGTGCCTGGGGGCGTACCGCTGGGGTCTTATCAGGTTCCTTTGGGACAGCCCGCGGTCCGGCGCCCGGGCCAGGACATCACCCTGATCAGCCTGGGGCCGGCCTTATACCGGGCGCTCGAGGCCGCCCAGCGGCTACAGGCCTACGGCCTGGAGGCCGAGGTGCTCGATCTGCGCTTTTTGAACCCTCTCGATTACACCCCGCTGGTGGACTCGGTGCGCAAAACTGGGCGGGCGCTGCTGGTTTCCGAGGCCTGCGAACGGGGCTCCTTCCTGCACACGGTGGCCTCGAACCTGAGCCAGCTGGCCTTTGACCACCTGGACGCCCCCATCGTGGTGCTGGGAGCCCGCAACTGGATCACCCCTCCTGCCGAGCTCGAAGACCTCTTTTTCCCCAGCGCAGACTGGATTGTGGACGCCGTGCACGAGCGCATCCTGCCGCTGCCCGGCCACCAGCCCCGCACCGCACAAGCCACGCACGTTATCCTCGAGCGCAACCAGCTCGGGGTTTGAAGGAAGGCCTGCTATGCGCATTCAGCATCTCAAAACCCTCGATCTTCGGTTTCCTACCTCCCGCTTTCTGGACGGCTCCGATGCCATGAACCCCGACCCCGACTACTCGGCGGCCTATGTAATCCTTCAGACCGACAGCGGCCTGGAAGGACACGGCCTGACCTTCACCATCGGCCGGGGCAACGACCTGGTCTGCGCAGCAATTGAGCTGCTCCGGCCCCTGGTGGTGGGCCGCCTGCTGGCTGAGTTTACCCAGAACATGGGGGCCTTTTATCGGCACATCACCGGGGACTCCCAACTGCGCTGGCTGGGCCCCGAGAAGGGCGTGGTGCACCTGGCCACGGCGGCGGTGATCAACGCGGTCTGGGACCTGTGGGCTCGAGCCGAGGGCAAACCCCTGTGGAAGCTGGTGGTGGATTTGAGCCCGGAAGCCTTGGTGCGCTGCATTGATTTTCGCTACCTGACCGACGCGCTCACGCCGGAGGAGGCCCTCGAGCTCCTGCGCCAGATGGCCCCCGGCAAGGCCGAACGCGAGGCCTACCTGCTGCGTGAGGGCTATCCGGCCTATACCACCAGCGTGGGCTGGCTCGGCTACCCCGACGAGAAAATCCGCCATCTATGCCGGAAAGCCTTGCAGGAGGGCTTCACCGCCTTCAAGCTCAAGGTGGGGCGCGACCTCGAGGACGACCTGCGGCGCTGCCAGATTGTGCGGGAGGAGATTGGCTGGGATCATCAGCTCATGGTGGACGCCAACCAGGTCTGGGATGTACCCCAGGCCCTGGACTGGGTACGGCGGCTGCTGCCCTACCGTCCCCTCTGGGTCGAGGAGCCCACCAGCCCCGACGACATTCTGGGCCATGCCACCCTGCAAAAAGCCCTGCAGGGCAGCGGCACCCAGGTGGCCACCGGCGAGCACGTGCAAAACCGGGTGGTCTTCAAACAGCTCCTGCAAAGCGGGGCCATCGGTTTCTGCCAGATTGATGCAGCCCGGGTGGGGGGTGTCAACGAAAACCTGGCCATTCTGCTGCTGGCGGCCAAGTTTGGGATTCCGGTCTGCCCCCATGCCGGCGGGGTGGGGCTGTGCGAATATGTGCAGCACCTATCCAGCATTGACTACATCGCTGTTTCGGGCAGGCTGGAAAACCGCTACCTGGAGTACGTGGATCATCTGCACGAGCACTTCGTCCACCCGGTGGTGATGCGCCAGGGCCGCTACCAGCTTCCCCTCGAGCCCGGCTACAGCATCGAGATCTGGCCCGCCTCGCGCGAGACTTACCGTTACCCCGATGGCAGCTACTGGAGCCAGGTAGGAGGTTAGGCATGGCCCAGGCTGCTATGCTCCAGTTACACCCCAAGAGCGGCCTGCACCTCACCCGCCTGGGCCTGGGAACCGCCCCCCTGGGGGGCCTGTTTGCCCCGGTGAGCGAGGCGGAGGCGAGGGCCACCCTGGAAACCGCCTGGCAGGCTGGCCTGCGCTACTTCGATACCGCCCCGCAGTACGGCAACGGGGTGGCCGAGCAGCGCACCGGGGGCTTCCTGCAAAGCCAGCCCCGGACGGCTTTCGTGCTCTCCACCAAGGTAGGGCGGCTGCTGCGCCCAGGCCCCCTGCACAAAAGCCAGCTCGACCCCAAAGGCGAACCTTTCTTCAAGGGTGTGCCCCAGCTAGCCCAGGTGTACGACTACAGCTACCGCGGCACTTTGGTTTCCCTCGAGGAGAGCCTGGAGCGGCTGGGCCTGAAAAAGGTGGACATCCTCTACATCCACGACCCCGACGCCGACAACCGCAGCGTGGCCGAGGTGATGCAGGGGGCCTACCGGGCCCTGCTGGAGCTGCGTCAGCAGGGGGTGGTGCAGGCCATCGGGGTGGGCATGAACCACACCGACTGGCTTCTGGAGTTCGCCCAGGCCGGCGACTTCGACCTGATCCTGCTGGCCGGCCGTTACACCCTGCTCGAGCAAGGGGCTTTGCAAAAGCTGCTGCCGCTCTGTGCGCAAAAGGGCATCGGGGTGGTGGTCGGTGGGGTGTACAACAGCGGCCTCCTGGCCCATCCAGCCCCAGGAGCGACCTACAACTACCTGCCCGCACCCCCCGAGCAGATCGAGCGGGCCCTGGCGTTGCAAAGGGTCTGTCAGCGGCACGGGGTCCCCCTCAAGGCTGCGGCCATCCAGTTTCCGCTGGGCCACCCTGCGGTGGTCTCGGTGCTTACCGGCGCCCGCTCGGCGCATGAACTAAAGGAAAACCTGCAGATGTTCGAAACCCGGCTCCCGCCGAGCCTCTGGCACGACCTGGTGGCAGAGGGTCTTCTCGCCGGGGATGTGCCGGTTCCTCAGGAGGCGTAGATGCAGCGACTCAAGGGCAAAGTAGCACTCATCACAGCAGCAGGACAGGGCATCGGAAGGGCCACCGCCGAACGATTTATTGCCGAAGGGGCCGAGGTCATTGCCACCGACCACAAACCCGAGCTCCTGCAGGGCCTGGCCTGTACCCAGCTTCGCATGGATGTGCTCGACCGGGGCGAGATCGAAGCGGTGGTGGGTTCGCTTGCGCGGGTGGATATTCTGTTCAACTGTGCGGGCTTCGTCCACCACGGCACAATTCTGGAATGCAGCGATTCGGACTGGGATTTTAGCTTCAACCTCAACGCCCGCTCCATGTTCTGGACGATGCGGGCCGTAATCCCCAGGATGCTGGAACAGGGTGGGGGTTCGATTATCAACATCTCCAGCGTGGCTTCCTCCATCAAGGGCGTACCCAACCGCTTCGTCTACAGCGCCACCAAGGCGGCGGTCATCGGCATGACCAAGGCGGTCGCGGCCGACTACGTGGGCCGGGGTATACGGGTCAACGCCATCTGCCCCGGCACCGTGGACTCCCCCTCCTGGCGGGCCCGGGTGGCGGAGCAGGCCCTGCGCTCGGGCCAGAGCGAGGCCGAGGTTCGGCAGGCCTTCATTGCCCGCCAGCCCATGGGCCGGGTGGGCCGGCCCGAGGAGGTAGCCGCCCTGGCCGCCTACCTGGCCTCCGACGAGGCGGCCTTCACCACCGGAGCCATTCATCTCCTGGATGGCGGCTGGGCTATGTGATACCAGATTCGGTTAGTTCGTCACCGAACGGTGGCGAACTAACCCGACCAACGGGGGTGCTCTAGGATTCAAAAAGATGACCTCATAAGGTTTTTCGTTTGATGACTATCTTTTTGAATCCGGTGTGATACTGTTTCCGCTTGAATCCTTTAGCGTTGGACGCAGTCAGAGGTGAAGGATTCAAGCCGACCGAAGGGAGTAGAAAAGCATTTCGGCAGTATCGTTTAGGCTCTCAAAAGTGAACGATATTGCCGAAATGCGTATGACAGGCAACCCACCCAAAGCATCCGGCTTTTCAACGAAAGGGTCTCCTATGAAACTGGTTCGATACGGAAAAAAGGGCAAAGAAAAACCAGGCCTGCTGGACACCGATGGCCGCTTGCGCGACCTTTCCGAAGTCGTGCCCGACATCAACGGCTGGGTCTTGAGCAAATACCTGCCCCGGCTGGCCCGGCTCCGTCCCGGCAAGCTGCCGCTGGTAAAGGGCCGCCCACGGCTGGGGCCCTGTGTGGGCGGGGTGGGTAAGTTTATCTGCATCGGCCTCAACTACAAAGATCACGCGGACGAGACCGGTGCCGCCTACCCCCAGGAACCGGTGGTTTTTCTAAAGGCCACCAGCGCCATCTCGGGGCCTTTCGACCCCATCGTGATCCCCCGGGGTTCGACCAAGACCGACTGGGAGGTGGAGCTGGGGGTGGTGATAGGCCGCACGGCCAAGTACGTCACCGAGGCCGACGCCATGGAGTATGTGGCCGGTTACTGTGTAATCAACGACGTCTCGGAGCGGTCTTTTCAGCTCGAGCGCGGCGGTCAGTGGGACAAGGGCAAAGGTTGCGACAGCTTCGGCCCCATCGGCCCCTACCTGGTCACCAGAGACGAGGTGCCCGACCCGCAGAACCTGCGGCTGTGGTTGGAGGTAGACGGGCGGCGCTACCAGGAGGGCCATACCCGGAACATGATTTTTGGTGTGGCCCGGCTGGTCAGCTATGTCAGCCACTTCATGAGCCTTCAGCCAGGCGACATCATTTCTACCGGCACCCCGGCGGGGGTTGGCCTGGGCCAGAAACCCGAACCGGTGTACCTGCGCCCTGGGCAGGTGGTGCGGCTGGGCATTGAGAGGCTGGGAGAGCAGCAGCAAGTGGTGGCCGAATAGGGGGTTTGCCGTGGTTGTGGACGCACACCAACACTTTATCTTTCCCAGCCGGGTGCACTACCCCTGGCTGGAGGACCCTGCGCTGGCCCCGCTGCGCCGCGACTTTACCCCAGAGGATCTGCGGCCTTTGCTCAAGCAATGCGGGGTAGACCGCACCATCGTGGTACAGGCCAGGAGCAGCCTCGAGGAAACCCACGAACTCCTCCAGATAGCCGCAACGACCGACTATGTGGTGGGGGTGGTGGGGTGGGTCAATCTGCGTGACCCCGGGGTGGGCCGGGTGCTGGACGAACTCAGAGCGCTGCCGGAGGGCTCGTATCTGGTGGGCATCCGCCACCAGGTGCACGATGAGCCCGACCCAGACTGGCTATTGCTGCCCAAAGTGGCGCGCGGTCTGGCGGCCCTCGAGGAGCGCGGGCTGGTCTACGATCTGCTGGTTCGCACCCGCGAACTGCCCGCGGCCTTGGCCTGTGTGCAAAACTTTCCCGGACTGCGCTTTGTGCTGGATCATCTGGCCAAGCCCAACATCGCCCAGGGTCAGTGGGACGACTGGCTCAGGGCGCTCGAGCCCCTGGCGGTTCAGCCCAACGTGTGGGTTAAGCTCTCCGGCCTGGTGACCGAGGCGCACTGGAAGGACTGGAGGCCGGAAGATCTGGCCCCTTACATTCACCAAGCCCTGGAGTTGTTTGGTTCCTCGCGTTGCATGTTCGGCAGCGACTGGCCGGTGTGCACCCTGGCGGCTGGTTATGCCCAGGTCAAAGAGGCCTTAGAGCAGGCACTGGGGCAGCCGGATCCTGCAATTCTGGGTAAAAACGCCCTGCAGGTATATTCGATTCGAGCCCAGAGCCCTTAATACCGGTTCCGCTTGAATCCTTCACCTTTGGGCGTAATCAAAGGTGAGGGATTCAAGCCGACCGAAGGGAGCAGGCGTGCATTCCAGCAGTATCGTTCACTTTTGAAAGTCTAAACGATACTGCTGGAATGCGTATAAGAACCAGTGTTCGAGGACCAATCACCCTCTGTTTTTTGACCATAGAGCACCGAACCCCTGCCTGGCTTGCCCAAAAAAGTCCCCCATCGCGCCAGTACATGAAATGGGTGATAAAGTTCCAAATTCCCCTTATTGGCTGGTTAAGTTGGATCCTCACGTTGGCTGCGTAGCGTAGGAGACGGAGCCAAGACCGCTTGGTCTCGAAAACTTAAGTCAAAGAGGAGGTTTATATGCCAAAAAGCCGTCTAGCCATTGTCACTTTTGTGTTGGCTGCATTCTTCGGTGTGTTCGCCAGCGCACAGACCCAGTTCCGGGATATCCCCGCTGGGCACTGGGCCCGTCAGGCCGTGGAGTTTGCCGTGCAATGCGGTTTGATAGAGGGTTTCCCCGACGGCACCTTCCGGGGCAACCAAAACCTGACCCGCTACCAGGCCGCCCTGATTTTCTTCCGCCTCTACCAGACCAACCGCCTCGAGACCACCCGCCCCGAGTGCCGTTTGGCGGTTGAGCGGGGTGCACAGGAGGTAGCGCCCGAACTTCAGCAATTGCAGCAGCGTTTTGCAGCCCTCGAGCGCACCAGCCAGGATCAGGCCGGTAAGCTGGCCGAACTCGAGGCCGAGGTCAAGCGGGCTATCGAGACCAGCCAGCGGGCGGCAGCCCTCGAGCAACGCCTAGCGGCTCTCGAACAACAAGTCCAGCGGCTGGCCCAAGCCCCGGCCCAACCCGCCCAGCCGGCCCAGCCGGCGGGCCCCACCCCGGCTGAACTCCAGACCCGTATTGCGGCCTTGGAGCAGCAAGTCCAGCGCCTGAGTCAGGCCCCGGCCGCCCCCACCGCCCCACAAGATGCCGTGGCCCTGGAACGCCGCATCGCCACCCTGGAAGAACAGATTCGCAACCGTCCCGATGCCGCCCGCGTGGCTGCCCTGGAAGAGCAAGTACGCGGCCTGAGCAGCCAGGTCACCACCTTGCAAGGTCAGGTCAACGAGTTGCGCCAACAAGCCCAACAACCCGCACCCCAGCCTCAACCGCAACCCCAGCCTGAAGTACGGCCAGTGGCACCCGTCACGCCCGCCGCACCCAGGGCTCGCAACCTCTACTTTGGTGCGGGTGCTGCGCTCGGCATCATCCCCGAGCCTGCGGGTGGTATCTTCAATACCAACAACCTTGCCCTTACCGGGATGGTGGGTGTCCGCGATGTATTCCTGGGCTTTGGCTTGCGGGCCGGCTTGGACTACAACCTTGGCACCAACGCTCTGGGCATCGAAGCCTACCTGATGCGCCACTTTGGGAGTGGGCTGATTAGCCCCTACGTGGGGGTGGGAGCCCGCTTCCTACCTGCCTTGGCCAACCCCATCTACGGCACCGCCGCCGTGGGGCTCGATCTCAACCTGTTTGGCCCCCTCGGCCTCTTCCTGGAAGGCAACCCCCGCTTCGAGAGCGGCGGTAACTTTGGTCTGGGGGCGCGGGCGGGCTTGAAGTTCAACTTCTAACGCTTACCCTTTAGTAAGAAGAGCCCTCAACTGGGGCTCTTTCTTTTTTGAACCAGGAAGGGTGCTGCCAGTACCGATAATTCCTTGGGATGCGTGCTTTTTTTGGGATGGTTCATCGTCGCAATGAGCGGGTTTTTTGTGGTGGCCGCCATCGGCGGCTTGCTTTCGGGCAACTTGGGAGAAGAGGGGCCTGGGGTTCTGGCGGGTTTGGCGGTATTTTTTGCCATTGTAGGCGTGCTTGGCTACCGCCTGGCAACCTCCAAAAACCCTCGAAACATCGCCCGGTCTCCAGAGCAGCGTATCCTGGCCCTAGCCAAACAGATGCAGGGCCGGGTGACCTTGGCCGAGGTGGTACTGCACTGCCAGTTGGAGATCGAACAGGCCCGTTCTCACCTGCGCGAGATGGTACGCAAGGGGTTGGCCGAACTGCACCTCAGCGACCAGGGAGACGAGGTATTTATGTTCGGTGGGTTTGCCCCCGAAACCAAAGAAACCGCGAAAGACCCCCTGGACTGAGCCCCCCAGCACTGCCCAAGCCTCACCTCAAAAGAAGAATCACCCCCTCAGCAGATGCTGAGGCCATTTGCCCTTGCAAAAATATGATATTTATATTATGTAATATACATAATCACCGAAACTTATTCGGTGTGCAACATCCCCCGCATCCTGGAGGTTCGCATGGGCATCCACTACCTGTTTCTGGACATGAATTCCTACTTTGCCTCGGTGGAGCAACAACTCCGGCCTGAACTGCGCGGCAAGCCGGTGGCGGTGGTACCCGTACTGGCCGAGACCACCTGTTGCATTGCCGCCAGCTACGAGGCCAAACGTTTTGGGATCAAGACCGGGACGCCGGTACAGGATGCCCGGCTCTTGTGCCCCAAGCTGGAAATCGTCGAGGCGCGTCCCAAGGAGTACATCCGCATCCATCACCAAATTTTACAGGCTGTAGACACCGTGCTGCCCATCGAGGCAGTGCTCTCCATAGATGAGATGGTCTGCAAGCTAATGGGTCGGGAAAAAGAGACTTCCGAGGCCCGTCGGCTAGGGGAGCAAGTCAAAGAGGCCATCTACCGGCGAGTGGGCAGGCAGTTGCGCTGTTCGGTGGGCCTGGGGCCCAATCGGTTCCTGGCCAAAGTGGCTGCCGAGATGCACAAACCCGACGGCCTGACCCTGCTACAACTTTCCGATCTGCCCCATCAGCTCTATTCGCTGCAACTGCGCGACCTGCCGGGCATCGGCCCCAGCATGGAACAGCGCCTGTTCAAACATGGTGTTGCTACGGTGGAGCAGCTCTACCAGCTTTCCATGCTGCAACTCGCCCAGGTCTGGGGCAGCCGGGTACATGGCTTTGCCTGGTGGCACCGCCTGCGCGGAACCGACCTGCCCGAATTGCCCACCCAGCGACGCAGCCTGAGCCACTCACATGTACTACCCCCGGTGTTTCGCAACGAAGCTGGAGCCAGAGCGGTGCTCAGCCGGCTGATACACCGTGCTGCCGCCCGATTGCGCCACGAGGGCTACTGGACAGGCTCACTGGCCCTCTTCGTGCGTTTTCTGGACGGGGGCGAGAAGCACAAATGGGACACCTATACCCGCATCCAGCCCAGCCAAGACACCTTGACCCTTCTGCGAGTGTTCCTAAAGCTTTGGCAGCAAAAACCGGAAGGCACCCCCCTTAAGGTAGGGGTGGCCCTGGGGAGCCTGATTCCCGATCACCAGCTTAGTTGGCCCTTGTTCGAGCCCGACCAGAAGCTGGTGCATCTGGCCCGGGCAATGGATAAGGCCAACAGCAAATATGGCCCCCAGGCTCTCTATTTCGCCGGCATGCACCGCACCGAGCAAAGCGCCGTGACCCGCATCGCCTTTAACCGCATCCCCGACCTAGACCTGCCGGATATTTGAAGCCTGATCAACAAGGAGTTTTTCGGAGGGTTTTGCCACTATGCAAAGGACTATCGGCAAAAGACCCGATCTGGAGGGGTTCATATACCGACTTCCGATAGCCAAAACCATGACAGTGCCCCTACTGGAAAACCAAAGCTATAGCTTTGCGCTTTCAGCTTTGGGCCTTAAGCTAGAACCCGTGAGTGCACTCTACCGCCAGGCCCGCCCGACCACCTTCGACGAGATGGTGGGTCAGGAGCATGTCAAGGAAGTTTTGTTGAATGCACTCCGGCAGGGCAAGCTATCCCAAGCCTATCTGTTTTCGGGGCCCCGGGGGGTGGGCAAGACCAGCAGCGCCCGGCTGATAGCCCAAGCGGTCAATTGCTCGAGCGATCCCAAGCCCTGCGGCACCTGTGAGGGTTGCCGGCTGGTGCGGGAGGGGCGGCATCCCGACGTGCTGGAAATTGACGCCGCCTCCAATAACTCGGTGGAGGATGTGCGCGACCTGCGCGAGCGAATCTTGTTGGCCCCCATCATGGGCAACCACAAGGTGGTGATTCTCGACGAGGCCCACATGATGTCCAAAAGTGCCTTCAACGCGCTGTTGAAGACGCTGGAAGAACCCCCGCCCCACGTGATTTTCATCTTTGCCACCACCGAACCCGAGCGGATACCCCCCACCATCCTCTCGCGCACCCAGCACTTCCGCTTCAGGCGGCTTTCTGAAGCCGAGATCGTGGAGAAGTTGCAGCGCATCCTGTCCGGCTTGGGCCGAACCGCCGAACCGCAAGCCCTGCAACTGGTAGCTCGACTGGCCGACGGGGCCATGCGCGACGCGGAGAGCCTGCTGGACAGGTTGCTGACGCTCGAGGGCCCTCTCACCCTGAAACAAACTGAAGACGCGCTAGGGCTGCCCCCACAAGAAGCTTTGTTTGTAGTGGCCGAAGCCCTGGACAAAGGGCAGATTCGTCAGGCTTTGGAACAGGCCCAACACCTTTATACCCAAGGATTTGCCGCCCGCACCGTGGCCCAGGGGCTGCTGGAAGCCCTGCGGGCCGGGTTGTATGGGCGCCTGGGGCTGGGCATTGGCCCCCACCTGAACCAACCCGAAGAACGGTTGGTGGCCGCGATGACTGCGCTAGACGAAACCCTCGAGCGCCTCCTCAAGCGCTCCGATGCCATGTCGCTGGAGTTGGCCATCCTCAGCGCCTACCAAGCCCTCCATACCGCCCCTGCCACCCAGACAGCGACGGTAGCGGTTGCATCCCCAAGCATTCCCGACTTTGATCCCAGGCCGAAAAAGGCCGAGGGCCGGGAAGAGGGCCGTACGCCAGCGGAAGTGCCCCCTGGCTCCACCGGGCAAAGCGTGGTCGAGTTGGCTTCGGAGTGGCGGCGGGTCATGAACGCACTCAAGATGACCATCCGGGGCTTTGTGCGCGAGGCCGAGCCGCGTTTTGAAGACGACAGGGTGGTGTTACTGTTCCCCGAGCGGGCCAGCTTCCACCACCAGGGGGCTCAGAAGAACCTCGAGGATATCCAGAAGGCCGTTCGGGAAGTGCTGGGCATCCAGCAGGTCGAGCTGCGCCTGGGTGGGAAAAAAAAACCAGCGGATGAGCCTTTAGGTGCCGGGTCACAGACCCTCCCGGTAAGGGATCGTCCTCCAGGTGCACGGACGCCCGTCCGTCCCGAAGGGGATCGTCCTCCAGGTGCACGGACGCCCGTCCGTCCCGAAGGGGATCGTCCTCCAGGTGCACGGACGCCCATCCGTCCCGAAGGGGATCGTCCTCCAACCCAACCCTTGATACCGCCAAGCAAGCCCCCGCCATCGGAGACCAACGGCAAAAATGCCACTTCCAGTGCTGCCGATGTAGAGCCCACCATGCTCCCAACCCCACCCACCCCTGTCGCCTTTGAACATCTAGGGCAACCGCTGCCCCCCGAAACCTCTCCAGCTCTCTCAACCAGCAGCACTGCCCCTGTTGAACCAGCCCCCGCCGACACACCCTGGGAAGAACCCGATCTCTCGCTGTTACACCACCCAGATATAGGGCCGCCCGAACCGGAGCCTTGGAACCCCGAAACCCCCCTTTTTGACCAAAACCCTCCCGACGAGGCGTCCGAGGAGACCGAAGCCAAACCTGCCAACGAGACTGGCCTATTGGAAGACCCGCGTTTTCAAAGATTGGTAGAGCTATTTGGCGGAAGACTGCGCAAGTTTTATCCCGATGCCCCGCGCGAAGCCACCCTCGAGGCACCTTCTACCGACCCGGAGGGCGAGCCGGACTAAGTGTCTCCATAGTTGAAATGCGAGATCCGATCCCCAAAGATCGGTGGGGAATTGCGTCAGGTACGCCTTGCCGATTCCGCTGGTTTTGCCAATCCACCCTGGCGCAACTTAACCCTCTCGGCTGAATATTTCCTGAAATAGAAGTCTCGAGGCTACCCCAAAGAGCACCCGATTGCCTCCCTCAGAAAATACTGGTATAGACTATGGCCCTATGAACACCACCGATCTAAACGGGGAAACCCTAGATGGCATCCTCAAACGCCTGCGACGGATCGAGGGGCAAGTGCGGGGACTGCAAAAAATGGTCGAGGAGGGCCGCCCCTGCGAGGAGGTACTCACCCAGATGACTGCCACCAAAAAGGCCATGGAGTCGGCTTCGACCCTCATCCTCCAGGAGTTCCTGACCCTTTGCGCCGCCGACATCGCCAAGGGCGACAACCAAAAACCCGCGCAAATTGCCGCGATGCTGCGTAAGTTTGCGGGGTAGGGGTTTATGCTCGCCTGAGCAGGATGGAATCAGCCAGGCTCAAGCAGGCGTCTTCAACCTTCCGGATTATCGCTTCCCGCTCGGCCTGGGAAGCCATCACCCGCTCAACGGCATGGCGCCAGACTTGGTCGCGCCAGTCGGTAATTAAGCGCGATACCAGCCACTCGTCGAGCGAGCCCATCAGCTTGTCTACTAAATCCATGGCGGGGTCGTAGCGTTCGACGACCTGATCCTGTACGGCGTCTATGGTCTGGGCGATAATCACGTTCACCTTGCAGTGGTCGGCATACCGCATCTCGCGCTGCTTTGGGCTTAAGTTGGCCCACTCATCTTGCAGCAGGTCGCTCACGGCCAATACCAGATCGTAGTTGATATGGGCATTAACCCCCAGCAGTAGGTTTTGCAAGGCTTTCAGGTTGGGGCTGCGACAGCAGTCGTGGGCAATCTGCCATACGGGTGGGGCAGTGATCGGGTCTTGTTCGTAGGCCTCGAGCGCCCCAAAGTAATAGTCGGCGAAGTGGTGCAGGAGCCGGTCTACCCACCGGGGGTCCTGAAAGGCCCCCTGCTCGAGGGCAGTGAGCATGTTCTGGGTCATCATCGAATAGCAGCGCAGGAAGACCGCCCGGTGGTCGCCGCTCTCTTCCCAGCGGCGAACCTGCGCCTGTATACGCTCCACCACCGACATGCTGATACCTCCTGGACTCAAATTATACGCATTCCGGCAGCATCGTTCACTTTTGAAAGTCTAAACGATACCGCCGGAATACACGCCTACTCCCTTTGGTCGGCTTGAACCCCTCGCCTTTGATTACATCCAAAGGTGAAGGGTTTAAGCGGAACCGGTATTACACGGGAGCTTGGCTGGGGTCAAAAAACCCCTAGAGCCCGAATCTGGGCCACCACCCACTGCATGGCGTCGCTGCCCTGGGCGGTAACGCCGCTGTGATCCTCGCGGGACTGGAAGCGGAATAGGCTGGTTTTGGAGCCGTCGAGCCGGTAGTCGGGGTCGTCATCGTGGATGAAGTTGACCGGGGCCAGGTTGACCGGGCTGCGGCTGACGACCTCGAGGCCCACCCCCACGTTGGGCGGAACCACATCGTTGAGGTCTTGTTTAGCCGGCTGGCCCGGCACTGCAATCGCCTTGCAGGGGCCACCGCCTTCATCTTCGTTGAGCGGGAAGGGGCGGCGCAGCCCGCGGGCATCGTAGTAATCCTGAATGATGCGGTTGTTGCGCATATTATCGGTATCCCAGAAGCTACAGATGGCGTCCAGGTAGATGAAATAGTCGAAGCGCACCTCGGGGTGGTTCCAGGCCAAAAGGCTGGCCCAGACGGTGCCGTGGGAGTGGGCCAGCAGCACCACCCGCGTGGGGTTCTCGAAGCCCCGGATCCAGTACTCGTAGACCCGCCTTAGATACCCTTCGGCCTCGAGGTAGCCCGGCTCCTGCTGCCTGGAAATGCCGCTGGTGTGGGCGTACAGGAAGGCCGAAACGTCGAAGTATTCCACGCTATAGCCCAGTTCCCGAAAAACCCCGACCACCGTCTGGGCAGTCTGGCGCGGGGTGGTACTGCGGGGGAAGACTGCATCATCGAGGTAGCCGTAATTGTCGAAGGGCGGGTTGCAGCCATCCCCCACCACCGGCAACGAAGCGCAGCGCCCCGAAAAACCCATCACCACCACATCGGGGCTGCCTGCCGGTCGCAGGTTGCGCTGCGACGGGGCGGGCAGGCAGGCGGCCAGCAGTACTACCAGCCACAGCAGGTGCCTCATGGGTTTTAGCGTACACCCCAGTCCAAGGGGGCTTGCACAAACAAGAGGGGCGTGATAGAGTTTGGAAAACGTTTACATTACGTGCAGAAGTGGCCTCAGTCACGCAGGTTTCCTTATGTCCAATCGCCTATCCCCCCCGGCCGTTGACATCCGCCGCGTAGCGGCCGAGGCTGGGGTCTCGATTGCCACGGTCTCGAGGGTGCTCAACAACCCCGATCGGGTTCGTCCCCAAACCCGCGAACGGGTGCTCGAGATTGCTACCCGCCTGGGATACCGTCCCAATCCAAATGGAAAGCGCCTACGCAAGGGCCGCGCCGAGACCATCGGCCTGGTGATCCCCTCCCCACCGGGGCGCTTTGCCGACTCGTTTTTTCTGGAGCTGCTGGCTGGGCTGGGCGAGGGGCTGTCCAACGCTGGACTGGACCTGCTGGTAGCCACCTGCCCGCCGGGCCTGGAGGAGCTGGCCTGCTACC
This sequence comes from Meiothermus sp., assembly GCF_037443965.1. Taxonomy (GTDB): domain Bacteria; phylum Deinococcota; class Deinococci; order Deinococcales; family Thermaceae; genus Meiothermus. The sequence goes on from NZ_JBBINI010000018.1 coordinate 40,173, forward strand.
GGCGCTTGGTGGAAGGCAAAAAGGTGGAAGGTCTGGTGCTAGCCCGCACCCGGCGCCACGACGAGCGCATCGCCTATCTGCTGGAGCACGATATCCCCTTTGTGGCCCATGGGCGCAGCGACCTGATCGGCACCCCCTTTCCCTATCTGGACATAGACGGGCAGCAGGGCTTTTACCGGGCCACCCAGCATCTTTTGAACCTGGGCCACCGCCGCATCGCCTACATCGGCGCGCCCCACGACCTCAACTTTGCCGCGCACCGCTGGGCCGGCTTTCAGCAGGCCATGGCCGAGGCCAGGGTAGAGGTTAATCCTGCGTGGATGGTAGAGGGCGACCTGAGCGAGGAGAGCGGCTACCGCCTGGCCCAGAATCTCCTAGATGCCTCCGAGACCCCCACCGCCATCCTGTGCGCCAACGACCTCATGGCCATTGGGGTACTGCGGGCTTTGCGCGCTCGAGGGCTCAAAGGTGGCCAAGAAGTCTCGGTCATTGGCTACGACGACATCCCCCAGGCCCAATACACCGATCCACCCCTGTCCACCGTACACCAGCCTTTCCGCGATACCGGCAAACGGCTGGTGGAGATGCTGTTGGCCCGGCTGGGCGGGGAAGCGGTTTCGCAGTTGCAAGAGGTCTGGGTTCCCGAGTTGGTTCTGCGGGGGTCGGATGGGCCACCGCAAACATAAAAGGAGGAAGGCATGAAGAAGCACAAGTGGTTGTGGTTGGGTCTGGGCACCCTGCTGGCGCTGTCTGGGGTACTGGCGCAGCAGACGGCCTCGCTGCTGTTTGTCTCTACCCAGTTCACCCCCATCGAGGAGGCCCAGCGGATGCGGCAGGTAATCCTAAAGGACTTCCAGGGGCGGGTGGAATTTATTCCCGAGGACAACGCTCCCTTCACCAACCGCATTCTCTCCGAAGTACGGGCGGGCCGGGTGAACGTGGGCTTGGCCGGGGGTCTGCACGGCGACTTTCCCCCACTGATCGCCGCGGGTGCGCTGGACAATGTAGACGATGTGCTGGCCCAGCTCAAAGACCGGCGGTTCTCCCAAACCTTTGTCAACCTAGGCAAGATGGGCACCGCCAACCAGCTCTACATCCCCTGGATGCAGGCCACCTACATCATGGTGGCCAACCGCCAGGCCTTGCAGTATCTGCCGGCGGGTGCCAACGTCAATACACTCACCTACACCCAGCTCAAGGAGTGGGCCGCCAATGTCCAGCGGGCCACCGGTCGGCGTATGCTGGGTTTCCCGGCAGGCCCCAGGGGTTTGATGCACCGCTTCACGCAAGGTTATTTGTATCCCTCTTATACCAAGAGTGCAGTCACCAAATTTAGAAGCGACGAGGCCGAGAGTATGTGGCTCGAGTTCAAGAGCCTCTGGCAGCACGTGAACCCGCAGTCCACCAGCTACGACTTTATGCAAGAGCCCTTATTGGCGGGCGAGGTCTGGATCGCCTGGGATCACATCGCCCGCCTGCGCGATGCCCTGAACCAGAAGCCCAACGAGTTTGTGGCCTTCCCCGCCCCCATCGGGCCTTATGGCCGGGGTTTCATGCCGGTGCTGGCCGGGCTGGCCATCCCCAAGGGCGGCCCCAACCGGGCTGCTGCCGTAGCCGCCATCGAATACCTGACCCGGCCCGAGGTGCAGATTACCACCCTGGTACAAAACGGCTTCTTCCCGGTCATCCAGGTGCGCCTGCCCGATAACCTGCCCCAGGGCATCCGCATGGGCGCCGACGCCATCGCCCGGCAGGCCCAGAGCAACGTGGCCCTACCCAGCCTGCTGCCGGTGGGTCTGGGCGCCAGGGGCGGCGAGTACAACAAGGTCTTTCAGGACACCTTCGCGCGGATCATCCTTCGCAACGAAGATGTTCGTCGAGTGCTCGATAGCGAAGCCGGCAACCTGCGCCGCATCATGAACGAAACCAGGGCTCCTTGCTGGTCGCCCGACCCTGCCAGCAGTGGGGCTTGCCCGGTGAACTAAAGCGGAAGGCTAAAGGCACCGACCTTTGACGTTTGGAGAACAACACGGGTTGTGTGCCAGCAAACCGCAATAGTCATCAGCGCGATTTGACTTGCCTAAAGGGGTCGGTGATTCAACTGCCGGCCCCTTTCCATCCAAGAGCACTCACCCGACATGGGATGAAAGTGGAAGGGTCAGATGCGTAGCGAACGGTATATCCCCTACGTGCTTATCTTGCCGAGCGTGCTGTTTTTGCTGTTTTTGTTTGCTTGGCCGCTGGTCGAGGCCCTGCTCTTGTCGGTGCGGGGCAGCGGGGGGCAGTGGACGCTCGAGAATTTCCAGCGCATGGCCGCCGATCTCTACTTCCGGGATGCCCTCAAATATACCTTGCTTCTGACGGTGGTTATTGTCCCCTTACAGGTGGTGATGGCCTTGGGGATGGCTATGTTGCTGGGGGGCATCTCCAAAGGCCGTGACCTGTTTTTGTATGTGTGGACGATCCCGTTAGGAATTTCCGACCTAGCCGCCGGTATCGTATGGCTCTCGATTTTTACCGAGCGCGGCTACCTCAACAGCTTCCTGCAGGGTATCGGGGTGATTCAGCAACCACAACTGTGGCTTAGCTACGAGACCCCCATGATGATTTTTGTGGCGGTGGTAGCGGCAGAGGTCTGGCGGGCTACCGCCATCGTGTTTGTGATTCTGGTCGCCGGCTTGCAACTGATTCCCAAAGAATACAGCGAGGCCGCCGAGGTGTTTGGGGCCACCCCCTGGCAGCGCTTCTGGAAAGTCACCCTGCCCCTGCTTATGCCCAGCCTGCAGGTGGCCCTCATCCTGCGCACCATTCTGGCCCTCGAGGTCTTCGCGGTGGTGGTAGCGCTGGGCGGGCGCAACCTGCCGGTGCTGGCGGGTGAGGCCTACTACTGGTACAACGCCTACCAGAATCCGGGGGTGGCGGCGGCTTACGCGGTCATCATCCTGGGCATCTCGGTGGTGGCCACCCTGCTGTACTTACGATTGATGCGCTCCAAGCAGGATGGTGCGGCATGAACCTGCGTCACCTATATATGCTCCTGGCGATCGTGCTGGTGCTATGGGTGCTGATTCCCATCTTTCTGATCGCCACCCTGGCCTTTAGCGACCGGGCCTCGGTGTTTGCCTGGCCCAAAGGGCTTCTGCCCCAGCAGTTTTCTTTGGAAACCATCGCCTTCTTCTTCGGCGTGGAGGGGGTCTGGAAAGCCATCCGCAACAGCCTGGCGGTGGCCGCCATGACCCTGGTGTTCTCGGTACTGCTGGGGGCCCCCGCCGGCTACGCTCTGGCCCGCTACCGGTTTGCCGGTGCGGACGCCTACCGCCTGCTGATTCTGATGACGCGGGCTTTTCCCCTGGCCATCCTGGCCATCCCGCTGGCGGTGCAGTTCCTTCAGTTGGGCATCTACGACACCCCCTTTGGGGTGGCGCTGGTGCACACTGCGCTGGCCCTGCCGTTTGCGGTACTGGTGACCAGCAGCCTTTTTCTGGGCATACCCAAAGAGCTGGAAGAGGCCGCCTGGACGCTGGGCTGCAACCGCATCCAGGCCTTTTTGCGGGTGGTGCTGCCGCTGGCCCTGCCGGGGCTGGCCGCTACGGCCATCTTCGCCTTTGTGATCTCGTGGAACGAGGTGTTCGCCGCTACCCTGCTCACCCTGCGCGAGCGCACCCTACCGGCCTTTTTGCTCACCTCACTCAATGACTCTCCCCTGCCCTTCCGCTTTGCCGGCGGCTTCTTCCTGATCGTGCCGGCCCTGGTCTTTATCTTCATCATCCGGCGCTACCTGTTTACGCTGTGGGGCATCGCCAACCGGTAAGGGGTTTCTAGGAGGTTTATGGCTTCCATTCGAGTGGAAAACATCGAGAAAACCTTTGGCAAGTTCAAGGCTTTGAACGGGGTTTCGCTCGAGGTGCGTGACCAGGAGTTCGTGGTGCTGCTGGGCCCCTCGGGCTGCGGCAAAACCACCCTGCTGCGCATCATCGCGGGCCTCGAGCAGGCCGAAAAGGGGCGGGTCTGGATTGGGGATCGGGACGTGACCGAACTCCCACCTCGTTCGCGCAAGATCGCTATGGTATTCCAGAACTACGCGGTTTTTCCCCACCTCACGGTGTATGAAAATATCGCCTTTGGTCTCAAAATGCAGAAAGTGTCCCCTGAAAAACTGGCGGCCAACGTGGAGCGAGCCGCGACCCTGATGCACATCGAGAACCTCCTCGAGCGCTATCCGGCCCAGCTCTCCGGTGGCCAGCGCCAGCGGGTTGCGGTGGCCCGGGCCCTGGCGGTAGAACCCGAGGTGTTGTTGATGGATGAGCCCTTGTCCAATCTGGATGCCCTGCTGCGCCTAGAGATGCGGGCCGAACTCAAGCGCCTTCTGGCCGAGAGCCGCACCACCACGCTCTACGTAACCCACGACCAGGTGGAAGCGATGAGCCTGGCCGACCGTATTGCAGTCATGAACACCGGATATGTGGTGCAATACGATGAGCCGATGAGGGTGTATCAGGAGCCAGCCAACACGTTTGTGGGTGGCTTTATTGGCAGCCCACCCATGAATTTCTTGAAGTTGCCGGTCGAAGGTAAGCAAGCCAAGATTCAGTCGCTTACCCTGGATTTGCCCACCGCTGTATCCGGCCAGGAAGTCTTGTTGGGGGTGCGGCCCGAAGACCTCGAGGCTCATGCCGTGCAGCAACCGCAAAGCTTCCCTGCCGAAGTGCTGGTGGTGGAGCCCCTGGGCCCCCATCTCCTGCTGACCTTGAGCTTTGGCAGACAACATATCAAAGCCACCGTACCCCCAGACTTCGAGGTCAAGGCTGGGCAAACCCTCTGGTTCAGACCCCAGCCCGATCGCCTGCGCTGGCTTGATCCCAGCAGTGGTCAAGCCCTGACGGTGAGGTAGCCATGCAAATCCAGGAATCCCTCGTTCAAGAAGCCCAGCGGATTCTCCAAGCCAATGACCGGGAGGGCTTCACCATTCCGACGGCTGGCCTCTACCCTTTTCAATGGCTATGGGATGCGGGCTTTACGGCCCTGGGCTGGATGCAGTTTGACGAAGCCAGAGCCTGGCAGGAATTCGATTTGCTCTTCCAGGGACAGTGGCCAAACGGCATGCTGCCGCACATCATCTTCCACAAACCCGAACCTACCTACTTCCCCGGCCCCGAGCGCTGGGGGGTGGCCCGCACCCCGCCCACCTCGGCCATCACCCAGCCGCCGGTGGTGGCCACCTTTGTGCGCTGGATGCTCGAGCAGGCCCAGGATCGGGCTTTAGCCGAGGAAAAAGCCCGGCAGCTCTACCCCAGAATTCTGGCCTACCACCGCTGGTTCAAGCGCGAGCGCGACCCCCAGCACACCGGCCTCGTCACCGTGCTGCACCCCTGGGAGACCGGGGCCGACAACAGCCCGGCCTGGGACGAGGCCCTGGGCCGGGTGCAGGTAGACCCCAGCCTGCCGCCCTACACCCGCCGCGATACCTCGCACGTAGACCCCAGCCAGCGCCCCCACCAGAGCGAGTACGACCGCTTCCTGACCCTGCTCGAGGTCTACAAGCGCGCCGGCTTCGACCAGCTCCGCCTGGTGCAGGAGTGCCCCTTCCGGGTAGCCAGCCTGCTGATTGATTGTGTGCTGCACCGGGCTAACCGCGACCTGCTGTGGCTATCGAAGCGGTTTGGCTTTGGCGATGAGGCCGAAATCGCTGGGTGGCTCGAGGCCAGCCAGCAGGGCATCGAGGGCCTGTGGGACGAGGCCGTCGGCCTTTACTTCAACCTAGACCTCACAACCGGCCAGCCCATCCGGGTGGGGGTCTCGGCCTCGTTTTTGCCGCTCTTTGCCGGAACCGCCAGCCCGGAAAGGGCCCGGCGCCTGCTGGGGAGCCTCGAGGGCTGGGCCAGCCAGGTGCGCTACCTGGTGCCCAGCACCGACCCCGGGAGCCCCCACTTCGAGCCGCAGCGCTACTGGCGGGGCCCGGTCTGGGCGGTGGTCAACTACCTGATCGCCCTGGGTTTTGCCGAGTACGGCTACCCCCAGGTGGCCGAGCGCATCCGCCGGGAGACCCTGAAGCTGTGCGAGACGGCGGGCTTTAGCGAGTACTTCCATCCCCTGACCGGGCAAGGACTGGGCGGTGGTTCCTTCTCCTGGACGGCGGCCATCTACCTGGCCTGGAGCCAGAGCCCGCACACGCCCGGCGCTGGCAGCAGTCTTTAGTGGGCGTGCCCATTTTGCAATAATCGAGCCAACCCCTGAGGAGCGACCACATCCCACCATGACCGCGCACGCCGACATACATCTGAAGCTGAAAGACCACCTCGAGTTTCTCTACCCCGGTCGGGGCCAGGAAGTGCTGGGGCAGCTCATGGCCCTGCTCGAGCGCTATCCCGACCTGGCCCGGCCCCACCCCACCCCCCCCTGGAGCGAGCAGGACGCCATCCTCATCACCTACGGTGATCAGATTACCCAAGCCGGTGAAGCCCCGCTACAAACCCTACACCGCTTTCTACGCCAGCACCTCCAGGGGGCCTTCTCCGGGGTGCACATCCTGCCCTTTTATCCCTACACCTCCGACGATGGCTTCAGCGTGGTGGACTTCAAGCAGGTCAAGCCCGAGTGGGGCACCTGGGAAGATGTACGGGCCATTGCGGCGGATTTTCGGCTGATGGCCGACCTGGTCTGCAATCACGTCTCGGCCTCGTCGCCGTGGTTTCAGGCTTTCTTGCGCGACGACCTCCATTACACAGACTATTTTACCGTGGTGGAACCTGGCACCGACCTCTCGCAGGTCTTCCGGCCCCGCGCTTTGCCGTTGCTCACCCCTTTCCAGACCAAGAGCGGCGAGAAGCTGGTCTGGACAACCTTCTCCACCGACCAGATTGACCTCAATTTTGCTCACCCCGAAGTGCTGTTGGAGGTAATAGATGCCCTGCTGTACTACGTGCAAAACGGCGCACAGCTGATCCGGCTTGATGCAGTGGGCTTCATCTGGAAGGTGATCGGAACCAGTTGCATACACCTGGAAGGTGCCCATCGCATCGTCAAGCTGATGCGGCTGGCCCTAAATGCGGTGGCTCCCCAGGTGGTGCTGATTACCGAGACCAACGTACCGCACCAGGACAACATCGCGTATTTCGGCAACGGCCACGACGAGGCCCAGATGGTCTACCAGTTCCCGCTGCCCCCTTTAGTGCTGCACACCTTCCGCGCCGGTGACGCCAGCAAGCTGGCCGCCTGGGCCGCCAGCCTGAAGCCGCCCTCCGAGCGCACCACCTTCTTCAACTTCCTGGCCTCGCACGATGGGCTGGGGGTGGTGCCGGCCCACGGCATTCTGGAGCCCGAAGAAATCGAGGCCCTCGTCCAGCAAGCCCTGGACCACGGGGGCCGGGTCAACTACAAGGACACCCCGGCAGGCCCGGTGCCCTACGAGCTGTGCCTGACCCTGTTCGATGCCCTCAATCATCCCCACGGCGACGAGGACGAAGACCTCAAGATCGCCCGCTTTCTGGCGGCCCATGCCGTTCTCCTGAGCTTGCAGGGTGTACCGGGGGTCTACATCCACAGCCTCTTCGGCTCCCCCTCCGACCACGCAAGCCTGGAAGAAAGCGGTATCAACCGCCGCCTCAACCGGCACAAGTTCACCGGGCCGGAGCTGGCTGGGCTGCTCTCCAACCCCCATTCGCGCGCCCACAAGGTGCTGGCCCGCTTCATCCACCTGCTCAAGGTGCGCGCTTCTCACCCGGCCTTTCATCCCAACGCGCCCCAGACCGTCATGGCCTCGAGGGAGGTGCTGCGTATCATTCGGGGCTACCGCGACCGGCAGGTGGGGTGCTACATCAACGTGACCAACCGGCCCCAGCCCATCCGGCGGGTGGGGCGCGACCTGATTAGCGGCAAATACTTTGCGGGCAGTCTGCCGCCCTACGGGGTGGTGTGGCTGGTTTGAGAAAGATGCTATGGGACAACAGATGGTTTTTCCTTCGCCTCGGCAGGTTGCCCTCGAGGACACCCCCGACCCGCCGCTTGGGCCCGGCGAGGTGCGGGTCCGGACGCTCTTCTCCGGCATCAGCGCCGGCACCGAGCTGACCCAGTACCGCGGCAGCAACCCCTACCTGCACAAGCGCTTCGACCTCGAGCGGCGGCTGTTCGTGGACGACCGGCCCGGCCTGGCCTACCCGCTCAAAGGGGTGGGCTACGAGCAGGCGGGCGAGGTGGTGGAGGTGGGCCCGGAGGTCACACAGCTTCGGGTTGGACAGAGAATTTGGGGCTCTTGGGGCCACCGCAGCCCGGTGGTGCTGGCCGAATCCACAGCCGCCCCCAGGGTTTTGCCCGAGGGCACCGACCCCCGCCTGGGCATCTTTGCCCGCATCGGGGCCATCGCCCTGGGTGCGGTGCACGATGCCGAGATTCATCTGGGCGAGACCGTAGCCATTTTTGGCCTGGGCGTGGTGGGGCAGATCGCCCTGCAACTGGCCCGGTTGAGTGGGGCCCGCGTAATCGCGGTGGATGGCCTCGAGAAAAGGCTGGCCCTGGCCCGCCAGCTCGGCGCAGAACACACCCTGAACTTCCGCCAGGTCAACCCCGGCGAGGCCATCAAGGCCCTTACCCAGGGACGCGGGGCCGATGTCAGCCTGGAGCTGAGCGGTGCGTACACCGCCCTGCACGAAGCCATCCGGGCCACCGCCTATAACTCGAGGGTGGTGGTAGCCGGCTTCTTGCAAGGCGAGGGGGTAGGCCTGCGGCTGGGAGAGGAGTTCCACCACAACCGCATCGAACTGGTCTCCTCCCAGACCCAGGGCATTGGCCCCCGTTTGGCCCACCGCTGGGATCGCCTCCGGCAGGAGCAGACCCTCATGCAACTGGCCACCCAGGGTGGGCTGCACCTGCTGCCCCTGATTACCCATACCTTCCCCTTTGCAGAGATCGGAGCCGCCTTCGCGCTGCTGGATCAACAGGCCAGCGAGGCGGTGCAGGTCGTGCTGGAGTTCCCATGAAACCCCTCAAAACCGCCATCCTCGGCTGCGGCGGCTTCGCAAAACGCCACGCCCAGGTGCTGCAACAACTCCCCACCGAGGTTCAACTGGTTGCCTGCTGCGACCGCAACGCCTGGAAAGCCCAGGAATTATCCGCTCAGTACAGCGCCGGCCAGGCCCAGGTTTTCACCGACCATACCCGCATGCTGGAGGCCACCGACCTGGATATCCTGATCGTCTGCCTCCCCCCCTACGGCCACACCGACGAGGTGGAGCAGGCCGCCCAGCGCGGCATTCACCTGCTCATCGAGAAACCTATCGCGCTGAGCCGGGACAAGGCCTGGCAGATGGTCGAGGCCAGCGAAAAGGCCGGCATCAAGACCCAGGTGGGTTTTATGTACCGCTTCGGTGAGGCCCTGGAGTACCTGCGCACCCTGGACAGCGGCCCCGTCGGTCTTTTTAGCGCCCGCTACTTCTGCAACGCGCTCCATGCCCCCTGGTGGCGCGACAAAGAAAAATCCGGGGGCCAGCTCGTCGAGCAGGTCATCCATATGTTCGACCTGATGCGTTACCTGATGGGCGAGCCGGTCACGGTCTACGCCAAGCAGGCCAACCTCTTCCACCAGCAAACCCCCGGCTACAGCGTCGAGGATGTGAGCGCCACCATCGCCACCTTCCCAAACGGCGGCCTGGGGGTCGTTTACGCCAGCAATGGGGCCATTCCGGGGCAGTGGATCAAGGACTTCAAACTGGTCGCACAGAACCTTACCGCCGCGTTTGGCGACACCAACCAGGCCCGCTTCTTCTTTACCGCCCAGCCGGGGGTGCCCACCCAGACCATAGAGTCCAGCCGCGACCTCTACCTGGCCCAGCTTCAAGACCTCATCCAGGCCATCCGCAGCGGTGGCCCCACCCGCACCCCCCTGCGCGAAGGCGCAAAGTCGTTGGAACTGGTGCTGGCCGCCCGACAGTCTGCCGAAAGTGGGGCCGAGGTCAGGTTGGCATGAACCTTACCCTCAACCCCGACCAGACCCTGAACTTTCTGGGAAGCGCCATCCGGCTCTTGCAGGCCCGGCCGGTGGTCAACGGGCGTTTGCTCGAGATCACCTCGGCAAAGGTGGAGCAAGAGCATCCAAATCGGTGGCAGGCGCACTACCACAGCCCGACGGGGGTCTTCTGGGTGAAGGCCTGGCGGGAGGAGCCGATCTGGAAACTGAAGTTTGGATTGGATGGTTTCACCGGCAATTTCCCACTGGACTCCTTTGGACTGCACTTTGCGCAGATCGTGGGAGCCCAGAAATACCTGCGCCAGGGCTACCATAGCTGGGACGGGGCCGGGTATGTGGCCCTGGGCGAGGCCCGCCAAACCGGCTATGCACTCACCCAACTGCTGGGCGCGTCCGGCCCCAACAGCGTGGTTTTGGGCTTCGACCGGCACCACCGCTTCCAGCACACCTTCACCTTTGAAGGCTCGTCGCTCCGCCTCGAGGTGCTGTGGGATCGAAGAAGCGCCGGGCAAATCGAGTCGGAATGCCTGCTGATCTTCGAGCAGGACGGCGTCGAAGAGGCTTTGCGCAGTTGGGCGCAGCAGGTAGCCCAGGCGGCCCCCGACCCCCCGCGCCGGCCCGCCCAGCCCATCACCGGCTGGTGCTCCTGGTACAACCTGTACGCCGCCATCAGCGAAGAGAACATCCTGGAGCACCTGCGCGGCGTGGAGAAGGTCTGCAAGCGCGAACACCTGCCGATGCGGGTCTTCCAGCTCGACGACGGCTTTACCCCCGAGATGGGCGACTGGCTCGAGTTCAAACCCCAATTCCCCCGAGGGATTAAGCCGCTGTTGGACGAGATTCGCGCGGCGGGCTTGGTTCCGGGGCTGTGGATTGCCCCGTTCGTGGTGGGCAACCGCAGCAAGCTGTTTCAGCAGCACCCCGACTGGGTGCTGCACGAGCACAGCGGCCAGCCGCTGGTACAGATGCGCTTTTACGGTGAGTTCCGCTGGCACAAACGCAGCGAAGAGTACTACATCCTCGACGCAACCCATCCCCAAGCCCTCGAGTACCTGCGCAACGTTTTTCGCGTCTGGCGGCAGGACTGGGGCTGTGAATACTTCAAAACCGATTTCATGTTTTTCGGGGCCGAGTATGGCCCGGACTGCGTGGCCTACCATACCCCCGGCCTGAGCAGAATCGAGGTCTGGCAGCGGGTGGCCCGGATGATTCGCGCCGAGATCGGGGGTGCGCTGTGGGTGGGCTGCGGCATGCCGCTGTGGGCCTCGGTCGGGCTGGTAGATGGCAACCGTATCGGGCGCGATGTGGGAGCCGAGTGGCTGCCCGATACCTACGAACGCCTGTACGGGCTGGCCCTGCGCAACTTCGGCAACCACCTGCTCTGGGAAGCCGACCCCGACTGCGTGCTGTTGCGCGAACGGTTCCATTACCTGAGCGAGCAGGAGCAAACCGGTCTGGCCTTGTTTTTCGGGATGATGGGTGGGGTTCTCCTCACCAGCGACACCCTGGACGAAATTTCCACCGAACGCCTGGCGCTGTGGCGGATGCTGCTACAGTCTGCGGGGGGTTCCTGCCGCTATCCCCTGCTGGGCTCGGACGACCGGGTGCTGGTGCAGGTCAGGGGCCATTGCCCGGCAGCGGTGCTGGCCTTCAACCTGAGCGACCAGACCGTCCAGCGCACCTACCCGCTGCACACGCTGGGCTTACCGGCTGGGCTGGTGGGTTACGACTGGCACCGGCGCGAATGGCTGCCCCAAAGCGAACAACTCGCCTTTACCCTGGCCCCCCACCAAAGCGCCCTGGTCTTTTTGAGCGATGGGCCGCTCGAGCCGCCTCCCACCCAGCTTCCGTAAGGCTACCGTGCGGCCCAGGCCAGCAGGTACTGGGCTGCGTAGTAAAGCGGCAGGCCCAGCAACGGATTCAGCGGCTGCTGCACCACAAAGCGCTGGCGGGCCACGAACAGGTCGGAGAGGTAGAAGAGCAGCGCCCCCAGCCAGATCTCGCTCTGGGCAGTGCCCAGCCCAGCCCAGAACATCAGGCTGATGACCACCCCGTAGGCCAGCACCGGGGCCTTCCAGCCTCCCAGATGGGGCCATAGCCAGCGCAGCCAGCCATACCCCATCGCCAGCACCAGCAGCAAACCCCCCAAGGAGGGCGTGCCTACCTGCACGAAAGCCCCCAGGTAGGCCAGGTGGGCCAGCAGAAAGGCCCCCAGACCGGCCAGAAAAGCCCGGCTCGAGCCAAAGAGCAAAAGCACATCCCCCACCGCCGAAAGCAGCAACCCCACCAGCACGAGCTGTGCGAACCAACCATCCACACCCAGGCTAAGGGCGAAGAGCAGGAACCCCAACGAGCACAGGGATTTGAAGAGGGCTCGAGCCGCGCGCCGGTTCTGCCACTCTGCCCACAGCAGCCCCACCAGGCTGAGCCCCCCCAGCCCAAGCACCCCCCAACTCCAGTCGTTCATAACGTTGCACACCGCCTTGAGCCAGCTTTTAGACGGCCCCTAGCTTACCTTGGGTCGCGCTACAATCGGAATTGATCATGAGACACCGGGCCAGCAGGCGGTGGGTGGGGCTACTGGGGTTGATTCTGGCGGTAGGCCTGGCCGCGCCGTCGTCTAACCTTGCCGACCTCGACCAGGACGGCTACCCCGACGTTGCCGAGTTCCACAGCGCCGCCCAGCGCGAGGCGTTTTTGGAGTGGTTTGCGGCCATTGCCGAGGCCCAGTTCACCGCCCCCTCGCCCGCCTGGCCCCCCCAGGAGCAAGACTGCGCCGGCCTGCTGCGCTTTGCTTTTTTTGAGGCCCTGAAGCCCAAAACGGCGGCCTGGTTCCAGAAATTCCCCTACCTGCCCGGGGTAGCAGCCCCGCCCCTGAGCACCTATCCCCTGCCCCAGATTGGCCGCGCGGTCTTCCGCATCGAGCCGGGGGCCTACCGCCCGGACGATGTGCAGGCGGGCCGCCTGGTACCCTGGGCCAGCGCCATGTATCTGATGCGGTACTCGAGCGTCTTCCTGGGCCGCACCCCCGACAAAGCCCGGCGCGGCGACCTCTTGTTTTTCGTGCGCCCTCTGGCACGGGGCTCGGCCTATCACAGCATGGTGTATCTGGGCAATAACCTGGTGGTCTACCACACCGGCTACGCCCCCTCCGAAGGGGGCGAGGTGCGCATGGTGAGCCTGGAAACCCTGAACAAGCACCCCCAGAAATACTGGCACCCCCGGCCCGACAACCCCCACTTTTTGGGCTTTTACCGCTGGAAAATTGTGAGTTATTAGGAGGCTACGGAGATGAAGCGTTTTGGGCGAGCAGGGTTCGGCATATTCGGGTTGTTTTTGTTGAGTCTGATACCAGGGTCAGCCCAGCGCCCAGAACCCCAGTTGTACGGCGGCGGAACCTACAGCCCCACCCAGCCGGTGCGGCTGGAGTACTACCTGCCGGGGGGTGGCCGTAGCCAGATCCGCCTCCTGCGGATTCGCAACCCCGAGAAGGTGGTGGAACTGGGCGGTCCGCGCGACTTTCAGCGCACCGGCGAGCTGGACCTGTCGCCGGTGCGCACCGTGCCGGTCTTTCGCACCCAGAATAGGCCCTACGGCGAGGTGAGCCTGGGGCGGCTACCCGAGGGCCTGTACCTGGCCCAGATTGGCGCCCCCCGCCCTACCTCGGCCACGCTGGTCCTGGTGACCAACCTGGGGCTGGTGGTCAAGTCGGAGCCGCAACGAATCCTGGCCTATACCGCCAGCCTGGATAGCGGACAGCCGCGCACCGCCCAGATTTTTGTCTCCAAGGACCGGCGCATCGTGCAGCAGGGGCGGGCCGAGGGCGGGCTGGCCCTGCTCCAGAGCAACCTGCCCGACACCAGCAACCTGTTTGTGGCGGCCCGCTCGGACAGCTCCTGGGCCTTTAGCAGCGCCTACTGGCAGCGCTGGAACCTGGAAAAGAACCGGCTTTATCTGGTTACCGACCGCCCGGTCTACCGCCCCGGCCACACGGTGTTTTTCAAGGGTACGGCCCGCAGCGCCAGCGGCCTGCGCCCCATCGCCAATCAGCCGGTGGAGCTGGTGGTGCGCGACTACGACGACAACGAGGTGTTTTCGGGCCGCTTCAGCACCGACGCCTACGGTAGCTTTTCCGGGCAGTTTCGCCTGGGGCTGGACGTGCGGCTGGGCGGGTATACGGTGGTGGCCCGTCTACAGGGCGAGGAGCACATCGGCGAGTTCGAGGTGCAGGAGTTCGTCAAGCCCGAGTACCGCGTGGAAGTGGCCCCCGAGAAACCCGTAGCGGTGCAGGGGGAGAAGGCCCGCTTTGTGGTGAAAGGCGAGTACCTGTTTGGCGGGCCGGTGGCAGGCGGCAAGGTCAGCTACGCCCTCATCCAGCGGCCCTACTACCGCTTTGCCTACGTCTCGAGCTTCGGTTTCTACGAGAATTACGACTACGAAGACACCTACCAGGGCCGGATCATCGAGCGGGGCGAAGGGCGGCTCAATGCCCAGGGGGAGCTGGTGGTGGAGGTACCCTTGAAGCCCCTGGGGGAAGACTACCGGCTGACCCTCGAGGCCGGTGTCACCGACGAGGCCGGGCGGGAGATCAGCGGAACCGGGTTTCTCACCGCCTACCGGGCTGGCGTGGTGCTCAACGTCCGCACCGACCGCTACGCCTACCAGACCCAGGACACCCTGACCGTCACCGTGCAGGCCGAAGACCTCGAGGGCAACCCGGTCGCGCTGCCCTTCACCCTGAGCGCCAACCGCGCCTACTGGGTGCGGGGCCGGGGCGAACAGCAGGAACGCACCGCCCGCCTCCAGGGGCGCACCGACGCCAGGGGCCAGGCCACGCTCCAGCTCAGGCTGCCCAGGCAGGGCTCGTATGCCCTGGTGGTGGAGGCCCGCGACGGCGCCGGGCGGGCCACCCAGGCCCAGGAGGGGGTCTGGATCTCGGACGGTTCGTACTGGTTCTGGGACTATAAAAGCCTGAAGATTACCCCCGACAAGCCCCAGCACGGGGTGGGCGAGACCGCCCGCTTCGTGGTGCAGTCGCCGGTGGCCGACGGCTGGGCCCTGGTGAACCTGGAAGGCCCGGGCCTCCGCAAGCCCGAAATTGTGCGCTTCCGGGGTTCCACCTTCACCTACGAGCTGAAACTCACCCCGGAGATGGCCCCCAATGGCTACCTCGCGGTCACGGTGCTGGGGGGTGGCGAGTACTACAGCGAGGTGGCGGGCTTTTTGCTGCCGCCAGCGGAGAAATTCCTGAACGTGGCGGTGGCCTCCAATAAAACCACCTACAAGCCGGGCGAGACCGCCATCTACCGGCTCAAAGTGACCGATGCCAGCGGGCGTCCGGTGAAAAGCCAGGTCACGCTGGGCCTGGTGGACGAGGCCATCTACCTGGTGCGGCCCGAGAAGGCCCCAGACATCCGGGCCTTCTTCTGGGGCCTGAAGTCCAACGTGGTGGGCACCCAGACCGCCGGGGGCTTCTACTTTGGCAACGTGGCTCCGGCTCCCGCTGTTGCGGCCCGGGCCCCCATGGACAAGGCCGTCTTTGGGCAATCCAAGGAATCGCTGGCGGCGCCCAAAGTGCGGGAGGATTTCCGCGATACCATCCTCTGGCTGCCCGCGGTGGAGACCGACGAACAGGGCGAGGCCACGGTAGAGGCCCGCTTCCCCGACAACCTGACCCAGTGGCGCCTGACCGCCCGGGCCATCTCGCTTGCGGATACCGTTGGGCAGACCACCCAGACCGTAACCACCACCCTGCCGGTGGTCGCCCGGCTGAGCACCCCGCGCTTCTTGGTTCGGGGGGACGAGGCCACCTTGCGGGTGATCGGGCAGAACAACCTGGGCCAGAGCCAGACCGGCCAGCTACAGCTCGAGGCCACCGGGCTCAGCCTGCTCTCCCCCCCGACCACACCGGCCCAACTGCCCGCAGGGGGCCGGGCCGCCGTCGGCTACCTCGTGCGGGCCCAACAAAGCGGTACCGCTACCTTGGAAGCCTCGGCCCTCACCCCGGCCGCCTCCGATGCCCTGCGCACCCGGCTGCCCATCTTCCCCAAGGGCCTCAAGCAGGAGCTGGGCTGGGCCGGGCAGTCGGGGGATCGCTGGGCGTTTAGTCTGCCCCCCACTACCGACCCCGGCCAGACGCGGGGCCGGCTCTACCTCACCCCCTCGCTGGCCGCCGCCGTGACCCCGGCGCTGGCCTACCTAGCGGGCTACCCCTATGGCTGTTCCGAGCAGACCATGAGCCGCTTTTTGCCCAGTGTGCTGGCCAGGCAAGCCGGCCCCCTGGCCCAGCTCCCCGAGGAACTCGCGCAAAATCTGGACGACTTTGTGGCGGCGGGCCTCAAGCGGCTCTACGACTTCCAGCAGGAGGACGGCGGCTGGGGCTTCTGGCAAAACGATGCCTCTTCGGTCTATATCTCCTCGTACGTGCTGACCGGGTTGTTGCAAGCGCAGGAGGCCGGTTACCGGGTGCGGCCGGAGGTGCTCGAGCAGGGCGTCGCCTACCTGCTCAAAACCCTGAACCGCCCCGACGCCCACACCTACGCCGCCGACGCCGTGGCCTACGCCGCTTATGCCTTTGCCCTGGCCGGGCCCGCGTATATGCCCAAAGAACGTTCCTCCATCGGGACAGACTTCGTTCGTGCGCCTGGTGGCTTGCAGCGCTCCAACCAACCGCAACTGACCCGAACCGCTTATCAGCAAGCTCAGCCGCTGAACCTTGGCTACCTGCAAGACTACCTGAAAAGGCCCGACCTCACCCCCTACGGCCACGCGCTCATCGTGCTGGCCTACCACCACAACGGCAACCGAACCCTGGCCGAGCAAGCCCTCGAGGCCCTGCTAGCCAAACTGACCGAACGCGAACGCACCGCCTACTGGGAGGTGCGGGCCCCGCGCTGGGCCTGGAACGACGACCGCATCGAGGCCACCGCTCGAGGTCTGGAAGCCCTGGCCAAGTTGCGCCCCAACCACCCTGCCGTCCCCAAGGTTGTGAACTGGCTGATGCAGGAGCGCCGGGGGGCCCGCTGGGTCTCCACCAAGGACACCGCCGCAGTGGTGATCGCCGCGCTGGCCCTTGCGAAGGCAACCGGCGAACAGCCCGGCGAACAGGAGGTGCAGGTTCGGGTCAACGGACAGACGCAAACCCTGAAGGTTCCGGCCAGAGGGGCCGAGCTAGCCCTGGAAGGCCTGAAGGTGGGCGAGAACGAAGTACAGGTCATCAGCAACAATCGCCTGTATACCAGCGGCAGCGTGAGCTATTTCGAGGAGAAGGAGTATCTGCGTTCGGAGTCCCGCGGCCTGCGGGTGGCCCGTACCTACCAGAGGCTCACCCCCCGCTACGACGCCAAAGCCGAACGTTTTGTCTACGAGCAGAGCCCCCTGACCGGCCCGGTCAAGGCCGGGGAGCTGGTGCTGGCAACCCTCACCGTGCGCCCCGAGCAGGGCGCGCTAAGGTATGTGGTGGTGGAGGAACCCACCCCGGCGGGCCTGGTGGTGGTGGAAAACGACGACTCCTTCCGCATTGCCGGGGTGCGCTCGCGTTTTGGCGACGACTACTACGGCTGGAACTACTGGTTCGACGGGCGGGAGATCCGCGACCGGCAGGTGGAGTTCTTCTTCAGCTACCTGAGCGGCCCCGTCACCTTCACCTACGTGCTGCGGGCCGAGACCCCTGGCCGCTTCACCGCGCTGCCTACCCTGGCCTGGATGATGTACGAGCCGGAGGTGCGCGGGGTGGGAACGGTACAGACGCTACAGGTGAGGGAGTGAGGTGAGCCGGTGCACTGGCGCTGGGTGCTGCTTGCTTTTGGGGTCTTTTCCCCCCTTGCCCCGGCCCAGACCTGGCAGACCGCCAAAGCGCCCGGCTTCGTGGTGCAAACAGCCTCGCCGGAGGACGCCCGGCACCTGCCCGAGGTGTTCCGGGTGCTGCAAAAAGCGCGGCGGGACTTGATCGCCGCCGGCTACCTGCCGCCCCCAGCGGTGCGGGTGGTGGTGCACCCCCACCTGAAGTCCTACACCGCCGCAACCCGGCTGCCCTGGTTCATCCTGGCCGCGGCCAACCGGAACAGAAACCAGATTGACAGCCAGCGCTTGCGGCTTCTACTGGAGCGGGGCGCGCTCGAGCGCACCCTGCGCCACGAGCTCTTTCACCTGGCCCAGCCCGCGGGCTGGCCCCGCTGGAAGGCCGAGGGGATGGCCCTGCGCTTTGCCGGCGACCGGCCCCGGGCCAGGCCGCTGGACAACATCGGCGAGGCCGAGCTGGAGCGCCTACTGGCCAACCCGCCCGATCCGGCAACCCTGAGCCGGGCGATGGCCACCGCATTTTGGTGGGTGGGGCGCTGGCAAGCTGGCCAGAATCTGCGCCAGCGGCCTTGATGGGCGGTTTGTTCAATCCTGCGACAGCTCGAGCATCTTCGCTACGCTGGTCACCTTAACCCGCGGGCGGCCCTGGGCCTGCCCCTGGGCGCACTCGAGCTGGTCGAGCTTGAGCCAGCGGTCGAAGCCCACCACCTCCACGCCCCGCTCCCGCAGCAGGCGGCTCACCGCCTCGGGCGCGGGTTCGGGGGCCAGAGGCAGGCTGGGGGCATCCTCCAACAGCAGCTTGATGGTCTCGGTGGCATCGGCCTTGTTGGTGCCGATCACCCCGCTGGGGCCGCGCTTGATCCAGCCGGCGGCATACTCGCCCAGCGCCACCTGGCCCTCGCGCAAGACCCGCCCGCCCTGGTTGGGGATGACCCCCTTGCGGCTGTCGAAGGGCACTTCGGGCAGGGGCACACCCTTGTAGCCCACCGAGCGCAGCACCATCCCCACCTCGAGCTCCTCGAACTGGCCCGTGCCCACCGCGTTCAGGTTCTCGTCGAGGCGGTTTTTCTCCAGGCGAATTTTCTGCACCCGGCCCTCGCCCAGCACCGCCACCGGCGAGACAAAAAAGCGGATGTGGATCCGGCGAGGCTTGCCGCTAAGGGGCCGGGCCGCGAACTCCCGCAGCACCTCGAGGTTCTTGAGCATGGCCGGATCGTGGGCGATGGAAGCCGCACTTTTTTCGTCGAGCTCGAGCTCCTCCAGCCGAACCACCACATCGGCATTGGGCAGCTCGCCCAGCTCGCGCAGCTCTTTGGTGGTGAACTTGGCCTGGGCCGGCCCCCGCCGCCCCAGCATGTAGATATCGGTGACCTGGCTCTGGGCCAGCACCGGCAGGGCATGGTTGGCAATGTCGGTCTGGCGCAGCTCCTCCGCCGTCTTGGCCAGAATGCGGGTGACATCCACCGCCACGTTGCCCATGCCCACCACTGCCACCCCGTGCATGTCGAGGTTCATCGGACGGGTTTCGTAGTCGGGGTGGCCGTTGTACCAGGCCACGAACTCGGTGGCCGAGAGACTGCCGGGCAGGTCTTCACCGGGAATGTTCAGGTGGCGGTCGCTGGAGGCCCCTACCGTGTAGACCACTGCATCGTAGTGGCGCTTTAGGTCGGCGTGGGTCAGATCGCGGCCGTACTCGACGTTGCCCAAAAACCGCACCCGTGGGTCTTGCAGCACCTTCTGCATGACCTTGGTCACCGATTTGATGGTCTGGTGGTCGGGGGCTACCCCATAGCGCACCAGGCCATAGGGGGTGGGTAGGCGGTCGAAAACATCCACCAAAACCGCGATTTCGCTCTGTTTGATCAGGGCTTCGGCGGCATAGATGCCCGAGGGCCCCGCACCGATGACTGCTACCCGCAGGGGGTGGCTTGCGTCCAACTGGTTTGCCATTTTCAACATCCTCCAGCCTACTTGTGGAATACGGTCGCGGGTTGGCCGCGAAGACAACGCAAATCATATCCCATGGCCGGAGGGATGGGCGTACCTGAATCAAACCGGACGCCAGGCAGCGTTTTCCAGCAAAAAACAGAAGGCAGTGGTCAAAGATCGGTGCACAGACGCCTCCCAGTTGCAGTGATCATGTACCCTAGCCTCGAGCCCTTTTGCAGCCCTAATACTGCCCAAACCAATGCCAGCCCGTTCACCCATTCGGATCGCTGCTGTTGCCCCCAATTCTGGATGTTCAGGCGGGTTCTACCTGCCAACAGGGCATGCATCCAGGATAGGCCCCTCGCTGTACCAGAGGACACCCAACGGTCTACCCTTTCTATCAGCTAGACAATGGCCTGAGAGAGTGGGATTGCTTTTGCCGTACAAGTAATGGGAGCATCCCCCAACGGAGCAGGCCCGCCCCAGCCTTCTGGGTAGTAACGCTATAGAGGACAGCTTGGTTTATTTAATACAAGGATTGGTTGTTAATTTGGCTACCCTCAACAGTGAGGCCGCTATAGGCGGGTATAAACATGCCCAGACTTCATCGTTCCAAACCCCCTACTGGAAGCACCATTTTGGTTGTGGATGACGATACCGCGATTGTATCTACCCTCGAGCAAATCCTCAGCCACGAAGGCCATACCGTCCTGACGGCGGCTTCGGGTGCGCAAGCCATCGAGCTTTGCCAGACCCATTCGGTA
Source organism: Meiothermus sp. (assembly GCF_037443965.1). Taxonomy (GTDB): domain Bacteria; phylum Deinococcota; class Deinococci; order Deinococcales; family Thermaceae; genus Meiothermus. The sequence continues at coordinate 60,624 of NZ_JBBINI010000018.1, forward strand.
CACCTGATGTTGCTGGACTACTTCATGCCCGGTATGACCGGCGAGGAAGTGGTGCGGGCGGTGCGGGCTTTCAATCAGGAGATGCAGATTGTACTGCAAACCGGCTATGCCTCCGAGCGCCCAGCCCGGCAGATGCTGGCCGAACTGGACATCCAGGGCTACCACGACAAATCCGAGGGGCCCGAAAAGCTGTTGGTATGGGTAGATGCAGCCCTCAAAGCCTACCGCCAGGTACGGGCCCTGCGAGCCTCCCGCGATGGCCTGCGCTACATCCTCGAGGCCGCCCCCGAATTGCACCGGTTGCAACCCCTGGAAGACCTGCTGTACGGCATCTTATTGCAAATTGAGGGGCTGCTGGGCCTGTCCGGCACCCTGATTGCCCTCCAGCAAAGTAGTTTGCTGGCCCTGGGTGACGATCCGCCGTTCGAGGTGCGGGTGGGTACTGGGCGCTTTGTGGGCAAGAACTGGCACCAGCTCGACAGCCATGAACAAAAACTGGTAGTCGAGGCCGCTCGTTCGGGCCAGATCCAGTGGCAAAGCCTGCTGGCCCTGCCCTTGCGGGCGGGCGAACGGGTGGTGGGGGTGGTTTTGGTGGACCGTGCCCCCGACAGCAGTGCCGACCGGGAGGTGCTCGAGCTGTTCTCCAGCCAGGCTGCGGTAGCGATTGAAAACGTGCGCCTGTACGAACTGGCCACCATAGACGACCTGACCCGCCTGGCCACCCGCCGCCACTGGCTCTCGCGCCTCGATGACACCCTGCGCCTGGGCCTGCGCCACGGCCAGCACCTGAGTGTGGCTTTGCTGGACATCGATCATTTCAAAACCATCAACGATACCTTCGGTCACCTGGCCGGCGACCGGGTGCTGGCCGCGTTGGGCCATACCATCGGACATTCGGTACGCCGCAGCGATCTGGCCGGGCGCTACGGGGGCGAGGAGTTTGCTATTTTGCTGCCCCACACCAACCTCGAGGGGGCCGCTGCCCTGGCCCACAAACTCTTGCAGTCCGTAAGGGATCTGGAAGTGCCCTGGGAAGGTCGGGCCCTGCGCGTGACCGCCAGCCTTGGCGTAGCCAGCCTGCAGGTCGAGGGGATGGACCGCAGAAGCGCTCGAGCGGTGCTGGAAGCAGCCCGCACAGCTCTGCTGCAGGCCGCCGACGATGCCCTCTACGAAGCCAAAAACCGGGGGCGCGACCAGTTGGTACAGGCCCAGGAACTAAGCACCCGGGCATTCCAAACCCAAGAAGTGGTGTAAGCCTTTTCCACCGGAGGAAACATGACTGTTCCCGCGCCCCGTAGCCGTCAGCCTGCTCATCAGCTGATGCTGGTAGGGCTGGCGCTGTTGCTGGTACTAGGTGCTTTGAATCACACCCTGGCTTTGGTCTTGGGCTGGGGAGGCGACAACCTCCAGCTCCTTCTAGGCAACACCCTCAATCTGATACCTGATTTTCTGGGGGCCTTGCTGGTGTGGCTGGTCGCACGGCAACACCAGGGCGAAGCCCGGCGGGCCTGGAGTCTTATTGCCCTGGCTCTCACCTTCAACTTTGTCGGTGACCTTACCTGGGCCTATATCGAACTAGTACTTCAGGACGACCCCTTTCCTTCCATTGCCGACGTGTTTTATCTGGCCTTTCCGCTCTGCTTGCTGATCGGTCTGCTCTGGTTGCCCAAAACCCCCCTCAGCCGCTTAGAAAGCCTCAAACTAGGCCTAGATGTGGCGGTTATCGTGAGCGCCGCCAGCGTATTTGCCTGGCAAGCCTTTTTGGCAAAAACCATTGCAGATTATGGCAACGATTACCTGTCCCTGGGGATAAGCCTGGCTTATCCGGTAGCCGACCTGGCCCTGTTGGCCTTGCTGCTGCTCATGGCGCTGCGGCAGACTTCCGGAGGGGGCTATCCGCTTTTGCTGGGCCTAGCCCTGGCCCTGATGATCTTTGCCGATACCATCTACAACGTGCAAAACGCAACCGAGAGCTACGTTACCGGCACCTTGCTGGACAGCGCATGGAGCTGGGCCATCGTACTGTTTGGATTGGCAGCCTTCTCAACGCTCTACCAAAAAACCGATGGCTGGAGCCAGGGAACCAGGCGCTTGCTGGCACACCTGGGCGGCTTGGGAATCTTCGCGCCCTACGCGGCCATTCTGCTGACCTTCTATCTGGCCGTCAGCCAGAGTGGAGCAGAGGAGCTGGTCGAAACCGGCACCCTGATTGGGGCTGGGGTGGTCACCATGCTGGTCGTGATCCGGCAGGTGGTAGCCTTTGCCGAAAACCGCCACCTCACCGCACAATTGCAACGATTCAACGACGAACTCGAGCAACGGGTGGAAGAGCGTACCCGCGAACTGGACGAAAGCCGCCAACGCCTGATGGCCTCGGAAAAACTGGCCGCGCTGGGGAAACTTACCGCCGGTATTGCCCACGAGATTAACACCCCTCTGGCCGCCTCGCTCAACCATCTAATGCAGGCCCGCAAGCTGGCCGAGGAGTACCGCGACTCTATCGGGGTGGCAGAAGTCAGCGAGGCCGATCACCGCGAAATTGCCGCCGAGTTGAATCAAGCTCTAGCCGAAGCCAATGCCTCGCTGGAACGCATGGGTGAATTTATCCGCAAAATGCGCTCCCAGGCCCGCAATCCTGAAGGGGCCGTCTCCAGCTTCGACCCGGTGAAGATTGCCCGCGAAACCCTGGCCCTGCTCGAGACCGAAGCCAGGCGGGCCGGGGTACAGCTGGTGCTCGAGGCTCCCGCACAATCCTTGGTTTTACACGGGGAAGCAGGGCGCTTCAGTCAGATATTGAATAACCTGCTACAAAACGCCATCCACGCCTGCGAAGAGCGCCGCGACCAGGCCGGCTCCTGGGTTCGGGTGGAGTTCACCCAAGAGGCCAGGCAGCTTCTGATGAAGGTGGAGGACAATGGCAGTGGTATTCGCCTCGAAGTATTGCCCAAGATTTTTGAGCCGCTTTTCACCACCAAACCCATCGGAAAGGGGACGGGGCTGGGTCTTCCAATTATTCAAGATATCGTACGAGGCCACTTTGCGGGCCAGATAGATCTGGAAACCACGGCCGGGAAAGGCACCACCTTTACGCTTCGCTTCCCCTTAGGTCCCAAGCCACCTCAGCACCCCACCTTCGCTTGAGGAGATGTCGCCGACCTCGAGCCATACCTGCTTACAATGCTCAACGGTTCATATCGGTTCCGCTTGAACCCTTCACCTTCGGGTGTGAACAAAGGTGAGGGTTCAAGCCAACCGAAGGGAGTAGGAGTGCATTCCGGCGGTATCGTTTAGGCTTTCAAACGTGAGCGATACCGCCGGAATGCGGATCAGACCGTCCCCAGTTTGGCCTCGTCGGCGAGGTCGAGCTCGTCCTCTTCCTCCACCCTGGCAGCTTTCCTCCTGCCCGGCTTGCGGTCGAGCTTGCGCACTTCCTCAATAAAGTTTTCCAGGCTATCGAACTCGCGGTAGACCGAGGCAAAGCGGATATAGGCCACTGGGTCAAGGTTCTTTAAGAAGGCCAGCGAACGCAACCCGATTTCCTCAGAGGTAATCTCCATCTCTTTGACGGTATCTTCAAAGCCAAAGGCAAATTCCTGCAATACCTCCGGGTCAATGGGACGCTTCTGGGCCGCGAGGCTCAAGCCGCGCAGCAGTTTGTTGGGGTCGAAGGTTTCCTTGCGCCCTGAGCGCTTGATAACCAGCAGCGGCTCCACCTGGGCCCGTTCGTAGGTGGTAAAGCGACGCTTACAGCCCGGACACTCCCGGCGACGGCGAATCACCGAGCCCTCGTCCGAAGGACGGGAGTCCAGCACGCGGCTATCGGGGTGTCCACAAAACGGGCAGTTCATAGGCCTGGCCTCAGCAAGCAGGGAGCGGTTTCTGCCCCCTCAGGGCAACTCCCTCAGTAAATCGTAGATTTCCGGCTGGTGAGGCGGCTCGGGGAGCAGAACCTCCAGGAGCTGGCCCCGCACCCCCTCCGAGACCATTGAACCCAGGGCCACCGCTACCCGCACCAGGGGCCGGTCGTGCTCCTCGCCCACCGGGTCGCGGCTGGGGATGACCCCATTGACCCGGACGTTGGTGGGAAAGATGCGGGTTGCCCCCTCGATCAGACCAGCCACCGCTCCACGTATGGCAGCCACATGCGGCTGGTCGCGCTGCAAAGGCGGTAGCACCAGGGTTACAAACCCTCCCCCGCTCAAGTAGCGCAAGCCTTGCTGCAACACGTACAGGCTCGACTTTACATCGGCGTTGAGCAGGTCGTACCACTCGCCCTCTAATAGCTCGACAAAGGGGGTTTTACTCTCGGCGCTGGTTACGTGCACAATTCCGTCGAGCATTCCAAACAACTCTTCGATCTTCTCGAAGGTGTTCATCACATCCAGCACCACCGACATATCCCCCCGGATGGGAATGGCCGTGGCTCCCAGTTGTTCTACTTCGGAAGCAATCGCGGTGGCCATTTCCACATCGGGGTCTACGGTGATGACCGTGGCCCCGTTGCGGGCGTAGGAACGGGCCATCGAGCGTCCAAAACCCCGTCCGGCCCCCGTCACCATAACGATGCGTTGCTCCAAGCCCAGCAAATCCCGTGAAAATTCGACCATTGAACCTCATCATAGCGCAAAAAGCTGTGTGGAGCGTAATGAAGGGAACGCTGGGTGCTCCCCTTTGGCAACCCACCCAATCAGTCGGCGGCCTGAGAGACCCGCATGGCCTCCTCGAGGCCCTGGGTTTTGAGGAACACCTCTACCAGATGACGATCCAGATGACCGTTGTGCACACTGCGCCACAGCTCCTGGGCGGCCATTTCGGGCGTCATGGCGGTCTTGTAGGGCCGCTCCGAGCAAAGGGCATCGAACACATCACAAATAGCAAAAATGCGGGCCGATAGGGGAATGTATTCCCCAGCCAGGCCATCGGGGTAGCCGCGTCCATCCCAGCGTTCATGGTGGTGGCGCACCACCTGGCGAGCCGCAGGCGGCACGAAGGGCAGGTTACGCACCAGGTTATCTCCCAGCAGGGCATGGGTTTTCATGGTGCTGAACTCTTCGGGGGTGAGCTTGCCCGGCTTGAGCAGAATGGCGTCGGGGATGGTGAGCTTCCCCACATCGTGCAGATAGGCTCCCCAGCGCAAATCGCGCAGCTCGGTCTCGCTCATGCCCAGCTCGCGGCCCAGCTTTTCGGCCATTGCCGCCACCCGGTCGGTGTGACCGGCGGTCTCGCGGTCACGGGCCTCCAAAGCCAGACCAATGGCGCGCAGGGCTCCATCGTAGGCGGCCTCGAGCTGCCGGGTACGCTCCAGGCGCAAGAGCAGGGCCCCCAAAATCTGAGCAGCCCCCTCCAGCAAACGGTTTTCAGAGGGGTTCCATCCCTGGCCGGGCTGGAAACGGTACAGGGCCATCCCTGCCTGGAGTTCGGTCTCGTTGACCACACCGATCATGTAAAGCCCGTAGATGCCGGCCGCCGAGAAGGCCCGTAGAGAGGGGTGGGTTTCGGTGTTGCCCACCTGAAAGGCCTTTCCCGGGGCTACCTGCTGCACCACAGGGTGTCTGAGGGGCAGAGGTTTGTCCAGGAGTCGTTGTATCTCTGGACGCACATTACCCGCCACTGCCTTGGTGCGAAACACCTGGCCCTCCAGCACCCCCAGGACTACGCAGTCGGCGTGGCCCATCTGGCGGATTTTTTCCAGGGCCAGCCCCAGCAGGGCTGGGTCGTTGCCCTCCAGCATCTGGGAGAGTTCCAGCAGGGCGGTTTTTTCGGCAATCTCGGCCTCGAGGCTCTCGTTGGCCCGCACCCGCTCCAGGGTATTGGCGGCAATGTTGCTGATCACCTGCATCAGGCGCATATCCCGATCGAGGTAGGCGCCTGCGCCGTTGCGAGCGGAGATCAGCACCCCCAGCGGGTGGCCCTTGGAGCTAAACAACGGCATCACAATTTCGGAATAGGCTGGAAGTTGGCGTTTGAACTGGCCGTAGGCGCGCTTATCGAGATGGGCCTGGTTGCTCCAGATGGGCGAACGGCTCTCGATGGCCGCCCAGCTAAAGCCTTGTCCCTTGGGCACAAGGGTATCTTTGATCTCCAGGAAAAAGCCCGCTGCCGCATAGCAGCGCATATGCACGGCATCTGGTTCAATCAGAAGCAAGGCCGCATGCTCTGAGCTCATCAGGCGGATGGTCTCGCGTACCAGCCGCTTGGTAATCTCGCCGGTACCCTTGAGGCCCCGCAACGCCCCGCTCAAGGCCTCGATCACTTCAAACTCGTGGATACGGGCCTCGAGCTCGGCCTGTTGGCGGTGCGCCGCCAGCAACACCGTTACCTGCAAGGCATACCGACGGGCCACCTCCACCGACTGTTCGCCAAAAGCCCGGTCGCGGAAGGCATCCAGGTTGATTTCGGCCACCACCTCGCCACCCAGCAAAACGGGCATACAAAGGGTGGATCGAATACGCTTAATCTGGTCTCCACTGGCCTGGTTGAGCTGGTCGGCCAGTTGATGGTTGCCCTGACGATCGGCCAGGATATGCTGAATATCGGCGTAGTTGGCAATGCGGGGCTGACCTTGCCGCCAGGCTGCTGGATTGCCGTGCCATGTGCTGGCATCTACCTCGCTGCTGCGCACCCCCAGGATGCCCTCGCCAAAGCCCTGCTGGGCCACAAAAACAAAGTCGGAACCCTGCCGTAGACGAATGCTACCGGCCTGGGCTCCCGGCACCACCCGCACCGCCGAATCCAGCAAACGAGGCCACAGCTCCTCTTCGGAGCGCTGGGCCAGGGCTTCCACCGTGTTCAGAAGGGCCGTATAGGCTGTCTCGATGGGTCTGCTTTGTGCTTGGCGGCGTGACCACTCGAGGTAAAGCCAGAGCAAGGGCCCGGTCAGCACTGCCTGCAACAAAAAGCTCGCCGCCAGCCCTCCCAGTCCCTCGTGGGCCACCGGGAACAGAAGCCCGATGTTCAACAGACTAAAGACCAGCAGCACCCCCCCCAGTGCCTGCATGCGGTTTCGTGCGGCCAGTTTGGGATAGAGCCACCCGGCCACCACCCCACCCAGCAGCAGGGCCAGCCCCTGAACCCCTATGCGAAAGCCACCTGCACTGGCCGTCTGAGCGAGGGGCAGATCCAGCCCCCGCAACAAGGCATAAAAACCCAGGGCCAGCAGGTTAACCAGCAGCAGGCCCGCCAGGGTACTGCGCCAGCGGTTTGCAGCGTCCTGGGCAATCAGCAGCAGAAGCCCCACCTGCAACGAGAACAAAAGGCCCCCCAGTAGCTCCTGTACACCCACAAAAAAAACGCCCATCGGCGCTATCAGACCAATGGCCGTAGCCAGCATGGTGAATGGCGTGATGCCCCAGCGCTCCCGACCGCTGTGGGCCACGACCAGTAAAGCGGTAAAAACAATGGAGATAGCCACCCCAACCAGTACCACAACACCTCGAGGTTAGCCCAGCAACCTTCAAAATAGCGGATATTTGCACCGAATTTTGCCCTCGAGCGTTACGGCGTACAGCTCGAGCCTCGAGTATTCAGAGCAGGGCGCTCTACTTCTCCTTGCTCTTATCTTCTGCCGGTGCACAAAAACCCCATCTGGCTTGCGGCATCCACTTGCCCTGTGCTACACTTCCAGAGTTGAGCATCTACCGCTAAGGAGGTGAACCCATGATGATGATTTCCCACTTTCTGCCCGCCCTTGGAGTCGCATCGGTGGTTTGCCGCCTTCCGGTTACGTTAATGCCATAAAGCATTCCCGTATATCCGAGCTGGGGGCGAACCCAAAAGCCCCCAGCTTTCTTGTGGTCTTGCGAAAGGAGTACGCGGTGGGAACTGTGCAAAACCCAACCAACCATCCATTCGATCCCAGGCCCCCCTTTATTGGTATTTCCGAGGTTCCAATGCCGATCAACAACCCCAACAGGTCATCCTTCCAGCAAGCCCCCTCTTCCGATGTAGAGCCACTAAAGTCTGAAGCTACCTCCTGGCTCGACGAAGAGCTGCGGGTTTCCACCTCCGACTGGCTTTTGGATGAAGCCGATGACCACGAATATTTTGCCGATCGTGCCCACCGCCGGGCCCGCAAGCCGCCCCGCCGCCAAACGGTCAAGAAGCTCCTGGAGTCCGGTCAGGAACAGGGCCGCACCTTTGGCGACCCCGGTCTGCAAGAACTCTATGAGAAGGAATACTTTAGCGAGTTGCTGTGGCAGTTGCGCAGCGGCAAGGAAGCCACCGTGTATGTGGTGCGGGCCTCGGCCAAAACAGCGTCCTTGGTTGGCCCCCACCCCCAAGAGGGTGATGATCCCCTGCTGGCTGCCAAGCTCTATGTGGACAGCCGCGTGCGCAGTTTCAAGAATGATGCGCTCTACCGCCAGGGCCGCTACATTAGCGATAAGCGCGTGGAAAAAGCCATTGACCAGCGCAGCCAGTTCGGCGTGAGTGCCCAAAACATCTTGTGGGTGGAGGAAGAATACCGCCAACTCCATGCCCTGCACAAAGCTGGTATCGCCGTACCCAAGCCAGTCGCCCATGCCGGAAATGTGATACTGATGGAGTTTATCGGCGATGGCGAAGGCCCCGCCCCGCGCCTGAGCGAAGCGGGTTTAAGCCAAGAAGAAGCCCAAGATGCGCTGGAACAAGCCATTCACAACCTGGGTTTGATGCTAGCAAACGGCAAGGTACACGGCGACTACTCCACCTTCAACCTGTTGTGGTGGGAGGGCCGGGCCGTAGTGATTGATTTTCCCCAGATGGTGGAGTGGGACAAAAACCCACGGGCCGGGGAAATCTTGCGGCGCGACGTGAATGGCTTGTGTCGCACTTTCGCTCACCTGGGCCTGCACCCCAAAGGCTCCGAGGTATTGCGCAGAGTCTGGCAGATCGCCCGCGAGAACGCCAACCCATTTACCCCTGTGGAGGACACCTTTCTATGAACATCCGCCCCTTCGACTTTTCCGAGGCCGACTACCAGGCCTATGCCTCCGTTCGCCGGGTGGCCCACCCCGAAAGCCCGCTAGACCTGGCAGGGCTCGGGCACCTGGACCGCACTCGAGCCCAGAGCGATGTGCTGGCGCGCTTTGTGGTCGAGCAAGCGGGGGAGGTGGTGGGGGTGCTGGAGTACGCCACCCCCTACTACGACCCCAAGCCGGGGGTGCTCGAGGTGGTCTACTACCTGCACCCCTACCACCAAGTTCTGGAAAGGCCGCTTTGGCGGTTTTTGCAGGGGCGCATCACCCCACACCAGCCCCAAGAGTTGCAGGCCACCGTGCGGGAAGACTGGCCCCAGTACCACTTTCTAACCGCCCAGGGCTTTGTCGAGGTGGAGCGCCGCTGGGTATCGGTGCTCGACCTGGCCCACTTCGACCCCACCCCCCTTGCACGCCCCCTGCCGCCGGGCATCACCATCCAGCCCCTGAGCGCCCTGCCCTGGCAGGAGGAGGCTTTTCAGCGTGACCTGTACGCGCTGGAAATCGAGCTGCTGGGCGATGTACCCACTGCCGAGCCCATCACCCCCTGGCCCTTCGAGGTCTGGCAGGAGCGCAGCCTCAAAGACCCCAACCTGCTGCCCGAGGGGTTCTTCGTGGCCCTCGAGGGTGCACATCTGGTAGGGGCGAGCATGCTTTTCAAGTCCCACCGCCCCCAGACCCTGCAAACCGGCCTCACCGGGGTGCGCAAAAGCCACCGCCGCCAGGGCCTGGCGCTGGCCCTCAAGCTGCGGGCAGCGGAATTTGCCCGGGCCTACGGGGCCTGGTACATCCGTACCTCCAACCATCAGAGCAACCGCCCCATGCTGGCCATCAACGAGACCCTGGGGTTTGTGAAAGAGCCAGCCACGGTGTTGCTGCGCCTCAGTCCCGTACCCCAAAAACCCGGCCAATCAGGTAGTCAATGAGCAAAAACAGCACCACCAGCATCAGCAGGGCCCCCCACCACGGTGTGTTGACCCAGATCAGCACGAAGGTGCGCTCGAGCAGTTTGAACAGCAGAAAACCAAACACCACCGTGGTCACGATGGCGGCCAGCTTCTGGCGGGTTTTCTGGCCCATGGTTCTAGCTTAGCATGCGAGGATGATATGAATAACCCAAACATTCGACCCTTTGAAGAACCCGACTATCCCGCAGTGGCCGAGGTGTATAGAGCCGCCTGGCCCGACCAGGCCCACAGCGAGGCCAGCCTGCGCGAGCACGACCACCACGCGCCCGAGGTCAAGTGGGGCCGTTTTATAGCCGAGCAGGGCGGAGAAGTGGTGGGTGTGGGCGAGTACACCCAGTTTGAGGGCATGTACCACCCGCAGAAGTTTGGGGTCTGGGTCACGGTGAAGCCAGCGTTGCGCAGCCAGGGGATTGGCAACGCCCTGTACCGGCAGGTGATGGAGGCCCTAAAGCCCCACCACCCCATCTCGATTCTGAGCAGCACCCGCGAAGACCAGCCCCAGGCCATGGCCTGGCTCGAAAAGATGGGTTTCGTGGAAAAGATGAAGTATTGGGAGTCGCGCCTTGATGTGCGGAACTTCGACTTCGCTCCCTGGGCCGGCAAAATAGAGGCGGTGGAGGCCGCCGGTTTCCAGCTCAAAAGCCTGAAGGAGCTGGAGGCCGACCCCCTGCACCGGCAGAAGCTCTACGACCTCTGGCTCGAGGCCCGCTTAGATGTACCCCGTCCGGATGCCCTGAGCGAGGTGGGCTTCGAGGAATACCGCAAGTGGGTGTTCGAAAGCAAGTTCTACCTGCCCGAGGGGCAGTTCGTGGCACTCGACCCCAGCACGGGGCAGTACGTCGCCATGAGCACCCTCTGGAAAACCGACGGCGACTATCTGCAAACCGGCCTCACCGGCACCCGCCGGGCCTACCGCCGCCAGGGCCTGGCCCTGGCCCTCAAGCTCAAGGGCATACAACTCGCTCAAACCATGGGCATCCGCGAGATTCGCACCGGCAACGAGTCGAACAACCGGGCCATGCTCTCCATCAACGAGGCCCTGGGCTTTGTGAAGCAGCCCATCTGGATAGACTACCTGCTAACCCTGCGGGAAGAGACCCCTAGCCCGTCGTGAGCCTCAGCAAAAGCCCCAGCAGCCCCCCACCGGCAATCACCCAGACCACCCCCAGGCCGCGGTAAATCAGGTAACAGGCCAGGAGCACCCCCAGGCCCCAGAAAAGCGAGTCCACGCTGAGCTGAACCAGCACCAAGACCATACTGGCGCTCAAGCCCATGCTGATGGGCACCAACGCCTTGCGCAAGGCCCGGCTCCACTGGGCTTTGGACATCCAGGCCCAGCCCCACACCAGCCACATGGCCCCCACCGCGCCCGGCAAAAACATGCCCAGGGCAGCGGCCAAAGCCCCGCCCAGTCCCGCGGCGCTCAGGCCATAGAACAGCACCGCCAGCATATTGGGCCCCGGCACAAACTGCCCCAGGGCAAAACCATCGGCAAACTCCTGCCGGGTTACCCAGCCGTTGCCGATGATGACGCGGGCCATCTCGGGCAGGTTGGCCATGCCCCCGCCAAAGCTGAGCACCCCAAAGCGCAGGAAGGCCAGGAAGACCTCGAGGGTTTCACCCACCGCCATCGGCCCCCATCTCGTGGCTTGGCCGACTTTGGGCGGGCTCCGAAGGCTTTTGCGCGGCTTCTTGCCAGTACAGGCCCATTCCCACCGGAACCGTGAGCAGCAGCACCAGCAGCAACGGCCAGTGCAGCAGGCCATACGTCACAAACACCACCAGCGCTAGCCCTATGGCCTTGAGGGAGTCCAGGGCGATGGGGGCCTGGCGCAGCATGGTGGCCAGAATGAGGCCGATGGCCGCCGCCGCCACCCCGTTGAGGGCGCTCTCGGCCAGCGAGCCGGGCACCGCTCCAAAGCGGAAGTAGGCAAAGCTCAAAAGCAGCATCAGGGAGGCCCCAGGGGTCAAGACCCCCAGCAGGGCCAGAATACCCCCCAGCACCCCACCCAGCCGCGTTCCGATGTGGGCCGCGGTGTTGGCGAAGACCGGCCCCGGCAGGATGCGGCACAGCGCGGTGGTTTCTAGAAACTCCCGCTCCTCCATCCAGCGGTGCTTGAGCACGATGCTCTGATAAATCTGGGCCTGTCCACCCCCGCCAAAAGCCACCAAACCCACCTGCACAAAAGCCAGAAAAAGTCGGCTGCGCGGCACCTTCACCCTTTGGATGATACACTGTCGGGCGGTGCATTACGTCGTCGGCGACATCCACGGCTGCCTTCAACCCCTCGTCCGGCTCTTGCAGCGCGAGGGCTTTTTGGGCGAGGGGCTCGAGTGGACCGGGGGCCAATCCCAGCTCTGGTTCCTGGGCGACTACACCGACCGCGGCCCCGATGGGGTGGGGGTGATCGAGCTTTTGATGCGCCTGGAGCTCGAGGCTTCCGCCGCTGGGGGCGCTGTGCATGCCCTCCTGGGCAACCACGACCTCATGCTGTTGGCCGCACATCACTTTACCGATACCGAGATTCCCAGCTTCAAGCGCCAGGGCCAAAGCGTCACCTTTTACGAAATCTGGCAACGGGTGGGGGGTAAAGCACACGACCTCGAGCGCCTGAACGCGGCCCATATCGAGTGGCTCTCCAACCGCCCTGCCCTGGCCCTGGTCGAGAATACGCTGCTGATGCACGCCGACAGTTTGTTTTATCTGGAATGGGGCGACAGCCCGGAGCAGATCAACCGCAGCCTGCGCGACATCCTGCGCTCCGACAGGGTTGAAACATGGGATCTCCTGGCCGAGCAGTTCGCCAGCCGGTTCGCTTTCCTCGAGGGGGGCATCGCCCTGACGGAGGAATTTCTGGGGCAACTGGGCGGCCACCGGCTGGTACACGGCCACACGCCCATCTACAGCCTGATTGGCTACACACCCCAGATGGTGCTTTACCCGCTGGAATACAACGACAGCCTGTGCTTCAACGTAGACCACTGCCTTTGGAACGGTGGGCCAGGGTTTGTGTTTGGTTTGTCCGAGAATCGGTAAGGGCTACCCGTGTATTTGTCATTGCGTGCGGCACGGTGGCTGTAGGGGCTAATACCGTTTCCGCTTGAATCCTTCACCGCCATGCGTAGTCAAAGGTGAAGGATTCAAGCCGACCGAAGGGAGTAGAAGTGCATTCCGGCGGTATCGTTTAGGCTTTCAAAAGTGAACGATACCGCCGGAATGCGTATAAGAAGTACCACACCCTTGAACGACCGGTTTGACCAGAAGTGCGGCAGGCCCAATACATCAAACCCCCAGTGTGTCTGGGGGTTTGGGTTGGGTAGAGCAGGTTAGATCTGGATGCTATCCAGCCGTATGACCTGATGCTGTAGGGCAATCTCCAGTTGGTACTCCCCCCCTTGGGGCACCTCGAGCCGGAACGAGCCGGTCACGCCTATGGGCGTGCTCAGTTGGGTCTGCTCGTTGCACAAAGAGGTGGTGCCCTGGATGGAGCCGAGCTGGCTGGGGTCGGCCACGATGTAACCTTGCAGGTAGGCTTTGTGGGCATCCGGTTTGAAGCTTAGGTCGAGGTAGAAGTCGCCGGCCTTGTAGAGCTGCGACCAGGCCCCGGTGAAGTTCTGTTGCCGTACCGCCAGCGAGGTCCTGCGGGAGTCCATGACCAGGATGGCCTGGAGTTGGGGTTTCTTGGATTCGGTGATCATGGTTACTCCTTAGTTGCCGGTCACGGCCCAGGTGATGGCGGCCTCGAAAAAGTTCCAGCCGTTCCGGGTGAGTTTGCCACCCTGGTTGGTAGCCAGGAAGAATCCAACCCGACGGGCGGGTGCGGTGAGACCCACCATTTGTGCCCCTATGTCGTAGCCAAAAATGGTGGCCTGGCTGCTGCCGGGTAACAAGGTAATGATGTTTGCGCTCGAGCCAGGGCGTCCCCAGGTCACCACATCGCTCGAGGTGTATATCCCATAGTTGCCCGCAGGCACACCTGCACCCATTGGATGAATGGTGCTGGTCACGCTGGCCTGGGTTTGGCCGCTGCTGCTTCCAAACCGGTCGGTGGTAGTGCCGGTCATGCCCATATCGTCGAAGATGTCGGGCCGCCAGACCACCACCGGCACGCCCACGTTGCGGAATACCGTGGCGCCCAGGCGGGTAGCGGTCGCCGAGATTACCACCAGGTGTTTGCCATTGGCATCGGCGGCGGTGGCGCTCGAGTCGCTGCGGGTCGTGACCGCATAGCCCAGTTGCGTCAAGCGGTTTACCAGGGCATTGTCGCTGCTGCCAATCTTGCTTCCACCAAACACAAACAGGGCGTTTTTGCGCTGGTAATCTGGCAACCACTGTAGCTTGGCAGCGATGTTGGCGATCTTGTAGCTGCCTTCGGCATCCGGTACGGCCGATTGCAGCAAGTAACTCTCGAGGTTGCCCCGGTTGGCCGATGCCGTATCGGACATAGCGAGTGCCAGCACACCGGCGATCTGGGGTGCAGCAAAGGAAGTGCCGGTAAAGCTCCCCACCCGGCTGTCTGGATACGCGCTGAACATGGCTTCCCCCGGCGCGAGAATTTCCAGGCTGGTTCCAAAGGAAGTGAACGATGACAGATTCAATGTGGGGCTCACGCTGCCCACGCTGATGATGTATTTATTACCTGGAGCCCAGCCCGCCGGATAGTGTACGGTTTGATCGCCGGTATTTCCCGAGGAGGCCACTACATAGCTGCCTCGGGCTATCGCGTAGTCCACCATATTCCTTCGTGTGCTACCTGCAGTCTACCCTTCCACCCCCGCCATCCTGAGCAGAAGACGGCTGCGGATGAGGTTGTGCACCAGCAGAATCAGGTTCACCCGCGCCAGGAAACCTGCAAACGACCGGGCC
>NZ_JBBINI010000019.1:0-71367 GCF_037443965.1 Meiothermus sp.
CACCCAGACGTAGGTAGCCACCAGGAGGGTTTCTGCGTCAAGATAGTACAGGGGGTGCTCTCTGTGGGTTTCCATAGCACCCCCTCTTTTTTACATCCCCTGGGGTAGGTCAAGTAGCACACGAAGGAATGTCTTTTTCAAGAAGTTTTGCCCTGTAGACGCAGTTTGGGATTGCCCAGCCGCTGCAAATGGTCGGAGAGTAAACTCAGCGCGAACAAGGTCAGGGACAGCGCTGCACCCGGAGCTGCTACCAGCCACCAAGCCTGCCTTAGGTAAGGCTGGGCATCCTGCAACATGCCACCCCAACTAGGCCGACTCACATCGCCTAACCCCAGGAAGGAGAGGCTGGCCTCGAGCAAAATGGCCCCCTCGAGCCGGAAGGGCAGCAGCGCCAGTAGCGCGGGCCAGGCCAGCGGGAGCATATGCTTAAGTGCGACCCTGGCCTCGCTCATCCCCAAGGCCCGTGCCCCCACCACGAACTCCTCCTCGCGGATCGAGACCATCCGGCTGCGGAGCACCCTGGCCAACCCCGTCCACCCGGTCAGCCCAATCACCAGCGCCACCTGCCAGATCCCGGCCCCAATCAAGGTAATCACCAGCAGGGCCAGCAGCAGCCCTGGAACGGTGTCCACCAGCTCTGCCAGCCGCATAAGCAACTCGTCTACCCAGCCGCCCAGCGTACCTGCAAGCAGCCCGAACAGCCCGCCGAGCAACAGCGCAATCAGGGTTGCCAGCCCACCCACCAACAGCGAAGTTCTGGCCCCATGCACCAACCGACTCCACACATCCCGCCCCAGTTGATCGGTGCCCAGCAGGTACTCTCCACCGGGCGCGGCCAAAGCTGGCCCACCGGTGCGCCAAGGGTCCTGCTGCGCTAGCAGCCCAGGAAGCAGGCCAGCGATTAAGAGAGCCCCGAGAACGATCAGCACAAAAACCATCTCGCCCCCTAGAAGGTTTCCAGCCCTCTGCCCTTGGCTCTCTGCTCTCTGCCCCCTACCCATACCGCACCCTCGGATCGAGCCCTGCCACCACCACATCGGCAATCAGGTTGGCCAGAATTACTCCGACCGCACCTATCAGAATCACCCCGATCACCAGCGGGTAGTCCCGCGCTAGCGTAGACTCCACTGCCAACCGCCCCAGCCCAGGCCAGGCAAACACCGTTTCGGTAATCACTGCCCCGCCCACCCAGTGGCCGCTCGAGAGCGCCAGCAGCGTCACCGGCGCAGGCAGGGCGTTGCGGAGGACGTGCTTGTTCTGCACCACGCGCTCGTTCAAGCCCTTGGCCCTGGCGGTGGTCACGAAGTCCTGGCCCATCACCTCTAAAGCTTGAGCGCGGGTGATCCGGGCAATCGTCGCCAGTGGCTGAAGTCCCAGCGTCAAAGCAGGCAAAATGAGGTGCGTCAACAAGTCCCACAGGCGCGGCAGTCCCTCGGGTGTTCCGCGCACCGAGTACATCCCGTTGGTGGGGAGCAATCCGAGGTACAGCGCGAACAGCAAAATCATCAGTTGCCCCAGCAGAAAGGGCGGCAGCCCGGTGCCCAGCAAAATGCTAAGGAAGGCGCTGCGCTCGAGCCTGGGGTTGGTCAAACTCAGTTTGGCAAGCCACAGCCCCAGCGGTATGCCCAGCCCGGCGGCAATCAGCACTGAAGTCCCCGCCAGAGTCAGGGTGGCGGGAATCCGCTCCAGAATTGCTTCCAGCACGGGCCGTCCCTGGGTGATGGACTGCCCCAGGTTGCCCTGAAGCAGCGAGGAAAGGTAGGCCCCAAAGCGCTCCCAGAGGGGTTGCTCGAGGCCGTAGCGCTCGCGCAGGGTCTGCACCAGGCCAGGATCGGAGCTGTCGGCCAGCAGATAGATCACCGGGTCGCCGGGAGCGATGCTAACCAGCAAAAAGTTCAGCGCCGCAATTCCCAGAAGCAGCGGAATAGCGATCAGGAGTCGGCGGGCGGCGTAGGTGAACATCTAAACTCAAGCAAGGGAGCTGTCTTGTAGCGCAAACCTCAAAGTGTCAGCACTAGAAGAGACCCTGTGTCCCGGAGCATCGTCGCATTGCCGAATATGAAGGGATGAGCCACCGCTCGTCCCTACGACCCCAAGGCACATTCATGTCAGCGACCCCGGCGTAGCTGAGGCCAACCATGAAAGATTGGCCCCGCAGAAAGCCCTTAGTTTCCGCCCACCGTCGCATTCTCGAAGGCATTGCTGCGCCATATTTGGATGTCCTGCACCGTGCTTCGGTAGCCCCGGTAACCCTCGGTCTCGACCAGCCAGAAATAGGGAAGATCGCGGGCTACAACCTGTTGCAATTGCCGATAAATGGCGATGCGGCGGTCGTTGTCCATGGTCTGGACAGCCCGATCCAGCAATGCATCTACCAGCGGGTTCACGTACAGCGAGCCGTTGCTAAATGCAATGGGGCCGATGTTCTTAGAGGTGAGCAGGCGCTTGACGCCGATGTCGGGATCGGGGCCACCGCACAGCGAGGCCACGCCCAGATCGAAGTCTTTCTTCACGTAGACCTTGTCCACGGCGGCGTTGAAGTCGAGAGGTTCCAATACCAGGTCAATCCCGGCTTGCCGCAACTGGTCTTTGAGCACGTCGCCCAGCGAGCCAAAATTGGTGGCTGCGAAGGTGAACTTAATCTGGAAGCGCACCCCGCCCGCCCGGCGCGGGAATCCGGCCTCGTCGAGGAGTTGATTGGCCCGGTTCAGGTCGAAAGGGTAGTTGGGGATGTTGGGGTCGAAGAAGGGCAGGGTCGAGGCAATCGGCCCCCTGGCCACCCGGCCCTGGCCGAAGTTGACCCGCTCGAGGATGAATTCGCGGTTAATCGCGTGGTAGAAGGCTTGGCGCACCCTGGGATTCTTAAGATACTGGTTGCGCAGGTTGGGAACCAGTGTGTTTATGCAATACGAGCCGCCCGCGCCAGCCGGATTGCGTTCCAGACGTACCGTCTGTACCTGCCGCAGCCGAGCTACGTCTGCACCGCCCACGCCCCAGAGGTAGTCTATCTCGCTGCGCTCGAGGGCCGCCGCCGCTGCTGAGCTATTGGGAATAAACCGATAGACTACCCGGTCGAGGCGGGGGAAGCCCTGCCGCCAGTAGTTCTCGTTCTTGAGCAGAATTACCTGCTGCCCGCGCTGCCACTCGCCAAACTTGAACGGCCCCGTCCCGATTGGGCGCTGGTTGACGGGGTTGTTCAGAGGGTCGCTACCCTGGTAGATGTGGCGCGGGATGATGGGAGCCTCGATATTGTCTAGGCGGCGCAGCAGAGGAGCATAGGGATTAGCAAAGCGGAAGATCACCGTGCTGGCATTGGGGGTTTCGATGCGGGTGAGGGTGCCCTCTAGACCAGCCCTGGTGCGTGCGTGGAACTTGAGCAACACCTCTTCGAAGGTGAACTTTACGTCCGCCGAGGTAAAGGGCTGTCCGTCGTGCCAGCGCACCCCTTGGCGCAGGAAAAACACGTAGGTCTTGCCGTTGTCGCGCACCTCCCAGCGCTCGGCCAGTTCGGGCACAGGATTGGCGTTGGCATCCAGCCCCACCAAGCCGTTGTAAATCGAGCCCGCCACGGTGTTGACGTTGCCCGCCGTGGTAATGGCCGGGTTGAGGTGGGGCGGCTCGTTGTTGGTGGCGGCCACCAAGGTTTTTTGCGCCAAACCCAAACTTAGTAGAACCAGCCCTGCTGCAAAAATTCGCCTCATTCTGCCTCCTCAGCCGATGTAGATCAGCTCCGCCTGCCCTTCAGAAACCTCGCGCAACACCTTTGCGAGGGGTTTGAAGAAAATCTTGGGATGAACCACTTGATCCAGCCCCAACCCCAGCCGCTCCGCCGAGACCGGGCACAGGCTTACCAGGATCTCGGGCACATCCAACACAGCCTGCATGTGCTGCTTAAGCTTGGGGTATTCGATGGTCGGGTATACATCATCCCGCAACAGCAAGACTGCCTCACCGGTCAGTCGCACTTCGGCGGGCAGACCCTCTTGGGAAGCGGTATGGGCGAAGCGAAAGGCTCTGGCGGCGTACTGGGGCTGCTCGAGGCCCACACTGACGAAGAAGATCAACTTTCGCAAGGTGGGTTCTCGAGGTGCTCCCTCGACTCGTTCGGCGGTGGGCCTGGGTCTCATTTCTGGAACCTTTTTGATTGTATATAAGCTAACTTATAAAGCCATGAAAATAAAGCCCCCCTGCCGACATCGCGTTGTATAGCTGAGAGGTTCTATACCTTCAGTTGCAGCTACACCCCTGACAAGTACAGCCCCCGCCAAAAGCCAGCCGCTCGGCCCGCATCAATCGGCGGATCAGCTCGAGTTCCTCTTGGTGGGCATAGGGCAATACTTCCGGGATCAGCGCGATTAGAGCAGCCAAATGCTTAAAGCTGGGGTACTCCACCCCGCTCTCCCAGAACGAGACCGTGGCCTGGGTAATGTCCAGTTTGAGCGCTAAGGCTTCCTGGCTCCAGCCGTGTTCTTTGCGCGAACGTTGTAGGGCGCGGGCGAAAGGGGTCATGGGGTTCCTTATGGGATAAAAGGCGAGGAAAGAGAAAAGTGGAAAGAAAAAAGAAACGGGAAGACTCAGGGCTTTCTGCTTCTTGCTTTCTCCCCTCTACCTACACGACTTACGACCGATTCTTGGCCCGGTCGAGCCAGACCTGGGCCTGCTTCTTCGCGCCCTCGGCACAGTCGCAACCATCTCCACAGCCGCAGCCCCCCGCGTCGTCGGATTCCTCGGGCTCGTCAGCGTTGAGGAAGCGAATCATCACGCTGACCACCAGGGCTTCGGCCTGCTCGAGGGCGGCCCTGGCCTCGAGGCTCAGATTCGGCTGCATCTCCCGCGCATCGCGCAGGAAGTTGGTCGCCAGCATCAAGCGGCCCGCTCCCAAGCCCATCTCGGTCTCGAAGTATTCGACCAGCGGTGCAATGGTTTTGATCTTCTCTTCTGCCGTGGCCCCCACGCCCTGCTCGAGTACAGAAATCATCTCCCCACCTCCTCAGCTTTCAGCAGGTTTTTCAGTAACTTTATCAGCTTTGTCTCGGCAATGGGCAGCGCGTTCTCGACCTCCGGCGACATCCCAAGCCCTAAGTCAATCACGGCGGGCACGCAGCCGACGATGTAGGCCTTGGGCGGGAGTTTATCCAGCGCCTTGGCCATCGCCATGGCCCGGCCCGGCTCGGCATAGTGCAGGTCGGCCAGCATGTCGCGCTCGACTCGAGGCGGCAGGGTGCGGGGGTCGGTCACGCTGGCCTGCAAAACACGGACTTGACCGGGCGTTTGGCCCTCCAGCGCGTCCAAAATCACCACTGCCCGGTAGCCGCTGAATAGCTCCTGCACGAAGTGCATCCCACCGATGCCCGCGTCCAACAGCTTGACCTCGGGGGGTAGTTCTGGATTATCACGCAACCGCTCCAGGAGCCGCACCCCAAAGGCATCGTCGCGGTGCAAAAGGTTGCCGAAGCCCGCCACCAGAATCATCTCGAGAACAGCTCCCACGCCTGCAAGTCGGTCGCCAGCAGCACCCGGTTGCCCTGCACGCTCACCGGGTAAATCCGCAACGACGCGCCTTCAACGCCGTCTACCCGCCGCCCGTTGCGGGCATCGTAGGCGCAGTTCTGCCAGGTACATACCAGCACGTTGCCAGAAAGCTTGGCATCGTTCAGAGGCATTCGGCAGCCGGGGCAGGTGCAGTCGAAGGCGTTGACCTCCCCCCCCAGTCGCACCAGGATTACCTCTTTTTCACCGGCAAAAACCGGGGTGACGTGGGTCTCGGAGAGGCTCGAGAACTCCGCAACTTGCGTAAATACGGGGGCTTGTACGGTAGTCGGAGCAGGCGCACCCATACCCGCCATCGGCAACTCGATCAGGCCAGGGATAGGTTCATCGGGTTCGGGCTCGTGGACGACCAGGCCCTTGAAACCGGGTAACCCACTGCGCAGGGCGACCTCAATGCCATTCTTGAGCGTCGCCGCCGAAGCCGCGCAGGTCTTGCAGGAGCCTTGCAGCCGCACGTGAACCACGCCGTCTTCGACTGCCAGCACCTCCACCTCGCCGCCGTGCGACTGCATGTAGGGGCGCACCAGCTCGAGGGCTTGTTCCGCCAGCGAGGCCTGGTCGTGGGGGTTCTGGTTGTAGAGGGTGAAGAGCAGGTTTACGGCCGGGTCTTGCAGCACTTCCTCGAGCAGCCCAGCCCGCGCCAGTCGCTCGCCCAGCCGCTCCACCCCCGCCCGGTGGATGTAGTCGGTAATTTGCAGCACTGCGAAGACCTCCTCGCGCACCTGCGGGAAGGGCAGGGCCTCGAGGTTCTGTATCCGCGCATTCAGCTCGGCCACCAGTTCGTCCAGCGAGACTTCTACCGACATCCTGCGCTCACATCCATTCCGGCTTGCGGTTGTGGTGTTGGCAGTTCTCGGGGCCGTTGATCATGCAGTCCTCGCAGTCGGGGCCGCAAGCTCCGTGGGCGGAGCGGGTCAGATCGGCGAAGGCATCGTTGAAGCGCCGCCCGCCTTCCTTGTGGCCCAACTCGGTGAGCTGCACGGTGGCCTCGCCCGCGCCCAACAGGAGGCCCTCGAGCTGCATCATCTCGAAGACTTTCCCGATCAGCTCGGGGCTCGAGCCCACCAGCACCGAGACCTGCTGGGCGGTGGCGGTCTCGCCCAGGTTCTCGCCCTTGAGCCAGTACAGCACCTGCAAAATTTCGTCGCGCAGCCGGAGTTCCTCGAGCGTCATGAGCACACCTCCGCTCGCCGATCAGAACTTCTCAACATCATGGGCGCACCTCCACCTTGCGCGGGGTGAAGGGGCGTTGCAGCCCGAACTCAGCGTGTTGTTCCACCAGTTCGGGCGGTAACTCGCCCATCACAAAGGCCCGCGCTATTGCCTCTACTTTAGGGTACAAGGCCTGTACTTCGGGTGTGAGACCCTCCGGGCCATTGGGTTCGACGGGTTCGATCTCGAGCACCCAGGTCTCGGCGGGCAAGGCATTGAACTGTTTGGCGATCACCAGCAGCAATTCGATGGCAATCACCCCCGAGCCTGCCTCGTTCATGTACTCCTGGAAAACATCCACCGTTTTGGGTAGTTCGGGGTCGGCGCGGTAGAGCCGCAGCGTCCCCGGCTCGCGGCCCCTGGCCTCCGAGGCCACAAACAGCGCCCGTGTGTACTGGTCGTCCTGAAGCTGGTACATCATTGGTATTGCCCCGAAGCTGTAGTCGGCCACGGTGACGTGGGGGGGCCACTCGAGTCGCCCCAACCGGTCGCAGAACTCCGGCCCCGCCGAGCGGTCGCGCCAGAAGCGGTGCCCCACTCCAGCGATGAGAGTTTTGGGCTCGAGATTGGTTTTATCTGACATCACCAACCTCAATAAGAGTGTACTTCAGAGCGCCGATGACTGGTCTCCACATCACAGTGTATGTACCATTAATAGTCACTTCTGAGTCCTTTGCCCCAGTCAGCTTTTGAATTCGGCCGTGCAGTGGTTTAGCAGCGCGAAAAAAGCCGTAAATACCCTCGAGCGAGCCTTGATAGAACAAGGGGTCTTCGGCAAAAATCAATAGCGCAGTCCGTTGAAATCCAGTTCTTTGTAGCTCTTCGATAAACGCCACATCTTTGCAAAAACTGAACATCTGCTCAGGATATTGTCCGTTTCGTGGGTACTTCAACTCGATAGCTAACTTAAGCTCATTCCCGTCTTTAGAAAAAACGGATATGTCAATCTCTTTTTTTGTGAAGGCTGATCTGCTGTGGGTAAAGAAGTAGACGTTGCGCTCGAATTGAACTCTGTAACCTTGCAATTTATTACGAAGAAACAGACCCATTTCAAGCTGTAAACTAAATTCGTTGTATACCTCAATCTCTCCAGTAGTTACAGCATTGATAAATGGGCTTATGGAGTAGTGAAAGGTCTCCATAAGCCTCCTAGCTTCAAAATCGCTAAACCCCACACCCACACGTATTTACTTCCCTCGTAATCACCAAATCGTGCTTGTCCACCATGATGTGGGTGGTGCAGGGCATGCAGGGGTCGAAGCTGCGGATGGCCCGGAGGATGTCTATGCCGGTGTAGTTGTCGGGCTTGTCGAACTCCTCCAAGATCGGGGTTTTCATCACCGATTCCTCGTAGGGGCTGGGGTGGCCCCAGGGATCCCTGGGGGCCGCATTCACCGTAGAGGGGGTGCAAATCTGGTAGTTGGTGATGGCCCCGTTGTCGGCCACGATGTGGTGGGTCAGGAAGCCCCGGCCTGCGCCCCAGAAGCCCGCGCCGATGTGCGTGCCTCTGCGGGGAATCTCGAAGGGCGTAGCTACATCGGTGTCGCCCCGCTTAAGGCATTCCATCGCCATCAGCCAGTTGTCCATCGCGGCCATCGCGCTAAAGGGGATGCAGTAAGCACGGGCCAGGTTGCGCTCGAAGGCGTTCCAGACCTGCGGGATGTGCCACTCGAGCACCTGCTCGGGCCGCTTGCCCTCGGGAACCAGAATCTTCAGGCTATGCCCGGTGGGGTCTATGAAGCGACGGTAGGGCAGCTTGTTGGCGGCGGCGGCGTTCCAGACGCGGGCATAGGCTCCGGCCTCGCAGCTCTGTCTGTCCCAGCGCGGGGTGGTGCTCCAGGAGTAGCGGTCTTTCCAGTTCTGGGGGCCGGGGCGGGGCTTGGTCTCGCGGTTCCAGGGGTGGTTGGGGGAGAGCGGCGCGCCCAGGGGGTCGTGGGGGAAGCGGTTCCCGGCGGCGTCGTGGTAATACGAGCGCTCGATAAACTCCTCGAGGCCAATATTCAGGTTTTGCAGGCTGGTGGTCACCTGCTGGCCACCGATGATCACCCCCGGCACCGACCAGCGGCGGTCTCCCCAGGTCTCGATGTTTTTGTAGCTGGCATCGTAGGTCTCGGGGTCGTCCCATACACCTGTATCCATCAGGTTGGCGGGGCGGGTGCCGCACTGCTTGTATTTGGGGTCGGCCTCGTAGAAGAACTGGGTGATGTCCTCCCAGATCGCCACCACCTTTTTGGAGTAGTCGAAGAACGGTTGAAGGCGCTGGTAGACCTCGTTCATCATCTGGAGGCTGACCGTGGCGCTGATGCCGCCGGGCACCACCGTTTCGGGGTGGGGGTACTTGCCGCCGATCACCACGTAGGCTTCTCTCGCCACGCGGGTCATGTGCAGGGCCTCGAGGTAGAGGCTGCCGGTGAGCGGGTTCATGTCGGTGAGCAGTTCGGCCATAGTGCCGTAGCCGTGCTGCTCGGTCCTGGGCGCGAGGGTCTTGCGGGCTTTGTCCCACAGGCCGGGGTTGGTGGCCCGCACCAGCGCTTCGGAGTAGTCAGGCCCGGCCAGCAGGAAGAGGTGCAGCGGATGGTCGTAGAGGTACTCGAGGCCCAGCAGCAGGTTCCGCAGCAAGATGCCCAACTTGGGCGGACGGATGTCGAAGGCCATCTCGAGGGCCTCGGCGCTCACCGTGGCGTGGACGCCGCCGCAAACGCCGCAGGCCCTCGAGGAGATAAAGATTGCGTCGCGGGGGTCGCGCCCCTTGAGGATCACCTCGTAGCCCCGGAAGATGGTCGCCATGCTGTTGGCGGAAAGCACCGTACGGTTTTCCAAGTCCACCACGCTGTGGAAGGCCAGCGCCCCGGCCACGCGGGTCACCGGGTCGTAGTCCACCGACTTGATAAAGCCGTTGCGGGCCAGCAGTTCCTTGAGCTTGTCCTCGTTGGCCCCCAGGTCGGCGACCTGGTAGCCGTAGGGGTCGCGCACGTCGTCTTTGAGTCGGGCCTTACCCGAAGCATCGAATTCGATGGGGAGATATTGAAAGCACATGTGACTTCCTCCTACTTGCGCACCAGACCGCCAATGACCTCGAGAATCTTCCCCAGCCCCGCGTCCACCCGAATCAGCGATCCTGCCAGGCCCTGCAACTCTCCGAAGATCGAGGCCAGCTTGGGCTCGAGGGGCTGGGCTTGCTGGGCGACTTTTTCCAGGTCGTCGGCTACGCCCTCGAGGTGCAGCCGTGCACGGCGTAGCGCAATCCCCGTGCTGATTATCGCGACGGCCAGCACCAGCACCACCGCCGCAACCCAAATGATAGTCAGGATGGCGTGAAGGCTCATGGCTTACCCCCTGCGCGGCGGGCCAGCAGGGCGGTCAGGGCTTCGGCCCCGGCGGCCACATCTTTGCCGATGGTGTTCGCGCCCTGCAACCCGGCCTCGGTGGTATCGAGGGCGGGGATGTTCTCCAAGTGCTGCACAATTTTCTGCGTAGACTGCCGGGTGACCCTGGCATAATGCTCAATCTTCCAGGCTGCCCGCCAAATTCGTAGTAGAAGCCACAGCAGGAGCGGCACCGCTAAGTAGGCGATTACCAGCCCAATCCCCCAGACCAGATAAGCACCTTCCATCAAGCACCTCTCTGCTTCTCGACGGCCTTGATGGTGCCGCCCACCGAGGTCTTGAGGGCTTCCAATCCGCCCGCCAGCTTGCCCAAGCCCTCGTTGAGCTTGGTGGCCTCGGGGCCGAGGGCCGAGAGTTCTTTTTCGATGGCGCTCACGCCCAGCGCAATCCGAGCCAGGTAGCTGGGGTAGGCGCTGCGCCGCCCGATGGTGGAAGGCTCGCGGGAGCCGATGGCCTCGAGGGTCTGGGCGATACGGGTCAGGAAGTAGACCAGAACGCCCGCGAACAATGCGAAGACCAAGAGGGTTAGTAGGGCTAAAAAGGTGTTCACAGTTTGCCCCCTACCACGCACCGCGGGCAGCCGGGGCAGGTCTCGGCGTGTTTGCGGACGCGCTCGAGGTCGCCGTGCAGTCCCGGCACCCCAGCCAGGATTTTCCCAACGTAGTGGTTGGTGCGGATCAGGTCGGGCACGTGTACGGTATTGTTGGCCACCCGCTTGCCGCCGTCCCAAATCGCGCTTGCACCTTTCTCGATGGTTTGGGCTTCTTTGAGGATGGCGTTGAGCAAATAAGCCACCACACCCACCACTACTAGCCCAATCGCCAAGAGAACCAGCCAGGTAGTCATGCGTTTCTCCTTGGGGGGTCAACCGCGTCGGCGGCTTGGTGGGCTTTGTCGGCAATCGAGGCCACCACGCCGTAACCGGTATCTAAAAGCTGGTTGAGTTCGGGGATTTTCCAGAGAATTTTGGTGTTGTTCTCCACCGCGCCTGCCGCGTTTAGGGCGCGGACGGCGGCGGTACGAATCCCGGTGGCCTCGGTCAGAATCCAGATCAGCAAGACCGCCACCACCGCCACGATCAGCATTGCCAGCACGAACCAGATCATCATCAGACCTTTCGGCTACCGGGCTTTTGCGAGCCCCAGTATTGGACTTTCTCGTAGAAGAAGCTGTAAATCTTGTCCACCGGGCTCTGCGGCGCGACCTCACCCCAGCCCGAGGGTACGCCGGTCTTCTTCCAGCGCTCGGTCATGTTGGCTTGGCGCTGTGAGAGGCGGCGCAGGGTGGAAACGAAGGTGCCCGTACCGCGCGAGATCGTGCCGGAGAACTTGGCTCCTGGCGGCTCGGTGTAAAAGGGAGCGAACTTGTCGGGGAAGCCCGGCATGGTGCAGCCGATGCAGATGCCCCCGGCCTTCATGCAGCCGCCGGTGTTGTTGATGGCCCCACGGGAGACGATGTTGCACTGCACCACTGGCCCCCAGCAGCCGACTTCCACCAGGCACTCGCGGTCGCCATACTCCTTGGCGAAGGTGCCTTCCTCGTAGTAGCCCGCCCTGGTACAGCCCCGGTGGACGGTCTCGCGGAACAGCCAGGCGGGCCGCCCCAACTCGTCGAACTCCGGCAGCGGCCCCATGCCTTGTAGGAACATCAAGACGGTGGCGATGGTCTCGGTGATGTTGTCACCCAGCGGCGAGCAGCCGGGGATGTTGATGACCGGCAGGCCCAGCACGCTGCGGTAGTCCTTGCCCAGGTAGTCCATCAGCCCCATCGAGTTGGTCAGGTTGCCCGCAGCGGCAGGAATCCCACCCCAAGTGGCACAAGTCCCCACCGCTATAGTGGCGGCTGCACCGGGGGCCAGCCGCCGAATCCACTCCATCGAGGGTACGGGCTGGGAATTCCACACATCGCCGTCGGGGGTCTCGGCCCCCAACCCCGACCAGTAGCCGCCCGTACTGTTGTTCAGCGTTTCATCGGGCGCGGAGCCTTCCATAATCACCACATAAGGCGCGTTGAGTTCGCCTTTCCAGGCTTTGTAGAAGGCATCCATAAAACCGTGCCCAACCGTCACCGCCAAAACGGGATGGTGCAGGATGATCTTGGGCAGACCCGGCAAGCGCCCAGTTAAGAGGTCTTCGACCGAGGGCTTGGTGGCCCCCGAGACCCCGATGGTGCAGCCGTCGCAGCTCATCCCAGCAATCCAAAAGGCATGAACTTCCTTGTAATTCTTGGACAGCCCAGTTAGCACGTCGGTGATGCCCGAGAGCGGGGTAAGTCCGTTGCCGCTCGAGCCGTTGGTGGTGGGTTCCTTGACCATGCTCCCCTCCCTAGGCCATCAGCCTATCCAGCATCCCCGAAACCGCCCGGATCGAAGGGGCCTGGGGATTGTAATCAAGAACGGGTTTGCCCTCGAGGTCGGCGGCGGTCACGGTGTCGTCGAAGGGCACTACCGCGATTACCGGGATGTCCAGGGTCTTGAAGTAGTTGAGCACCACTTCTTCCTCGGCAGGGGTGCGAACCTTGTTGGCAACGCCGTAGATTTCCTTGAGGCCCATCTCCCTGGCAAGCTTGACTAGCCGCCCTGCCGACTCCAAAGCACGGTAATACGGCTCGGTCACCACCAGCAGCTTGTCCACGTGGCGCACGGTGCCCCGGCGCATGTGTTCGAGCGAAGCCTCCATGTCCAAAATCACCGCCTGGTCTGCCTCCTCCACTGCCGCGCCCACGATCTCGCGCACCATCCCGTGGCGGCTGCACAGACAGCCCTTGCTGGGCTCGTCCACCTCGCCCAGGGCCAGCAGTTGCACCCCGTCCGGCCCGGCCACGGTGTGCTCGGTGAGGATTTGCTGGACGGGAAGCGCTAGCTTCGAGACCCGCTTGCCGTCAATCTCCTCGACCTTCATCAGGTTGGTGGGCAGCAGGGGCCACACCCCGTCGTGCTGCACTCCCATCGCCCGCCCGAGGTTGGGGTTGGGGTCGCCGTCTACTGCCAGCACGTGGCCCAGCCGCCGTCCCGCCAGCCGCGCCAATGTTCCCGAGATGGTGGTCTTGCCACTGCCGCCCTTACCAGAAACAGCGATTCGTTGCATCATGTGTCTCCATATCGCCCTTAGCCAGGCTTGATGCGATTATGGCTGCAAGGCCCGCCAAAGCTAGAAGCTATTGATTTGCATAATAATACCTTGAATAAGTAGGCAATTACAAGGGTATTTATCCATGTTATTGCCCATCCTCTTTGTCTTCATCCTCGTCGTCCCAATCGTCTTCTTCCGACTCGATATCGTCAATGTAGTAGTCCTCGATCTGTCTGGCCTCGGCCACCACCTGACCCTTGCTCACGAAGCGCAGGCCCTCCTCGTCAATCTCTAGGCTCAGATCCTCGAGGTCGGTGTCGTCGGGTACGTGCACCTGCATCATCACGGCCACTTCGATTCGCATAGCCACCCCCTGCGGTCTCAACGCTAGGGGTCTTTGGTCAGGGCAGTTCAAGCTCTGGTCTTTCGCCCAAAACGGTACTTTAGCAGCTCGGCGTACATCTTGAGGCGCATGCCCAGCCCCTTCCAGAAACCGCGTTTTTGCTCTTTCATGACCTGGCCGGCCCCGTGGAGTTCAACGTAGGCCCAGCGGGCCTGGGTGCGGGCTAGGTGGTCGGTGATGGCGGGCTCGGGCCAGCGCCGCTCGGTCAGGTTGGGCACGCTGCGGAGCCACTGGGTGGTGCAGGCCCGCTGCCCCGACAAAAAAGGGGTGGCGCGGTTGCCGAAGTCGGTCATCAGGCCCCCGGACTTGAAGACCCCAATGGCCATGTCCAGTTGGCCGCTTCGCACCGGCTCGAGCAGCTTCAGCAGGTGTTGAGCTTTTAGCCCCACCAGATCGGCGTCCAGCAGCAGCACATAGGGGGTTTGCACGTGGGCCAGACCGAAGGCCAGGGCCTCGCTTTTGCCGCGGTTCTCGGGCAAGCGCAGCACCCTGGCCCCGGCGGCTTCGGCGGCCTGGGCGGTTGCGTCCGTGGAACCGTCGTCCACCACCAGCACCGGAAAACCGGCCTCCTGCGCAGCGGCCACCACGGCCCCGATGTGGCCTGCCTCGTTGTAAGCCGGTATGAGCACCGTGGTGTCCATCAGGGATTATTCTATCGTGCGATGGCAATCTAGCCGCCGCTGAGGTTGCGGATATCGTTGATGGTGACCAGCACAATCAGGAGAATTAAAAAAATGAACCCTCCGTACGAGAGCCGGGCCTCGGTCTCGGGTTTGATGCGGCCCCCGCTCAAAGCGTTGGCGATGAGCACCAGGATGCGCCCGCCGTCTAGCCCTGGGATGGGCAGCAGGTTGAACACCGCCAGCGAGAGGTTGATGGCGGCCAGCAGCCCCACCAACGTAGCAAGGCCCTGCTGCGCGGCCTGCCCGGTGATGTTGACGATGCCCACCGGCCCCGCCACCCCTTGGGCCTGCTGGCCCGAGAGGATGCGGGCGATGCTGCCCACAAACTCCTGCACGAAGCGCGGTACCGCCACCACCGTTTCGCCGACGGCTCGAGCAAACCCCTGGATGAAGTTGATGCGGGTGTAGCCCTCCACCTCGGGCCGGTAGACGATGCCCAGCCGGGCCTGGGTGTTGTCCCAGTTGAATCGTATGGTCACCTCGGCACCATCGCGCAGCACCACGAACACTTTTTCGCCGGTGCTCTGGCGGAAACGGGTGACCTGGTCGTAGGCGGTGAGCTTCTCCCCGTTCAAACTGAGGATGCGGTCGCCCACCTTAAAACCGGCTTGCTCGGCCAGGCTGCCGGGCAGCACCTCGGTGACCTCGGCGCGGGTCTGGGGGATGCCCTGAATAGAGGAGAGTGCGGCCAGCACCCCCCAGGCCAAAAGCAGGTTCATGACCACGCCAGCCACTAGAATAAAGAACTTGCCCAGCCCCGAAAGCCGCGCGTAACCGTGGGTGTCGCCGGGCATCATGCCCTCTATTTCAGCGTAGCCGCCCAGCGGGATGGCATTGAGCCGCCAGGTGGTGCCCCAGCGCTCAAACTTGAGAAGGGTAGGGCCAAAACCCACTCCAAAGTTCTTGACCCCCACCCCCTGCACACGGGCGGCCAGGTAGTGGCCCAGCTCGTGTACGAAGATGCTGATGGAGATGATCAGTAAAAACCAGAGGATGCTCATGCTTTGCTCCGCAATTATGCTAGACCTTTATCTTCAGGTATTCCCGGGCCCACCGGCGGGCCTCGAGGTCAGCCTGGTGGATATTGTCCCAGGTTAGCGCGCCCCCTGGAGTCTGCTGCAACACTTTTTCCAACACCTTGGGGATCTCGAGGTAGCCGATCTGCCCCTTTAAAAAGGCCTCTACTGCGATTTCGTCTGCCGCGTTGAGCACCACCGGGGCCAGCCCGCTCATCCGACCGGCCTCGTAAGCCAGGGCCAGGGCCGGGAAGCGGGCGGTATCCGGCGGGTAAAACTCCAGCCGCTCGGGGATGGGGGCCTCGCGCAGGGGGGTGGGGGGCCTTTGGGGGTGGGTGAGGGCGTACTGGATGGCCAGCCGCATATCGGTGGGGCCGAGCTGGGCCTTGAGGTTGCCGTCCTGGAAGCGCACCATCGAATGCACATACGACTGGGGGTGAATCTGCACCTTGACCTTTTCGATGGGCACTTTGAACAACTGCACGGCTTCCAGCACCTCGAGGCCCTTGTTGAAAAGCGTGGAGGAGTCAATGGTCACCTTGGGCCCCATCTTCCAGCGGGGGTGCTGGAGGGCCATCTGGGGGGTGACGCTGGAAAGGTCGGCGGGCTCGCGTAAAAAAGGCCCGCCAGAAGCTGTGAGAATCAGCTCGGCCACGTCGTCCAATGGCTCGCCCAAAAGACTCTGGAACAAAGCCGAGTGCTCCGAGTCCACCGGGATAATTTCGGCTTTGCTGCGCTCAGCCTCCTGCCACAAGAGCGGCCCTGCGGCCACCATGCTCTCCTTGTTGGCCAGGGCCAGACGGCGGCCTTGTTGCACCGCCACCCGTACCCCCGGCAGACCGGCCAGGCCCGGTATGGCCCCCACC
The DNA here is from genome assembly GCF_037443965.1 of Meiothermus sp. Taxonomy (GTDB): domain Bacteria; phylum Deinococcota; class Deinococci; order Deinococcales; family Thermaceae; genus Meiothermus. The sequence goes on from NZ_JBBINI010000019.1 coordinate 16,188, forward strand.
ACCACCTCGGCCGGCCAGGCGGCCACCTCGAGGGCGTCGGCGGTGCGCAAACCGGGAAAGCGGGCTTTGAGCTCGGGTTGAATGGCCGGGTCGGCAGCCACCACCTCGGGCCGAAACTCGGCAATCTGCTGGGACAGCAGCTCCAGGTTTTTCCCAGCCACCAGCCCCACCACCCGGTAGCCCCGCCAGCGGCAGACATCCAGGGTCTGGGTGCCGATGGAGCCGGTAGAGCCCAGCACCACAATGCGTTTGGGGTTATCGTTCATCTTCTTGCCAGTGTACCGGTTTGGCGGGCGAGGTCTGTAACCCGAGGCGATTTGGCCTCAAATAAAAATGGTGAGGAGGTAGTAGGTGAGCGGAACCGTGAACAGGTGCGAGTCCAGCCGATCCAGGAGCCCCCCATGGCCGGGTAGGAAGTAGCCGGAGTCTTTGACCCCACAGTAGCGCTTGAGCATGGACTCGGTCAGGTCGCCGAGCTGGGCGGCAAACGAGAGCACCAGGTTGACCACAAACAGCTCTACCGGCCTGAACAGGGCAAAAGGGCTCTCGGGATAGGCCGAGCGCACGATGGTGGTAAAAAGAAAAAGCAGCAGTAAGCTGGTGGCGATCCCGCCAATCGAGCCCTCCACGGTTTTGCCGGGGCTGATGGTAGGGGCCAGTTTACGTTTTCCCAGGTAGCGCCCCACAAAATAGCCCCCGATGTCGTTGGCAAAACTGGTGATGAGCGGCAGGGCCAGAATCCATAACCCCACGTTGCCGTCGGGCGAGTGGCGCAGAAGCAGGAAGAATCCCAGCGTCCAGGGCAGGTACAGAAAAGCCATCAGACTGTAGGCGAACCGCTGGATGTTGGCACCCACGATCAGCTCCGAACTGAACGCGCCAATCAGCACCAAACCCAGGGCAATTTCCCGCCAGGGTACACCTGGGTAGGCGTTGTGGAGTTGGGGCAAGCTGAACAGGAGCATCACCAGCCCCCCCCCGATTAAAAAGGCCATGTTGAGCTCAATGCCCTTGTTGCGCAGCATGTAGCGCAGCTCGAGCGAGCCTAATACAAGAATAAAAACCAGCGCCAGAAAAAGAAAAATCCGCCCCTCCCAGATCACTGCGAAAAGCACCATCACCCCGATAAGCGACGAGGTTATACGGGTAGGTAATGAGGGGTCGGACTTGTGTTCCGGGTGCTGCACGGTTACAGCCTATCAGCAGAGGTTTGAGCACTTTTGAAAATGCCAAAGCAAGGCCTGGTATGGTCAAGGGGGTTCAAAGGCTCCTAGCCACCCAGGATTTCCTGCTCCTTCTTGTGCAGAATATCGTCAATCTTGTGAATGTATTCGTCGGTAATCTTCTGGATTTCAACCTCGGCGCGCTTGATGTCGTCCTCGGAGAGATGCTTTTCCTTTTCCAGTTTCTTGGCTTTGTCGAGGGCTTCGCGCCGGTGGTTGCGCACGGCAATTTTGGCTTCTTCGGCGTAGTGTTTGACCGATTTGACCAGGTCTTTGCGGCGCTCCTCGGTCAGAACTGGAATGTTGATGTACAAAGCGTCGCCCTTGTTGGTGGGGTTGAGGCCCAGGTCGGAGTCGCGGATGGCCTTCTCGATCTCTTTGAGCATGCTGGGATCCCAAGACTGCACCACCAGGGTGCGCGGATCGGGCGAGGATACCGTGCCTACCTGGTTGAGCGGCATGGCCGAGCCGTAATACTCGACTTTGATGTTGGCGAGAATGGCCGGATTGGCTCGCCCAGTGCGCATGGTGGCCAGATGGTGCTCGAGGGCTTCCAGCGATTTCTGCATGTGCTGCTTGGTTTCGGTGTAGAGGTCTTTGAGCATGATCGCCTCCTTAGTCCTCAGGTAGCTTACCCCTAAATTGCCCAAATCTTGCTAGGGCAACGGGCTTTAGTCGTTGGTAGATGACCATTGGTTTTTATACCTAGCTATGCACCAGGGTGCCCACCTGCTCGCCTTTGATAATCTTTTCCAGATTACCCTCCGTGAACATATCAAAAACCACGATGGGCATATTCTGCTCTTGACACAAGGCCATGGCGGTGGCATCCATTACCTGCAATCCCTCTACGAGGGCTTGGTGGTAGGTTAGCTCGTCGAACTTAATGGCAGCGGGATTCTTGCGGGGGTCATCACTGTAAACCCCGTCTACCTTGTTTTTGGCCATCAGCACAGCATCTACGTTCATTTCCAGGCCGCGCAGGGCGGCGGCGGTGTCGGTGGTGACATAGGGGTTGCCGGTGCCGCCCCCAAAAATTACCACCCGGCCCTTTTCCAGGTGTCGGATGGCCCGGCGGCGGATGTACGGCTCGGCCACCTGCTGGATGGTCAGGGAGGTTTGGACGCGGGTGGGTACTCCGATAAACTCGAGCGCATCCTGCAACGCTAGGGCGTTCATGATGGTGGCCAACATGCCGATGTAATCTGCGCTGGCCCGATCCATGCCTACCCCCTGCCTTGCTCCACGCCAGAAATTTCCGCCTCCCACCACAATTGCCACCTGCACACCCAGTTGATGGGCCTTGGCCACCTCCTGGGCCAGCGCTTTGGTGGCTTCGGGCTGGATCCCAAACCCATTTCCGCTCAGAAATTCACCCGAAAGTTTGAGCAAAACCCGCTTATATTTCATCTGGCCCCCCCTGCGACGATGTGTTGCCTTTGTGGTTGTATGCCGCCTTTATTACGGGCCCAAGCCGGCTCCTGCCCCAATAGATAAAGGGTCGAAAGCCTCTCGACTCTCGACCCTTGCCCTTCATAGCCTAGGCTCCTACTTCAAATCGGCTAAAACGCTTGACCTGAATGTTCTCGCCAATCTTGGCAACGGCGGCCTTGATGAGCTCGCCTACCTTGACTTTGTCGTCCTTGACGAAGGGCTGCTCTAAAAGCACCATCTCTTCGTAGAACTTTTTCATGCGGCCTTCGGCGGCCTTTTCGGCGATGTTTTGCGGCTTGCCCTCGTTGAGGAGCTGCTGGATGTAGATGGCCTTTTCTTTCTCGAGGTCTTCTTGCGAAACCTCTTCGATACTGACATAGCGGGGGTTGGCCATGGCGATGTGCATGGCGATATCCTTGGCCAGGCGCTGGAACTCTTCGTTGCGGGCTACAAAATCGGTCTCGGAGTTCAGCTCAACCAGCACCCCTACCCGCTGGTTGTGATGAATATACGAACCGATGATGCCTTCGCGGGCCTCGCGGTCGGCTTTCTTGGCGGCCTTGAGGGCCCCCCGCTCACGCAGCAGGGTGGTGGCTTTTTCCATGTCCCAGCCGGCATCTTCCAGGGCCTTCTTGACATCGGTCATGCCGGCGCCGGTTTGTTCGCGTAGTTTTTTGATTTGCTCGAGTTGCGTCATGGTGGGTCCTTGTCTTTGGGTTTGATTCGTTTATGCAGTCACTGTTTAGTGTCCTGCCGCCTGTTTTAGGCTTCGGCTACAGGACTGGCGGCTTCGGCGGCGGGAATTTCGCGCCCGCCTCCACGGGCCTCGACAATCAGGTCGGTCATGCGGCTGACCACCAACTGAATCGAGCGGATGGCGTCGTCGTTGCCGGGCACGATGTAGTCGCACACATCCGGGTCGGAGTCGGTATCGGCCAGGGCGATGACCGGAATGCCCAGCTTGCGGGCTTCCTTGACCGCAATGGCTTCTTTGGTGGGGTCTACCACAAAGATGGCGTCGGGCAGGCGGCGCAGCTTGCGGAAGCCTCCCAGGTTCTTTTGCAGACGCTCGAGCTCGTGCTGGAGCTGCACCTGCTCGGTCTTGACCCGCTCCTTGATCTCGTCGGAGGCGAAGAGGGCCTCGAGCTCCGAGAGGCGGTTGACCTGGGCCGTGATGGTGCGGAAGTTGGTCAGCATACCCCCCAGCCAGCGCTGGTTGACGTAGGGCATACCGGCCCGGTCGGCTTCCTGCTGGATGATTTCCTGGGCTTGCTTCTTGGTGCCCACGTACAGAATGGTAGCGCCCCGCATGGCCAAGTCTTGCACGTACTTGAAGGTGCGCTCGAGCTCAACCATGCTTTTTTGCAGGTCAATGATGAAAATCCCATTGCGCTCGGCGTAGATGTAGCGCTTCATCTTGGGGTTCCAGCGCTTGGTCTCGTGACCGAAGTGCACACCGGCCTCGAGCAGTTCTTTGATGCTTACGTTTGCAGCCATATTTTCTCCTAGCGGGACGGTTGGAGTGGGCGTTCATTTGTGCGTTTCTGGCCTTTTTCCGAGTACCGTTCCCTAACCTCGGAGGGCCCAGCGGCACACCCAAATGAGGAGTATAGCCGATACCCGCTCTTTACGGAAGTCCGCGGCGCTGCTATACTCCCTAATGCTTTCGTGGTGCGAGCCACGCAAAGTGCCGTACGGGGGCGTAGCTCAGCGGGAGAGCAGGTCCTTTGCAAGGACAAGGTCGGGGGTTCAAATCCCTTCGCCTCCACCAACTGTCACGGGCTGGACATTGAAAGTCCAGCTTTTTTTGTGTGTGGGCTCTCGGCGGGCAATTGGCTATGCTGATGGGGTGAACATGCCTGTTTGGGACGATGGAAACTGGCCGGGTTTGCCCAGCCTGGAAGGCGACCTCGAGGCCGAGATTTGCGTGGTGGGGCTGGGTGGCTCGGGGCTAGCGGCAATCCACGAGTTGTTGCGGCTAGGCCGAAGTGTGGCGGGCCTGGATGCGGCCCCGGTAGCGGGGGGCGCGGCGGGGCGCAACGGCGGGTTTTTGCTGGCCGGGTTGGCCAAGTTCTACCACCAGACTGTGGCCGAGCAGGGGCGCGATTTTGCCCGTCGCGTGTACCAAGCGACCCTCGAGCAGATCGCTCGAATGAAGGAAGAGACGCCCGAGGCCATCCGCCAGGTAGGCTCCCTGCGCATCGCGGCTTCTGCGGACGAACTGCAAGACTGCGAGGCCCATCTGCACGCCTTGCGGGCCGATGGCTTCCCGGCAGAGCCCTATAGCGGGCCAGAAGGGGAGGGTTTGCTGATTCCCAGCGATGCCGCCTTCAACCCTCTGCTGCGCTGCCGAACCCTGGCAGAACGAGCCCTACAAGCCGGTGCAAGGCTTTTTGAATACAGCCCGGCCCTACGAGTTTCCGGCCGGGAGGTGCAAACCCCTAGGGGGCGGGTGCACTGCCAGAAGGTACTGGTGGCGGTGGATGGCAAGCTCGAGCGTTTGTTCCCCGAACTGGAAGGCCAAATCCGCACCGCCCGCTTACAGATGCTTGCAACCGCGCCTGTGGAGGTACGGTTTACCCGACCGGTCTACCGGCGCTGGGGCTACGACTACTGGCAGCAGTTGCCCGACGGACGCCTAGCCCTGGGTGGTATGCGCGATGCGGGGGGCGAAGAGGAGTGGACAACCCAGGATGCGCCCAGTGAAAAGGTGCAGCAGCACCTCGAGCGTCTCCTTGCTCAACTGGGGATCCAGGCCCCTATCACCCACCGCTGGGCAGCCTCGGTGGCCTACACCCAGACCGGTTTGCCTATTGTCGAGGAGGTGCGCCCCGCAGTCTGGGCCATTGGGGGCTACAGTGGAACCGGAAACGTGGTTGGGGCACTGCTCGGGCGGGAAGCAGCCGCCATGCTAGCCGGGGTTCGGCCGTCCGGGACTTTGTTCTTATAGGAACTTTGGGCGCGGGTGGCGCATCAAGCGCCCCTCACTTGCTATGCCGGATAGGTTCCGGCTCCGGGGTGCGACAGGGGGTCTCTTTTGGTTCAGTTATCAGCAGAATCGGTTTTATCCCAACGTCAGTTCGAAGTTATCCAACAAGCTAAAAAGCTGAGTCGAAGGTTGAAAACCCGTCAATCAGCCGGGCGGCATCATAAAGTCCACCCCTACAGCGCAGGGGAGGCTCTAGCGTGAGTCTGATAATAAATCTCCAAGACTCTTTCTACTAGAATGGAGCCATGCAACTGGCCCAACATCAGCGCCGCCCTGGTTGGAACTCCAACTGCAACAACATCTGACTCAGCCAGCGCTTACCCAGGGCTACACCCTATTTCACTGGTGGCCAGTGGGATATTAGGGGAATGAATCAAAAGGATTTCATATGACGTGCCACAAAGGTTTATTCTGCTTTTCTATCTCCGCGCTGACGCTATCCTATAGTTTTTTTGGCCTCAAGCCCCTTGGCTTTGTACATTTCTCGGTCGGCATGGCGGTAGAGGGTATCGGGGTCACTGCCGTCGCGCGGGTAGATAGCCAGGCCAATCGAGGCGGTGACCTCGAGGGCGCGGTTGCCAATGCGCACACTGGTATTGACCTCGTGGGCGATTTTTTCGACCAGGCGTTCGGCCATTTCCACCGAAGGAAGGTCGGCCAGAATCACCCCAAACTCGTCGCCGCCCAGCCGGGCTACCGAGTCGGAGGCCCGCACCGAAAGGCTGAGCTGGCGGGCGATGCTGCGCAGCAGTTCATCGCCGGTGGCATGGCTAAAGGTATCGTTGACCTGCTTGAACCCGTTCAGGTCAATATAAATCACCCCTACCAGTCGGTCTTTTTCCTGGGCTCGAGCCATGGCCTGAAGCAGGCGTTCCTGGTAGAGCAGGCGGTTGGGTAGTCTGGTCAGGACATCGTGGGTGGCCTGGTATTCCAGCTCCTCGATTAGGGCCTGACGGTCCACGGCGATGGCGGCCAGATCGGCGGTGGCGTGGATGGCGCGGCTGTCGGACTCCAACGGGGTTGGTCCCAGCACGCTCAGGGCCCCCAGAATCCCTTCCTTGGTGCGGATGGGCAGGGTAAGGCCATGCCGGAACCCGGCCACCAGCAGCGCCCGGCGTATCTCGGGTGGGAGGTTGTCTTTGAGGTCGAGGTTTTCGACCTCGGATATCCCGCCCTCCGCTGCGTTGTGGCCAAAGGGGCCAATGGGGCTGGTCTCCAGAAAATGCCGTACCACCTCGGGCAGGCCGTGGCTGGCAATGGTGTTGAGGTTTTCGCTCTTGGCAATCTGGATCGCACAGGCTACTTCGGGTAGCTGCGAGCTGAGCATTTCTATGGTAGCGGTGAGGATGTCCTCGAGCTCCGCCCCCCGCGCAATCATCTCCAGGGCCAGGTTGCGGTCACGCTCGAGACGAACCGCCCGCTTGTGGTCGGTCACATCCACAATCAGCCCGCGCAGCCGGACGTTGCCAGTGGGTTCTTGCAAGGCGCTTACCCGGTCCTGGAACCAGTGCATATGCCCGTTTTTGTCAAAAGCCCGGTACTCAATCTCGGTGGTTTCTAAAGCAACCGACAGATTGCGCAGGCGTTGCGAGACCATCTCGAAGTCAATGGGGTATAGCACCCTGGGCCAGACGCTCTCTTCCCGAGGGCCCAAAAACCGCTCTACCGGATATCCCAACACCCGCTCCACCTGTCGGCTGACGAAGGTGAAGACCAGGGTGTCTTTCTGGAATTCGGCCTCCCAGACGATGCCACCCAGTGAGTTGACCAGCTCCTGGTAAAGGGCTCTGGACTGCCTGAGTTCCCACTCGGCTCGCTTTCGCTCGGCCAGTTCGCTGCGCAATTGCTCGAAGAGCTGGGCATTCTCCAGCAAGGGCGCGGCGGCCCTCGAGGCCGCCATCACGATCTCAATCTCATCTGGGCTGAAGTCCCTGGGCTCATAACTGTCCAGCCCCAAAGTTCCCAGCACCCGGTCGCCAGCCAGGATGGGTACCAGCAGCATCGAGACCACGCCAAAGCGCTTGGCCACCTCACGACCCGCACCCATGCGAGGGTCGTTCTGGGCATCCAGCACCGAGACCGGCCTGCGCTCACGCAGAACCTGTAAGCTGACCTCGTTGCCCTCGAGGGGAATCCGGTCGTGGGTGTTGCGGGCCTGACCTGCGCCGAATTCCGAAACAATCGTCAAGTAGCGCCCATCCTCCGAAAGCCGGGCAAACCCTGCATGCTGTACCCCCACCACGGCGGTAAGCTCGCTACAAATAACGTTTAGTACGGTCAGTGGATCCAGCGGTGCCCCCGAAGTGGCCACGATCTGCTTGAGCATGGTGGCCTCTTTGAGCCGACGATCCAGCTCTTTTTTAGACAATGAATTGGAGGAAAGGCGTTTGATAGGGGTTTTCTTGGACATAGACTTAGGCGCTCCCGGATAGTAATCGCTGCATCTATGATACTGATGCGAGCAGCGCAACAAAAGCCACGCTGAATGCGGTGTTCAGAAGACCTAAATGGGGCACCGCTTTGAAAAACAATCACCTTACCTTAGCCAGGCCAATACCTTTTGCGATTCTACCTACCCCCCTCTCCGATGCGCGGATAGTGCAAAGCGACGGATAGAAGATGCCTGAAAAGTCAAAAAAAGCTTGTGTTGTGAGTGCACATCCTGCAAAATGCAGGATTACTGCTCTTTGTGGAGCGGTTGTTCTTGAAGCGAGAAGGATTCAGCGGCCTTATAACTTGCGGTTATACAAAACCGCGCAAACGGGGCAACATCAGGCATAAAAACCCGTCATTACGAGGCGTAGTTGGCCGAAGAATCTGTTGGGGCGCGGTCAAGGAAATCGCCTGTTTCTGTGCTGTATCAGATTCCTCCTTCGTCAGAATGACCGGTGCTCAGTGATGGGAGCTCGAGGATTCCTGCATGGAATTCTTAGGTGCAAGTTTTGAGTCAGCTTAAAAGTGTAAATCCTACTTTTCCATACGGGATTTGGGAGTTTATACTTTGTCTATGTGGGTTTCAACCAAAGCGCAATACGGGCTGCGGGCCCTGGTGGAAATCGGGCTGCGCCAGCCGATGGCGGTTCCACTCAAAGATGTAGCCGACGCTCAGGGCATCAGTCAGCATTATTTAGAGCAGATCGCGGCTCAGTTGCGTCGTTCGGGTTTCATCCGGAGTGTGCGCGGGGCCAAAGGCGGGTACAAACTGGGCCGTCCAGTGGAAAAAATTACGGCTTTGGAGGTAGTGGAGGCTCTAGAAGGCAGCCTTGCGCCGGTCACCTGCCTAGAGGACCCGCAATCCTGTTGGCAAACTGGCAACTGCTCCACCGAAACCCTGTGGAAAAAAGTGGACGATGCCATGCGAGGGGTGTTGCTGTACACCACGCTGAAAGATCTCATTGAGGAACGCAAACAAATTGAGGCTCGCAAGCTAATCCAGATCGAACCTCAGGGCGCTGGATTCAGGGCTCCGGGTTCTGGGGTGCCTCTACCCTAAGCCAGGTGCCGGGCTCGCTGAACCCTGTGATGATCTACCTCGATTACGCTGCCACCACCCCACTTGATCCCGAAGTGAAAGCCGGGATGGAGCGGGTTTGGGAGATTTTTGGCAACCCCAGTTCGATTCATGCAGCGGGCCGGGAGGCGCGTCACTGGTTGGAAGAGGGCCGCGAGCGCATAGCCAAGGCCCTGGGGTGTAGGCCCCGTGAACTGATTCTAACGGCGGGGGGTACGGAGTCCGATGCACTGGCGATTTTGGGGGTGGCGCTATCTAAGGGCCGGGGCCATATTGTCAGTACCCAGATTGAACATTCGGCGGTCCTAACCGCACTCAAAAACCTCGAGCGTCTGGGGTTTGAGTCCACCCTGCTGCAACCCGATGCTGCCGGGTTGATTTACCCAGAACAAGTGGCCGAAGCCCTGCGGCCCGACACCATTCTGGTCTCGGTAATAGCGGTCAACAACGAGATTGGCACGGTATATCCCGTAAAAGCCATCGCTGAGCTTTGTAGCTCCAAGGGTGTGCTTTTTCATACCGATGCGGTACAGGCTTTTGGCACTGTGCCCAGCCGGGTTGAGGACTTGGGAGCCGACTTAATCTCAACTGCTGCTCACAAGTTTTACGGCCCCAAAGGCGTGGGTGCGCTCTATATTCGCAAGGGAATCGAGCTGTTTCCCCTGATGCCCGGTAAGCAAGAACAAGGCTACCGGGGGGGAACCGAGAACCTACCTGCAGTCTATGGGATGGGACTGGCTGCCGAAAAAGCCACCATGGTTTTACCTCAAGAGCCGCAAAAACTGCTGAGCCTGAGGGTACGCCTGGAGACCCAACTCCTGGCACTACCCGAGGTCGAGTTGAATGGTCATCCCACCCTGAGAAGCCCCAAGCACGTCAACGTGACTGCTAGAGGGGCAGATGGGGAAGGGCTTTTGCTCAACCTGGATATGATGGGCGTGTCGGCTTCTTCCGGCTCGGCGTGTGCCAGCGGGAGCCTAGAGCCCTCCCATGTCTTAACTGCCATTGGACGCAGCAAGGCTGAGGCCAAGGCTTCTGTGCGTTTCAGCATTGGAAGATTCACCACCCAAGCCGAGGTGGATGCAGCCGCCCAAGCCTTTGCTGAAGCGGTTAAGCGTTCCCGCCTTGCAGTATAAGGCTATCCACCGTTTGTCTGAAGTGCTAAGTGTCTCCATAGTTGAAATGCGAGATCCGATCCCCAAAGATCAGTGGGGAATTGCGTCAGATACGCCTTGCCGATTCCGCTGGTTTGGCAAATTTACCCCGGCGCAACTTAGTAAATGTCATTGTTTTCAAAACAGCGGCTTAGTGGTCTGGTAAGTTAAAGATTGATATGCAGTGAAGTTCCCAAAATGAAGCACTTAAAGCAACTCCCAGATATTAAGGGAGCCAAATCCATCCCAGGAATTAAGTTACCGGAGCACTTAGAAACTGCCCGTGCTGCCCTGTTCCTCAATCCTGCTGGCTTGATGCTTCCTAATCAAACTTCGTACACTGCTCGACCAGCAAGCATGAAGAGGCCTTTGCCCGGCTCAATGCCGACGATGGCCTCGAGTTCCGACGCTAACTTCCCACCCTGGTTCTCTCCTTGATGGCCGCCTCGCGCAACTCTCGCCGCAGAACCTTGCCCACAGCGGTCTTGGGCAACTCAGTGCGGAACTCGTAGATGCGCGGCACCTTGTAGGCTGCCAGGTTGTCGCGGCAGAATTTGTCGAGCTCCTCTTTGGTGAGGCTGTGACCCGCCTTTGGCACGATAAAAGCCGCTACGGTCTCCCCCCGGTACTCGTCTGGCAGCCCCACCACCGCGGCCTCGGCCACGCCCGGATGGGCATACAGCACCTCTTCCACCTCGCGGGGATAGATGTTGTAGCCACCGGCAATAATCATGTCCTTCTTGCGATCCACGATGTAAAAATAGCCGTCTTCGTCCATAGTGGCCATGTCACCGGTGAGCAGCCAGTCAATTTTGATGGTCTTGTTGGTTTCTTCGGGTCGCTGCCAGTAGCCCAGCATCACGTTGGGGCCGCGTAGCGCCAGTTCCCCCACCTCACCTACCGGCACTTCGCGCAGGTTCTCGTCCAACACCTTGGCATCAATGCCCGGCATGGGCAGCCCAATGCTGCCAATCTTGCGCTCTCCAGTAAGGGGGTTGCAGTGGGTGCAGGGGGCTGCTTCAGTCAGGCCATATCCCTCTACCAGCTTGCCGCCAGTGAGCTGCTCGAATTTCTTGGTGACTTCAACCGGCAGCGCGGCAGAACCCGAGATACAGACCTGCACCGTGCCTACCTTGCGTTTTTCGATGTTGGGGAAGTTGTTGAAGCCGATGTAGAGCGTTGGAACGCCAGGAAAATGGGTGACCCCGTGCTTTTCGATGGCCTCGATGCAGGGCTTGACCTCGGGGCGGGGCAGCAGCACGATTTTATAACCCGCAGCGATACCGTAGTTCATGGCGACCGTCATGCCGTAGACGTGGAAAAAAGGAATCGCGCCCAGCATCACCCCCTTGCCTTCCATCGCCTTGACCTCTTCACCCCCCCAGGCCATGCTCTGGTAGGTATTGGCGACCAGGTTGCGATGGGTGAGCATGGCTCCCTTGGAGATGCCGGTGGTCCCACCGGTGTACTGCAGCAGGGCCAGCTCATCGGGCTGGGCCGGGTAGGGCTCTGCGATGGGCGCAGCAGTCTTGAGGGTCTTTTTGAAGTCGAGCCGCTTGGGGTGCTGGGGGAGGTTGACCCAGCGCTTCTCTCGACGTGCCTTGATGGGAAAGAGCAGGTTTTTGGGGAAGGGCAAATAGTCCTGAATACCGGTGGTGAACACCCGCTTAACCGGCACCTCCTGTTCGATCTCGGCGTAGCGGGGCCAGAGCAAATCCAGAATGACCAGGGTCTCGGCCCCGGCATCGGAAAGTTGATGCCGCAGTTCGCGGGGCGTGTACAGGGGGTTCACATTCACGCATACCCCACCGGCCACCAGGGTCCCATAAAAGGCAATCACGAACTGTGGGCAGTTGGGCAGCATGATGGCCACCCGGTCGCCTGGGCTAACCCCCTGGGCCTTCAGCGCACCGGCAAACTTTTCCACCGCTTCCCAGAGCTGGCGGTAGCCCATTACGCTGCCCATGAATTCCAGGGCCACATGGTCGGGGTACTTTTTGGCGGTGTCCGATAGTAGCCTCCAAAGAGGGATCTCGGGAATCTGAAGATCCGCCGGGACACCTTTGTCGTAGTGTTTGAGCCAGGGTCTGGTCATAGTGTAGCTCCTTTGCGTTTGGTCTTGCAAAGCTTGCCCCAAGTCTAGCAAATCATGTACCGAGTTCAAGGTGATGGGGCAAAAGCTGTATAAGGCTACAGTTGACGGCCAGGATTTCTGATGTTTGACTAGGGCCTATGAACATCCAAGAAACCATTGCCGAGTTGACGCCGAGTCTGATCGAAATGCGCCGTGACTTTCACCGCCATCCCGAACTGGGATTCCAGGAAGTTCGCACCAGTGCCAAGCTGGCGGCGTTTTTGGAGGGGCTGGGCTTGGAAGTGACTCGAGGGGTGGCCCAGACGGGGGTGGTAGCCCGCCTGAAGGGAGCCCGACCGGGCAAGACCGTGCTGGTACGGGCAGATATAGACGCCCTACCGATTCAGGAAGACTCGGGAGTGAACTACAGCTCCCAGACCCCTGGGGTCATGCACGCTTGCGGACACGATGGTCATGCGGCGATAGCGGCCCATGTTGCGGCGGTTTTGGCCCGCTTCAGGGACCAAATTGAAGGTGAAGTACGCTTTGCTTTCCAGCCTGCCGAAGAGATTGTTTCGGGTGCGCGTCCGATGGTGGAGGCCGGGGTCTTGGAGGGTGTGGACTCCGTGGTAGGGCTACACCTCTACAGCCTGATGCCCGCTGGAAAGGTAGGTGTGCGTTCTGGCCCCTCCATGGCAGCAGCCGATGCTTTCACCATCCACCTGCGCGGAAAGGGGGCCCATGCAGCCATGCCCCATGAGGGAGTGGACACGGTGTTGATGGCTTCTCAAATCATAGTGGCTTTGCAAAGCCTGGTCAGTCGCGAGACCGACCCCATCCACACTGCGGTGATTACCATCGCTACCGTCTTGGCGGGTGAAGGGGCCCATAACATCATTCCCGAAACGGCTGAACTTAAGGGTACCCTTCGCACCTTCGACTCTGGCCTGCGAGAGAAACTGATCCGCCGGATTGGGGAATTGAGCCAGGGGATTGCCGCTGCGATGGGAGGGAGTGCCGAGGTGACCTGGTTGCGGGGTTCGCCTGCAGTGGTGAACGATCCAGTAATGGTCGAGCGGTTTAGCCAGGTAGCTCGGCAGGTGGTTGGGGAAGCCGCTGTGCTGGAGGTGCCCCCGGTGATGGGGGGGGATGACATGTCGGAGTTTTTGAACCGTCGTCCTGGAGTCTATTTCTGGTTGGGAGCCGGCGACCCTGACCCTGGCAAGAACCGCGCCCATCACCACCCAGGTTTCTGGATTGACGACGAGCGTTCCCTACCACTGGGCACCGAACTAATTGCTCGGACGGTGCTGGACTTTTTGCGCTAGAGGGCTAGCGTAGCGTGAATGTGTCGTCGATTGGCTGACTCGAGGTTACGTTTGCCAAAAGATTTGGATTATTGCCGATGGCAGCAGCCAAGACTCGAGTGTGTCCGGGGCTATCGGCTATTGACGATTGGCGCTATGCGATGGGCTCTGGGGATACTACCAGCTTGACGAGACTACCAGACTGGCGCTGTCATTGACGGACTTTGACCGAATTTAGTAGGAACTACTACAAATTGCCAGCACCCTAAGGGTGCACACTGGGGCATGAAAATTTTCATGTCCGTGGTTTTGCTGGTCTCGTTAGGCGGACAAGCCCAGCGCCTTCAAGACGTTCCTCCGCAAGACCGGGCAGCCATCCAAGCTGTCATCAGCGCCCAGATAGAGGCTTTCAGGAAAGATGATGCGGTGCGGGCCTTTTCCTTTGCTGCTCCCGGCATTCGTCAGGTCTTCCAGACCCCCGAGCGCTTTATCGAGATGGTTAAGGCCGGGTATGCGCAAATTTATCGCCCGCTAAAGCTGGAGTTTGGCCCTGCAAGCCGCTCACTGGGTACACTGCAGCAAGTTCGCCAGGTGGTCAATTTGGTTGGCCTGGATGGTAAAAAGGCTGTGGCCTACTACCTGATGGAGCGTCAGCCCGATGGCAGTTGGAAAATAGCTGGTGTGCAGCTCGAGCTGCTTGTGGACGATCGGAGCACATGAAGGCTTGCTCTACGAGAACCAAAGAACTTGCTAGAGCCGGAAGAACCCAATGTAGTGCACCGAGGGAGGTTGCAGGCCCAGCAACCTGAGCTGGCTGGCCAACTGGCCCCGGTGGAAGTGGGCGTGGCTGGTAAAGTGCAGTACAATCTCGGCCACGCTGTTGCTGGCGGTTCCGCCGGTGAAGCGATAGGTAATTTTTGCCTCGGGGTCGGCTGTGGTCAGCCATTGCTGCCGTCTGGCTGCCAACTGCTGCCAGTGCTCGCGCAAGCCCTGCATTTCGGCTGGGGTAGGGGGGAAGGTGGCTTCTGGGTTGTGCTGTAGCCGCTCGAGCCAGACCGTCTCGGCCCCTACCATGTGGGCGGCAGTGGCAAACACACTGTCAAACGAACCTCCCACCTTCTGGTGGGTCTGCTCGGGTGATAGCTCCAGTAATGTAGGCCACCACTTTTCCCACAGCCAGTCATTTGCATCCACGATTCGCTTTAGCTCTGTCTTCTCCATAACTCCAGCATAAGGTCTTTCTCTTGCCCAAGCATAAGCAATCCCCGCCACCTGGGCGGGGATTTGATAATACGGATGGCTTAGCGCTTGCTGTACTGAGGGGCCCGGCGGGCTTTGTGCTTGCCGTACTTCTTGCGCTCGACCTCGCGGGGGTCGCGCGAAAGCAGCCCAGCGGGTTTGAGTTTGGCCCGCAAATCGGGGTTATAGTTGACCAGCGCACGGGCAATGCCGAGCTGGATAGCGTCCACCTGCCCGGCCTTGCCACCGCCTTCTACGGTGATGTAGGCATCAAAACGGTTGCTGACATCCACCCGGCGCAAAGGCTCGAGCGCCGATACAGCCTTGACCAGGCCACCAAAATAGTCGGCAAAAGCCACGCCGTTGATCTCGACCTTGCCACTGCCAGGGCGCAAGAACACCCGCGCTACGCTGGTTTTACGACGGCCCGTGCCGTAATACTGCTCCATTATTCAACCTCCATCTTGACAGGTTTTTGGGCCGCATGGGGATGGCTTGCTCCGGCGTAGACCTTAAGACGGCGGAACATAATGTTGCCCAGGGTGCCCTTGGGCAGCATCCCCTTGACCGCGTGCTCCACGGCCTTAACCGGCTTTTCGGCCAGCATGACTGCCCCCACAGTGCGCTTGAGGCCGCCAGGGTAGCCGGAGTAGCGGGTATATACCTTGGTGCGGGGCTTGGAACCCTTGAGCACCACTTTGTCGGCATTAATCACCACCACGCAGTCTCCGGTAGCCATGTTGGGGGTGAAGTCGGACTTGTGCTTGCCGCGCAGCACCGCTGCGATCTTGGAGGCCACCCGTCCGATGGACTGGCCCTCTGCATCAATCAGTACCCAACCGGGTTCTTTGGGTTCAGGAACAAACGTCTTGAACACTGCTTTCTCCGATGTGCGCCAGCGCCTACCAACGCCGTCGCAGATAGTGAATTGCTTTTATTTGGGCGGCTCGGGGAACCAAACCAAAAAAAGCGCCATCGCGGAGTATAGCACACTCTTTTGCGGTCTTGCAAACCAGAATGATCTGGGGCATGGCTTCGGCCTCAGATTGCAAGCCGAGCGCAAGACGGAGAAAGGAAAGGTTTTATGGCAACCAAACTAAATGAAGGCGAAATCTTGAACGGCCTGCAAGACCTTCCGGGGTGGGTCTTGGTGGGGGGGCGGATAGAGAAGACCTTTACCTTCGACACCTATGCAGAATGTGTGGCTTTTGCGGTTAAGGTGGCTCTGTACGCCGAAAAAGCCAACCACCATCCTGATAGCCTTGAAATCATGTGGGGCAGGGTAAAAGTAGCCTACGTGACCCACTCGGCGGGGGGCGTGACACGGCTGGACCTCGAGGCGGCTGCGCAAGTGGACACCCTGGCTTGAGTACCCTGATACCGCTTCCGCTTGAATCCTTCAGCGTTGGACGCAGTCAGAGGTGAAGGATTCAAGCCGACCGAAGGGAGTAGAAAAGCATTTCGGTAGTATCGTTTAGGCTTGTCAAAGTGAACGATACTACCGAAATGCGTATTACACGAGTGGGCAGTGCCTTCTGTACTGCGTTGCCTTTAGGTTCCGGCTTTGGCGGAATCGCCTGAACGTTTTTACCTACGACCAGACCGAGGGTGTCTTCGTCTATTTTTAGCTCAGCCAGGAGATGCATCGCTGCAAAGATAAAATGCCTTCTTATGGCGATTCCAACGGCTTCTGACTATGTTCTGACACCTTTTGCCCCCGAAGAACCTAGTAGACTAGAGAACCGTGAGTATGGAACGCGCAGTAGACAGTTCGAACCTGGCTTTTCTAGAGGCTCTGTACCAAGAGTACGAGCAAAACCCGGCATCCATTCCCCCTGAGTGGTCGAGCTATTTCCACGCCGTACAAGCTGAGCCAACCAGCGGCAATGGCGCGGCGGCCCCGCGAGAACCGCTGGACGGGGCTTCGGTTTCTGAACTGGCCTCGTTTTTCTTGCGGGCGGTGCGCTTTTTGCGTACCTACCGCGAACGCGGCCACTTGGTGGCCCGGATTGATCCCCTGGAGCGTGAGCGCCGAACCCCACCTGAACTCGACCCCAGTTTTTTTGGTCTGAGCGAGGCCGACCTGGATCGTCCGGTTCCGATCGAGCTGGGTGCGCCCACCCTGCGGGCAGTTCTGGAGCAGTACAAGGCCCGCTTCGGGGGTACGGTAGGTATCGAGTACGGCCATCTGGACGACCCCGCAGTGCGCAACTGGATCGAGGCTCGGTTGGCGGCGGGGTTTGCCCGCCCGACCGTGGAGCGAAAGAGGAAAATCTACGAGCGCCTGATGCAGGCCACACTATTTGAGGAGTTTCTACAGAAGAAATACCTGGGGGCCAAAACCTTCAGCCTCGAGGGTACCGAATCCCTCATTCCCCTCCTCGACCTGACCATCGAGAATGCCGCCAAGCATGGGGTGGTGGAAATCGTGATGGGGATGGCCCATCGGGGTCGTCTGAACGTGTTGGCCAATGTGGTCAATAAGCCCATGCGGGACATTTTTCTGGAGTTCGAAGAGCACTTTCCCGATGGCTACCACGGCGATGTGAAGTACCACCTGGGCTACTCCGGCGACCTGGCGACCCCGAATGGCAAGGTGCACCTCTCCCTGAACTTCAACCCCTCGCACCTGGAATTTGTAGCGCCTGTCGCCATGGGGCGCACCCGGGCCAAGCAAGACCGCTTTGGCGACTACAAGCGCGAGAAAGGCATGTTGCTGCTGGTTCACGGGGATGCTGCTTTTATTGGGGAAGGCATCGTGCAGGAAACGCTGAACATTTCCGGCCTGCAGGCTTACACCGTGGGCGGGGCGGTGCATATCATCCTCAACAACCAGGTGGGCTTTACCACCGAGCCCCACGAGTACACCGCGGGGCGGTACTCCACCGAAATTGCCAAGATGCTCGAGTCGCCCATCTTCCACGTCAACGCCGAAGACCCCGAGGCGCTGGTGGGGGTGGTGGAGCTGGCGATGGAATTCCGCAAGGAGTTCAAGCGGGATGTGTTCATTGACCTAATTGGCTTTCGCAAGCGAGGCCACAACGAGACCGACGAGCCCAGCTTTACCCAGCCCGATATGTACCGGCGAATCGCAGCTAAAAAACCGCTGTACCAGGGCTACTTTACCAAACTTGAAGGCGAGGGCATTTACACCCGTGAGGAGGGCGAGACCCTGTCCAAAGAGTACCTCGAGGCCATGGAAGCGGCTTTCTCGGGGGCCCGGCGGGAGCCCACGCCCACCCGTCCGCCGGCGGGTGGGGGGATCTGGAAGGGTTACCTGGGCGGCCCAGAGGAGGGTGTACCCGACCTCGAGACCGGAGTCCCCGTGGAGAAGCTCTCGGCCCTGATGGAGGGCCTGAACCGCCTGCCGGAGGGCTTCAACCTGCACCCTAAACTGGTCAAGTTTGTGGAGAGCCGCCGCGAGATGGGCCACAGTAAACGACCGCTGGACTGGGCCTCGGCCGAAGTGCTGGCCTTTGCGACGCTGGCGGTGGAGGGCTACCGGGTGCGCATATCCGGTCAGGACGTGGTGCGTGGAACCTTTACCCAGCGTCACGGGGGTTATACCGACTACCTTTCGGGTGCGAAATATATCCCTGCCAACCATCTAGCAGAAGGGCAGGCCGTAGTCGAGCTCTACAACTCGGCCCTTTCCGAGGCAGGGGTACTGGGTTTTGAATACGGTTACAGCCTAGACATGCCCGATGCGCTGGTGGGCTGGGAGGCCCAGTACGGCGACTTTGTGAATACCGCTCAGGTGATCATTGACCAGTTCATCGCTTCGGCAGAGGCCAAGTGGAGCCGTTTGTCGGGTATTGTGCTGCTGTTGCCGCACGGCATGGAAGGTGGCGGCCCCGAGCACTCCTCGGCCCGCCTCGAGCGCTTCCTCCAGCTTTGCTCCAACGACAATATGCAGGTGGTCTATCCCACCACCCCAGCCCAGTATTTCCACCTGCTGCGCCGCCAGGTGGTGCGCCCCTGGCGCAAACCCCTGATCGTCATGACGCCCAAGAGCCTCTTGCGCAACCCGGACGCGGTCTCGAGGCTCGACGAGCTGGCCCATGGCCGGTTTCAGCGGGTGCTTTCCAGCAACCCCAGCCCCAAAATTAGCCGCATCGTGCTCTGCTCGGGCAAGGTCTACTACGACCTCGAGGCCGCCCGTCGGGCAGCCGGCAAAGAGGATGTGGCCATCATCCGCCTTGAACAGCTTTATCCCTTCCCCCAAAAGGAGCTCGAGGCCGCTTTGGCTTTGTACTCGGCCAAGGCGGAAGTGGTCTGGACGCAGGAGGAACCCGCCAACATGGGAGCCTGGTGGTTCATTCGGGCCCGCTTTGGCGACCGGATGTTCGGGCATCACCTGAGCGTGGTGGCCCGTGAGGAGTCCAGCAGCCCTGCAGTCGGATCTAAGAAGGTGCACGATAAGGAGCAGCGGGCGATTGTGTCGGCAGCCCTCGGTTTGTAGGCGATGGGGCCTTGTGCAGGGTAACAGGCTTCCAAGGCCGTCTGCGAAGCCCCGAACCCAACCAGGCCCTCACTTGAAGTAAAGTTGTACAGGCAAAGGTGCTACCGCACCTTTATGGGAGGCAACATGGCCTTGGAACTCAAAATTCCTGCAGTGGGAGAATCCATCACCGAAGTTGAAATTGGCCAGTGGCTCAAGAAAGAAGGCGATGTGGTGGGGGTAGATGAGCCCCTGGTCGAACTTGTTACCGACAAAGCGACCCTGGAATTGCCCTCGCCGGTGGGGGGGCGGATAGCCAAGATTCTGATCCCCAGTGGACAGGCCAAGGTTGGGGATGTAGTGGCGCTGCTCGAGGAGGGTGCGGGGGTTGCGGCAACCACCCCCGCCACCCAGCCCGCCCCTGCTTCCGCGCCTGCACCTGCCGCTCCCGAAGCCAAGGTCATGCCGGCGGCTGAACGCCTCGCGGCCCAGACCGGCGTTCAGGCTGCAACCCTGGCGGGAACCGGCCCTGGGGGGCGTGTGCTAAAGGAAGATGTGCAGCGTGCAGTTTCTGCGCCGGCCCCCGCTGCCCCTAGCACCCCAACCCCTCCCGTACCTCAGCCTCCTAGCCCGCCGGCGAACCTGGTGCGGGGTGAGCGCCGCGATGAAGTAGTACCCATGACCCCCCTGCGCCGCCGCATTGCAGAGCGCCTGCTCTCCGCCAAACAGAACACCGCCATGCTCACCACCTTCAACGAGGCGGACATGGGTATGGTTATGGATCTGCGCAAAGAGTATGGCGAGAGCTTTCAGAAGAAATACGGACTCAAGCTGGGCTTCATGAGCTTCTTCGTCAAGGCGGTGACCCAGGCCCTGCAAGAAATTCCCCAGCTCAACGCCGAAATTCGCGGTAACGAGATCGTCTATCACCGCTACTACGATATCGGCATCGCGGTAGGGGGCGGGGAGGGTTTGGTGGTGCCGGTGGTGCGCAACACCGACCTATTGAGCATGGCCCAGATCGAGGCCGCTATTGCAGATTTTGGTGAGCGGGTACGCTCCAAGAAGATCAAGCCCGAAGAGCTGATGGGGGGTACTTTCACCATCACCAACGGCGGCATCTACGGCTCGCTCAACTCCACCCCCATCCTCAACCCGCCGCAGGTGGGCATCCTGGGTATGCACGCCATCGTCGAGCGGCCGGTGGCCCGAAACGGGGCGGTGGTGATACGACCCATGATGAACCTGGCCCTCTCCTACGATCACCGGATTGTAGATGGCCGCGAGGCGGTGACCTTCCTCAAACGCGTCAAGGAACTCATCGAGAACCCGGTGCGGCTAGCCCTGGAAGTCTAGGTGATGCAGCAAATTGCTCGAGGACGTATGACCAAACATCAACTGATTGTGATTGGAGCCGGGCCTGGGGGGTATGTCGCCGCCATCAGGGCTGCGCAATTGGGGCTGGATGTGGCCTGTATCGAGAAAGAACCCGCGCTGGGTGGTACTTGCCTGCGGGTGGGGTGCATCCCCTCTAAGGCCTTGCTGGAAGCCAGCGAGAAGATTCACGCAGCCGAACTCAACCAGATTATTGGGGTAAAGATCGGACAGGCCGAGCTCGATCTGCCCGCGCTAATGGCCCACAAAGACAAGGTGGTCAAAGCCAACACCAGCGGCGTGGAGTACCTATTCAAGAAGAACAAGGTCAAGCGCTACCTGGGGCACGGAAGGATCGTTTCGCCCAACAAGGTAGTGGTGGAGGGGCCCGAGGGCACCGAGGAACTCGAGGCCGAGCGCATTCTGATTGCCACCGGATCTAAGGTGGCCATGCTCAAAGGGGTCACGCTCGATTACGACGTGGTGGCGACCTCGGATCAGGCCATCGCCTATCCCAAAGTACCCGAGTCGTTGGTGGTGATTGGCGGTGGGGTCATTGGCCTCGAGCTCGGTTCGGTCTGGAACCGTCTGGGTTCCAAGGTCACGGTGCTGGAATACCTGCCCACCATCCTGGGGGGTATGGACGGCGAGATTGCCAGAGCCGCTGAGAAAATCTTCAAGAAGCAGGGCCTGGACATTCGTACCGGCGTGCGGGTGACGGCGGCTTACGCCAAAGACGGCAAAGGGGTTGTGGAGTACGAGGGGGGTGAGCCCCTGGTGGCCGACCGGGTGCTGCTGGCCACTGGGCGGGTTCCCAACACCGATGGACTGGGCCTCGAGAACGTGGGCCTCAGCACCGATGAGCGAGGCCGCATTCCGGTCAATGCCCACTACCAGACGGCTGTGCCCAGCATTTTTGCCATTGGGGATGTAATTGCGGGTCCCATGCTGGCCCACAAGGCCGAGGAAGAAGGCTACGCGGCGGTCGAGTACATGGTGACAGGCTATGGCCACGTGGACTATAACTCGATTCCCAATGTGGTTTACACCCATCCCGAGATCGCCTCGGTGGGAAAAACCGAGGAAGAGCTAAAGGCGGCGGGTGTTGCATATAAAAAAGGCTCGTTTCCCTTCTCGGCCAACGGCCGGGCCAGGGCCATGAACGATACCGATGGCTTTGTGAAGATTCTGTCCCATGCCGAAACCGACCGCATTCTGGGGGTACACATCATCGGCCCCCGCGCCGGCGACCTGATTGCTGAGGCTGCCGTGGCGATGGCCTTCCACGCCTCGGCAGAGGATCTGGCCCGGGCTTCCCACGCCCACCCCACGCTGGCCGAAACCCTCAAGGAAGCGGCTCTGGCCGCCTGGGACAAGCCGATTCACGTCTGATACGCATTTCGGCAGTATCGTTCACTTCGGCAAGCCTAAACGATACTACCGAAATGCTTTTCTACTCACTTCGGTCGGCTTGAATCCTTCACCTCTGACTGCGGCGGGCGGTGAAGGATTCAAGCGGAAACGGTATGAGAGGTTTTTATCCTTCGGCTCAGCTTTTTCAGCTTGATGGATAACTTCGAACCGACGTTCGCGTAGCCCTGTAAAGCACAGTTAACAACGGCGTCACAACGGGGCTGGACTTGCTGGTTCATCGGAGCGGCTTTTTGAAGCCTGACTTACCCCTATGACCGGGGTAGACAGTCTTCATCGAGAAGACAATCCCGCCCAACCCGGCAGGGAAGGGATTGGTTTACAAACCTGAAAAATAGCCATGGACGAGTGTACTACCTCGGCCCTCGAGCCAGCAGGTTGGCGAATCCCAGGGCCAAAACAAGCACCATGCCCAATGCCCAGAAAGGGAAAGCGCTGGGAATCCAGCCTTGCCACTGGGCGAGGTAAATCAGGGCCCCCACCAAAACTGCAATTAGTCCCCACAGTCCAAACGGCTTCAAGCCTTCCATAGCATCAGTCTACTTTTTGTCCCGATACTGGTAGTAGTACTCCTCGTTGGGCACCCAACCCATCGCGTTGGCGATACGGTTGGTGAAGTTGAACATGGCCGCAACCTGGGCCGCTTCGAAAATGGCCTCGTCGGAAAGCCCAGTAGCGCGTAGCATCTGCACATCGGCGGAGCTCATCACCGCAGAGTCCACGGTGATCTGGTGGGCGAACTCCAGCAGCGCGTGCTCTCGAGGGGTCAGGTGGGCCCTTCGGTAGTTGGCCGCGAGCACATCTGGTAAAACCGGGTCACCGGTAATCTCGCGCAGGTAGGCCGAGTGCGAGGCTAAGCAGTACTCGCACTCATTGGCTGAAGAGACCACCACCGCAATCATCTCGCGTTCTTTGCGGGTCAGGTGGCTCTGGTCTTCGTTGCGCATCAAAAAGTCGTAGTAGCGAAACCAGCGCAGAAAGTGTTCAGGGGTGAGGGCAAAGTTGCGGGCCACGTTGGGGATGAAACCGGTTTTTTCCTTGAACTTGCCAAACAAAACCCGGACATCCTCGGACACTTCGCTTTCCTCGGGCACCCTGACCCATGCGGTGGGCTTTACCTGCGGCTTGACCTTGGAGGTGGTTTTTTTGCCGCTGGCCTTGGAGGTTTTTCGGGGGGTTGTCATGATCTATCTCCCAAGCAGCTCAGCCCTGGGCTGCCCAGCGTTGCGGGGTGGCCTGGCGTAGGAATTCCACAATGTCCTGGGTGCTGGTACCGGGACCAAACACCGCGGCCACACCCATCGCTTTGAGATGGGGCACATCCTCGTCGGGGATGATGCCCCCACCAAAGAGCAAAATGTCGTCGGCGCCCTGCTCCTTGAGCAGGCGGCGCACCTCGCCAAAGTAGTGCATATGCGCCCCCGACAGCACCGACAGGCCAATGGCGTCCACGTCTTCTTGCAGGGCCGCCGAGACGATCATCTCCGGGGTTTGTCGCAGGCCGGTGTAGATGACCTCCATGCCGGCATCGCGCAAGGCCCTGGCCACCACCTTGGCCCCACGATCGTGGCCGTCCAGGCCGGGTTTGGCAATGAGCACCCGTATTCTTCTGTCCATACGCCTATCTTACGGCACGCCGCAAAAAGCAACCAGGTAAGCGCCCCGGCCTCCTACAACCCACCTTTGGGGTTCGTGGCGTGTGCCATACCGTTTCCGCTTGAATCCTTCGCCGCCCGCCGCAGTCGGAGGTGAAGGATTCAAGCCGACCGTAGGGAGTAGAAAAGCATTTCGCTAGTATCGTTTAGGCTTGTCAAAGTGAGCGATACTACTGAAATAGTATCAAGCTGTGGAAGCTGAAAGCTTCGGCGAATGCTGCGCTTTTTCGAGGTGCTCCTTGAACTGTTCAAAGGTTACCTTGAGCAGTTTGTTGGGTTCACCAAAGAGTGTGGCGTACCACTCGGCGGCCTTGTCCAACAGGGGGCTGTCGTAGTGGGGTTGGCCCTCGAAGAGGAGCTCGAGGTGGGTGCCCCCGTCCACGGTTTCGCTCAAGCGCAACCAGCCCGAAATTTCCAGGTTGTGCGGCACCCCCGGCACACTACGGAATTCGAGGTACTCGGGGGGGCGGCGCTGGGTGGCCTCGGCCACCCAGACCAGATCCACCGGTGGCTGCCCCCGCGCCCGGAAGCGCCAGGCCGAGCCCTCGCGGCTTACCTCCTTGATGGCCTTGGCCCAGACCGACCAGTTCGAGAAGTCCTGGAAAGCCGCCCAAACCGCCTCGCGTGGGGCCCGGATGTTGAGCACCAACTCCTCCCTAAAACGCATGGCTACCTCCCTTGGCGGATTACGCACACGGTGGAAAGAGAACGAATACAAGTTGGCGTAAGTGTATGGTGCCATAGAAAGGTGTACGGGTGGTGAAGCCTGGATTACACTACAGGGATGATGAAGACCAAGGTGCATGTGATTGGAGCTGGCCTGTCGGGTGCGGAGGCAGCGTTCACAGCGGCCCGGCTGGGGGCGCAGGTTCGGCTGTATGAGATGCGGCCCCAGCGCATGACCCCCGCCCATCAGACCGGACACTTTGCCGAGCTGGTCTGCTCCAATAGCCTGGGGGGTGAGGGCGAGACCAACGCCAAAGGATTGTTGCAGGCTGAGTTGCGGGCCACTGGCTCGCTGGTGATGCAGGCCGCCGACCGGAACCGGGTGCCGGCGGGCGGGGCGCTGGCGGTGGAGCGGGAGGGATTTTCGCAGGAGATTACCCGGCGGCTCGAGGCCCACCCCAACATCGAGGTGGTGCGGGAAGAGTTAACGAGGATCCCTCCGGACGGCATTACCGTGCTGGCGACCGGCCCCCTCACCTCCGACGGCCTCTCGGAGCACCTGCGTGGACTGCTAGGCGACGAATTCCTGGGGTTCTACGACGCCGCCGCGCCGGTGGTGCTGGGCGAAAGCATTAACATGGAGGTGGTCTACCGGGCCGGGCGGTACGGCCAGAGCGCCGACTACTTAAACTGCCCTCTGAACGAGGCACAGTACCGCCGGTTTTACGAGGTGCTGAGCCAGGCCCGCAAGCACACCCCCCACGAATGGGAGAAGCTCGAGTTCTTCGAGGGTTGTATGCCCATCGAGGAAATTGCCCGTCGCGGCTTCGACACCCCGCGCTTTGGCCCCATGAAACCGGTGGGCCTGCCCGACCCCCGAACCGGTCAGGAGCCCTACGCGGTGGTGCAGTTGCGGGCCGAGGATCGGCGCGGCCAGATGTGGAGCCTGGTGGGCTTCCAGACCGGGTTGAAGTGGGGCGACCAGAAGCTGGTGGTGCAGAGCATACCGGGTCTGGAAAACGCCGAGATCGTGCGCTATGGGGTGATGCACCGCAACACCTACCTGTGCGCCCCCCGGCTGATCGAGCCCACCCTGCGGTTCCGGGCATACCCCAACCTGCTGGTGAGCGGGGTGCTATGCGGGGTGGAGGGTTACCTCGAGTCCGCAGCCACCGGTTTTCTGGCCGGCCTCAATGTGGCCCGGCTGGCCCAGGGCCAGGAAGCCCTGGTTCCACCCGAAGCGACGATGCTGGGTGGCCTGGTGCGGTACCTGGCCAGCGCCAACCCCGACAACTTCCAGCCCATGAACGCCAACTGGGGGCTGGTGCCCGCCGAAGGCGGACGGGGCAAAAAGTCCGAGAAACGGGCCCGGATGTTCCAGCGGGGGCTGGCCGGGTTTCGGGCCTGGCTGGCCCGGTCGGTGGGCCTGGTTAGCGAGGAAATACTGGCAGGTTGAGGGCGGCCAGGCTGGCGTACACCACCTGCCAGCCCTGCTCGCCAAACACCAACTGGGCCTCGCCGCTACGCCGCACCGGACTGCCGTCCAGCACGGCCAGCAGGCTGAAGCGCAGGGTAGCCTGGTTGCCCGATAGGCGGGTTTGCAGGTTCTCGAGGCTAAATCCATCCAGCCGAACCCCGCTGCGGCCGAACGCCACCGAAGGGTTCTGCAGGAAGCGCTGGCTCCAGAGTGGATCGTTGCATTTCAAGCCTTCGAACACCTGGCGCAGGGCGTTTTCGGCCAGCAGGGCCGAAGGCTGGGGGCGCAGGTTGGGGTCGGGGCGGGCGATGGCCTCGAGGGCGGCCCTGGCCCAGTGGCAAGGGGGCACATCCACAAAGGGCGAGGTGCCCGCTGCAGGCTGTGCCAGCGAAAAGCCCCCCAGGAGAAACAGGGCCACGAGCTTTTTCATGGCCTCAAAGTGACAGATGGGGCGACTTTCCACAAGGGAACCGGATACCTTTCGGAGTAGGTATAAACTGTGCAAGATGGAACGTAAATACTTTGGAACCGACGGGGTGCGGGGCGTGGCCGGGGAGCCACCGCTGACGCCTGGGTTTGTGCTCAAGCTGGGCCAGGCCGCGGGGGCGTTCTTCAAAAGCACAGTCAAGCGGCCGGTAATTTTGCTGGGCAAGGACACCCGTCAGTCCTGCGATATGCTCGAGGCCGCCCTGGCCGCGGGCCTGATGTCCCAGGGCGTACGGGTCGAGCACCTGGGGGTGCTGCCCACCCCTGGGGTGGCCTACCTGACCAAGGCCCTGGAGGCCACCGCCGGCGTGATGATCTCCGCCAGCCACAACCCCTACCAGGACAACGGCATCAAGTTTTTTAGCGCTGCCGGTGACAAGCTGCCCGACCAGGCAGAAAGCGAGATCGAGGGCCTGCTGGAGCGCGAGTTCAAAACCGATGGCATCGGCACGGTTTCCGACTTCCGCGAGGCCGAGCGGATGTACCTGGACTTCCTGTCTTCCAAAGGTGGCAGTCTGGAAGGGCTCAAGGTGGCCCTCGATACCGCCAACGGGGCTACCTACCGCCTGGCCCACCGGCTTTTTCAGCGGCTGGGGGCCGAGGTGTTCGTGATGTTCAACACCCCCGATGGGCGCAACATCAACAAAGGGTGCGGTTCGACCCACCCCGAGTTTTTGCGCCAGCAGGTGGTGGAGATGGGCTTTGACCTGGGGGTGGCCTTCGACGGCGACGGCGACCGGGCCATCCTGGTAGACCGGCAGGGGCGCGAGTTCCACGGCGACCACGTGCTCTACCTAAACGCCCTGGTGCGGCGCGAGCCGGGGGTGGTGGGCACCCTGATGAGCAACATGGGCCTCGAGGTCAAGCTGCGCGAGGCTGGCATCAGCTTCTACCGCACCGCCGTGGGCGACCGCTACGTCTACGAGAAACTCAAGGCCTCGGCCCTGACCCTGGGCGGGGAGCAGAGCGGCCATGTGCTCTTCCTCGACCACGCCCCCACCGGCGACGGTATGCTCACGGCCATCCTGACCCTAGCAGCCATGCGCGAGTCCGGGCGCGACCTTTCCGAGTGGTACGAGGCCCTGCCCATGTACCCGCAGATTCTGAAGAATGTGCGGGTCGCTGATAAGCAAAAGGTCATGCAGCAGCCCGAGCTGCACCAGGCCATCCAGGAGGCCGAACAAAAGCTATCGGGCCAGGGGCGGGTCAACGTGCGGCCTTCCGGTACCGAGCCGCTGGTGCGGGTGATGGTGGAAGGCCCCGCCGAACTCATCGAGCCGGTTTCGGCGGAACTGGTGGCACTGGTCGAGCGCCTGGGAAGTGCCAGCTAGTATGAAGGTACGCCTGCCCATTACCGTCCGCTACGCCGAGACCGATGCCATGGGGGTGGTGCACCACAGCAGCTATGTGGTCTGGCTCGAGGCCGCACGGGTGGAGTGGCTCAACCAGATTGGGCTTCCCTACACCCAGATTGAAGCCCAGGGTCTGGCTTTCGCGGTGGTGGAAATTGGTCTAACATACCGCAGTCCGGCCCGGTTCGGCGGTACAGTCGAGGTCGAGACCTGGCTCAGCGAGGCCACCTCGCGCACGTTGCAGTACCGCTACCGGGTCTGGAAGGGCCAAACCCTGCTGGCTGAGGGCTTCACCCGCCACCTCTGCCAGGACCCCAGGGGCAAGGCGGTGCGGATTCCCGCTGCAATTGCAGAAACGCTCCATAAGCGTCTGGTGTCGGACTGAGTATAGGCCGGCCCTACCCTGGAAGTATGGCTCAGGTGCGGGAAGCAGGGATCAGCAAAGTGGCCTACACCCTGCTGGGGCAGCCCATTACCTGAAAAAGCACGGACGCTTGCCCGAGCACATCAGAGGCCCCTAGAACTACCTTCCCGCCAACCACATTATCGAGCGGCGGGGCCTCGAGTTTGAACTCACCGAGGACGAGCAGCTCGTCTAAGAGGCCATCCTGCGCAAGCGACGGCTGCTTGGAGGCTCGGCGGTGCTGCCGGACGAGGAGGACAAATCATCCAAGCCCACCAAGAAACCCAGAGGTAAAAAGCGTGCCTGAAGGTTTAGTGAGATCGGTATTGCATCGCTAACAAACCACGCTAACAGCAAACAAGCAGCGTCCACCGGCGTGATAAACTTAGGGCCGACCATGACCCTTTTCGAACAGTTCGAGCGTCACATCAACCCCGGTCTGGCCGGGCTGCTGCGCTTCACCGGGCTGGACAAGGTGGAGTCCCACGCCGAAGGGGTGTACGTCTGGGACACCGAAGGCAAGCGCTACCTGGACTTTTTAGGCCTCTACGGAACCCTATCCCTGGGCCACCGGCATCCCAAAGTGGTGGCTGCGGTCAAGGCCCAGCTCGACAAGATGCCCATGTCGGTGCGGGTGATGGTTTCCGAGCCCACCACCAGGCTGGCCGCCCGCCTGGCCGAGATCACCCCCGGCGACCTTTCGATGGTCTATTTTGGTAACTCGGGCACCGAGGGGGTGGAGGCGGCGCTCAAATTTGCCCGCTTCTACACGGGCAAACCCGGCTTTATCACCACCCAGGGGGGTTATCACGGGAAAACCATGGGGGCCCTATCGGTTACCCCGCGCGAGCACTACCAGCTGCCAGCGCGGCCCCTGGTGCCCGGCGTGACGGTGGTGCCCTATGGCGATGCCCAGGCCATTGAAGCGGCGATTGGCCCCGACACCGCCGCGGTGATCGTGGAGCCCATCCAGGGCGAGGGGGGCATCAGGGTGCCGCCCGAGGGGTATCTGCGGGAGGTGCGGCGCATCACCCGCGAGAAGGGCGTGCTGATGATTGCCGACGAGGTGCAGACCGGCCTGGGCCGCACCGGCAGGCTCTGGGCGGTGGACTGGGAGGGGGTAGAGCCCGACATCCTGGTGAGTGCCAAGGCCTTGGGGGGTGGGGTGATGCCCATCTCGGCCACCATCTGCCGCCCGGAAATCCTGGGCATCTACAAAACCGAGCCCCTGATTCACTCCACCACCTTTGGGGGCAACCCGCTGGCCGCCGCCGCGGCGCTGGCAGCCATCGAAGTCACACTGGAAGAGGATATGCCGGCCCGGGCCCTCGAGATGGGCCGCTACTTGATAGGGCAGCTCACAAGCCTGCAACGGGCCTACCCCGAGTTTATCCAGGAGGTGCGGGGCCGGGGCCTGCTGGTGGGCCTCGAGTTCACGGACGCCGATATCGGGGCGGTGGTGGTGGCCGAGCTGGCGACGCGCGGGGTGCTGACCGCTTTTGGCCTCAACAACCCCAAGGTGGTGCGGCTGGAGCCCCCCCTGATTGTGGAGAAGACCCACATTGACGAGTGCCTCGAGGCCCTGGAGGGGGCTTTGAAAGCCACCCAGTTGGCTTTCGAGGGTGTGCTGTAGCCGAATACCCCGCGCGGGTGCTCTATGATGGTGCGAGGAGCGCCTCGTCCTGAAAACACCATGCTAGAGCAACGGATCTACGAGCACCTCAAAAAGCACCCCAAAAAGCGCTTTAGCCTGCGCGAGCTGGTGCGGGGCCTGCGGCTCGACAAGGACGAGGCCAAAGAAGCCCTGGACTTGCTGGTGGCCGAGGGGAAGGTGATCGAGCCACGGCGCAAGCTCTACCAGCTCCCCGAGGGGCTGGGGAAAAAGGGCCTCGAGGGCCGCCTGCAAGCCCATGCAGCGGGTTTCGCTTTTGTCATCCCCACCCACCCCGACCTGCCCGACCTGTACATCCCCAAAGGCCACCTGGGCGGGGCCTGGCACGGCGACCTGGTACGGGCTGAGCCGCGCCCACCGGGCCGCGACGGCAAGCCCTGGGGGGTGGTGGTGGAGGTGCTCGAGCGGGCGCACCATCAGGTGGTGGGGCGGCTGTACTTCAAGCAGGGGTTTGCCTGGCTCAAGCCCGACGATGCCCGGCTACCCGCGCTCAAGCTCCAGCCGGAGGGCCTCGAGGGCCTGGAAAGCGGGGCGCGGCTGGTGGTGCGGGTCACCTTCCCCAGCGGGCGCAAGCCGCAGGAACCCTATGGGGAGTTTGCGGGCTACTTAGGCCAGGGGGATAGCCCCGAGGTCGAGACCGAGGCCATCATCGCCAAGTACGAGCTGAGAAGCGTTTTTCCGCCCGAAGCCCTGGCCGAGGCCGAAAAAGTAGCCCATCTGGATCCCAAAGAAGTTGCGCGCCGCGAGGACTTCCGGGCCTTGCGGGTTTTTACCATTGACGGGGCCGACGCCAAGGACTTCGACGACGCCATCCACCTCGAGCTGCTCCCCAACGGCAACTACCGCGTGGGCATTCATATCGCCGACGTCTCGCATTACGTGCGGGAGTTCTCCCCTCTCGACCACGAGGCCTATGCCCGCGCCACCAGCGTCTACCTGCCAGGGCTGGTGCTGCCCATGCTGCCCGAACAGCTTTCCAACGGCATCTGCTCGCTCAAGCCCCACGAGGATCGGCTGGTGCTCTCGGTTCTGGTGGAGCTGACCCCCAAGGGCCGGGTCAAGGACTACCGCTTCGCCGAGGGGGTGATCCGCAGCGTGGCCCGGCTGACCTATACCGAGGTGGAGGCTTTCGCCGAGGCGCTCGAGGCCCCGGAAAAGGCCCCGGCCCCTGTCCTGCCCGACTGGAGCCTCGAGCTCCAGAACGACCTACAGCAACTCCTCACCCTCACCCAGACCCTCAAAGCCCGCCGCCTGGAACAGGGCGCGCTGGATTTTCGCTTCACCGAGGTCAAGGTGGAGGTGGACGAAGATGGCAACCTGCACCTGATACCCCAGAAAGAACCCAGGGCCCGCAGCCTGATCGAAGAGCTGATGCTGCTGGCCAACCGGGTGGTTGCCAAACACCTGGCCGAGCGACAGATCCCCACCCTTTTCCGCGTCCACGAAGACCCCAGCGAGGAGGCCTACAACAAGCTGGTGGCTGCGCTGGGCCGGCTGGGTTATAGCCTGCCGGGCGGTGAGCTCTCCCCCAAAGCCTTGCAGGCTATCCTGAAGAAAGCCGAGGGCCGCCCCGAGGAGGCGGTGGTCTCGACCCTGCTGCTGCGCTCCTTGCGCCTGGCCCGCTATGCTGCCGAGAACCTGGGGCACTTCGGCCTGGCCGCCGAACACTACCTGCACTTCACCAGCCCCATCCGGCGCTACCCCGACCTGGTGGTGCACCGGGTTCTGCGCGCGCTACTCAAGCGTCGGATAACTCAGGCCCGCAAGGAAGACTGGGCCCAGCGCTTCCCCAAAATTGCCGAGCATGCCTCGGAACGGGAGCGGGCCGCCGAGAGTGCCGAGCGCGAGCTGACCAAGTACTACCAGTGCCTGTGGGCAGAGAAGCACCAAGGCGAAACCTTCCGGGGCACGGTCTCGGGCGTCACCGGGTTTGGGGTGTTCGTGAGCCTGGACAACGGGGTGGAGGGCATGATCCGGCTGGGGGCCCTCGAGGACGACCATTACCAGCACATCGAAGAACTGCTGGCCTTGGAAGGCCTGCGCACCAAGCGCCGCATTCGCCTAGGAGACGAGATGGAAGTAAAGATAGAAGGAGCCAACCCTTCGGCCCGGCAGATTGACCTGGTGCCGACCGAAAAGTTTTATCAGACCGAAAACCAACCCGAAGCCGAGCAGTCCAAGAGAAAAAAGCGCCGTAGGGGTAAGCGCGGAAAAGCCGCCGAACCCCAGACTGCAACGCCCAGCAAACCGGCGCGCAAAGTGGTGGCAACCGAACCCAAAAGCCCGGCCCCGCACGCCCGGGCCCGCTCGAGGCGGGTGGTGGGCCCCCCCGACGAGCGTGGGGGTTTCCAGAAGCCGGTCAAGGTCAAGGCGCAGAAAATCTACTTTGGTTCGTGGGGTGGCGACCAAGAGCAAGCTCCATCCGGCCAGGCGGAGAAGTCCGTCAAGAAAAAGCGCCGCCGCCGCTAAATACCTCACTGGAAGCAGGGCAAGTCCGCCTCGAGCACCTAACGAGGCTGGGCCATCACCAGCACCCAGTAGTCCCCCCGCTTGACCATGCCCATCTCGCGCAGGTGGGGGGCCATCAGGGTGTCGCAGTGACCCTGGGTGCTCGCCAGCCAGGCTGCTACCGCTTCGGTAGCCTGTTCGTAGCCCTCGGCCAGGTTCTCGCGGATTTCCACATAGTGGTAGCCGTTCTGTTGGCCGCGGATGGCAACCGCGTAGGTGGTGCTCGAGCCCTCGTAATGGCTCAACACACCGCTCTGCTGGAGGTACTCGGCCCGCTGGCGGGCCACTTCTCCCAGCAAACCATTCCAGCTTAGTGCAGGGGCCGCAGCGTAAGGGGTGGAGTTGCAGGTGCGGGCCTGGGCGCGGGCCTGGTTGACGGCGTTCAAGGAGGACAGATGGTCCTCCGGGGTATACGAGACCTCAGAGCCAGCAGTGCAGGCTGCCAGTACGGTCAACAAGGAAGCCAGAACCCATCGCATAGCCCCAGTTTGACAACCCTTGTTGGCCTGGCCGGTGAAGAAGTCACCACGGGGCGTTACATGAAGAGCGCGGTATGCTAGGCCCTGATGCGGCTTATTGGCCTTACCGGCAGCATCGGCAGCGGCAAGAGCACGGTGGCCCAGCGTTTGCGGGCGCTGGGCATGCCGGTGTTGGATGCCGACGAATACGCGCGCGAAGCGGCGCGGGTTCTCAAGGCGGAAATCTGCCAGGCCTTCCCCGAGGCCTGCCTCGAGGGCGAGCTCGACCGGGCTGCGCTGGGGCGGCTGGTGTTTAGCGACCCTGCGGCCCGTCGGCGGCTCGAGGCCCTCATCCACCCCTATGTGCGCCAGCGGATGCAGGAAGAAACTGAAAAGGCCCGGCAGGCTGGGCATGGCCTGGTGGTGCACGATATCCCCCTGCTCTTCGAGGCTGGGCGCGAAGCGGATTTTGCCGGGGTGCTGGTGGTGGCCGCCCCCACCGCTTTGCGCAAGGCGCGCGTGAGGGCCCGCAGCGGCCTCAGCGAGGCCGAGTTCGAGGCCCGCGACCAGAGCCAGGTACCCCAGGAAGAAAAGGTGCGCCGCGCCACCTGGGTGATCTGGAACGACGCCGACCTGGACACCCTGCAGAAGCGGGTGGAGGCCTGGTACCGGGAGGTGGCCGGGTGAAGCTCACCCACGACTGGCTGGGGCCGCTCGAGCTGCCCGATAATGCCCAGCGCATCGTATCGCTGGCCCCCAACGTGACCGAGAGTCTCTTTGCCCTGGGCCTGGGCGGGCGGGTGGTGGGGCGCAGCGCCTTCTGCTACCGGCCCGCCGCCACGCTCTCACTACCGGTGGTCTCGAGCTACACCCGGGTGCGCTGGGAGCTGCTGGAAAACCTGCAACCCGACCTGCTGCTCATCAGCACCGGCGTACAGCGGGAATTGCTCCTTGAGCTGCACCGGCGGGGACTGCCCATCTTCCCGGTACCCCTGCCCCAAAGCCCCTATGGCATTCTGGAGAGCCTTGCGGTCTTGGGGGCGCTGCTGGGTGTAAGCGAGGCGGCCACCCAGCTTTGCGCCCGGCTGGCCGAGCGCTACCAGGCCCTGCACAAGGCGCTGCCCCCCCGGCGGGTCTACCTCGAGTTCGACCTGGGCGGCCCCATCACGGCAGGCCGGGGCAGCTACGTGGATGAGGCGCTGCGGCACCTAGGGTTGCAGAACATCTTCGCCGAGCACCCCCAGAGCTACTTCCCGCCCGACCTGGCCGAGGTGGTGCGCCGGGGGCCGGAGCTGTTCGTCTACGAGCCCAAACCCCACCGCTCGAGGCCCCTGGAAAAAGCCCAGCGCCTCCTGGCCGAGCGGGGCTGGAAGTACCCGCTGGTGGTTACGGGGGGCGACGAGCTGGCCCACTACGGCCCGCTGTTTTTCCAGTACCTCGAGGCCCTGGTCGGGCAGATACAAGCCCTTTAGTGGGGCTTGGATTTCCCGCTTCCAACCGTCAGACTAGGGCCGATGAGACTAGAGATCCTGCAAAACGAGCGTCTACGTCTTACGGTTGCCCCCGGGCTGGGGGCCAGTGTGGTGGGCCTCGAGCTCCACCAGGCGGGTTTCTGGCTGCCCATTCTGCGCCCCACCTCGCCCGCCGCCCTGGCGCAAAACTGCTCCCCCGAGACCTCGAGCTACGTCCTGGCCCCCTACTCCAACCGCATCCGGGAGGGGCGCTTTCGCTTTGCCGGCAAAACCTACCAACTTCGCCCGAACTGGGTGGATGGCCGGCAGACCATCCACGGCGAGGTGCATGGGCGACCCTGGAGCGCACAGCGCCTCGACGGGCACAACCTGCACTGCACTTTCGACGCTTCGGGCCTCCAAGACCTGAACTTCCCGTTCCCCTTCAGGGTGGAGGTAGCCTACCGGCTGCAGGGGGAAAGCCTGGAAATCTCAACCACGCTGGTGAATGTGGGAACTGAGCCCATGCCAGCGGGGTTTGGGCATCACCCATACTTTATGCGTCGTCTGGGTCTTTCGGACGAGGCCCGGCTGTCCTTCGAGGCCCAGGGCGTCTACCTGACCGATGCGAGCCGCCTCCCCACCCGGCCCGCCCAGGCCATTCCGCCGGAGTTCGATTTTTCGCGTGCCAGGCCGCTGGGGGCTACCCAGCTAGACCATGTTTTTGCTGGCTGGAAAGGGCGGCTGCAACTGGACTGGCCGGGTTCGGGCTGGCAGATGGCGCTCGAGGCCGACCCCATCTTCTCGCACCTAGTGGTCTTCACCGCGCCCGACGGCAGCGTGGCCCTCGAGCCCGTCACCCACGCCACCGATGGCTTCAACCTGTTGAGCCAGGGCTGGAGCGATACAGGGGTGCGGGTACTCGAGCCCGGCCAGGGCATCGAGGGCACGGTTTGGATGACTTTTACCCCACCTTCAAACGGTAGCATAGAGCCGTGAGCCTGACCCTGGTGTTGAATTGTGGCAGTTCTTCCATCAAGTTTGCTGTACTGAATCTTCAGGACAAACACAAGGCGCTTTCTGGGCTGGCCGAACGGCTGTTCGAGGCCCAACCCAGGCTAACAGTCAACCAATCTGGTCACACCGAAGAGCTGGAACTCTCGGGCCAGGGCCACAGAGTGGCGATGGGTGGTATTTTGCAAATCCTCAATAAACTGGGCTTGCGCGAACAGGTCGCGCAGATTGGTCACCGGGTGGTGCATGGGGGGGAGCGCTTCCAGCAGCCCACCCGTATTGACGAAGAGGTGCTAGCCCAAATCGAGGCTTGTGTGCCGCTGGCTCCGCTGCACAACCCCGCCAACTTACTGGGGATTCGGGCTGCACTGGAGGCTTTTCCAGGTCTACCGCAGGTAGCGGTTTTCGATACCTCGTTTCACCAGTCCATGCCCCCCAGAGCTTACCGCTATGCTGTACCTGAGAATTGGTACACCCAGCATGGCGTACGGCGCTATGGCTTTCACGGAACCAGCCATGCCTACGTGACCCAGGAAGCTGCACAAATGCTGGACCTCCCTCTACAAAACACCTGTTTTGTGAGTGCCCACCTGGGGAATGGCTGCTCGATTGCAGCGGTCAAGGGGGGGCGGAGCCTGGATACCAGCATGGGACTTACCCCGCTGGAAGGGCTGGTGATGGGAACCCGCTCGGGTGACCTCGACCCTGGAATCCATGCCTTTCTGGCCGAAAACCTAAATTTGAGCCTTTCCGAAGTAACCGATCTACTCAATAAGAAAAGCGGATTGCTGGGGTTGTCGAGCCTATCTAACGATATGCGCGAGCTGGAACAGGCTGCCGCCGGGGGCCATCCTGGAGCCCAGTTGGCCATCGAGGTCTTCTGCTACCGACTGGCCAAGTATGTGGCGGCCATGTACGTACCACTGGGCCGTCTGGATGCCCTCATCTTTACTGGTGGTATCGGTGAGAACAGCACTCTGGTGCGGGCTAAAACCTTGGGCTATCTGACCTGGTTGGGGTTTGCGTTGGACGCCGATCTGAACCGGGTCATGATCCGAGGCAACAGCGGTTTAATCACCCAACCGGGAAGTCCCCCTGCATTGGTAGTTAGGACCAACGAGGAGCTTATGATTGCTTTGGAAGTGCAGGAAGTGCTGTCATGAAAGCGATTTTTGTGGCCCCTACCCGGCCT
Source organism: Meiothermus sp. (assembly GCF_037443965.1). Lineage (GTDB taxonomy): Bacteria > Deinococcota > Deinococci > Deinococcales > Thermaceae > Meiothermus. The sequence goes on from NZ_JBBINI010000019.1 coordinate 52,699, forward strand.
TCGGTAGGCCTCACCACCACGGCCCTGGGGGTGGTACGGGCCTTGCAGCGTGCAGGTCTTCAGGTAGGGTTTTGCAAACCGGTGGCGCAAGACCATTCGACCCCTGACCGTAGCGTGCATTTTGCCCGAGAAGTTTGCCGAATTGCCGCACCTGACCCCATTGCGCTGGTAAAAGCCGAAGCCCTCCTGAGCGAAAACCAGACCGATGATCTGCTTGAGGAAGTGATGCAGGTCTACCAGCAAGCCGCCGAGGGAGCAGATGTGGTGGTGATCGAAGGGCTTTCGCTGGGGCGTTCCAACCCATATGCCATGCAGCTCAATGGCGATATGGCCTGCAACATAGGCGCTACCACGCTGCTCGTCACCACGTTGCAAGGCTCCACTCCCAAAGAGGTAGCCGATGGGTTGGAACTGGCCTTGCCCTACTTTGCGCTTTCGCAGGCACAAGGGGTTGCAGGCTACGTGCTCAACTATGCCCCGCCCTCCGAGCAGACCTATACCTCCAAACTGCGAACCCGCAAAAAAATACTTGCCGAGGCCCGCATGGCTCAGTTGGGGGTCATTCCACTCGACCCGGAGCTAGCCGCCCCGCGCACCCTGGATGTGGCCCAGTATCTAGGGGCCACGGTTCTGAACGAGGGCGAAATCGCCCATAGACGTGTGGTGAATAGTATTATCTCGGCCCGCAGCGTGCCTCACATTGTGGATTTGCTGCGCCCCGGTACCCTCGTCATCGCTTCCGGTGACCGCGACGATGTGATAATGGCGGTCAGCCTGGCCCACCTGAGCGGTATTCCACTGGCTGGGCTGCTGCTAACCTGGAATGCCCGTCCAGACGAGTCCATTGCCCGCCTGTGCCGTACGGCCCTGGCCTCGAGCCTGCCGGTATTGATGGTGGAGTCGGACACTTATACCACCGCAGGCAGGCTCAGCCAGATGGACAACCAAACCCCCCTCGACGACCTCGAGCGCTTCGAGTGGATGCTGGAATACGTGGCCGACAAACTCGAGCTCACGCCCCTGCTAAACCGCATTCACCAGCCTGAGGAGCGGCGTATGACCCCCTCCGCCTTCCGCTACGAACTTATCCGGCGGGCCAAGGCCGCCCAAAAGCGCATCGTGTTGCCAGAAGGCGACGAACCACGAACCGTCAGGGCCGCTGCCATCTGCCACGAAAAGGGAATTGCCCAGTGCATCTTGTTGGCACAACCCAAGTCGGTGCAGGCGGTCGCCGAAGCGCAGGGCATCCTACTCCCACGCAGCATCGAGATCGTAGACCCGGCCTCGGTGCGGGCACGCTACATCGAGCCGATGGTGGAGCTGCGCAAGCACAAGGGCCTCACCACAGAACTGGCCGAGCAGGAGCTGGAAGATAATGTGGTGCTGGGAACTATGATGCTGGCGCTGGATGAAGTGGATGGGCTGGTTTCCGGGGCTATTCACACCACGGCCAATACCGTACGTCCAGCCTTGCAACTCATCAAGACGGCGCCAGGGGTCAAGCTGGTCAGCAGCGTGTTTTTCATGTTGATGCCCGAGCAGGTGCTGGTCTATGGCGATTGCGCCATCAACCCCGACCCTACACCAGAAGAACTCGCCGACATCGCTATCCAGTCGGCAGAGTCGGCTATGGCCTTTGGAATCACCCCCAGGGTGGCCATGATTTCCTACTCCACCGGCACTTCGGGCCAGGGAACCGATGTGGAGAAGGTGGCGTTGGCCACCCAAATTGCCAAAGAAAAACGCCCCGATCTGCTGATTGATGGCCCACTCCAATACGATGCGGCCAGCGTTGAGAGCGTAGGACAACAAAAAGCCCCTGGCAGCCCTGTCGCCGGTCGGGCTACCGTCTATATCTTTCCCGACCTCAACACCGGTAACACCACCTACAAAGCTGTTCAGCGCAGCGCAAGAGTGCTGAGCATTGGCCCCATGCTGCAAGGCTTGCGCAAGCCCGTCAACGATCTGTCGCGGGGTGCGCTGGTGGATGACATCGTGTATACGATCGCGCTTACAGCGATCCAAGCTATTGGAACTGGAAAGAAGGGATAGGGAAGAGGGCTTTGAGCTTAGAACCTGGGTTTGTGTAAGGAGCAGGCCAAAAGCGATCCCCTGCCATTTCAGAGTCTGTTTCCATTTTCGTGGTTTGAGTCGCGCCCGTAGCGTTCCTCTATATAGTGCTATGCATCGGGCAGGGGCATGAAAAAAGCTTATTGGGCATGAATATTGGAGGTCTCGGCAATGCTTGGGGTCGCCCTTCGCCCTGTCTGCGCTAGACTATCGGGGTATGCACGTCTTCCGTTTGCGCGGCGACTTTACGACACTCGACGTTTATACGGCAGCGCTGTTTGAGCTGGGTGCACGGGGCTTGGAGGAGAAGCCTGGCGAGGTCTGGGCCTATTTCCCCGAGCGCATTGAGCTCCCCCTGCCGGGTGAGTGGGTGGAGTTGCCCGATACCGATTGGATCGAAGCCTACAAGCGCGACCTAAAGCCCGTACAGGCGGGGCCGTTCGTGGTGCTGGCTCCTTGGCATCAGTGGGAGGGCGAGGAGCAGCGTATCCGTATCGAGCCAGGCATGGCATTTGGGACTGGACACCACGAGACTACCCGGATGGCCTTGGAAACGCTGGCTCAGCGCATTGAACCTGATATGCGCGTACTCGACCTAGGCACGGGTTCGGGCATCTTAGCCATAGGCGCCGCATTGCTGGGCGCGGAGGTGGTGGGCGTGGATATAGACCCTGCAGTGATTCCTCAAGCCCAGGAGAATGCCCGCCTTAACAATGTGCAGATACGTTTTTTGCTAGGGAGCCTAGAAGATGTCGAGGGCCCGGTGGATCTGGTTGTCGCCAACCTTTTCGCCGAACTTCACGCTTATCTTGCGGGGAGTTATCGGCAAATCTTCGGTGTGTGTGGGACGCTGATACTGACGGGCATCTTACTCGAGCGAGAGCACATCGTCCGGCAGGCTTTGGAAGCCCACTCCTTCGGCCTGCTGCAGCGCCGCCAGGAGGGCGAGTGGGTCTGCCTGACCTATGCGGCGGTATAGCCATGCGTTCGCACCGTGCATTTGTTCCTGAAATTAGGTCAGAGACTGAACTGGTTGGCCGCGAGGCACATCACCTGATGGAGGTTTTGCGGGCCAAAAAGGGCGATCTACTCACTGTGTTCGATGGCCGGGGGTTGGAGGGGCGGGCCATTGTGGTGCAGGTTGAGCGTGGAAGATTACTTCTTCGTATCGAGGAAACTTGGCCTGCCAGCAAAGAAACCCCTCAGCCCATCACCCTTTATGTGGCCTTGCTCAAGAGCGACCATTTGGCCGAAGTGGTTCGTGCTGCTACGGAGCTGGGCGCTAGCCAGGTGATCCCCATTCTCACCCAGCACTGCGTGGTGCGTGAGCTGAGCGAGAATAAACTCGTTCGTCTGCGCCGCATCGCCCTCGAGGCAGCCAAGCAGTGTGAGCGCAGTGTAATTCCTGAAGTTAAGCCATTGCTGTCACTCAGCCAAATTCCCATGGTCGAGCAGGGTTTTGTGGCCCAGCCCAGGGCATCGGCACTGGTACGGGATTACTTCAATCCCGAAAAACCCACGTCCCTCCTCACCGGCCCGGAAGGGGGTCTTAGCGAAGCCGAAGTTGGACGGCTCGAGCAGCAAGGCTTCACCCCCGTCACATTGGGGCCGCGTATCCTGCGGGCAGAAACCGCACCGATTGCGCTTTTGAGCCTAGTGACTGCGGCTTTAGGATTATGAATTTCTTGCGCTTGCTGATGGTGGGTTGGTTGCTCTTGCTACCAGCCTGTCGCTATACCTTTCTCCCGCTCGATCCTGGCCGTGCGACCTTGCCGGATCGCTTCAGCGTGAGCGGAACCCTGGAAACCATCGAGCGCGGAGCAGTTGCAAAACTAACGGTTCGGCGTGTCTCCGAGCCCAGCTACCTCGAGCTGCGCTGGTACAAGGGCGACCAGCTTTTCCAGGAGCGTTCGATCTGGGTTGAGAAACCTGGCTCTTACCAGGCCCAGTTTGAGCGACTTGACGATGGCTATTACCGGCTGATGGTGCTGGTGCAGAACAGCCCCATCCTGCAACTCGAGATCGGAACACCCCTGCTCCCTCCGCCCCCTGCACCCCCACCTGAATCCTAAGTTGCGGCGGTTGCTGGGCTCATCCCAATCCAATCACCAGCAAAACCAGCGGAATGGTCAGAAACGACAACATCGAGGAAGCCACCACTGCTCTGGCGGCCCGGATACCATCCCCACCGAATTCCCCAGCCATTAGAAAAGCATTCACGGCAATCGGCATAGCACTTTGCAGCACCAGCACCTGGATGTCCAGACGTTCTAGGCCCAGTGCCCAGCCAGCCAGCCCGGCCAGAAGCGGGGCTAGCAGCAGGCGCAAACTACTGGCCTGCAACTCGAACCGACCCCACTCAGGTTTGGATTTGGCAATTTGAATGCCCAGTGTCAGCAACATCACTGGAATGCAGGCCTGGCCTAAGAGGTGTACACCCTCGTCCAGCCCAAGAGGCAACGGAATCCCTAGCCAGCGCACCCACAAGCCACCCGCTAGGGCCCAGAACAAGGGCAGTTTGAGGGTAAACCACAAGCTTTGAACAAACCCACCCCCGCGCAAAAAGGCTGGCCCCAGCCCAAACATCAGAACACTGCTGGCAATAAAAAATACAATAGCCCGATCCAACCCTGGTTGCCCAAGAGCGAAAAAGGTCAGGGAAAGCCCCATGTTCCCGGAGTTTGGAAAAGTGGCGGAAGCAATCAAGGTTTTGGTAGAACCCTGGTCAAATCGCAACCACTTACTAAGGCCCAGGGCCAGAAAATATAAAGCCATCGAAGCCAGGAAAAACGCGGCAGTAATGCCGATCACGCTGGCCCCGGTAAGCTTAGCCCGCAACATGGCATCGAAAATGAGCACCGGAACCAGCAGATAAATCGAAAGCTTGGACAGGGTTTGCAGGTCGAAATCAATGCGTTTGCCAACCAGGTAGCCCATTAGTACGATAAATGCGACGGGGACAACAGTGTTGAGCAGGGCTTCCATACCTGGGTAGCTTACCCGAAGGCGGCTTTTGGGGCTACGTCTGAACAAAGTTTTACGGAATGGATACATGTTGGGATGTAGCCTCGGCGCACCTCAAGATGCGTATTGCTGTCTATACTCCGGTCATGTCGAAGGCTCGAGCACCGCTCTGGATGACCTATGTATTGCTGGCTGCCGCCGTCTACAACGTGATGTGGGGTGGCTTAGTGGTCTTGTTTCCCAACTTGTTTTTTGACCTGCTTGGCATTGTAGTGGATACTTTGACCTTGCCGATTTGGCAAGCTGTGGGCATGATTGTAGGGGTTTATGGGGTTGGATACGCGATTGCGGCGTTTGCCCCCTATACCCATTGGCCTATCGTGTTGGTGGGTTTCTTGGGGAAGCTCTTTGGCCCGATTGGCTTTGTCTGGGCAGCCTCTTCTGGGCAGATTCCCTGGGTTTTTGGGGTCAACAACCTCACCAACGATTTGATCTGGTGGATCCCGTTTTTCTTGATCCTGCGCGGAGCTTACACCCAGTTTCACCAGGAAGGCATTCCTGAATTCAATCGTATGCTGCAAATACCGGGCTCGAGCGGTCATACCTTGCGACAACTATCAGATCAACAGCCCCTGATGGTGGTCTTCCTACGTCACTTTGGCTGTACTTTTTGCCGCGAAACGCTGGACGAGATTGCCCGTAAGCGCAACTCTATCGAAGAGAGAGGGGTTCGAATTGCAATTGTTCATATGGGCACGTTGCAGGAAGGAGCAGACTTCCTAGCCCGCTACAGATTACAAGACCTGGTGCATTTCTCGGATCCAGAGCGGGAAATCTATCGTGCTTTCGGACTGCGCCGTGGGCGCTTGGGGCAAGTATTTGGGCTTAAATCCTGGGTTCGTGGGGCGTTGGGGTTGCTCAGGGGTTACGGCTTGGGACTAAGTTCTCCTATCGGCGATGGATTTCAAATGCCAGGGGTGTTTTTGCTGTATCGGGGCCAGATTATGCGAGCTTTCCGCCATGCCGAAGCTGCCGATCAGCCGCCCTTTCTAGAGCTTTGCGAGTGGTCTCCGGCAAAAACTAGTTTCCAACCCACAACAAAGGTATAAGTTCTATGATCGAAGGGGCTTTCAAGAGCTGGTTGATTCTCCATTTTGCCAACACCTGGTTTCTGGTGGGCCTGATCTGGATGGTGCAGGTGGTTCATTACCCACTGTTTGCCAAGGTCGGGCTTGCTGAGTTTGCTCGCTATGAAGTGGCCCATTCCAATCTGATAAGCTTAGTTGTAGGGCCGTTGATGCTGTTCGAGTTGCTTACCGCTGTCGTACTGCTGACACAATGGCCTGCGAGCATTCCGAGTTGGGTGGGATGGTTGAGTTTTATTTTGGTGGGGCTTATTTGGCTCACTACCATGTTTGTATCGGTGCCGCTGCACGCAAGACTGGCAACGGGTTTTGATGCCCATGTGCACGCTCTGCTGGTTGCCACCAACTGGATTCGAACCCTGGCTTGGACAGCTCGAGGATTGCTCATGGCCTGGTTGCTATATAAAATCTTGTAGCATCTAGGCTCGCGTGGGGCAACAGATTCGAGGCCCCCTGAGCCGAACCACTTAGAACACATAAATAGAGATTGTGGTTATGGTTTTCCAGATGTGTGTTTTTGGGATTTATATGGTTTCTACTCATTGTCATATCCAGCAGAACCGTCTACTGTAGAAAGCTCGCAGATCTTGCCAAGCAACTCATGACATTTTCCTGACGAAAAAATGGCTAAACTATGAATTGATGTCGAAGTTGCTGCTGGTTGAGGATGAGCCATCGGTGCGGATGGGTCTGCGTCTCTCGCTAGCTAAAGCTGGACACCAGGTCCTGGAAGCAGCGACTGCCAGCGAGGGGTGGGAAAAAATTGCCAACGCCGATCTGGTGATCCTGGACTGGATGCTCCCAGATGAGCCTGGGGTACGGCTCCTGGAGCGCCTGCGCCGCGATGGGCGCTATGAAAACCTGCCGGTTTTGATGCTCACTGCCAGGGCCGGAGAGGGCGACCGGGTAGAGGGATTGACCCGTGGAGCTGACGACTATCTGACAAAGCCCTTCTCAACCCCTGAGCTGATTGCACGGGTGCAGGCATTGCTGCGTCGGGTGGGCAAAAGTGGACGGCTGGAACGCGGGGCGCTTAGTCTAGATTTGGAACGTCACCAGGCTTTTTTAGATGGACACAGCCTCGAGCTCACCCGCCGCGAGTTCGAGCTGCTGGCTTTTCTCGCCCGGCATCCTGGGCGGGTCTATACCCGTGAAGAGCTGCTCGAGCGGGTATGGGGCCAGGAGTTTCTGGGCACGGCCCGCACGGTGGATCAGCACGTGGCACAACTGCGCGATAAACTGAGTGAAGACCCCAAAGCCCCACGGTTCCTGGAAACCCTGCGGGGCGTAGGATATCGGTTTAGAGAGTGATGGGAGGCATATTGGATACTCAAAGCGCCAAGGAGATCAGGGGCGTCCTATTGTTGCGGGTACACCCTCTTATTGTTATCCTAATGCGTTCCCCATAGCTATGAACGCCCAACTGCAAGATGCCTGGGAAGCAGCCCGTGAGGGGGTGTTGGTTTTTGCGGAAGACCGTGTGCTCTATCTCAATCCTGTGGCAGCTGCGTTGTTGGGAGTGGAACGGGAAAAGGTTCTGGGTCGCCCTTTGCTGCTGACGTTGCGAGACCACAAACTCGAGGCCCTGTGTCGAATCGGGGGCGAGTCCACCATCGAAACCCGCAACCGCACCCTCTGGGCCAAGGCCATTCCCGGCATCTTGTTGCTGTGGGACCAAACCGAGGAAAGAAACCGTGTTGAGGCACTGGAGGAGTCCAGCCGGGTTCTGGCCCACGAGTTCCGCACGCCGGTGGCCGGAATGCTCTCTTTGCTGGAAGCACTACAGAGTGGTCTGAAGGGTGTTGATGCGGACGAAGCCTTGCAGATGCTATACCTGGAAACCCAGCGCCTGCGGCGGTTGGTGGAAGATTTGCCACTCACCCGACTACCTTCGCAGGAGCGCACTTTTGCCTTGGAGGAATTACAAGACCGCCTCGAGCGTTTTCTGGCCCCCCAACTGGCTGCGAAATCGGCCTGGATTCGCTGGCAGATTCCCCATACCATCCGGGCCAACCCCGATGCGGTGTATCAGGCGCTTCTCAACCTGTTGGACAACGCACTCAAGTACGGTAGTGGTTCAGAGATAGTGGTCATAAGCGGCGAAGATGCCAATGGGGTGTGGCTCGAGGTACGCAATCAAGGCCAACCTCTAGAGGAGTTCGAGAAGCTCTTTCAAGCTGGTCAGCGTGGGCTGCACGCCGCCAATGTACGGGGTACCGGCCTGGGGTTGGCGCTGGTACGGCGGCTGGCGGGTGGATGGGGTGGGACAGCGTATGGGCGTGCCCTCGAGAAGGGCAATGCTTTTGGCCTGACCTTTCCTCGACCTGCCGGCACCCCTTCGGATCGTCAAGTAAATCAATCATTTGTTTAATCTTGAGTTGTGGAGGATAGATATGCGCGAAACCTTAGATCGAGAGCTGAACCACCTGACCGAACAGACCATTCGCATGATCTCGCTGGTGCGCGAAATGGTAGAAAAAAGCGCAAAGGCCCTGGCTGAACAGGATCCTCGATTGGCCCAGGAAATCATTGCCCAAGATGCCGAGGTAGACGCCCTGGAGCTAGAAATTGAGGCCAAAACCATAACCCTAATGGCCCGTCAGGGGTTGGTGGCATCGGACCTGCGTTTCGCGTTTACCATTATCAAAGCCCTCACCGACCTCGAGCGGGCCGCCGACTATGCTGCCCATGTGGCCGAGGATGTAATCGTACTGGCCAAGGAGCCTCCCCTCAAAAACTACATCACCCTGCCCGATATGGGCCGCCGCCTGACGCTGATGCTGGACCTGGTTTCTAAGGCTATCGCCGAACGCGACATCGAAGCCGCAAAACAAATTTTCCACCGAGACGACGAAATTGACGGGCTCTACGAGGAGGTCTCGCGTGAACTCCTAACCTACATGATGGAAGATCCTCGCACCATCACCAAAGCCCTTACGCTAGGCCGTATAGCCCGTAGCTACGAGCGCTTGGGTGACCACCTCGAGAACATTTCTGAGCGCATTCTCTACTGGCTCACCGGCAAGATGGAAAAAAAGCCTGAGGATGTGTTCTAAATAACCCCCAAAATCAAGATTCTTTTTCGACACCGAATACATCACAGTTCGTTGATTACTTCTCTGATTAGCGGTTCCAAACCCTTTTGGCAGAGGGTTCTTCGTTGCTGAGTCTTTCCTCTCTGCATTGGGCATATGACCCTTGACTTCTTTGTTTGACATTTGCGAATGGAATTTATCCTTCTGAAAGCCAATTTTTTAATTGATAAATTTCTTCAGAAACCCCGCGTGATGTCGCTGGTGTATCTTTCCTGAGGGACACAAGCCCCTAGGCTACAGGTTTAGGGTATAGACCAGAGCGAAAGCCTTGTGCTGAATTGACCTGTGCGCCCCAAGGAGGTTGGTATGTTCAAAAAAATCCTGATCCCTACAGATGGTAGTGAGTTTGGCCAGGACGCCCTCGAGCAAGGGCTGGATCTAGCCAAGATGTCGGGGGGAGAGGTGACCATACTGTACGCAATCGAAAGCCCCTATGAACCCTTTCAGGACTACGCTACCCAGCCGCCCGAATACTTCGAGAAGCTGATGAACGAGTACAAGGCGCAAGCCAAAAGTGTCTTGAATCGGATTTCTGCAGAAGCTGAATCCAAGGGTGTGCATACCCGTGCGGTCATCGTAGAACAGCACCCCGTGCCAGCCATTCTGGAAGCTGCCAAGGATCACGACCTAGTGGTGATGGCAACCCACGGGCGCAAGGGTATTGATCGCGTCATGATGGGTAGCGTGACCGATAAGGTGCTCCACAACTGCTCCACGCCGGTTCTGGTTGTTCGTGGTGTCTCAGGGTAGTTTCTAGGGGTTTGGTAAGTTAAAAATTGATATGCAGTGAAGTTCCCAAAAATGAAGCGCTCAAAGTAACTTCCAGATATTAAGGGAGCCAAATCCATCCCAGGAACTAAGTTACCGGAGCACTAGGTTGCATCCTCAAATGCTCCGATCTCTACATCAGGCATAAAAACCCCGTCATTGCGAGGCGTAGTTGGCCGAGGAATCTGTTGGGGTGCGGTCAAGGAAATCGCCTGTTTCTGTGCTGTATCAGATTCCTCCTTCGTCGAAATGACCGGTGCTCAGTGATGGGAGCTCGAGGATTCTTGCATGAGATTCTTAGATGCAAGTTTTGAGATAACCAAAATCTCCATCGTGGGTGCACTTAGAAGGGATACAGTTTTTTGCCGGCTGGAAGAAGGAATGTACCAGCAGAATTCTGAGAGAATCTCAAGCTGGTGGATCGTGTAAGGAATTATTTGTAGGGGTTTGTGTAAAAGAGGGGATACCGCAATCAACGAGGAGTTACCCCATGGATCAGGATACCCTACAGGTGATTTTGCGCGAAGCGGTGAGGGAAACAGCAACCGAGGTCTTGTAGATTCTGCTGGATGCCGACCGGGAGGCCTTCTTGCGGGAACAGGGCGGGCGAAAGAACGGCTACAGAGAGGAAGCTGGAAACCACCCTGGGCCCGGTGGAGCTGGCGATTGGCGGTACTAGCCCGCCTTCCTCACCCCCTACGCTCGGCGCCTGGTGGACGTGGGGGGAGGTGGCCATTGCCCTGACGCAGCGCAAAGCGGTGGAGGTGATGAGCCTGTTGCTGGGGCACCGGTATACCCACGAGACCGTGAGTGCGCTGACCGATCAGACCCTGGAACGGCTGGAGGCTTTTCGCCAGCGGCCTTTGCCCGAGGAGCTTGCCTGGGTCTGTCTGGACGGGCTGCGGGCAGGTCTGGGGGTTCAACAAGAAGTGGTGTAGGGGGCGCTGGGCATCACCCCCAGGGGGAGCGATGGGTGCTGGGCTGCTGGCTCCTGCCCACAGAGAGCGCTCTAGCCTGGGACGTGTTGAAGGGCTTGTGGCAAAGGGGGCTGCGACGGGTATTGCTGTTCGTCAGCGATGGTCGGGTGGGTCTCCAACAAGCCATCCAGCGGGTCTAGCCTGGAGCCGAGTGGCAGCGGTGTGTGGCGCACATGATGCGCTCCAGCCTGGCGCAGGTGCGGGGGGCGGTGGTCGAGCCTCTACGCGCGGTGTACCGGGCAGAAAGCCGTCAGGAAGCCCTGGAGGGTCTGCGGCGAACCTGGGGGTCGAGGTACCTGGTTGGTGGGGGGGACTCAGCGGCGCTCAGGAGCACCAATCTGATGGAACGGTTTATCCGGGAGATAAGGCGCAGTACCAGGGTACGAGACCACAAGTTTCCTAGATCGGAGGCGGTGTTCAAAGCAGGAGAGCCAATGGACAGAACGTACACTCAGAGGCTTTGCCGAGGCAGAGGAGATGCCAGAACAGATGCTGAAGGAGCGGTACTTCCCCTCTACACAGACTGCTACATATAAATCTTGACACTACCTTGGACGCAGCCAGAGGTGAAGGATTCAAGCCGACCGAAGGGAGTAGAAAAGTATTCCGGTAGTGTCGTTTAGGCTTGCCCAAGTGAACGATACTGCCGAAATGCATTTGACCCCAGCGGGACAGCCGTGAAAACTGGTTACTGTTTTTCCAACAACCCACTTCACTTTTCTTTGTCCGGTTCATCCTGTACACTTTTGCTTTGGGTACAAGGAGGGTAAATGATTAGCGTTACCGACCTGCGCAATGGAACCAAAGTAAAAATGGATGGCGCACTCTGGCAGTGCGTGGACTATCAACACCAGAAAATCGGGCGGGGTGGTGCCAAAGTAGTGGCCAAGTTCAAAAACCTCGAGACCGGGGCGACTGTGGAGCGTTCGTTTAACTCGGGCGAGAAGCTCGAGGACATCTACGTTGAAACCAAAGACCTCCAATACCTTTACCCTGAGGGCGATGAACTGGTGTTCATGGACCTGGAGACCTACGAACAGTTCCATGTTTCGCGGGATATATCCGATGCCACCAAGTTTCTGAAAGAGGGCATGACGGTGCAAGGGGCCATGTACAACGGCCGCCCGCTGGACATCACCCTACCTGCCTCGGTAGAGCTCAGGATCGTTGAGACGCCGCCAGGTGTGCGGGGCGATACGGTTTCGGGGGGCACCAAACCGGCGACCCTCGAGACCGGTGCGGTCGTACAGGTTCCGCTGTTTGTCGAGAACAACGAGGTTATTCGTGTAGATACCCGGACGGGTGAATACCTGGGTCGGGCCTGAGCAGTGCTAAACACAACATTTGTGATCCCGAGCAGAGCCCCTTCCTTGTGCGGAGGGGTTACTTAATGCCATCTGGGCATTGATGCCTGCCTGCCAGCGATAATACCGCTTCCGCTTGAATCCTTCACCGCCATGCGTAGTCAAGATGAAGGATTCATGCCGACCGAAGGGAGTAGAAAAGCAGTTCGGCAGCATCGTTTAGGCTTGTCAAAGTGAACGATACTACCGAAATGCGTATAAAACCAACCCCAGAGGCTTATACTACTATAGGCTACAACCTACGCAGCCTTAGCTCAGTGCTGTTTCGGAGGCAGTCATGAATGCAAAGGAACTGAAGTCCATCCTCCAAGCCCTGCAAGAGCATGAAGTGTCTGAGCTGACCCTCGAGACACCGGACTACAAGCTCACCATCAAGCGTGGCGGAGAGGTGCAGTACGTAGCGGCCCCTGCACCGGTCGTCATCCAGCCTCCGGCTGTGGCCCCTGCTGCCCCTGCTGTGGGCCCTGCACCGGCGGCAGCGCCCGCCCCCGCTACGCCCGCCCCCGCACCTGCGCCCAAAGCCGAAGCACACAGGGAAGACACCAGTAAATACGTCGAAGTCAAAGCCCCCATTGTGGGAACCTTTTACCGCGCCCCCTCACCCGAGGCGGAGCCTTTTGTCAAGGAAGGCGATACGGTCAAAAAAGGCCAGGTTTTGTGCATCATCGAGGCCATGAAGCTGATGAACGAAATCGAGAGCGAGGTATCCGGTGTGGTACGAAAAATCATGGTATCCAACGGAGAGCCCATCGAATATGGCCAAGTTCTGTTTTTGATCGAACCTGCATGAGAAGTGGTCCCGGATTGGGTGGGAAGGGTCGGCGCTTAACACTCAAGACGGGACACGTTTGGAGCGCGAAACATGTTCAAGAAAATAATGGTCGCCAACCGGGGTGAGATTGCCCTACGGGTACTCCGGGCTGCCCGAGAACTCGGAGTTAAGGTCGTGGTAGCCCACAGCGAGGCCGATAGCCAATCGCTGCCGGTTCTGCTGGCCGACGAAGCCATCTGCATTGGGCCACCTCCCTCTGCCCAGAGTTACCTGAATATTCCTAACCTGTTGTCCGCAGCGATCATCACTGGGGCGGAGGCCATTCACCCAGGTTACGGCTTTCTAGCAGAAAACCCCCAATTTGCCGAAATGTGCCGCGATCACGGAATCGTTTTCATCGGCCCGACCCCTGAGTCCATGCACAGCCTGGGCTCCAAAGCGGGGGGGCGGGAGATTGCGGCCCACTCCAATGTGCCTACCGTGCCGGGTACGGGGGTGTTGCAGTCGGTGGAAGAAGCCATCGAAGCTGCCGAGAAGATTGGTTATCCGGTACTGCTCAAAGCCAGTGCGGGGGGCGGGGGCCGGGGCCAAAAGGTGGTGCGCTCTTCGGAGGAGATGAAGGGAGCCTTTGCCCAGGCCCAGGTCGAGGCGCAGAACTACTTTTCCGATCCCGCCCTGATTCTGGAGAAATACATCGAGCTATTCCGGCACGTTGAAGTGCAGGTGATAGGGGATGGCAAGGGCCACGTGATTCACGTGGGTGAGCGCGACTGCTCGATCCAGCGCCGCAATCAAAAACTCATCGAGGAGGCCCCCAGCCGCCTCGATGAGTCCTTGCGCCAGGAGATTCTGGCGGCTGGGGTGCGTCTGGCCAAGTACGTCAACTACCAGGGGGCGGGGACGCTCGAGTTCATCGTGGATCCCGATGGCAACTTCTACTTTATGGAGATGAACACCCGCATCCAGGTCGAGCACTGCGTCTCGGAGATGATTTCGGGCCTCGACCTGGTCAAACTCCAGATCAAGATTGCCGCTGGGGAGCCTTTTACCCTTCAGCAAAGCGATGTAGTGCTCAAGGGCCATGCCATCGAGTGCCGCATCAACGCCGAAGACTACGACAAGGATTTCCGTCCCAGCATTGGCAAGGTCGAAACCCTGCACTTCCCCGGCGGCCCCGGTGTGCGGGTAGACTCCCACCTTTATGCCGGCTACACCATTCCCCCTAACTACGATTCACTGGTGGCCAAGCTCATTATCCACGGCGAAACCCGCGAGGAAGCCATTGCCCGAATGCGACGGGCCCTGGCCGAGACGGTCATCGAAGGCCCAGGCGTCAAGACCACCGTGCCTTTCCACCTCAAGGTCATGGACAATGCTTTCTACAAGCGGGGGGCCATTTACACCAACTTCGTCACCACCCGCATGGCAGATTAATACCGGAGAGACTGTCTTTTTGAATCCCTCGGCTCAGACTGGCTCACCGCCCTCTGACGAGGAACTAAGCGAATCTGGTATTGAGCAACTCCAGGTTGCCGCAGGTAAAAACGGCCTTAGTGTGAGCCAGATTAGCCCACCTTTGGCTGTCAAGACCGTAAACTGGTAACGACATGTTCTTCTTTGAGCTTCTCGGTAGAGATCCCCTGGCCTATCTGGTTGTGTTTGCTGCAGGCGCTTTTGGCCTGGTTATTCACAACCTGTTCCAAGCCTACCTGGCCGACCGTTACAAGGACGGCGACCCCCGCCGCTATGGTTTTCTGACCGCCGAACCCAGAGTTCACCTGGACGGCCTGGGGCTTATTTTTCTGGCCCTGATTGGCTTTGGGTTCCCCCGCCTGGTTCCCTGGCGACTTTTTGGCCCCAAAGGGGCCCAGACCGCGCTAATGGGCCCCCTGGGGTTCTTTGTGGCAGCCTTTGTCTATATCTTGCTGGGCCGGCTGTTGGAAGGGGTGGGTCCTGCCACCGCCAGCATTGCGCTGGGCTTGCAGGTTGCAGGTTCCCTGATGATCGGCCATGCGGCGGTGTTTTTGTTTCCAGTGCCGCCTCTCGATGGCGCCAGGGTGGTGTATGCCATCGGCAGCGCCGAGGCTCGGCGCTTCATGGATCAGCTACAAAGTTATGGTTTTGTGGGTTTTTTCCTGATTTTTTTGGTTCTGAACCTGAGCGGGATACTGCCGGCTATCCGAGCGGGTCTGAGTGGTCTGCTAAATAGCCTATTTGCGGCCATCGGGTTGTAGATGGGTTTGCTTCCGCTTTTGCAAAACGACCCATTGGCTTTCGTGCTGGTGGCGGTGGTTCTGGTGCTTTCGCTGGCGCTGCACGAATGGGGTCACGCCATCACCGCGCTTTGGATGGGGGATTCAACCGCCAAGGAGCAGGGCCGCGTGACCTTCAACCCCCTCAAGCACCTCGACCTCATTGGTTCGCTGATGATTGTGCTGGTCGGATTTGGCTGGGCCAAGCCTGTCCCGATTTATCCGCCCCACTTTCGCAACTACCGGTTGGGCCTATTTGTGGTTTCGATTGCAGGAATTGTGATTAACCTGCTCATCGCCACGTCTTTGGCTTTACTTTTACGCTGGATGCTGGATGCCGGCCACTTGCAAAACCCCACCGCTTTTTGGGAGCAAGTGGCGCGCGTAGCTGTGGTTGCTGCCAGCATCAACCTCACCCTGGCGGTGTTCAACCTGCTCCCGATTCCGCCCCTGGACGGCTCCAAAATCGTGCAGAGCTTTTTGCCCTATCGCTGGCACCCCTACATCTGGCGCCTCGAGACCAACCCCACCTACGCCATTGTGGCCATGCTGCTGTTGCTCACGGTGTTTCGCCAGCCACTCAGCAGCTTTTTGGGCATGGTTCGTACGCAGTTTTTCAATCTCTTTGGCCTTTAGTCTGGACTGTGCCCAGCCACTCGCGTAAGACCCGCAGGTTGTGGGCATCCTCCCGTGTACCACGGGGGGTTTCCATGATAAAAATCTTGTCTTTGAGCCGTGGGTCGAGGAAAAAATCCCTTAGCGCATCACCAATCTGACCCTCCAGCAAGTTGGCGTGGTGGTCTATTTGCGAACCCCGTTCGCCGACCGAGTCGTTGAGGTGAATGACGGGAACCCGGTGCAGGCCGATGGTCTGCTCGAGCTCTTCCAGTGCATCTTCCAGGGTATAGCCCGCCGCAAAGGCGTGGCAGGTATCGAAGCAAACCCCCAGCGGCGTGCCTTCGATCAGTTCGGCCAGGGTGTGCAGGCTGGCTCCGAGTTTTTCCCCCCCTCCCGCCGTGTTTTCCAGTAGCAGCTTGGGGCCATTTTTACCCAACCCCGCCAGCTCGCGGGCCTGAAGGGCCGAAGCCCTGGCCGTCTTGCCCAGCCCTGAACCCGGATGCACCACCACGTACTCGATACCCAGCATCTGGGCTTTGGACAGGTCATCGGCCAGGCTAAACACGCTCTTCTCCCGCAAATCTCCCTCGGCGGCCAGGTTTACCAGGTACGAAGCGTGAATGACGGTAGGCAAGCCCCCCAGGTTTTCTTTCCGGGCTCTGAAACCCTCTACTTCGCCGGCCCGCAAGCTGCGGGTTTTCCAACTGCGGGGGCTTTTGGCAAAAATTTGAATAGCACCGAGGCCCAGCAAGCCCGCTTCCTCGGCAGCCCCGGCAATGCCAAGCTTGCCCGCGATGGATACATGAAAACCGTATTTCAATCGAGTATCTCCACCTTTACCTGAATGACCCCCTGGCGGTGCATGCCCAGCCGGCGTGCTGCCTCATAGGAGAGGTCTATGATCCGGCCCCGAATATAGGGCCCACGGTCGTTGATGCGAACCACGATGCTCCGGCCGTTTTGCAGATTGGTGATGCGCACTCGAGTGCCGAAGGGCAGGGTGCGGTGGGCCGCGGTGAGGTGAAACTTGTTGAAGCGCTCCCCGTTGGCGGTGCGCCGCCCATGAAAGCGCGGCCCGTACCACGAAGCCCTACCCAGTTGCACTGCCGGGTTTGCCGCGGTGATTGGTTTGGGTTCGCGTGGAGCGGGCGGTGGTCGGATGAAGACCCACGAAGGGGCTGGTGGGGTGTCTTCCACGACGGGTTCGGGAAGTGGCAGCACGTCCAGGTTCATCGGATCCCAGTCGGAAGCAGGGATGGCCAGCTCCAAACCCGCGGGCAAAGGGTCTTCGATCAGGCCGTTGATCATCATCAAGTCGGCCACATTTACCTGAAACAGACGCGCGATGCGCTCGAGGGTATCGCCGGGCTGTACCACATAGCCCTGGCCCCAGGCCAGTCCACCGCATAACAGCAGGGCAAACCAACGCTTCATAGTTCGATCAGGTGTTTGGGGCTTTTTGAAAAAACCTCGTGCCCGGTATCGGTGACCAAAGCTAAGTCTTCGATGCGGCAACCGGCCACCTGGGGGATGTAAACGCCCGGCTCGATGGTCACAATGTTGTCAGCCTCGAGGGTATCCTCCGAGGCCTGGCTCAGGCTGGGGCCCTCGTGGATGAACACGCCCACCCCATGCCCAAGCCCGTGGGTAAAGTATTCGCCGTAGCCACGCTGCGTCAAGTGGTTGCGGGCCAGCGCATCGAGCTCCTGGCCGCGCTTCCCGGGGCCAACCGCCTCCAGAGCCAGGGTTTGGGCCTCCAGTACTGCATGGTAGATCGAGCGCAGTTCATCGGAAACCTTGCCCACCGCCACCGTGCGGGTCATGTCGGAGCAGTACCCCCTAATCACACAGCCAAAATCCAGGGTAACCAGCTCGCCCGGCTGGATGATGCGCGGGCTGGCCCCGCCGTGGGGCATGGCGCTGCGTTCTCCAGAGGCTACTGTGGTGCTGAAAGCCAGCCCCTCTGAGCCGTTTTTGCGCAGGAAGAACTCCAGCTCGAGGGCCACCTCAATTTCCTGTACCCCTGGTTTGATAAAAGGCAGAATGTGCTCAAAACCCTGGTCGGCCAGTTGGGCGGCTTTGCGAATCCATGCGATTTCCTCGGGGGTTTTTCGCCTGCGCAGTCGCTCGAAAACCCCGTAAGTCGAGACAAACTCCAGCGTTGGGAAGTCTTTTTTGAACCCTTCCAGGGTCGCTACGCTCAAGTGATCGGCCTCGATGCCCACCCGCCCCTGGAAAAACTCGGAGAGCAGAGAGTTCATCTCGGAGCGCTTGAGCAAAATCCGATACGGAAACCGTTGCTGGCTGGCTTCTACCAGGTAGCGCCCGTCGGTGATCAGGCTGGCACCCGCGCGGGTGATCACCACTTTGGCATCCTTGCCCTCGGTAAAACCTGACAGGTAGCGGACATTGTGGGGGTTGGAGACGAAAAGTACGTCGAGCTCGAGCTCGTCTAGCAAGGCGTTGAAATCCACCCCCTGACTTTACTGCATCAATCCGATGACGAGTAAATAGATTCCTTCGTGTGCTACTTGACCTACCCCAGGGGATGTAAAAAAGAGGGGGTGCTATGGAAACCCACAGAGAGCACCCCCTGTACTATCTTGACGCAGAAACCCTCCTGGTGGCTACCTACGTCTGGGTG